>NZ_JABAEG010000001.1:0-187538 GCF_023701965.1 Rhizobium sp. CG4 | reverse complement strand
CAGAAGGCACGGAAATGGTTATGCCAGGCGACAACGTTACCGTTGAAGTCGAACTGATCGTTCCAATCGCGATGGAAGAAAAGCTGCGCTTCGCTATCCGCGAAGGCGGCCGTACCGTCGGCGCTGGCATCGTTGCCTCGATCATCGAATAATTAATGTGGGCTTCGGCCCTCATTGAAGACATTGAATTGGCGACCTCTCGGGGTCGCCAATTTGTCTATCAGTAAAAACCGTGACGACGAGGCATTTTTAATGCTTGATAATTACAGTGAAAGCGCGTAAACGCGCAGTCAGAGCTGTTATGAGATTCGCAGATGTTTGCGAACCATGGCGTTCAAGTAATCCAGACTAACGAAATGATTGGGGTGCGCCTTGCATTCCTCTCGATTTTTGAAAATCTGCGGCGCCACGATCAACATAGGTTCATGTATTTCCGCGTGCGGAAATTGAATAACTAAGAACAAGGACAAGTCGAATGAACGGCCAGAATATCCGTATCCGCCTCAAGGCGTTCGATCACCGGATCCTCGATGCCTCTACTCGCGAAATCGTGTCGACCGCCAAGCGCACCGGCGCCAGCGTTCGCGGCCCGGTTCCGCTCCCAACACGCATCGAAAAATTTACCGTTAACCGCTCTCCTCACGTAGATAAGAAGAGCCGTGAACAGTTCGAAATGCGTACGCACAAGCGTCTTCTCGATATCGTTGATCCTACTCCGCAGACTGTTGATGCTTTGATGAAGCTCGACCTTGCGGCTGGCGTTGACGTCGAAATCAAGCTCTAAGGCCCCGGCGAAAGCCGGATATAACAAGGAAGGTACGTGGAGTAATCCAACGACTTCTAAACCGGAGACCGGACGCGTCGTGAGACGTCTACGGGAACTCCCAAACAAAGGGCGGAGAGGGGTTTCCCTTCAAGGCTCGCAAGAGGATTGAACCAATGCGTTCAGGTGTGATTGCACAGAAAGTGGGAATGACCCGCGTCTATAATGACGCTGGTGAGCACATCCCAGTTACAGTGTTGCGGTTGGACAACGTTCAGGTTGTTTCGCAGCGCACTGAAGAAAAGAATGGCTATATCGCAGTTCAGCTCGGTGCTGGCCAGTCGAAGGTCAAGAATACATCGAAGGCTCTTCGTGGTCACTTCGCAACTGCAAGCGTTGAGCCTAAGGCTAAGCTTGTTGAGTTTCGTGTTTCCGAAGAAAACCTCATCGATGTTGGCGCGACTTTGACGCCAAGCCATTTTGCCGCTGGTCAGCTGGTTGACGTAACCGGCACCACGATCGGTAAGGGTTTTGCCGGTGCTATGAAGCGTCACAACTTCGGTGGTGGTCGCGCTTCGCACGGTAACTCGGTTTCGCACCGTGCGCATGGTTCGACTGGTTCGAACCAGGATCCTGGTAAGGTTTGGAAGGGCAAGCGCATGGCTGGTCATATGGGCCAGACTCGCGTAACGACCCAGAATCTGGAAGTGGTTTCGACCGATGAGGATCGCGGTTTGATCCTCGTGAAGGGCGCCGTTCCTGGTTCCAAAGGTTCCTGGATCATCGTCCGTGATGCCGTCAAGTCGGCTGCGAAGTAAGGGAGCCTTATTATGGAATTGAACGTCACGACCCTCGAGGGAAAAGACGCCGGCAAGGTATCCCTGTCGGACGAAATTTTCGGCCTCGACCCACGCCAGGACATTCTGGCGCGTATGGTTCGCTACCAGCTTGCTAAGAAGCAGCAGGGTACGCACAAGACCAAGAACCGTTCGGAAGTTTCCCGCACCGGTGCGAAGATGTACAAGCAGAAGGGTACGGGCCGCGCTCGTCACCATTCGGCTCGCGCTCCGCAGTTCCGTGGTGGTGGTAAGGCTCATGGCCCGGTTGTTCGCAGCCACGCTCATGACCTGCCGAAGAAGGTTCGCGCTCTCGCTCTGCGTCACGCGCTTTCTGCAAAGCTGAAGGCTGAAGACCTGATCATCGTTGATCAGCTCGTTGCATCTGAAGCAAAAACAAAGGCTCTGCTGGGCAATTTCGCCTCGCTCGGCCTGACCAACGCTCTTGTTATCGGCGGCGCCGAGCTTGATGGCAACTTCAAGCTTGCTGCTCAGAACATTCCAAATGTGGACGTTCTGCCGGTTCAGGGCATCAATGTTTACGACATCCTGCGTCGTGGCAAGCTGGTGCTTTCCAAGGCTGCTGTAGAGGCTCTGGAGGAGCGGTTCAAATGACGGATCTTCGCCACTACGATGTGATCGTATCTCCTTCGATCACGGAAAAGTCGACGCTGGTATCCGAACAGAACCAGGTCGTATTCAACGTCGCCAAAGACGCTTCTAAGCCTGAAATCAAGGCTGCTATCGAAGCTCTCTTCGGCGTCAAAGTCACGGCTGTGAACACGCTTATCCGCAAGGGTAAGACCCGTCGTTTCCGTGGGTTCGCTGGTAAGCAGAAGGACGTCAAAAAAGCCGTCGTCACGCTCGCCGAAGGTCAATCCATCGACGTGTCCACCGGACTCTAAAGGTTAGGCCCACGCGGGCAAAGACCCAAAAGGGAACAATAAAATGGCATTGAAAAGTTTCAATCCAACCACTCCGAGCCAGCGCCAGCTGGTCATTGTCGACCGTTCTTCGCTCTACAAGGGCAAGCCGGTTAAGGCGCTGACCCAAGGTCTCAGCTCGAAGGGTGGCCGTAACAACCAGGGCCGGATCACTGTCCGTTTCCAGGGTGGCGGTCACAAGCGCACATACCGTCTCATTGACTTCAAGCGTCGCAAGTTTGACGTTGAGGGTACGGTTGAGCGTCTGGAATACGATCCAAACCGCACTGCATTCATCGCGCTCGTAACTTACGCTGACGGTGAACAGGCTTACATTCTCGCGCCACAGCGTCTTGCTGCTGGTGACAAGGTGATCGCCTCCGACAAGGCTGTTGACGTGAAGCCAGGCAACACAATGCCGCTTCAGTACATCCCAGTTGGTTCGATCATCCATAACGTCGAGATGAAGCCTGGTAAGGGTGGTCAGATCGCTCGCTCGGCAGGTACATATGTGCAGCTCGTCGGTCGTGACCAGGGTATGGCGATCCTTCGTCTGAACTCTGGTGAACAGCGTCTCGTGCACGGCTCTTGCCTTGCATCCATCGGTGCTGTTTCCAACGCCGACCACGGCAACACCAACGACGGTAAAGCCGGTCGTTCGCGTTGGCGCGGTAAGCGTCCACACGTTCGCGGTGTCGTTATGAACCCTGTCGATCACCCGCACGGCGGTGGTGAAGGTCGTACGTCTGGTGGTCGCCATCCGGTGACTCCGTGGGGCAAGCCTACAAAGGGCAAGCGTACACGCTCCAACAAGTCGACCGACAAGTTCATCATGCGTTCGCGCCATCAGCGTAAGAAGTAAGAGAGGTAGTCCAAGTGGCTCGTTCAGTATGGAAAGGTCCGTTTATTGACGGCTATCTTCTCAAAAAGGCTGAGAAGGTACGCGAAAGCGGACGTAATGAAGTAATCAAGATCTGGAGCCGTCGCTCCACGATCCTGCCGCAGTTCGTAGGCTTGACCTTCGGCGTTTACAACGGCAGCAAGCATGTGCCGGTCAATGTCAATGAAGACATGGTCGGTCACAAGTTCGGTGAATTCTCTCCGACCCGGACCTACTACGGTCATGGCGCGGACAAGAAGGCAAAGAGGAAGTAATCATGGCGAAGGCTAAGACCGAACGCCGGCTGAAGGACAACGAGGCTCAGGCTATTGCCCGTACGCTTCGCGTCAGCCCACAGAAACTGAACCTGGTTGCCGCTCTTATCCGTGGCAAGAAGGTTGATCGCGCTCTCGCCGAGCTCGAATTCTCCCGCAAGCGTATCGCTTCCACCGTCAAGAAGACGCTGGAATCGGCTATTGCGAACGCAGAAAACAACCATGACCTCGACGTCGACGCTCTCGTCGTCGCCGAGGCCTACGTTGGCAAGTCCATCACCATGAAGCGTTTCCACGCTCGTGGCCGTGGTCGCGCCTCGCGTATCGAAAAGCCGTTTGCACACTTGACTATCGTTGTTCGCGAAGTCGAGGAAAAAGGGGAGGCCGCATAATGGGTCAGAAGATTAATCCAATCGGCTTCCGCCTCGGTATCAACCGCACTTGGGATAGCCGCTGGTATGCAGACACTGCCGAATACGGCAAACTGCTCCACGAAGATCTCAAGATCCGTGCTTACCTGATCAAGGAATTGAAGCAGGCAGGCATCGCCAAGGTTGTCATCGAACGTCCGCACAAGAAGTGCCGCGTGACCATCCACTCGGCTCGTCCGGGTCTGATCATCGGCAAGAAAGGTGCAGACATCGAGAAGCTTCGCAAGAAGATCTCGGAGATGACCGACAGCGAAACGCACCTCAACATCGTTGAAGTGCGCAAGCCGGAAGTCGACGCTACACTCGTAGCACAGTCGATTGCCCAGCAGCTCGAACGCCGCGTGGCTTTCCGCCGTGCGATGAAGCGTGCTGTTCAGTCCGCTATGCGTCTTGGCGCCGAAGGCATCAAGATCACCTGCGGCGGCCGCCTCGGCGGCGCGGAAATCGCTCGTACCGAATGGTACCGCGAAGGTCGCGTGCCACTTCACACCCTGCGTGCAGACATCGACTACGGTACAGCTGAAGCTGAAACCGCATTCGGTATTTGCGGCATCAAGGTCTGGATCTTCAAGGGCGAAATCCTTGAGCACGATCCGATGGCTTCCGAGCGTCGTGCGCTCGAAGGCGATGCCCAGGGTCCGGCAAGCCGTGAGCGCGGTGATCGTGGCGATCGTCGTCGCGAAAACGCTTGATTGACGCTGGCGAAAGATAAGCTCGGAGAAGTAAGAAAATGTTGCAGCCAAAGCGTACTAAGTACCGCAAGCAGTTCAAGGGTCGCATCAAAGGTGTGGCCAAGGGCGGCTTTGACCTTGCATTCGGTGAATACGGCTTGAAGTCGCAGGAACCGAACCGCGTTAATGCACGCGAGATCGAAGCGGCCCGCCGCGCGATCACGCGTTACATGAAGCGCGCAGGTCGTGTGTGGATCCGCGTATTCCCAGACACTCCGGTTACGGCCAAGCCGACCGAAGTTCGTATGGGTAAGGGTAAGGGTTCGGTCGAATACTGGGCTTGCAAGGTCAAGCCTGGTCGTATGATGTTCGAGATCGACGGTGTTTCCGAGGAGATCGCCCGTGAGGCGCTTCGTCTCGGCGCTGCCAAGCTCTCGGTTAAGACGCGCTTCGTACAGCGCATCGCAGAGTAAGGAGCAGGCACAATGAAAGCCGAAGATGTTCGCGGCCTCAGCGCCGATCAGCTCAAGGACAAGCTTGCCGACCTGAAGAAAGAGCAGTTCAACCTGCGCTTCCAGAAGGCTACCGGTCAGTTGGAAAAGTCCTCGCGCATCAACGAAGTCCGTAAGGACATCGCCCGCGTGAAAACCATTGCCCGCCAGAAGGCGGCAGAAGCCAAGGCCTAAAGGAAGAATAATATGCCGAAACGCATTCTGCAGGGCGTCGTAGTTTCCGACAAGAACGAGAAGACCGTTGTAGTCAAGGTCGAGCGTCGATTCGCTCACCCACTGCTTCAGAAGACCGTTCGTCGTTCGAAGAAGTACAAGGCCCACGACGAAAACAACCAGTACAAGGTTGGTGATGTGGTTTCCATTGAGGAATGCGCACCAATCTCCAAGGATAAGCGCTGGACGGTTGTTTCCGCACAGGCTTAATTCAAACAGTTTCGCGCCGGGCTCTTGCTATCGGCGCGAAAACCTGTATGAAGCAGCGCAAGGACGCTCGTCACCGGGCGTCTTTTGCTTTGATGCGCACGGAAGGTCCGTTATGGAAACCACCCTGGCAAGATTTCTTCCGCGCGAAAACAGAGACTTTTCATAAGCTGGAGCAGGGGGCTTTCTCTATGAGGCTGCCCAACCGTTCCAGTAACAACAAGAAGGCGACCTGACATGATTCAGATGCAAACAAACCTCGACGTGGCGGATAATTCCGGCGCACGTCGTGTCATGTGCATCAAGGTGCTGGGCGGCTCGAAGCGTAAGTATGCTTCCGTTGGCGACATTATTGTCGTTTCGATCAAGGAAGCTATTCCGCGCGGCCGCGTCAAGAAGGGCGACGTGATGAAGGCGGTTGTAGTGCGTACCGCCAAGGACATTCGTCGCGCTGACGGCAGCGTCATCCGTTTCGATAACAACGCAGCTGTTCTTATCGATAACAAGAAAGAGCCTATCGGCACCCGTATCTTCGGACCGGTTCCACGCGAACTTCGCGCAAAGAACCACATGAAGATCATCTCGCTGGCTCCAGAAGTACTGTAAGGAGCGATAGCGATGCAGAAAATTCGCAAAGGCGACAAAGTTGTCGTATTGACCGGTAAGGACAAGGGCCGTACCGGCGAAGTAACTCAGGTCTTGCCAAAAGAAGATCGGGCTTTCGTGAGTGGCGTAAACATGGTGAAGCGTCACCAGCGCCAGACCCAGGGCCAAGAAGCTGGCATCATCAACAAGGAAGCATCCTTGCACATCTCTAACCTTGCTATCGTCGACAAGGACGGTAAGGCGACCCGCGTTGGGTTCAAGGTTGTAGACGGCAAGAAGGTCCGCGTGGCCAAGCGTTCGGGAGAAGTGATCGATGGCTGAGTCCAAGTACGAGCCGCGTCTCAAGGCTGAATACGTTTCCCGTATTCGCGGCGCTATGCAGGAGAAGTTCTCCTACTCTAACGTGATGATGATCCCGAAGCTCGACAAGATCGTTATCAACATGGGTGTTGGTGAAGCAACGGCTGATTCGAAGAAGCCAACAGTTGCTGCAGCCGATCTGGCTGCTATTGCTGGTCAGAAGCCGGTTGTTACCAAGGCTCGCAATTCCATTGCTGGCTTCAAGGTTCGTGAAGGCATGCCAATCGGTGCGAAGGTTACTCTTCGTGGCGCTCGCATGTATGAGTTCCTTGACCGTCTGATCAACATCGCGCTTCCGCGCGTTCGCGACTTCCGGGGCCTGAACCCGAAAAGCTTTGACGGCCGTGGCAACTTCGCCATGGGCATCAAGGAGCACATTGTGTTCCCAGAAATCAACTACGATAAGGTTGATCAGATGTGGGGCATGGACATCATCGTTTGCACGACGGCGACTTCGGACGACGAAGCTCGGGCTCTTTTGACAGAGTTCAACTTCCCTTTCCGTCAGTAACCGTAACGACGAGCGTAGAAAAGGAACTCTGATATGGCGAAAACAAGCGCAGTTGAAAAGAACAAGCGCCGCCGCAAGACAGTTGCACAGCATGCTTCCAAGCGTGCCGCGCTCAAAGCTGTCGTCATGAACCAGTCCCTTCCGATCGAAGAGCGGTTCCAGGCAACACTGAAGCTCGCTTCGCTGCCGCGTGACGGCTCGAAGACACGTATCCGCAACCGCTGCGAAGTAACGGGCCGTCCGCGCGCGTTCTATCGTAAACTCAAGATGTCGCGTATTGCGCTTCGCGAGTTGGGCAATTCCGGCAAGGTGCCGGGTATTGTCAAGTCGAGCTGGTAAGGAGACGGGCACATGACAATGACTGATCCGTTGGGTGATATGCTCACCCGCATCCGCAATGGTGCTGCTCGTCGCAAGTCGTCGGTTAGCACTCCTGCTTCCAGCCTCCGTGCGCGCGTTCTCGACGTGCTGCAGGCTGAAGGCTACATTCGCGGTTATTCCAAGTCCGATTTTGAAAACGGCAAGGCCGAGTTCACGATCGAACTGAAGTACTACGAAGGCGCGTCCGTGATCCGTGAGATCGGCCGCGTGTCCAAGCCGGGCCGCCGGGTTTATGTCTCGGTAAAGTCCATTCCGCAGGTCGCGAACGGTCTCGGCATCACTATCCTTTCGACTCCGAAGGGTGTGATGGCTGATCACCAGGCTCGTGAACAGAACGTTGGTGGCGAGGTTCTTTGCTCGGTCTTCTAAGATCGGGCAGGGGTCTCCTGGCGAAACAGGCAGGATAAAAATATGTCTCGTATCGGTAAAAAGCCCGTTCAGGTACCAGCAGGGATCACGGCCACGGTTGATGGCCAGAAGATCACTGCAAAGGGTCCGAAGGGTGAACTGTTTTTCGTCGCTAATGATGACATTCAGTTGAAGCTGGAAGAAAACTCGGTTTCGGTTCAGCCGGCCAACAACACCAAGGAAGCTCGTTCGAAGTGGGGCATGTCCCGCACGATGATCGAGAACATCTTCAAGGGTGTTAAGGACGGCTACGAACGTAAGCTCGAAATCAACGGCGTTGGTTATCGTGCAGCCATGCAGGGCCAGAACCTGCAGCTGGCGCTCGGTTTCTCTCACGATGTTGTTTATGAGCCTCCGGTCGGCATCACCATTGCCGTTCCTAAGCCGACGGAAATCATCGTTTCCGGCATTAACAAGCAGCAGGTCGGTCAGGTTGCCGCGGAAATCCGCGAATACCGTGGTCCCGAGCCCTACAAGGGCAAAGGCGTCAAGTACGCTGAAGAACGGATCATCCGCAAAGAAGGCAAGAAGAAGTAAGGAACTCGCGAAATGGCTAGCAGGAAAGAAGCACTTTCACGCCGTGCGAACCGTGTACGCCGCCAGATCAAGGCGGTTGCTAACGGTCGCCCGCGCCTGTCGGTTCATCGCTCGTCGAAGAACATCTATGCACAGGTCATCGATGATGTTGCCGGCACGACGCTTGCGTCTGCCTCGACACTCGAAGCAGATCTGCGCAAGTCGCTGAAGACTGGTGCAGACGTTGCAGCAGCTGCCGTTGTTGGCAAGCTGGTTGCAGAGCGCGCTGGCAAGGCTGGCGTCAAGGATGTTGTATTCGATCGTGGCGCATTCATCTATCACGGCCGCGTTAAGGCTCTGGCAGATGCAGCACGCGAAAGCGGTCTGAACTTCTAAAAAGCTTCCGCCCGGATCCGTCCGGGCGGTTTTCACCGGACCATGCGGGTTCCAGAAATGGAACCGGTGGTCCTTCTCTCGTTTGCCGTTCTACCCGCAAAAGAAAAAGGAAAAGGACAATGGCACAGGATAAAAGAGGTTCTCGCGACGATCGCCAGAACCGCGAAGAGCGCGATAGCGAATTCGTTGACAAGCTGGTTGCAATCAACCGCGTTGCAAAGGTTGTTAAGGGTGGCCGTCGTTTCGGCTTCGCTGCTCTCGTTGTTGTTGGCGACCAGAAGGGTCGCGTTGGTTTCGGTCACGGCAAGGCTCGTGAAGTTCCAGAAGCTATCCGCAAGGCAACTGAAAGCGCAAAGCGCGATCTGATCTTCGTTCCGCTTCGCGATGGCCGCACGCTGCACCACGATGTTAACGGCCGTCACGGCGCTGGCAAGGTTCTGCTGCGCTCTGCAAAGGCTGGTACTGGTATCATCGCCGGTGGTCCAATGCGCGCTGTTTTCGAAACGCTCGGCGTTCACGACGTCGTCGCCAAGTCGACAGGTTCTTCGAACCCGTACAACATGGTTCGCGCAACTTTCGACGCTCTGAAGCACCAGGTTCATCCGAAGGACGTCGCTGCACAGCGTGGTCTCAAGTATGCAACTCTTCAGGCACGCCGCGCCGCTTCCGGCAACGCTGCTGAAGAATAAGGAGCTGGATCATGGCCAAGAATGCTACTGAATCCAAGAAGACTGTTACGGTCGAACAGATCGCCAGTGCCAATCGCCGCCCGGCAGTACAGCGTCAGACGCTGATCGGCCTGGGTCTCAACAAGATGCACCGTCAGCGTACCCTGGAAGATACTCCATCGGTTCGTGGCATGATCCGTGCTGTCCAGCATCTCGTTCGCGTCGTAGACGAGAAGTAAGACCGGGGAAGTCATCATGAAACTCAATGAAATTAAAGACAACGAAGGTTCTTCCAAGGATCGTATCCGCGTAGGTCGCGGTATCGGTTCCGGCAAGGGCAAGACCGGTGGTCGTGGTGTTAAGGGTCAGAAGGCTCGTTCGGGCGTTGCTATCAACGGCTTCGAAGGCGGTCAGATGCCTATCTACCGTCGCCTGCCAAAGCGCGGCTTCACCAACATCTTCGCTTCTGAATACGCAACCGTTTCGCTCGGCCGTATCCAGACTGCAATCGATGCCAAGAAGCTCGACCCTAAGGCAACGATCGATTCGGCTGCTCTGAAGGCTGCTGGCGTCATTCGTCGCGAAAAGGACGGCGTTCGCGTTCTGTCCGGTGGCGAACTGACCACCAAGGTAACGATTGAAGTAGCCGGCGCCTCCAAGGCTGCTGTTGAAAAGATCGAAAAAGCTGGCAGCTCTATCAAGCTTCTGGTTGTTGCAGCTGAAGCTGCTGAGTAATATATAGACTACGAACGCCCGGAGTGGTTCACTCCGGGCGTTCGCGCTCCCTTATGAGAGCCTCACAGTCCCGACGACGAACGTAATGTTTGTGACCGGGACACATGGAAACAGGGGTGAGGCAAGATTGCGGTTCGTCCGCGTCCGTCCGAAGCCCGGTTTTTGAACCAGTATCTTTTTGACCTTTTCCGGAACTGCCGGTTTCGGGCTGCTGGCAAGGGTCGCGCGGAGAATTTTATGGCTTCAGCAGCGGAACAACTGGCCTCAAACCTGAATTTTTCAACTTTCGCGAAAGCGGAAGATCTGAAAAAGAGATTGTGGTTCACCCTCGCAGCACTTCTCGTATACCGTCTTGGTACGCATATTCCGCTTCCGGGTCTTAACCCAGAGGCCTATGCACAGGCATTCCGCGGTCAAGCGGGCGGTATCCTGGGTCTTTTCAACATGTTTGCGGGCGGCGCTGTAGAGCGCATGGCGATTTTCGCGCTCGGCATCATGCCTTACATCTCTGCTTCGATCATCGTGCAGCTTATGACGTCCGTTGTGCCGTCGCTTGAAGCGCTGAAGAAAGAAGGGGAGGCTGGTCGCAAGATCATCAACCAGTACACCCGTTACGGCACTGTGCTGCTTGGCACCCTGCAGGCCTACGGCATTGCCGTTGGTCTGGAAAGCGGCAGCGGCCTTGTGATCGATCCGGGCTGGTTCTTCCGCATTTCTACCGTCATTACGCTGCTCGGCGGTACAATGTTCCTGATGTGGCTGGGTGAACAGATCACCTCGCGTGGTATTGGTAACGGTATTTCCCTGATCATTTTTGCCGGTATTGCTGCCGGTCTGCCGACAGCTCTTGCCGGTACGCTGGAACTGGGCCGTACAGGCGCTCTGTCCACACCGCTTATCCTGGCTGTGGTCGTGGTGGCTATTGGCGTTATTGCGCTGATCGTGTTCGTGGAACGTGCACAGCGTCGTCTTCTGATCCAGTATCCGAAGCGTCAGGTTGGCAACCGCATGTTCCAGGGTGATACATCGCACCTGCCACTGAAGCTGAACACTGCCGGTGTTATCCCTGCGATCTTCGCTTCTTCGCTGCTGCTTTTGCCAGCGACGGCTGCCGGTTTTGCCGGTAACGGCAATCTGCCGAACTGGGCGACAACGATCATTGCGTCGCTGCAGCACGGTCAGCCATTGTTCATGCTGTTTTATGGTCTGCTGATTGCCTTCTTCGCATTCTTCTACACCGCGATTGTTTTCAATCCGAAGGATACGGCTGACAATCTGAAAAAGCACGGCGGCTTCATTCCGGGCATTCGCCCAGGTGAACGCACAGCCGAGTATATTGACCATGTTCTGACACGCATCACCGTCATCGGCGCTGTTTATCTTGTGTTCGTGTGTATCCTTCCTGAGACACTTATTGCTCGGACAGGTATCCCATTAGCCCTTGGTGGTACTTCGCTTTTGATCGTTGTCAGTGTAACCCTAGATACTGTTGCCCAGATCCAGGGACACCTGATTGCCCAGCAGTATGAAGGGCTGATCAAGAAATCTAAATTGCGTGGAGGAAAGAGGGGACGATGAGACTGATATTTCTGGGACCACCAGGTGCTGGTAAAGGAACCCAAGCCAAGCGTTTGACGGACAAATACGGTATTCCGCAGCTTTCAACGGGGGACATGTTGAGAGCGGCTGTGAGCGCCGGTACTGAAGTCGGCATACGTGCAAAGGCTGTTATGGATGCCGGTGGTCTGGTGTCTGACGATATCGTCAACCAGATCGTGTCGGACCGTATCGTGGAGCCTGACTGTGCGAAGGGCTTCATCCTCGACGGATATCCGCGCACTGTTCCTCAAGCCAAGGCTTTGGCAGAGAACATGCAGGCGAAAAACCTGAGACTTGATGCTGTCATCGAGTTGAAAGTGGATGAAGAAGCCCTGATTCGCCGAATCGAAAACCGCGTGGCTGAAACCATTGCTGCCGGTGGTAAGGTTCGTCCTGATGATAATCCGGAAACTTTCCGCAAGCGCATGGTTGAATACCATGAAAAGACGGCTCCCCTGTCGCAATATTACAGCGAACAGGGACAGTTGGTGACGCTTGACGGGATGGCAGGCGTCGATTCTGTGACTGCAGAGATCGAACACGTGCTTGAGAAAGCAACTGCCTGAGTTTTGCGTTCTTCTGGATCGCTAAAGAATCTTGGCGGAGCCGGTTGCTTTTTCGCGCTGATTCCGCTAAACACCGCGCCAACTCGCGACAATCCAGCGACTGGCGCGGATTTCCCAAGGGAGATCCGGGTGCAGTCGTTTCGGCTTGCGGCGGATATTAATTTGAACTGGCGGTCTTGTTACCGCTCTAATGGAAGCACCACTTGCCGGATGGCAACTGGAACGCAAGGAGAATAGACGTGGCACGTATCGCTGGCGTCAACATCCCGACTGCGAAGCGCGTTGTTATCGCGCTGACCTACATTCACGGGATTGGTCCAAAATTCGCGCAGGAAATCATGGACAAGGTCGGCTTGCCGGCTGAAAAGCGCGTTCATCAGCTGACGGATGCTGAAGTTCTTCAGATCCGCGAAACCATCGACCGTGATTATCAGGTTGAAGGCGATCTTCGCCGCGATACCTCGATGAACATCAAGCGTCTGATGGACCTCGGCTGCTACCGTGGTCTGCGTCATCGTCGTGGCCTTCCGGTCCGCGGTCAGCGCACGCACACCAACGCTCGTACCCGTAAGGGTCCAGCGAAGGCGATCGCAGGTAAGAAGAAGTAATTTCCGGGAGACCGGGGTGGGGAGGCTGGTGCACGCGCCGGCCTCTTTGAATTTGGCGAAGGGCCTTGAACGGCTCGGCGCCGGTGTAGCCGCTGGTGTTACGGCGGTGAAGAGATCAATGAAAGGGATACTATGGCAAAGGAAGCCACACGCGTTCGGCGTCGCGAACGTAAAAACATCACCTCTGGTGTTGCTCACGTAAACTCCACGTTCAACAACACCATGATCACCATCACTGACGCACAGGGCAACGCAATTGCCTGGTCGTCTGCTGGTGCAAAGGGTTTCAAGGGTTCGCGTAAGTCTACGCCGTTTGCCGCCCAGATCGCTGCTGAAGACTGCGCCAAGAAGGCTCAGGAACACGGCATGAAGTCGCTTGAAGTCGAAGTTTGCGGTCCAGGTTCTGGTCGTGAATCCGCTCTTCGCGCTCTGCAGGCTGCTGGTTTCATGATTACCTCTATCCGCGACGTGACGCCGATCCCGCACAACGGTTGCCGTCCGCGCAAGAAGCGCCGCGTCTAACGCAGGCTGCTTCGTGGTTCCGCCTTTCCTCTGGTCAGGCGGAATTTTCGCGTTTTACCGCATAACTTCCGGTCTTCCGGCTTTTATGCGACAAACCCGCTGATGAACCCCGGTTCCTCTCAGTGTTCATGCTCGGACCGCCACGATTGGATGGTGGCGGCGAACGGAAGGTTTAAACATGATTCAGAAGAATTGGCAGGAACTCATCAAGCCGAACAAGGTCGAGTTCACGTCTTCGAGCCGCACGAAGGCAACACTTGTTGCCGAGCCTCTGGAGCGTGGTTTCGGTCTTACGCTTGGTAACGCGCTTCGCCGCGTTTTGCTGTCTTCTCTGCGTGGTGCTGCTGTAACGGCCGTGCAGATTGACGGCGTTCTGCACGAGTTCTCCTCCATTCCCGGCGTTCGGGAAGACGTGACGGATATCGTGCTGAACATCAAGGAAATCGCCATCAAGATGGATGGTGACGACTCCAAGCGCATGGTTGTGCGTAAGCAGGGCCCAGGTGCCGTTACTGCTGGTGACATCCAGACAGTTGGCGACATCGAAATCCTGAACCCGGAACACGTTATCTGCACCCTCGACGAAGGCGCTGAAATCCGCATGGAATTCACCGTCAACAACGGCAAGGGTTATGTACCGGCAGAGCGTAACCGCGCGGAAGATGCCCCGATTGGCCTCATTCCCGTGGACAGCCTCTACTCCCCGGTCAAGAAAGTGTCCTACAAGGTGGAAAACACCCGTGAAGGTCAGGTTCTCGACTATGACAAGCTGATTATGTCCATTGAGACTAACGGCTCTGTTTCCGGTGAAGATGCAGTTGCTTTTGCTGCTCGTATTCTCCAGGACCAGCTCGGCGTATTCGTCAACTTCGACGAACCGCAGAAGGAAGCCGAGGAAGAATCCGTTGCAGAACTGGCGTTCAACCCGGCTCTTCTCAAGAAGGTCGACGAACTGGAGCTTTCCGTTCGTTCGGCAAACTGCCTGAAGAACGACAACATCGTCTACATTGGCGACCTGATCCAGAAGACCGAAGCCGAAATGCTTCGTACTCCGAACTTTGGTCGCAAGTCGCTGAACGAAATCAAGGAAGTTCTCGCTTCCATGGGTCTGCACCTCGGTATGGAAGTACCGGCATGGCCACCAGAGAACATCGAAGATCTCGCAAAGCGTTACGAAGACCAATACTAATACAGACAGAGGCAGGCCCTTTAAAGACTGCCTTTCCCCGTCAAACAGCAGACAGGTCGTCTGCATGTGCCAGGAAACGGCAGGCCTGAAGATCAGGAACCTGCATTAAAGGAGAATAGCAATGCGCCACGGAAATTCAGGCCGCAAGCTCAATAGAACTGCCAGCCACCGCAAGGCAATGTTTGCCAACATGGCTGCTTCGCTCATCACGCATGAGCAGATCGTAACCACTCTGCCAAAGGCGAAAGAAATTCGCCCGATCGTTGAGAAGCTGGTAACCCTCGGCAAGCGCGGCGACCTGCACGCTCGTCGTCAGGCTCTCTCGCAGATCAAGGATCAGGACGCTGTTCGCAAGCTGTTCGACGCAATCGCAGCTCGTTACGCAAACCGTAACGGCGGCTACCTGCGCATCATGAAGGCTGGCTTCCGTCAGGGCGACAATGCTGCTCTCGCAGTTATTGAATTCGTTGAACGCGATGTTAACGCCAAGGGCGCAGCGGACAAGGCTCGCGTAGCTGCTGAAGCAGAAGCTGCAGAAGCTGCATAAGTTCTGACGCGTTAAAACGTCAAACTGATAAAAGTCCGGGTGAGCAATCACCCGGACTTTTTTGTGTTCGGCTGGTGTATTTTCTGTCCGGGCGTTGTCTGTCTGAAGAGTTTCCCGCAGGCGGAGCGGTATCCTGCAGGCCAGCGAATTCCCAGTGTCTCAAGACTCGATCCGTTTGTTCCGGTAGATATCACCCTGTCGCGCCAGACGACGCCATGGCTTTGCCTTGTGCAGGGCCTCATCAAAGAGTGGGTCATTGCGGTTCAGTGTGGCAAAGGCCAGTTGGTTGTTGGTCTCTACACTGCAATGGGAGATGATCTTGCTATCAGGGCCGATAATGCCGGCCGGGCCTTCATGGGCGGTTTGCGCCGGGGTGGCGCCACTGATCCACAGACAGTTGAAACCGGCATGGGCGCGCAGCGCAATCTGGAAGAAGCTTCTGATGCCGTAGGAAGAAAACAGGATCGCGTCGACGCCGAGGCGCTCGTACCCCATCCATAATTCCGGGAACTGCACCTCGATGCAGGTCAAACAGCCGAAGCGATAACCATCGACCTCGAATGTCACAGGATGGATGCCCGGAGTGTACCAACCCTGCAATTCAGTTAGAGAGAAAACGTTTGTCGTAGCGACCGATCAGGTCTCCAGTGTCGCTGATTATATACTGACTGTTATGTGGTGGCTGTGGTGCGGGCAGGGCATGGGCTGAACCGATCACGGCAAAGATGTTGTGGCCTTTGCAGGTCTCGGCAATCGCTGCAAGCTCTGCGTCATGCGTGGTCCAATCAAGGTCTAACCAGCTCTCGGGTGAGCTGATTTGCGCCTTGGCGTAACCGGACAGTGCTCCTTCACAGAAGTTGACGAGGCGGGCGCCTTGCGTCGCTGCCTGTACGATCAGCGCCCTTATGGTGCGGCCATTTTCGCGGATGTCAGAGGTTATGATGCTCTGGGCTGCTGCAATCTTCATGGGCGACATCCGTCTCGTTTTTGCTTTGCTCGTTCAAAACAAAAAGTTTCCTTATAGAGACATAAACTATTCCGGCACGGAAATGCGGCTCTTGATGTGCTTGAGATGCGAAACGATGGTGAAGGTCATGATGACAAGCAATGACCATGAACTCCATTTGCCAAGATGCACCATGGACCAAGCGCCAAGCTGGTTGGGGTAGGCCCAGATGCCGAAGAAGGTCGAGATATTTTCCGCCAGCCAGACAAAAAAGCCAATCAGCACAAAGGCAAGAAGCAGCGGCATGCGTCGGTCGCGGTCATAGGGGCGGTAGACGACCGTGGCACGGGCATAAAGGCCGAGCGCGCAGGCCGCGATATACCACCTGTAATCACCGATATAATGGTGGGTGAAGAAGTTGGCGTAAATCGCTAAGCCGATGAGCGTTGCCATCCAGTAGCTGGGGTGGTGGCGGATGCGGATATCAAACATGCGCCAGGCCTGAATGATATAGCTGCCGACGGCGGCATACATGAAACCGGAAAACAGCGGTACGCCAAACAGCTTGCTATAGGCAAAATCCGGATAGGACCAAGACTGGATGCTGCCCGATGTCTTGAAAACTTCCAGAGCAAAACCAACAATGTGGAACAGGAAGATGGCCTTTGCTTCATCCAGCGTTTCGAGCTTGCTCCAGATCATGAAAAACTGGATGGCAAGCGCGATGACCAGCAGCACGTCATAACGTGGCAGGCCAAACAGGCCGTCTCTCGGCACCAGAAAAATCGACAGGAAAAACAGGCCAGCAAACAGGCAGGCGCGTGCCTCCTTGATGCCGAAATATAAAAACTCGACGATAAATCGTTTTATGCCTTTAAGTTCGCCCCAAGGATGGGTATCGCAGAGATAACCATCAAAGGCGGAAAGCCGGCCACCGGTCCATGTTGTGTCTGTGGTCATAGGCTGTTTCCGTTTGCGGCCAATCTTTTCGTTCAGAAGCTATAGCAACCCTTGAGGGAATCGACATGGCCTTGCCGCCGTTTTCACGGTTTTATTCAGTGCGTGTAGGGCATTTTTCGGGCGCTTGTCTGGTGATCATTCTCGGGCTGGCGTTGCGCAAATTTGGTTACGCCGTTGGTCTGCCCTTTGCTGTGGTGAAATATGGCGGCTCGATCCTGTGGGGCTCCATGGTCTATCTGCTGATTGCCACATTGCTTGCCCATCATCCGCTGCGACAGAGGACGCTGATTGCCGTTGGTGTGGCAATCGCGGTGGAGTTGGTCCGGCTTGTTCACTTTCCGGCGCTTGATGCCTTCCGCGATACTACG
Organism: Rhizobium sp. CG4; assembly: GCF_023701965.1. NCBI lineage: Bacteria > Pseudomonadati > Pseudomonadota > Alphaproteobacteria > Hyphomicrobiales > Rhizobiaceae > Rhizobium > Rhizobium sp. CG4. Next base: position 169,941 of record NZ_JABAEG010000001.1, on the reverse strand, counting down.
GTCGGCACTTTGTTGCTGGGGCGGGTATTCTCGCTGTGGAATATAGCCTGTTACATCACCGGCATAGTGGCTGCCGCATTTATTGCCGAACGGCTTTCTGGTTGGTGGCAACGGCGCTGCGTTTCTTCCATGCCATGATCCTTGGTCGCATCAGCCGGTAGGCAACCAGCAGAACCGGCAGCGCCATGTGGATGAAAGGCCCGAGCGTGATGGACTTGACGGCCATCGAGTAGTGCAGGGCGCCACCCAGGATGATCAGATAGACAAGTTTGTGCAGCCTGATCCAGTTTTTGCCAAGCTTTCGGATCGACAGATTGTTGGATGTCACTGCCAAGGGAATGAGCAGCACAAGACAGGCCATGCCGATGGTGATGTAGGGCCTGCGGGCAATGTCGGCAAGGATCGACAGCATGTCCAGCCGCTTGTCGAGCAGCATATAGGTGGCAAAATGCATGATAACATAATAGAACGCCAGAAGGCCGAGCGCCCTCCGGTAACGCACCCAATTGATGCCGGTAAAGTCACGCAGCGTGGTGATGGCCAGCGTGGCAATCAGAAAGCGCAGCGCCCAGATACCAAGCAGGTGTTCAAAGTCCTTGACCGGGTTGGGGCCAAGCTGCCCGCTGGCGCCCAGGTAGAAATACCACGCGGCCGGACAGAGCCCGATGATGTAGAGCAGCCAGATGCTGGCCGCATGGAAACGGCGTGGAAGTGCTGGAATGGGCAGCTTGGCAGCCATGTCAATAATTCGCCTTGAGGTCCATGCCGCTATAGAGGCTGGCGACCTCATCGTACCCGTTGAACATCAGGGTTGGACGGTTCTGCGTGCCAAAGAAACCACCTTCACCAATGCGCTGTTCGCTCGCCTGGCTCCAGCGGGGGTGGTCGACGTTTGGATTGACGTTGGAGTAGAAACCATATTCGCGGGCATTGGAATTTTTCCACGTGGTTTCCGGCTGAGTTTCCGTCAGTGATATGCGCACGATGGATTTGATGCCTTTGAAGCCGTATTTCCACGGCACGACCAGACGAATGGGCGCACCATTCTGGTTTTGCAGGGTTTCACCGTAGAGGCCAACGGCAAGGATCGTCAGCGGATGGCGGGCCTCATCAAGGCGCAAGCCTTCCACATAGGGCCATTTCAGCGGTTGGAAAAGTCCGGTCTGGCCCGGCATTTCTTCTGGCCTGACAACGGTTTCAAACGAGACATATTTGGCGCTGCCCAGTGGCTCGACCTGATCAAGCAAGGCGGAGAGTTGAAAACCGATCCACGGAATCACCATCGACCAGCCCTCGACACAGCGCATGCGGTAGGTGCGCTCTTCCAACTGAAGTTTCATCAGTTCTTCAAGGCCGAATTCCTTGGGCTTGCCAACCATACCATCAACTTTCACTGTCCAAGGCGTCGGCTTGAAATGCTGGGAATTGTCCTTCGGGTCGGATTTGCCAACCCCGAATTCGTAGAAATTGTTGTAGCTGGTGATGGCATCCAGCGGTGTTACTTTTTCATCGATCTTGTAGGGGCCGGGTTTTGCGGTGAGGGGAGCGGCAAAGGCACTGCCTGCGGCACCTCCGGCGAAAGCAAGACCTGCGGCAGCGCCCATGAACTTGCGGCGGTTCATGTAGGTGTCACGCGGAGTCACATCACGTGCAGCAATATGGGGTGGACGGTAAACAGCCATTTTAATCTCCTCCGCGCCGAGCCTGCCGGCATCATTTCATGTTATGATGCCTACTACGTAGCATGCACAAGATATGTTTCACGGCCGATGCAAAAAATAGGTCGAATGGGTGTACATCGCGTATTCGTGATCAGGGCAGGGCGTACTGGGCGCAAAGAAAAATGCGTACCGTACCGAACCGTACTGTATTTGCCAAAGGTGACAGTGACACATCAGTGGAGATGCGCTAGAGGACTATCAAAAAGTCGGGCAGTTTTGCGCTTACTTATGCGTTTTGCTTCCCGCAAGGCTTGAAGATCGAGGAAAACACCATGCCTGCTTACCGTTCCAGAACGACAACCCATGGCCGTAACATGGCCGGTGCTCGCGGCCTGTGGCGCGCGACCGGAATGAAGGACGGCGATTTCGGCAAGCCAATCATTGCCGTGGTCAACTCATTTACGCAGTTCGTGCCGGGTCACGTACACCTGAAGGATCTCGGCCAGCTCGTGGCGCGCGAAATCGAAGCGGCTGGCGGTGTTGCCAAGGAATTCAACACCATCGCCGTGGATGACGGTATAGCCATGGGTCACGATGGAATGCTGTATTCGCTGCCATCGCGCGAAATCATTGCGGATTCCGTCGAATACATGGTCAATGCACATTGCGCCGATGCGATGGTTTGCATTTCCAACTGCGACAAGATCACCCCCGGCATGTTGAATGCCGCCATGCGCCTCAACATTCCCGTTGTGTTTGTGTCCGGCGGCCCGATGGAAGCAGGCAAGGTTGTTCTGCACGGCAAGACCGTTGCGCTCGATCTGGTTGATGCCATGGTTGCTGCGGCTGATGACAAGATTTCCGACGAGGAAGTTAGCGCGATCGAACGTGCCGCCTGTCCGACATGCGGTTCGTGCTCCGGCATGTTCACGGCCAACTCCATGAACTGTCTGACCGAGGCTCTTGGCCTGTCACTGCCCGGTAACGGCTCGACACTTGCCACGCACTCCGACCGCAAGCGCCTGTTCGTTGAGGCCGGTCATCTGATCGTTGACATCACCCGCCGTTATTACGAGCAGGACGATACATCCGTTCTGCCGCGCACCATTGCCAGCAAGCAGGCGTTTGAAAACGCCATGTCGCTGGACATTGCCATGGGTGGTTCCACCAATACGGTTCTGCACATTCTGGCAGCTGCCTATGAAGGCGGCGTCGATTTCACCATGGAAGACATTGACCGTCTGTCGCGCAAGGTTCCTTGCCTGTCCAAGGTCGCGCCTGCCAAGCAGGACGTGCACATGGAAGACGTTCACCGCGCTGGCGGCATCATGCGTATTCTCGGTGAGCTGGATCGTGGTGGCCTGATCAATCGTGATTGCCCGACCGTCCATGAGGCGACGCTGGGCGATGCAATCGACCGTTGGGACATTACCCGTACCAACAGCGAAACCGTTCGTCAGTTCTTCAAGGCGGCTCCCGGTGGCGTTCCGACACAGGTGGCTTTCAGCCAGTCCTCGCGTTGGGATGAGCTGGATACCGATGGCGAAACCGGCATCATCCGCAATGTCGAACATCCATTCTCCAAGGATGGCGGTCTGGCCGTTCTGTTCGGTAACATTGCGCTGAAAGGCTGCATCGTCAAAACTGCCGGTGTGGATGAATCCATCCTGAAATTCACCGGCCCGGCCGTTGTGTTCGAAAGCCAGGATGCTGCGGTAAAGGGCATTCTCAACAATGAAGTGAAGGCTGGCGACGTTGTTGTCATCCGTTACGAAGGTCCAAAGGGCGGTCCTGGCATGCAGGAAATGCTCTATCCGACCAGCTACCTGAAGTCCAAGGGCCTCGGAAAGGCCTGCGCGCTGATCACCGATGGTCGCTTCTCCGGCGGCACCTCCGGCCTGTCGATCGGCCATGCTTCGCCAGAAGCCGGCCAGGGCGGTGCAATCGGTCTGGTGCGCCAAGGCGACACCATTGCCATCGATATTCCGGGCCGCACCATCAATCTGGTGATCTCGGAGTCGGAACTGGCAGAACGTCGCGCCGAGCAGGACAAGCTGGGCTGGAAGCCGGCCGCACCGCGCAAGCGCAATGTCACCACGGCGCTGAAGGCCTATGCCGCCTTTGCATCTAGCGCCGACAAGGGTGCCGTGCGCATTCTGCCGGAGTAAAATCTGGTTCCTTCGTCAAGCTCTAAACGCCGCTCTGGACACTCCGGAGCGGCGTTTTGCATTCGGTGCAGGGAGGTGGACACCATGAGATATTGCGGTGTGATGCGATAAAATATCCTGTCACGTTTAAGTGACATGCTTTGGTGCCTCTTTTACAGCGATTTTCGCAACATAGATAAAGTCCATGAAAAGAAGAACCGCTCTTGCATTGATCGCATCCCTCCCATTGGCACACAGCGTGCGGGCACAGTCCTCTGGGGCGGCCGCCGCCTTGGCCAGTCCAGCCACTTCATCGCGTCTGGACCCTGTCCTTCGGCAGGCACAGGAGCTTGCGACACTAAAAACCGTTCTTGTCAGCGTTGATGGAAAACGGGTGGCCGAACGTGCCTATAACGGCAACGCCCTCAACGGTTCTGTAAACATCAAGTCGGCATCCAAATCTGTCGTCTCGGCGCTGGTCGGCATGGCGATAGACCGCAAGGTGCTGGAAAGTGCTGATCAGCCGATTGCCAGTGTGTTGCGCAGTGAGTTTCCGCAAAACCCCGATCCAAGGCTGGAGCGGGTGACGATTGGCAATCTGCTGTCCATGCAGTCTGGTCTGGCGCGGATGTCTGGCCCCAATTACGGCCGGTGGGTTGCCAGCCGCAACTGGGTAAGAACTGCACTTGGGTCCGGGTTCGATGGTGAACCCGGCGGTGGCATGTTGTACTCCACCGGGTCCACGCATCTTCTGTCTGCCATTTTGACCAAGGCCTCGGGCAAGAACACGCTGGCGCTGGCGCGAGAGTGGTTCCGGCCACTTGAAGATTTCAGGATCGGCGCCTGGGACCGCGATCCGCAGGGCATCTATCTCGGTGGAAACCAGATGGCGATGACGGCGCGTTCGCTGCTGGCCTTCGGTGAACTCTACCGCAATGGCGGCGTGACACCATCCGGTGACAGGCTGGTTTCGCAAGGCTGGATCGACCAGTCCTGGACGCAGCGGACCAATTCCGTGTTCAATGGCGACGGCTACGGTTACTGCTGGTTCATGCGGGATATGGCGGGTGAAAAGACAATCTATGCCTGGGGTTTTGGTGGGCAGATGTTATACATCGTACCGTCACGAAAGCTCAGTGTCGTCATGACCTCGCGCGAGGATGCGCCATCTGCCAGAACCGGCTACCGCGACCAGTTGCACGGTCTTATGGAAAGTATCATTCAGGCCGTGTAGCGTGTGAAAATCACGCTGTTCGCGCCTGCCTTATTTTCCATGTTTCCGCCTATTTTCGTTTTTAATTTCAGGCATTAAAACCACTTTGAAACAGCATCAAGGGAATCAAATGGACCGTATGTTCAAACGCGCCTGTCTGACGGCAACTGCGCTTATTATGCTGGCTCCCGCCACACTTCATGCGCAAGACACCAAGACGGTGCCCTCCAGCCATACGCAAATGCAGCTTTCCTTTGCGCCGCTGGTCAAGCAGACCGCAGGCGCGGTGGTCAATGTCTATGCCGAGCGCATGGTGCAGCGGCGGGCCTCGCCCTTTGCCGGCGACCCATTCTTTGAACAGTTTTTTGGCCAGCAATTGCCAAACCGCAGTGAAAAGCAGTCTTCGCTCGGTTCTGGCGTGATCCTTGCCGCAAATGGCCTTGTCGTGACCAACAACCACGTCATTGAAGGTGCTGACGAGATCAAGGTTGCGCTGGCCGATGGCCGCGAGTTTGCCTCTAAGATCCTCCTGAAAGACGACCGGCTTGATCTGGCAGTTTTGAAGATTGACTCGAAAGAACAGTTCCCGGCCTTGTCCCTTGGTAATTCGGATGCGGTTGAGGTGGGTGATCTGGTTCTGGCCATTGGTAACCCGTTTGGCGTCGGACAGACGGTGACCAGCGGTATCGTCTCGGCGCTGGCGCGCAATCAGGTCGTACAGGGCGATTTCGGTTTCTTCATCCAGACGGATGCCTCTATCAATCCGGGTAATTCCGGTGGTGCGCTGATGAACATGAATGGCGAACTGATCGGCATCAACACCGCGATCTTCTCGCGTGGTGGCGGCTCCAACGGTATCGGTTTTGCCATTCCGGCCAACCTCGTGCGGGTATTCCTGGCGTCCGCTGAAAAGGGCGACGAGAGCTTCCAGCGTCCTTATGTCGGCGCGACCTTTGATCCGGTAACATCAGATGTGGCCGAGGCGCTTGGTCTCGACCGTGCCCGTGGTGCGCTGGTGGTTGGCGTGGTGAAGGATGGTCCGGCAGAAAAGGCCGGCATTGAGCCGGGGCAGGTGGTGATTGCGGTCGATGGTATTGCTGTCGAACATCCTGACGCACTGGGGTATCGCCTGACGACCGCCGGCATTGGCAAGTCTGCCAAGCTGACCGTTATCGACAAGGGCAAGAGCCGCGAGATTGAAATCGCGCTTGATACCGCACCGGAAACAAAGCCGCGCGATGAGCGTATCATTGAAGGTCGCAATCCGTTTGCTGGCGCAAAGATTGCCAATCTTTCGCCCAAGCTGGCGGATGAGCTGCGTATGCCAACCCAGACGACCGGTGTGGTGGTGACGGATGTGGCCCGCGGTTCGCCGGCGTCCCGCGTCGGTTTCCGTCCAAAGGATGTTGTGCTTGTCATCAACGGCAATGACATCACCTCCACCAAGACGCTTGCCGACGCAATGGATCAAAACACCGGTTTCTGGCGCGTTGAGATCATGCGCGATGGCCAGCGTATCCGGCAGTTCCTACGGTAAATGAAATGCCTCTCCGCTTCTGAAACGGTGACGAATTTACAGGCGTCACCACCCGGATACATTCGGCCAAGCGGAGAGGGGATTTTGCCCTGATGGGGCTTAAGATGATAATCTGTTGTTGAATAACTGGCGGCTTCGGCCGCCGTCCTTATGAATGCAGTTTCGGAGGTGCGGGTGTCGCTTTTTGATCGGGAAATGCCACGACCGCTTGCAGAAGCCTTGCGTCCGAACACGCTTTCAGAAGTTGTCGGGCAGGATCACCTGTTGGCAGATGACGGTCCGATAGGCCGCATGGCCAAGTCAGGTGTGCTGTCATCCTTCATTTTGTGGGGGCCTCCCGGCGTTGGTAAAACCACCATTGCCAGAATTGTTGCCGCCGATGCGCAGGCGCAATTCGTGCAGCTGTCTGCTGTCATGTCCGGCGTTGCGGATTTGCGCAAGGTGTTCGAGGAAGCCAAGAAAGAACGCACGCTCGGTCGGCAAACCATTCTGTTCATCGATGAGCTTCATCGCTTCAATCGCTCAACACAGGATGCGCTGTTGCCGCATGTTGAGAGCGGCCTGATCATTCTGGTGGGTGCCACCACAGAAAACCCAAGTTTTAGCCTTGTGGGCGCGTTGCTATCGCGTGCCCGTGTCTTCACCCTCAATCCGCTCGGTAAGGAGGCGTTGTCGCGTCTGCTTGAGCGGGCCGAAGCGCATATCGGCAAACCGCTGCCGCTTGATGATGAGGCCAAGGAAAGCCTTTTCGATCTGGCTGATGGTGATGGTCGTTATTTTATCGGCATGGTCGAGGAGGTTCTGCGGGCTGGTGCGGGGCAACCACTGTCGCGCAGCGATCTGGCTTCCCTTCTGCAAAAGAGAATGCCGCTCTACGACAAGGCCAATGACGGTCACTACAATCTGTTGAGCTGCTTCCATAAAAGTCTGCGTGGCAGCGATGTGAATGCGGCGCTCTATTGGGCGGCACGCATGATCGAGGGTGGTGAAGACCCGAATGTATTGTTCCGGCGGCTGGCCTGTGCGGCCTCTGAAGATGTCGGTCTGGCGGATCCGCAAGCGTTGCAGCAGGTGATTACCGCATGGGAAGCCTTTGAGCGTATCGGCTGGCCCGAAGCGCGGCTGTTCATGGCACAAGCTATCGTTTATGTCGCGACCGCTCCCAAATCCAACGCCACGTACCGCGCCTTTGATGCGGCAACGGCGCTTGCGCGGCAGACCGGGTCTGTGCCTCCGCCCAAAAACATCCTTAATGCCCCGACAAAGCTGATGAAGGAGCTGGGGTATCATGAGGGGTATAAATACGACCATGACTACCCGGATGCTTTTAGCGGCCAGTCATTCTTTCCGGCAGAACTGAGCGATAAAAATCTTGAGTTCTATCAGCCCAATGAGCGCGGCTTTGAACGAGAGCTTTCAAAGCGGGTGCAGTTCTGGAGCAGGCGCAAAAGTCAGAAGCCTGAATAAAACCGGGCCTTTACCGATAATGTCACTCACGACGCATGTCGTTTGAATAGTGCAATCGCGCGGGTTTACTTATTTGGCCGGGACTGGGCAACTCATGTCGCCTTCTTCGCATGACAGATAGCCGTTGAGGTCTTTGATCCGATTTTGCGTCAGTCCGTCCAGACATGAATTCTGAACGAATGGATAGACAGTTCCCTGTGCGACCATGGAGCTTGAAAAGCTGCATTCGCCATCTCGAAAAGCAATCCAGGCACGCTGTGCTGTCACGAGCAGCTTTGTCGTGTCCGCATCATCTTTCAGCCTGGTTTGTATCTGCTTGTAGAGTTTGTTGAGCTCTCCATCTGACTTTTCGAAGGCTTTCTGTGCGCACACATTCATCGCCGTCTGATCCGTCAGGTCGCCACAATTTTGATCCGCGTAGGCAGGTGTGACGATCAAACCGATATATGCGGCTGCCAGAATAAATTTCATGCCGACCTCCCGATGTCGTAGCGTTTCACGTTGCAGAATAGAGGCTTTTGTACGCGCCGCAATGCCTTGTGATGGTGATGGTTGTCATCTCGTGAAGCTTGCTGCCCATGGACATCTGGCGAGTGGTGAGTGAGGTGGGACGTCGGGTAAACCGGCCTCCAAGATGCGCTTTACCCTACGTCCCACCCAGCGCCACCGGAGTGAGCAGCGTGATTAACCAACAATGGTGCGTTCGACGCGACATGTCTGGACAGGTAAAATTTATGAAGAGCGGCTCTTCCGGCAGCTTTTTGTGCTGGGCAGATCACTTAGCCGCAGGCAGATCATCAGGAAGCCTTGCGCTGTACCTGCTGGGGTATGGCAGGCAGCATTTTGACCGAGGATTCTGCCAGAGCGGCATGGCCTTCCATGTCGACGATCAGGTGCCAGTGTGCGCTTTCGGGAATGGCAATGCGAACAGGTGATTTTTTGGCGACACCGCCGAGATACTTGAAATCAAGCAGTTCGGTAAATCGCTGATAGTTCACAGCTGTCATTAGCCGAACGTTGTTGACGCCGTTAAGGCTCACTTCAATTGTCGAACCCGCGCGGAGTTCTTTCAGGTCGTAATGGGTAAAGCGGAAGCTTGGCTTTGCCATTTTATTACTCGTGTCTGCTTGCAATCGTTACGTCCTGTCATCGTAAGCGCGGATCGTTAACGAGGTCTTTAGATGCCAGGACAGGTCAGGCTTTTGTGCCGGCCTGGCACAGAAACAAACCACTAATCGTGGGTTACTGGTCGCTTAGAGAACCAATTACCTGGTTTTGACGTATGTAAAAATCACCTGTCATAATTTGCATTTTTGTGCGTTGCGGTATTAATATTTACAGTTGCTTGCATTCTGCAGTGTTTATTTTTGTGTTTGTTTGGCTGCAGCGCATTACTTATGTCTAATTTAAATTTATTCATAATAAATGTTTCCGGATGATCACTTTATCTATCGAAATATATTCAAGTGGTCCGACATATGAAAAACACAACGATATCCATGCGCTTTTATATGCTTGTCGCTTTGTTTCTTACGCTGCTGGCGGCTGCTTTAACATTTAGCCTGTTTGAAAGTTACCGCGGAATGGAGCGGGAGCGGAAGGCAGGACTTGAATCCCTGAACCACACCGCTATCGCTATTCTTGAGCAATACTACAAAATGGAGCAGAGCGGCGCTTTGACCCGTGAAGCCGCTCAGGAACAGGCCAAGGCAACGATTGCCACAATGCGCTACGGCAAGGGCAGTGGTTACTTCTGGATCAATGACATGGTGCCGACCATGGTTATGCACCCTATCAAGCCGGAAATGAATGGCAAGAACCTGACCGGTGACAAGGACCCGAATGGCAAGTTCCTGTTCGTGGAATTCGTTAAAACCGTTCAGGCCAGCGGGCAGGGCTTTGTCGACTATTACTGGCCAAAGCCGGGTTCGCCTGATCCGGTCGAGAAGTTCTCACATGTGGCCGGCTTTACGCCGTGGGGCTGGGTTGTCGGCACCGGCGTTTACGTTGATGACCTTGCTGCGATCTTCTGGAAGGAAGCCCAGCTTTATATTGCCATCTGTGTCATCGGCTCGGCCGCCATCACTGCTGGCGCTTATTTCATCGTCCGCAGTGTGACTGGACCAATCGCGCGCGTTCGTGACGTGATGACAAGCATTGCCGATGGCAATGGCGCTGTCGACGTACCGTTCCTGGATCGCACCAATGAGATTGGCTCCATGGCCAAAACCTTGCTGGTACTGCGCGATTCCGTCAATGAACGTAGCGCCTTGCAGCAACGAGAAGTGGCCCAGCAAAAGCAGATAGAAGAAGCACGGCACGGCAACGAACTGGCGCTGCGCTCGGTGTCGGAGAAACAGGCCTATGCCATGGACGCCCTCGGTTCTGCGCTGGAGCGTCTTTCCAATGGTGATCTGACTGTGCATGTCGACGATATCGGTGTCGAATATGCGAAGCTACGCGCTGATTTCAACAAGGCGTCCAGTGCACTGCATCAGGTCATTTCTTCGATTTCGCGCACCAGCCACGTGGTCAGTGACAGTGCAAGCGACATCAATGAGGCAACGGGCAACCTGTCGCGTCGTACCGAACAGCAGGCGGCCGCACTGGAAGAAACCGCTGCGGCGCTGGATGAAATCACCGCCACCGTTCGCACTGCATCGGACCGTGCCAATGAAGCGCGCACCATGGTGGGTGAGACCAAGCTGAGTGCTGGTCGCTCAGGTGATATTGTTCGCAATGCCGTTGATGCTATGGGCCGCATCGAGGACTCGTCGCGCCAGATCAACCAGATCATCAGCGTTATCGACGAGATTGCCTTCCAGACCAATCTGCTGGCGCTGAATGCCGGTGTCGAAGCCGCACGTGCCGGTGAGGCCGGTCGTGGTTTTGCGGTGGTGGCCCAGGAAGTGCGTGAACTTGCGCAGCGTTCCGCAAATGCTGCCAAAGAAATCAAGACGCTGATCAACAGCTCTGCCAATGAAGTTGAAAACGGCGTGTCGCTGGTGCGTTCCACCGGTGAGGCGTTGGTAGAGATCGTCAAGCTGGTCAACCGGGTGGATGAACATGTCAACACCATTGCCACTGCTGCCCGCGAACAGGCAACTGGCCTGCATGAGATCAACACCTCCGTCAACCACATGGACCAGATGACCCAGCAGAATGCGGCAATGGTGGAGGAAACCACGGCTGCAAGCCAGACGCTGGCCAATGAAAGCCGTGAATTGCGCTCTCTGCTATCAGGTTTCGTGCTGGAGCAGGAGCGTTATGGCGCAACGTCGCGCGCCGCCTGACACTGGTTTCGACACAGGAAAAAGGCGGCTTTTGCCGCCTTTTTTGTTTGTTCTAAATTATGCCGGGTGGATTTACGGTCGGGGTCGAAAGGTTTCGTTTACCTCGTTTCGTTAATATTTTAGCGATTGCCGCATTGTGCGGCCGCAGAAGTGGTTATCGTATGGCGTTTATTTCCCTTCCGCGCCGCCCAGTGGCGTTGCTCATGATATCGACGGTATTGACGGCCTGCTCGGCAGAGGGTCTGGTGCCGCCTGCGTCGATTGACGGCACCACCCGTGTGGGCGCGATTCAGCCATCCCGTGAACCTGCGCGGCAGGCTTATCCCGCCAATGGTGTCGCCTCCGCCGGTTCGGCCATGCACATGAATGACGGCACGTATCGTGAGCCGCAGTTGATGTCGGCGCCAACGCCGCAGCCTTTGCCGCGCATAGACAGCGAAGAGGCCATGGGTGTCTCCTCGGCGTCGAATGGAAATCCCGCCAATGGATCGCTTGGCGTGCTGCGGACGTCGCAGGATGGCGTCAACATGGATGCGATGCTCGGCGTAGAGCCGGTTACAGGTCTTGCCGAAGAACAGCAAAACCAGATTGGCGACAATCAGTTGGCCGAAGGCATGACCAACCAGCCGGTTGTGGACGGCATTGGCACTGACAATCCGGTACAGACGAGTGGTAACGTTTTGCCTGCCGGCTGGGGCATGCCATCGCGGGCAGCGGCGTCTCCACGCCCGCAATCATCTGGTCAGCCGGTCCAGGACGTGGCGATGTTGATGCCGCAAAACCCGGCGCAGTCAAACCGTTCTTCCGCACCTCCCGGCATGATGCCGCAGTCGGAAGTGGCCTGCCGGTCGGAGCTTCGTCGTCTGGGTGTGTCCTTCCGCGATGTGGCACGTATTGCCGATGGCCCGACCTGCGGTATCGATTACCCGCTGGAGCTCAATGGTCTCGCCAGCGGTGTGGCGATCAAACCTGCGGTCAAGCTCAACTGCCAGGTGACGCTTGCCTTTGCCAAATGGGTAAAGTTCGAACTCGTGCCGTCGTCGCGTTTCCGCTACATGTCCGGTGTCGGGCGCATTACGCCGATGGGCGGTTATTCCTGCCGCAAGATGAATTCGCGTGCCAGCAATCCGTGGTCTGAACATGCCAAGGGCAATGCCATCGATATCGGCACAATCACGTTGAAGAACGGCAAGGAAATCGATGTTCGCAAAAAGGGCTTCTTTGCCTTCCGCGAAAAGGGTCTGTTGAAAGCTGTCCGCAGCGACAGCTGCAAATATTTCTCGACGGTGCTTGGGCCTGGTAGTGACAAGGACCACTGGAACCATTTCCACTTTGATCTGCGCACCCGCAAATCCGGTTATCGCCACTGCGACTAACGTAATGCGGTACATAGGTGAGTAGCGATCTTGCGATAACAACATGACTTCGAGGTTGTAAAAAAATGCCGGCGCTAAGGCCGGCATCATGATGAGGCAGTGACGCGGGGTGTCGCTGCCGCTGAAATGATAAAACCAATAATCTGTGACGACATTCAAAACACGTTCGTCACCGAATATATTTTCGTACTGAAACCTTGTAGTCGTACCGCAAGCCTGATCAGTGTGCTTGCGACGGGTGTTCTATACGGTAAGACCATCACATATTGATGACAGTCCTTGCCCCATTTCCTTGAAAACAAGTTTTTCAAAATTCCAGATATCAGGAGAGTACCGTGCCGCCTGTCACCGAGATTGCCATGTTTGCCGCAGCCCTCGCCACGGCAGGAGTTGTTGCCGGTTTGCTGGCCGGTCTGTTCGGCATTGGTGGCGGTGCGGTTCTGGTGCCGGTGTTTTACCATGTGTTCGGTCTGCTGGATGTGCCGGAGGCCGTGCGCATGCATCTGTCACTGGGAACGTCGCTGGCCATCATCGTTCCGACATCCATTCGCTCGTTCATGACGCATAAGCAGAAAGGTGCCGTTGATACCGCGCTGTTGAAAGGCTGGATTATCGCGGTGCCGCTCGGCACGCTGATTGCCTCTGCCATCGCTGCCTATGCGTCCAGTGTCGCGCTTCGACTTATCTTTGCCTGTATCGCATTGGTGCTTGCCTTCCGCATGATTGCCAACCGTTCAAGCTGGCATCTGGGCAATGACCTGCCGCCAAACCCGGCAAAGTTTCTGGTTGGCACATCAATCGGCATTCTCTCAGGCCTTATGGGTGTTGGTGGCGGTGTGCTCAACAACACCTTCATGACGCTCTATGGTCGCTCCATCCATCAGGCCGTTGCCACATCTTCCGGTGTCGGTGTGCTCATTTCTCTGCCGGGTCTTGCCGGTTACATCTGGGCTGGATGGGGCGCTGCCGGTCTGCCGCCTCTTTCGACCGGTTATATCAACTGGATTGCGGTGGCATTGCTGATCCCGATCACGCTGATTGTTGCACCCTATGGTGCGCGGCTGGCACACGCGCTGAGCAAAAAGCAGCTGGAACGCGCGTTCGGCGTGTTTCTGGTCGTTGTCGCGGCGCAGTTTTTCTACAGCGTGTATGGTTGAGATGATCGCTATGCGATGATTTCGTGTCAGGGTGGTTTTGCGCGATACGAAGCCCTATATGGCAATCGACAATCTATCCTGCGAAAGAATCATCATGAATGCCATTGTTTCGATCCGGAACCTGACGAAAACCTATGCCAATGGGTTTCAGGCGCTGAAGGGCGTCAATCTCGACATCATTGAAGGTGAAATCCTGGCGCTGCTTGGGCCGAATGGTGCCGGGAAAACGACGCTGATTTCCATTATTTGCGGCCTTGTGAACCCCGGCGATGGCCAGGTTCTGGTGGCGGGCCATGACGTGGTGCGCGAGTTTCGCAAGACCCGCGAACTGATTGGCCTCGTGCCACAGGAACTGACAACCGACCAGTTTGAAACGGTGTGGAACACGGTTAGCTTCTCACGTGGCCTGCACGGCAAGAAAAGCAATCCAGAGCTGATCGAAAGCATCCTGAAATCGCTGTCGCTCTGGGAGAAACGCAACAACATGCTGCGTGAACTCTCCGGTGGCATGAAGCGTCGCGTGCTGATTGCCAAGGCGCTGGCGCATGAACCCAAGGTGCTGTTCCTGGATGAACCGACGGCAGGTGTCGACGTGGCGCTGCGCCGTGACATGTGGCGGGTGGTGGAAAAGCTGCGTGCCAATGGCGTCACCATCATTTTGACCACCCACTATATTGAAGAGGCCGAAGAAATTGCCGACCGGGTTGGCGTCATCAATGGCGGTGAGTTGTTGCTGGTGGAAGAAAAGACGGCCCTGATGCGCAAGCTTGGCCGCAAGCAACTGTCGCTTGAACTGACGACGCCGATAACAGTCATTCCCGACAGTCTTGGTTCGTTCAACCTGCTGCTGTCTGCCGATGGCTCCTGCCTGACCTATGAATATGACGGCAATGGCGAGCAGGGGCGTATTGCCGGCCTGCTGTCGATGCTGTCGGCCGAAAACATCCAGTTTCGCGATATCTCAACACGGCAAAGCTCTCTGGAAGATATATTCGTGGCACTTTTGGAGGACGCGAAATGAATTTTGAAGCGGTCAAATCCATCTATCTGTTTGAAATGGCGCGGACGCGCCGCACGCTTCTGCAAAGTGTCGTGTCTCCAGTCATTTCGACATCCCTTTATTTCATCGTTTTCGGAACGGCGATCGGTTCGCGGATTCAAGAGGTTGGTGGCGTTTCCTACGGTGCCTTCATCACGCCAGGCCTGATCATGCTGACGTTGTTGACCCAGTGTATTGGCAACGGTTCCTTTGGTATCTATTTCCCGAAATTCACCGGCACGGTCTATGAGATCCTCTCGGCTCCGGTGTCGATGGTGGAAATTCTGCTCGGTTATGTCGGGGCGGCGGCCACCAAGGGGTTGATGATCGGGACGATCATTCTGATCACCGCATCATTCTTTGTGGACATATCGATTGCCCATCCCGGCATGATGGTACTGTTCTTTGTGCTGACGGCGGTCAGTTTCAGCCTGTTCGGTTTTATCATTGGCATCTGGGCCACCAACTTCGAACAGCTGAACCTTATTCCGATGCTGGTGGTGCCACCGCTGACATTCCTCGGTGGGAGCTTCTATTCCATCGATATGTTGCCGCCATTCTGGCAGACGGTCAGCCACTTCAATCCTGTGCTTTATCTCATCAGCGGTTTCCGCTGGAGTTTCTATGAGATTGCCGATGTGAACCCAGTGATCAGCCTTGTGATGATCACACTGTTCCTGTCGGCATGCCTTGCGGTTGTCGGCTGGATTTTCCACACTGGCTACAAGCTGCGCAACTGACAGCCCGGTTCTGCGGTTTACCAGTCTCTAAGCCGCAGCTCATCTGTCTGCATTTGCAGGGAGCCGAGGGTAGACAGGAAGCTCATGCCCAGCAGGCTTTGGTCAAGTTGACCATCGCCTGCGACAAGGGCCGGAATGTTGGAGCGGGAAATCGGACCGATCGACAGTTCCGAAAGCATGGCATGGGCGGCAGTGGTGCGCCCATTCGCCGTCATGACGGTGACGGTATAATTCAGATTTTCTGGGTGCAGGCCAATCTTGCGGGCATCACTGGCTGACAGCACGACCGAGCTTGCGCCGGTGTCCACCAGCATATGCACCGCGATGCCGTTGACCTGCGTATTGGCTTCAAAATGGCCATTCATCGATTTGTGCAGAATGATTTCCTGTCCGCCTTCGCTGGTGGTTACCACAACAGCGCGGCCCGGCATCAGGCCAGCCAGCAGGCGTTCGCCGAAACGGCGGAAATCATCGCGGTAAAGATAACCGGACACCAGTGCGAGAATGATGGCCAGCCAGATGGCGATCTGGCGCAGTACCAGCGGCAGGTTGCCGCGGCTGGCATTGAGAACGCCGACAGACAGAAGTCCGGCTATCGGCAGTAAATAGAGCAGGCGGCCGAACTGGTCGTTTTCAATTCCGAAGGTTTGGCCGGTGTCATTGTTGAGAATAAGCAGTGCAAGACCGATGCCCAGTACGACGAGAACAACCACCAAACGGCTCATGCAAATCGGCCTTTCACATATTCCATAAATGCTCACTCACAATATTTGTGTTTCAGCTTGTCAGAGCAAGGGTGCATAGCCAGACAATCACCGAGATTTGTTGTGTCGCGCCAATGGTGTCACCGGTATGGCCGTTGATCTTTTTCACCACGAAACCATTAAAAATTGTGATGGCAACGGCCACGGCAGCAAATGCCAGCACAAGTGCAAAGATGGAGACGAATGGCAGTGCCAGAACCGACGCAATCACCACTCCCGATATCACAGCGGTGTTGCGGGCAGTGCTGTCCGGCTGACCGACCGATGATGCGAGCCCTTGCTGCCGCGCAGAGGGTGTTGCCGTCCAATGCCACACCATCAGGCCGCGGCTGAGCGCTGCCGCGCCCAGAAAGACCGCAGCGGCACCGACGGGTGTCAGCGTTTCACCAAGTGTCGTCAGTGCGGCCGCCCGCAGGCCAAAGGAAAAGAACAGCGCAACGGAACCGTAGGTGCCAAGGCGGCTGTCTTTCATGATCTCGATGATGCGGTCGCCGGTGCGGCCGCTGCCGAGACCATCGGCCGTATCGGCAAAACCATCCTCATGCAGAGCGCCTGTCGAAAAAACCATAACTGCCAGTGTTATCATGCTGGCGAGAAGCGGTTTGGCATCCAGCGACAGCAAGATCAAAAACACCAGAGCGGCGGGCAGGGCAATCAGCAGACCTGCAAAGGCAAAGGTGCGAGACAGGCGGACCATCTTGCCGTCATAACCGTCAAAGAAGTGCTGCGGCACCGGAAAGCGTCCGAGAAAACCAACGGCTCTTGCCAGATCGGTTATGAACGCGTTGATGTCCATGATGCAGTTCCTGTCTTGACGGAATTCAAAAGGGGCGATTTCCGGTTGTTCCTGAAACATTCCCCGACTATGAGAGGGGCAACAAAGACTGATTTGCCGGAAAATTACAAGTTTCCGGAATGAACGAGGAAGATTGATATCATGAGCATGAGCGGCCTGCCTTTCGACGATTTTCGTACGCTGCTGCACGATCTGCCCGGTCCCTCGACCCATGCGCTGGTTGACGCCAAGGAGCGTAATGCCAAGCTGACCAAACCGGCGGGTTCTCTCGGTCGGCTGGAAGAAATTGCCATGTGGCTTGCCGCATGGACGGGACGGGCACCGTCCGTCACCCGTCCGCTGGTGGCAATCTTTGCCGGCAACCACGGCGTTACCAAACATGGTGTCACGCCTTATCCTTCTTCCGTGACCCAGCAGATGGTCGAGAATTTTGCAGCCGGTGGTGCGGCAATCAACCAAATCTGTGTCAGCAATGACCTGGGCTTGAAGATCTTTGATCTGGCGCTGGATTATCCTACCGGTGACATTACCTCTGAAGCGGCTCTTTCCGAGCGTGACTGCGCGGCCACCATGGCCTTTGGCATGGAAGCGATTGCCGGTGGCACCGACTTGCTGTGCATTGGTGAAATGGGCATTGGCAACACCACGATTGCGGCAGCTATCAACCTGGCGCTTTACGGCGGCACGGCTGAAGACTGGACCGGTCCCGGCACCGGGTCTGAAGGTGATGTCATGGCGCGCAAGATTGCTGCCGTCAAAGCCGCCGTCGAATTCCACAAGGACCATCTGTCTGACCCGCTTGAAATCATGCGCCGTCTTGGCGGTCGTGAAATTGCGGCGATGGCTGGTGCCATTCTGGCGGCACGCATGGAAAAGATCCCCGTGCTGATCGATGGTTATGTCGCGACAGCGTCTGCGGCCCTTCTCAAGGCCATGAACCCGTCCGCACTCGACCACTGCCTGATTGGCCATGTGTCGGGTGAACCCGGCCATCTGGCTGCCGTTGAAAAGCTGGGCAAGACACCGCTTCTGGCACTTGGCATGCGGCTGGGTGAGGGTACCGGCGCTGCACTTGCTGCCGGTATCGTCAAGGCCGCTGCAGCCTGCCACTCCGGCATGGCAACATTTGATGCCGCTGGCGTTTCCAACCGCAGCTGAAGTGAAGACCGCTGAATGACAAAAACACAATCAACCGACAAGCCGGCAGCTTTCGTCAAGGAAAAGGGTATCAGGCATTTGTTTGCCGCCCTGCGCTACTCCGTTCAGGGGCTTCAACGCCTGTGGCAGGAGGCTGCATTCCGCCACGAGGTTATTCTGCTGTTTGCAGGTCTGGTGCTGTTTGCAGTGATTGGTGCACCCTTCGTGCACTATCTGATTTTTGTCATGCTGATGTTGCTGATGGTTGCGTTTGAGGCCATCAATACCGCGATCGAAGAACTGGTTGACCGTATTTCGCCGGAGATTTCATCGGTCGGTCGCCACGCAAAGGACCTCGGTTCACTTGCGGTCTTCTGCCTTATCCTGATCAATGCCGGATTTGTCGTTTACGCACTGGTCGTCAACCTGTTTCCGGGCTGACGATCTTAGGCGAATGAGCGTTTGCGCGGCTGGACTGCCTGCGTGTCTTCAACGGCAGGCAGGCTCTGCAGCACGCGTTTGGCCGGAAGAATGGCGATGACTTCCGTTCCCTCACGCAGTTTCGATTTCAGAATGAATTGGCCATCATGTTTGGCCAGAATGGCCTGCACGATCGGCAAGCCAAGACCAGTGCCCTGTTCGGCACTTTTAATGGCAATCGATCCCTGACCGAATGCTGACAGCACGACCGGGATTTCTTCCTCGGGAATACCGGGGCCATTGTCCTTGATGGAAATGTATTGGCCGCCACCGGCGGTCCAGCCGACCTTCATCATGATTTCACCGCCCTGCGGGGTAAACTTCACGGCGTTGGACATCAGGTTCAGAACCACCTGACGGATAGCCTTTTCATCGGCCCAGACCAGCGGCAGGCTGCTTTCGAACTGCTGGGCAATGGAAATGTTCTTGGCGCGGGCACGAAGCTGGATCATGCCGATGCAATCTTCTGCCAGATCCAGCAGCGACATGGTTTCTTCATGCAGGTCGTAACGACCGGCTTCGATGCGCGACAGGTCGAGGATTTCATTGATCAGGTCGAGCAGATGTTTGCCGGACCGATGAATGTCGCCCGAATATTCCTTGTAGAGCGGGTTGTTGAGTGGCCCCAGAACCTCAGTTGCCATCACTTCGGAGAAACCGAGAATGGCGTTGAGTGGGGTACGCAGCTCATGCGACATGGAGGCCAGGAAGCGCGACTTGGCAAGGTTTGCCTCTTCAGCGCGGCGACGGGCCTCGTCTGACATGGACTTTGCCACTTCAAGCTCGGCAATCAGATCGTCCTTTTCCGATTGGAAGGACAAAAGCTTGATGTTGGATTTGGCAAGCCGGTCAGTGAGGTAATGGAAAAACAGCATGGCAACGATGAACATCGCAGCAACGCTGATGCCAGTAACAGAACGCGATGTGGCCGCTACGATAATCAGTGCGGTCAAAACCGGCAGGAATGTCATCATTGCCGCACGCGGCAGCATGGCATTCGACATGGAGATGATTGCCAGCGCAATCAGCAGGGTCGCGCCCTTGAAGAACAGGAAATAGGCGGGTTGCACCGCAGGCGGCGCTTCATAGGCGGCGATGTAGGCCCAGACGCAGCCGGTAATAATCTGGATTGCCAGGAAGATATTGTGCCACCGGGTGGTGGAAATGGCCGTCAGTTCCTGCTTGTTGGCCCGTTTGGCAGCAATCAGCGACACAGCGTGAATGCCAAGCGCACAGATGGCCCAAGCCACAAGATTGGCTTCGCGTGTTAAATACACACCCAAACCTGTGACCAACACAATGAAAAGCGGCATGATCGTTGCGCCGTGCAGTGCTGTGCTTATATGCATTTCCAGCATGTCACGGTCAAAGGTGTGATTTCCGCCCTGACCATATTGCAAGCGTTCGCGTGTCAACTTCACTGCCTTCGCCACCGCCTTGTTACGGTGCGTTTTGGAGCGGTCGACAATGTTCTTGTCTGTTGATGTGCTGACGCTTTTACTCATTGATACAACAGGAATGACACGAATGGCTGAAACACTAACCGCGAAATCTTAAGAAGATGCTGCTGTGAAACTATTTGTTTGCCATTTGTGAAAAGGATTTGTTGGCATATGAGACAAAACAAGGGCAGGCGGTTGGCTTTTTTGCGCGACGGAATTGTGCTGATTGCCATTTTTCTGCTGGGAATTCTGATTGCTGCCAAGCTGGACAGCGACAACATGCAGCGGCATGCTGGAGCCTATTATGTCATTGACGGTGATACGCTGGCGCTGAACGGAAAACGTTTCCGTCTGCTGGGTATCGATGCGCCTGAACTTGACCAGCAATGCCAGCGCAATGGTTCTGACTGGCCCTGCGGGCAGGCCGCCAAACAGGCGCTGGCCAGCCTGGTTTCTGTCGGACTGGAATGCCGTGGCAATGACATGGATCGATATCAGCGTTTGCTCGTCCGGTGTTTCCTGGATGGTCAGGATGTGGCGGCTGAAATGGTGCGCCGGGGACTGGCCGTGCGGACAGAATATTTTCTGTTTTCGGACGAGGAAAGCGAAGCAAAGGCCAGTGGGCTTGGCCTGTGGGCAGGGGCGTTCGAAGCGCCGGCCAATTGGCGCAAGTTGCGCAAGACGGCGGAAATGGACGTACCATTGTCCGGTTTCCTTGCGGCGGTTCGCCATCTGCTTGGCTGGGAGTGAGTGTGAGTGCCTGACATCAGGGACAAGGATCTGGATATCTTAAGGGCCGAGATTGCCGCCTGTCGTATCTGTCGTGACACGCCGGCGCGCGGTGGGGCCTATCGCTTGCCGCATGAGCCGCGTCCGGTGGCGGTGATTTCCTCCAAGGCGCGTATTTTGATTGCCGGTCAGGCGCCGGGGCTTCGGGTGTATGAAAGCGGACTGCCATTCAATGACGCGTCGGGTGATCGGCTGCGCAACTGGCTGTCTGTCGACCGCGACCAGTTTTACAATCGTGACCTTTTCACCATCGTGCCTATGGGGTTCTGTTTTCCCGGTTACGATGCCAAGGGTAGCGACCTGCCACCGCGCAAGGAATGCGCACCGTTCTGGCGTCAGCGGGTGATGGATGCCATGCCACAGATAGAGCTGGTTCTGGCGATTGGCGGCTATGCGCAGGCCTGGCACATGGGCAAAACGCGCAGTGGCAATGTCACGGAAACGGTACGCGACTGGCGCACGACATTTTTCAGGAATGAGGGCATTCGTATGCTGCCAATGCCGCATCCAAGCTGGCGCAATACAGCCTGGATACGGAAAAATCCATGGTTTGAAGAGGACCTGTTGCCAGTTTTGCGACAGTCTGTTGAAATGCTAATTAAGTGAAAAATTTTTCTGTTTTTTTCTTTTGAATCGTGTATCTAAAGGAAAATAATTCAGGAGGAATGGAATTGGATCGATTAGACCGCAAAATCCTGCGCATACTTCAGGAGGATTCAACCCTGGCTGTTGCTGACCTTGCCAAGAAGGTCGGCCTTTCCACGACGCCCTGTTGGCGGCGTATCCAGAAGATGGAAGAAGATGGTGTCATTCGCCGTCGTGTCGCTCTTCTGGACCCGGCCAAAGTCAACACCAAGGTTACGGTTTTTGTCTCCATTCGCACGGCATCCCACTCCATTGAGTGGCTGAAGCGTTTCTCGGAAGTGGTTTCCGAATTCCCTGAGGTTGTCGAATTCTACCGCATGAGCGGTGACGTGGATTACCTGCTGCGCGTGGTGGTGCCTGACATCGGTGCTTACGATGCTTTCTACAAGCGCATGATTGCCAAGATCGAAATCCGCGACGTGTCGTCTGCCTTCGCCATGGAGCAGATCAAGTACACGACTGAACTGCCGCTGGATTACATGCTGCTCGACAACACCAAGTCGTCGGGTGAAGAATAAGACTACTTCAGACGGGCGAGCAGTTTTTCGCCCGTCAATTGTTTGACGGCATCCTTGCCAACCCATCTTTCCGTTTTGTTTTTGCTGTCTGCCAAAACCTGCGCCAATGCCAGTGCGGGGGTGTGGCAATTGGTGCTGCGTTTGCCGATATTGCGCAGCGCCCAGTTCACTGCCTTGCACACAAAATTCCTGTCGTCATTTGCGTATGTCTTGATGAGCGGCAAAAATCCGAGCATGGTTTCGTCCGGTTCTTTTTTTAGGTGAACCGTTGCGCCGGCAATCATCGCAAAGGCGGTGCGCCGGACAAATTCCCTGTCGTCGGCGCTGAATGTGTCGATCAGGTCTTTCCAGAATGACGTCTGCGTGAAGAGATCGGCAGCGGCATCGACAATTTCCCAGGAGTTGAAATCGCCCGCCCAGGCCAGACATTCGTTCTGTGTCAACAAGGTTGGGTCGGCGGTATAGATCGCCATCAACCGCGCTTCACGAATGTCACTATTCCATAATTGCAAGGCCCGCTGGTGGTTGTTGCCGACCTGCCGGGCCAGTTTTTGCAGGTCGGGATTGCTGATGCCGAGCGCGGTATCGGTGACAATGGAAAAGCGGCGCATGCCATCAATGGCATCCTGCGATGTCATGGTTTGAAGGTGGTGAATGATGTCTTGTGCGGATGCGTTTTTGTCGAGCATTGCCTGTTCACCTCAAGGCCGCATATCGACCGTTGAGACACCATGCCGTTTTTCAGGACATCATGCCATGCGACATGTCGTGACAGGACCGCAAATCGCGAAACATAGGCAAAGAAAAAGGCGCGATTTTCGCCGCGCCTTTTTTGAGGGTTAAGCCTTGAGCTTTGCCACCACCAGATGGCCCGGTGTCGGGTTGCCATCCTGCATGCGCACATTGATGTCGGTGACTTCGAGAATTTCGAAACCAGTCGCCTCGAGACGTTCCTTCACGTAGCTTTCTGCATGGGCAAAACGCTGGTGCGGACCAACCATGTAGGTCCGTCCGGCCAGAACATCGTCTGGCAGCGTTTCAGACGAGAACACAAAGATACCGCCAGGAGCCAAGTTTTCGGCCGCACCGAAAAACAGCGGCTCAAGCGCACCAAGGTACGGCAGCACATCGGTGGCGGTGATCAGGTCGAAAGCGTCATCGTCATTGTCCTCAAGGAAATCCTCGACTTCCGCTACGTAAAGCGTTTCGTAGATTTCCTTTTCATGAGCGATTTCAACCATGTTCTCGGAAATGTCGATACCGGTGCTGTCTTCCACCATGTCCCGCAGGGCGGCACCCGTCAGGCCGGTGCCACAGCCGAGATCAAGCAGGCGCTTGAATGGGCCAAGGTTGAGAGACTGCAGGCGCTGGCGCACGATCATCGGAACCGCATAACCCAACTGCTCGACCAGAATGTCTTCAAAGGCTTCGGCGTGCTGGTCAAACAGTGTTTCGACATAGGCATCGGGAGCCTTTGGCGGTGTCTCACCACGACCAAGTGAAGCAAGGCGAACAGCCGCACCACCATGATCTTCCGGATCAAGGCCCAGAACTTCCTGGTAGGCTGCTACGGCAGCATCGATCTCGCCAGCCTTCTCATGGGCCAGTGCGCGGTTATAGGCTTCGGCAAGGGCCTCTTCGTCGATCTTCTGTTGTTTTCCGGTCATTGCAGTACCCTTGGCTGAATTTTTGGTGTTCAGCCTTGCTGTAAGCTGCCCGCCGGGCACGCGCAATGTTTATCTCGAAAAGCCGTTATTCAGTGGAGAATGAACTCGCCCTTCAGTGCGCGCCATTCGCTGGCCGAAATCAGTTGCCGATGCACATATTTTACCGAATGCAGGGGACCATCGAGCTTTTCACGCCAGAACTTCAGAAAGCCGTTCATTTCTGGAAAGTCCGGTGCCAGATCGTAATGCTGCCAGACATAGGTCTGGAGAAAAGCGGGGTGATCGGGCATGCGGTAGAAGATCTGGGCAGTGGTGAGGCCGTAACCTTTTAGCATCATTTCCATGTCTGTGTTCATGATACTTGTTCCCGTTTTTTTGGCGGTGCTGAACTTGTGTTCAACATCACCATGGGAGCATGACATGGTTAACCGAATCTTGAAATTGTATTTATCTGGCTAAAAAGAAATTATTTTTCAGTGTGTTAGCAGCTCTCGTCGTGGAGTGCTGCTAACAGCTTCAGCGCTTCAGGTGGCGCGTCAGGCGGGCTTCAAGCCATGCCCAGACGTGACGCAGTGTCTCGACGATCGTCAGGTAGAAAATCGCGGCCCACAGATAAGTCTGGTAATCGAAGGTGCGGGAAAAGGCGTAACGTGTCTGGCCCATCAGGTCGAATACGGTCACGACGGAGACAACAGCCGAACCCTTGATCAGCAGAATGATTTCATTGCCATAGGGGCGCAGGGCAACAATGAGTGCCTGCGGCATGGTAATCTTGCGGAAGATGATGGATTTCGGCAGGCCAAGCGCAAAGGCGCCTTCGCGCTGGCCGATCGGCACGCTGGCAATGGCACCGCGCAGGATTTCAGCCTGATAGGCCGCTGTGTTGAGCGTCATGGAGAGCAGGCCGCAATACCAGGCTTCCCGGAAGAACCACCACAGGCCAATGCTTTCCAGTTCCGTGCGGAATGTGCCAAGGCCGTAATAGATCAGGAACAGCTGCGCCAGCAGCGGTGTGCCCCGAAACACGTAGACATAGGCATAGGCCGGTGCCGCCAAAAACGGGTTTTTCGACATGCGCGCAAAGGCAATCGGCAGCGACAGGATAGCGCCGAGAATGATCGAAACCGTGACGAGAATGATCGTTGTTCTCAGTCCGTCGAGATAACGCGGTCCGTAACGTTCCACCTTGGCCCAGTCCCAACCGTTGATGATGGTGTAGACGAGGCCAAGAGCCACAAGGCACCAGATGCCAATGATAACGTAACCGCTGGCGCGGGCCAGTGTCATCGGCTTTTTTTCGGCAGGAGGCGCAGGGCGGGCTGCAATCAGATGTTCGGCATGGCTCATCGTTTGGCCTCCGATTTGCGTGACCAGCGATCAATGTAACCGAGACCAATCGACGACAGCATGGCGAGAACCAGAAACAGCAGGCAGGCAAGCCCGTAGAAGAAGAAGGCTTCCTTGCTGACGCGGGCCGCAACGCCGGTCTGGCGCAGGATGTCGGTCAGGCCGATTATCGATACGTAGGAGGTGTCCTTCAACAGGATCATCCACAGGTTCGTCATGCCGGGCAGGGCAATTCTGACCAGTTGCGGCAGTACGATCAGCAGCATGGTGCGGCTGCGTCGGAGACCTAGGGAATCGCCCGCTTCGTACTGGCCTTTGGGTATGGCCTTGAAAGCTGATAACAGCACTTCGGAGGAATAGGACGAAAACACCACGGCCAGTGCAATCATGCCCGCGACAAAGGCGTTGATTTCAATCGGTCCGCTGAAACCAAGCGAACCGGCCACCGATTGCAGCAGCATCTGTATGCCGTAATAAACGATGAACAGCGTCAAAAGCTCAGGCAGGCCGCGGAAGATCGTGGTGTAGATACCGGCAGCGATCCGCAGCGACTTTTCGCTGGACTGGGCTGCAAGTGCGATCATGAAGCCGATGATCAAACCGACCGGCAAAGTTGCCAGTGCCAGTGTGATGGTGACCTTGACGCCAAAGGCAACTTCGTCACCCCAGCCTGTCGGGCCACAGGAAATGATGCTGGACTGATCCAGAAACGAGAAGACACCAACAGGGCCGCAGAATGGATCAAATAGATGCGTAATGTAGGCCCAAAAAGAGCCTACCGCGGAAAACAATCCGCTCATGCCAACTTCCCCTGCGGTCTTTGCCGCTTCTTTTGAATCTATCCATGTTTTTCAAACAAAAATGGCGGAAGGGCAAGCCATCCGCCATCAACTTTCAACAGATCAGCACTGATTATTCGCCGTAAACGTCGAAATCGAAGTACTTGTCGTTGATTTCCTTGTATTTGCCGTTCGCACGGATGGCGGCGATAGCGCCAGACAGCTTGTCAGCAAGTGCAGTGTCGCCCTTGCGCACAGCAATACCGGCACCATTACCATTGATTTCAGGATCGACCTTCAGTGGTGTCAGGATCTTGCAGCAAGCGCCAGCGTCAGACTTGACCCATTCCGACAGAACGACGATGTCGTCGATAACGCCATCAATACGGCCGTTGGTGATGTCGAGCTTGTATTCGTCAGCGGTTGGGTAGAGCTTGAGGTCAGAATCAGCCAGATGCTTTTCGGCGTAGTTGGCATGGGTTGTGGAACCCTGCGCGCCGAGGCTCTTGCCCTTGAGGTCTTCAAGCGTCTTGATTGGCGAATCCTTCGGAACCGCAATGGCCGGCGGTGTGTTGTAGTACTTCTTGGAGAAGTCGACCTTTTCCAAACGCTCAGGTGTAATCGACATGGACGCGACGATTGCATCGAACTTCTTGGCCTGCAGGGCCGGAATAATGCCATCCCAGTCGTTGGTTACGAAGGTGCATTCGGTTTTCATCTCTTCGCAGAGCGCCTTGGCGATATCGATATCAAAACCGGTCAGCGTGCCGTCCGCTTCAAGGTTGTTGAAGGGAGGGTAAGCGCCTTCCGTGCCGATAACGAGCTTGTCTTGCGCAAGGGCTGCGCCGGAAAACAAAGATACTGCCGCGATGGAAGCGGCGGCAAGAAGACGGGTAGAAATACGCATTGCGATCCTCTCTTTTGGTTTTCACTGGCGGGCTGTTGTTTTTTTCCGTGCCAGTGTCTGTTGCGTGGGGTCATTGCACCTCGCTGGCCGGATACTCATACCGTTGCAAATAAAATGCAACCTCAATTCCGCGATCTGTCAAACAGCTTCGGCATGGTTGTTGTCCGTTCATTCTGCGTACAGGCTTCTCCGTTCATGATTGGAACAATGTCATGATTGGCGCGTTGCGCTGACCGGGCACAAAAAAGCCCTGAATGACGCAGATGACAACGAAGCATTCAGGCACATGAGGAAACACGATGCTGAATAAAACCATGTTGAGGGCCGGGGTTGTTCTTCCCCTTATGTCCATTGTCATGACGGCTCAACCAGCCGGCGCCATGACATTGAGGCCCACCGTTTCTTTCCAAGCTGAGAGCCGGGATGTTATTCGCGTACAGGTCAGCGTTGAAGGCGCGCGCCAGCAATTGCAGGCAGCGCAGCAGGCACTGGCTGATGTACAGGCAAGCGGTGGTGACACTTCTGCCGCACAGGCGGCCGTAGGGGCCGCGCAGGCTGAGCTTGATGCAGCGCTTGCCGCGCAGAACGCAGCGCCACCACCAGCACCGGAACCCGCACCACCAGCGGCCGAGCCTGCGCCGGAGCCAGCACCACCCGCCGCTGAGGCACCACCTCCGCCACCAGCACCAGAACCTGCGCCGCCTGCGGCTGAGCCAGAACCGGCACCAGAGGCTGCTCCTCCTGCCGCCGAACAGGCACCTGAGCCGAAGCGCCGACCAAAACGTGAGCCAGCCGCCGAAGCACCGGCACCTGAACCGAAGGAAGCTCCAGTACCGCAGGAATCACCAGCGCCTGAGAAAGCTCCGGTGCCGGAGCAGCAGGCAGACCCACAGCCGGGCCGCCAGCCGGGTGATGACCAGTCCAAGCAGCGCCCACGCCCGAACCGTGAAAAACCTGCTCCACGTCCCGCCGCTGAAGAGCCGGCTCCTGTGCCAACACCGGCACCTGCACCAGATGCTGCGGCACCTGCGCCGGACGCTGATGCACCTGCACCCACCCCGGCACCAGCCCCAGACGCGCCGCCAGCCCCTGACGCACCGCCACCACCACAGGACGGTGCTGCAAGTGGCCAGGCCCCAGCCGGTGAAGCCGTGCCGGATCAGGTTGCTACTCCGCAGGAAGAAGCTCCTTCCATGACCAAGGAACAACTGGACCAGGCCAAGGCCATTGCTGCGGACCCGTCCAAGACCGATGAAACGGTTATTCTGCCGGTCGACAAGGGTGCTGCCGTTCTCGACAGCGACAAGGAAGCGGAACGTTCTGGCGACAGAAAGTCTCGTGACGAACGTCGCAAGGAGCGTGAGCAGGCCGGTGAAGTGAAGGTTCCGACCTCGGACGCCGAAGCACAGGCTATGCGGCCCGATGGCAAGGCACCACCGCCACCGGTCAAGATGGAAGCTGCAACGGCCCAGCAGGGTGAGCGCATTGCCCGTCCACCACGTTTTGAACGTCCGGAAGGCGTGCGTGAGTGGCAGCCACGCGATGGTGGCCGTCGTAACAACAATGAAGATGGCGCCCGTATCATCCTGCAGCTAGGTGACCGCATCATCGTGCGTGGCGACGATACCAGCCGCTTCATACGTGAAGGTGAAGAGCCGTATTACGAGCGTCTGCCAGGTGGCCGTATCCGCGAAACTGTGGAGCGTAACGACGGCACGCAGGTTGTGACGATCCGTAACCGTTACGGCGACATCATCCAGCGTTCGCGCATCGATAATCGTGGCCGTGAATATGTGCTCTTCTACGCACCGGAACTGATGGAGCGTCCTGACCGCGAATATGCTTATCGCGATCCGGGCCTTGACCTTCCACCGATGCGCCTGCGCATTCCGGTTCAGGACTACATCATCGACACGACAAGCGATCCGGACCGTGACTATTACGCGTTCCTCGAACAGCCGCCGGTCGAACCTGTCGAGCGTGTCTACTCGCTGGACGAGGTGAAGTACTCTGCGCGTATTCGTGACAAGGTACGTCGTATCGACCTCGATACGGTGACCTTTGCAACGGGCAGTGCCGATATTCCGATGAACCAGGCACGCACACTTCGCAAGGTGGCAGACGCGATCAACAAGACGCTGGACCAGAACCCGGCCGAAACCTTCCTCATTGAAGGTCATACGGACGCTGTCGGTTCTGACGAAAGCAACCTGATCCTGTCGGACCGTCGCGCTGAATCGGTCGCCAATATCCTGACCGACGTTTACGGCATTCCGCCGGAAAACCTGGCAACGCAGGGCTATGGCGAACGTTACCTGAAGGTACGCACACTTTCTGCAGAACAGCAGAACCGCCGTGTGACCATCCGCCGTGTCACGCCGCTGGTTCGTCCGGTCGCACAGAACTGATAATGTTCTGATGACAATAAAAAGCCCGGCTCCGAAAGGAACCGGGCTTTTTTTCATGCCTGAAATGTCGAACAAATCAGCCGTTGAGGGCAACCGCGATTTCAGCGGCCAGGCGTGCATTGTTGCGCACCAGGGCAATGTTGGTCTTGAGGCTGCGGCCGCTGGTCAGACGGAAGATGTTGTCCAGCAGGTAAGGCGTTACGGCCTTGCCGGTGATTTCCTCACGCTCTGCATTGGCAATGGCGCGGCTGATGTAGATTTCCATCTCTTCGCGCGGAATTTCATCTTCTTCCGGAACCGGGTTGGCAATCAGCATGCCGCCGTCGATGCCGAGCTGTTCGCGGGTCGTCTGGAAGTTGGCAATCGCGGCCGGGCTGTTCAGTGTCAGCGGGCTTTGCAGGCCGGACGAACGCGACCAGAAGGCCGGGAATTCAGTGGCTTCATAGGTCACGACAGGAACGCCGCCGGTTTCCAGAACTTCCAGCGTCTTTGGAATGTCGAGAATGGCCTTGGCGCCAGCGCAAATGACGATCACGCCGGTTTTGGCAAGTTCGGTCAGGTCGGCAGAGATGTCGAAGCTTTCTTCGGCGCCGCGGTGTACGCCACCAATGCCACCGGTTGCGAAGACCTTGATGCCAGCGCGTGCGGCGGCAATCATGGTGGCGGCAACGGTGGTCGCACCGGTGCGGCGCTCGGCAATCGCAAAGGCGATATCGGCGCGCGAAACTTTCATGGCACCAGTGGTCTGGGCGAGGGTTTCCAGCTGGGTCTTTTCAAGACCGATATGCAGAACGCCATCGATAACAGCGATGGTGGCCGGTACGGCACCTTCCTGGCGGATCAGTTCTTCCACGCCCTGCGCCATTTCAATGTTGCCAGGGTAAGGCATGCCATGGGTGATGATGGTCGATTCAAGGGCAACGATTGGTGCGCCGCGCTGTTTGGCAGCAGCAACTTCGTCGGAATAGACAATCGGAAGGAGAGGGGAGATTGGCTTTGTCATCGGGTATTTCCAATTTCTGTTATCAATGTCTCATGACAGGGTTTGTGCTTCGGGCACAAGACGTAACATCAGGTCAATGTTGTCTTGTGACATTTCATGCGATGTGGCGAAGGGTGAAAGGACCGTAATGGCTGCCGCTGCTGTGCCCCAACGCAGGCTTTCGCCTATGTTCTGGCCCTGAAGATGGCCTGCCAGAAAACCGGATGCAAGGGCATCACCAGCCCCTGTGACATCACGTACCTCTTTCAGGACTGGTGGCTGCAGCGATGCAGTGTTTTCGCCGACAAAGGCAATCACTTCATTGGAGCCGCGCGTTACCACGCCACCCCTCACACCGGCTGCGCGCAGCTGGGCTGGCCAGTCGGCGGATTTTTCCGGGCTGTGGGCGGTAATGGTGCGGGCTTCGGCCTCGTTCATGAAGAGAATGTCGATATTCTCAAGCGCGCCTTGCAACTTGACGACCTTGGCTGGCGAAATCGCAATGGCAGCCAGAAGCTTGCCCTGTTCCTTCGCCGCTTTGCCGAGTGCCGCAAGTGTATCCTTCGGCAGATTGGCGTCGCACAGAATGGCGTCGGTTGCCTCAATTGCATCCCTGACAGCCCGCACGCGCAGGCGGCGGGGCGAAAACAGGTCA
Source organism: Rhizobium sp. CG4 (assembly GCF_023701965.1). Classification (NCBI taxonomy): domain Bacteria; kingdom Pseudomonadati; phylum Pseudomonadota; class Alphaproteobacteria; order Hyphomicrobiales; family Rhizobiaceae; genus Rhizobium; species Rhizobium sp. CG4. The sequence continues at coordinate 138,995 of NZ_JABAEG010000001.1, read as the reverse complement.
TAGAGGTCCATGTCGGCCAGCGCGATGATCAGATTGCCGTCGCGCTCAAGGATCGCGGTGTAGCTGGGTGTCTTGCGGTCCAGAAAGACAAAAGGCGTGTCTTCGACATCAGCTTCAATGGCCGCTGCCGCGACTGCTTCGCCGGTGGCATCGCCGCCGCGCGGCGAGATGATGCGAACGTCAAAACCGAGGCGGGAAAGGTTGCGGGCAGCATTAAAGCCGCCACCGCCTGCCTCTTCCATCCAACGTCCGGGGTTACTGGCAGCCGGTGAGGTTTCACCTGTTATCAGACCTCGGCGATCTATGTGGGCACCACCGAGTACGAGTATTTTTTTCATCGTCCGTTCCCGTATTCCACCGGTCTGATGCAGGGGTGCGATTCGACCCTTTTGCGGTTTGACCTGTGGTTTTTCATCTTTTTTGCCGTGGCTTCCACGAAGAAAAACAAAAATAGAACAAACCACTTATCCATTATTGTTTTCAATATGATGATCTGCTCTTGTCGAATGAGAACAAACAAGGTACAAAATCTTCACGGAACGCTTCATTGCCTGTGGGGCTTCAATAACCTAAAGGTGGATCAGATGGCACAAAATTCTTTGCGTCTTGTAGAGGATAAATCGGTGGATAAAAGCAAGGCACTGGAAGCGGCGCTCTCCCAGATCGAACGTTCGTTCGGCAAGGGATCGATCATGAAGCTCGGCTCCAATGAAAACGTCGTTGAAATTGAAACGGTTTCGACGGGATCTCTTAGTTTGGATATTGCCCTTGGGATTGGTGGACTTCCCAAAGGTCGTATCATTGAAATTTACGGCCCTGAAAGCTCGGGTAAGACAACGCTTGCGCTGCAGACAATTGCAGAAGCCCAGAAAAAGGGTGGCATTTGCGCCTTCGTGGATGCGGAACACGCGCTTGATCCGGTCTATGCCCGCAAGCTTGGCGTCGATCTGCAGAACCTGCTGATTTCCCAGCCTGATACAGGTGAGCAGGCACTTGAAATTACCGATACGCTTGTTCGCTCCGGCGCGGTGGATGTTCTGGTTATCGACTCCGTTGCGGCCCTGACGCCGCGTGCGGAAATTGAAGGTGAAATGGGCGACAGCCTGCCGGGTCTTCAGGCTCGTCTGATGAGCCAGGCGCTGCGCAAGCTGACCGCATCGATCTCCCGTTCAAACTGCATGGTTATCTTCATCAACCAGATCCGTATGAAGATCGGTGTGATGTTCGGTTCGCCGGAAACGACAACCGGTGGTAACGCGCTGAAGTTCTACGCCTCCGTTCGTCTCGACATTCGCCGTATCGGCGCCGTCAAGGAGCGTGAAGAGGTTGTTGGCAACCAGACACGCGTCAAGGTCGTCAAGAACAAGATGGCACCTCCGTTCAAGCAGGTCGAATTCGATATCATGTACGGCGAAGGCGTTTCCAAGACCGGTGAGTTGGTCGATCTGGGCGTCAAGGCTGGCATCGTTGAGAAGTCGGGTGCCTGGTTCTCCTATAACAGCCAGCGACTGGGGCAGGGGCGTGAAAACGCCAAAACCTTCCTGCGTGAAAACCCGGCGCTTGCCAATGAAATTGAGCTGTCACTCCGCCAGAATGCCGGTCTGATTGCAGACCGCTTCCTGCAGAATGGTGGTCCGGAAGGTTCTGAAGACGGCGACGGTCCTGACGCCTGATCGAACGGGTCGCTGTCTCTCATTTGAAACGGCGCTGTATGAATTGAAACAAAAGGCCGCGTGACACCGTTCATGCGGCCTTTTTTGTGCCATGGTTGCGGCCCGAATGGCTGGACAGGGCCAGACGTGAACGATAAAAGCCAGTGGTTTTGATGGTTAGCCGTATTGCAAACGGCAATGAAGGACTCAGTATGAGCGGTGTGTGGGCATGAGCGGCGTAAATGAAATCCGGTCGACCTTTCTCGACTACTTCAAGAAAAATGGTCATGAAATCGTAGCCTCCAGCCCTCTGGTGCCGCGCAATGACCCGACCCTCATGTTTACCAATGCGGGCATGGTTCAGTTCAAGAACGTGTTCACCGGTCTGGAAAGCCGTCCTTACTCCACGGCTGCATCGTCGCAGAAATGCGTACGAGCCGGCGGCAAGCACAACGATCTCGACAATGTCGGTTACACCGCCCGTCACCACACATTCTTCGAAATGCTGGGTAACTTCTCTTTTGGTGACTACTTCAAGGAAGAGGCGATCACGCACGCCTGGAACCTGATCACCAAGGAATACGGCATCGACAAGAACCGTCTTCTGGTAACTGTCTACCACACTGACGACGAAGCCTTTAACCTGTGGAAGAAGATTGCCGGTTTCTCGGATGATCGCATCATCCGTATTCCAACCAGCGACAACTTCTGGGCCATGGGTGACACCGGTCCTTGCGGTCCATGTTCGGAAATTTTCTACGACCACGGCGATCATATCTGGGGTGGCCCTCCAGGCTCTGCCGATGAAGATGGTGACCGTTTCATCGAGATTTGGAACCTCGTCTTCATGCAGTATGAGCAGGTGACGAAGGAAGAGCGCATCAATCTGCCGCGTCCATCTATCGATACTGGCATGGGTCTTGAGCGTATTTCCGCGCTGCTGCAGGGCAAACACGACAACTACGACACGGATCTGTTCCGTGCGCTGATTTCCGCTTCGGTTGAGGCAACCGGTGTTGCTGCTGAAGGCGAAAAGCGCGCCAGCCACCGTGTTATTGCTGACCACCTGCGTTCATCCGCCTTCCTGATTGCCGACGGTGTTCTTCCGTCCAACGAAGGCCGTGGTTACGTGCTGCGCCGTATTATGCGTCGCGCCATGCGCCATGCGGAATTGCTGGGTTCGAAAGAGCCATTGATCTGGAAGCTGCTGCCAACGCTCGTTCAGCAGATGGGCCGTGCCTATCCGGAACTGGTGCGCGCAGAGGCGCTGATCTCTGAGACGCTGAAGCTGGAAGAAACCCGTTTCCGCAAGACGCTGGAGCGTGGTCTTTCGTTGCTGTCCGACGCAACCTCGACATTGCACAAGGGCGACATGCTGGACGGCGAAACAGCATTCAAGCTTTACGACACCTACGGCTTCCCGCTTGACCTGACGCAGGACGCTTTGCGTGCCCGTGAAATCGGTGTCGATATCTCCGGCTTTACAGATGCCATGGAGCGCCAGAAGGCCGAAGCACGTTCGCACTGGGCCGGCTCCGGCGACAAGGCAACGGAAACGGTGTGGTTTGAACTGAAGGAAAAGCTCGGTGCATCCGAATTCCTCGGTTACGACACCGAAACGGCAGAAGGCGTAGTTCAGGCCATCGTCAAGGACGGCAAGGCTGTTGATGCCGCTGCTGCAGGCGAAACCGTGCAGGTTGTCGTCAACCAGACCCCGTTCTACGGTGAATCCGGTGGCCAGATGGGCGATACCGGTATCATCTCATCTGACAATGGCGCATTTGCCGTGTCCGATACCCAGAAGAAGGGCGAAGGCCTGTTCGTTCACATCGGTACGGTTGAAAAGGGCGGTCTCAAGGTCGGCGACGCTGTTCAGTTGACGGTTGATCATGACCGCCGCTCGCGTCTGCGTGCAAACCACTCGGCAACCCACCTGCTGCATGAGGCGCTGCGCGAAATCCTCGGCACGCATGTTGCCCAGAAGGGCTCGCTGGTTGCGCCTGAGCGTCTGCGCTTCGACGTATCTCATCCTAAGCCAATGACGGCAGAGGAATTGAAGATCGTTGAGCAGATGGCCAACGAAATCATTCTGCAGAATGCGCCTGTTACCACGCGTCTGATGAGCGTTGACGATGCGATTGCCGAAGGTGCCATGGCGCTGTTCGGTGAAAAATATGGTGACGAAGTGCGCGTTGTGTCGATGGGCACTGGCATTCACGGCGCCAAGGCCAACCGTCCGTACTCGGTAGAACTTTGCGGCGGTACGCATGTGTCAGCAACCGGTGAAATCGGTCTGGTGCGCGTGTTGGGCGAAAGCGCGGTTGGTGCTGGCGTTCGTCGTGTTGAAGCTGTCACCGGCCAGGGCGCTCTGGCCTACCTCGCCGAGCAGGACGAACGTGTGAAGGCGTTGGCTTCTTCGCTGAAGGTTCAGCCGGGCGAAGTGTTGTCGCGCGTTGAAAGCCTGCTGGATGAGCGCAAGAAGCTTGAAAAGGAACTGACGGATGCCCGTCGCAAGCTGGCCATGGGCGGCGGTTCCGCTGACGGCGCTGCAAGCGACGTGCAGGAGATTGGCGGCGTAAAGCTGCTGGCCAAGTCGCTGTCCGGTATTGAAGCCAAGGACCTCAAGGGCCTTGCTGATGATGCCAAGGCAGGCATTGGTTCCGGCGTTGTGCTGCTGATTGCCGTCTCCGACGATGGTAAGGCAAGTGCCGTTGTGTCTGTGACCGAAGACCTGACATCGCGCTTCAGCGCCGTTGATCTGGTGCGCGTTGCTTCTGCCGCTCTCGGCGGCAAGGGTGGCGGTGGCCGTCCTGACATGGCGCAGGCCGGTGGCCCTGATGGTGCCAAGGCATCTGAAGCCATTGAGGCTGTTGCGGCGGCACTCGCTGGCTGAGACTGGACCATCCAAGAAAAAAGGCGGGTTTGACCCGCCTTTTTTTATTTTCTGATCGCCGTCCGCTAAGCCATGTCAGCCGGTGGGATGCAAATCTTTCGAGGCTTCCTCATCCAGTTGCAAGGCACGCTTGAATGCCGGGCGTTCGCTGATATGGCTGAGATATTCCACAAAATGTGGACGTTTTTCGACCGTGCCGACCTGCATGCCCCAGCCGATATGGGAGGCGACATAAACGTCGGCCGCTGTAAACTGATCGCCAGCCACAAAGCGGTTTTCGCTGACAGCCAGTTCCAGTGTGTTCATGACATCTGCATAAGCGCCGCAGCCAACCATGCGGTATTTGTCTGGCGGCACTTCAACACCGAGCGCCTTGAAGCAACCTGCCATTTCCAACGGGCCCGCCGTAAAAAACAGCCAGCGGTAATAAAGGCCGCGCTGTTTGGTGGGTGGTGCAAGATTTGCGCCGGGAAAAGCATCGGCAAGATAGGCGCAGATCGCCGCGCATTCGGTGACGATGGTATCACCATGTTTGATGGCTGGCACCTTGCCCATCGGGTTTATCGCCTTGTAGGCGTGTGATTTCATGTCGGTACTGAAGGCCAGAATTTCGGTGCGGTAGGGCACACCAACCTCTTCCAGCATCCAGCGGGCAATGCGACCGCGAGACATGGGGTTGGTATAAAATGTCAGGTCACTCATAACGTCTCCTCCATTTTGGCAAATTCTGCGCCTGACCTGTGATGTAATCAAGACATTGCACTCGTAGCCAAAAGAAAACCCGGCGCGAAGGCCGGGTTCTCGAAGTTCTCTTCAGGTTTGGCTGTCTCAGGCAGCCATAGCCTTCTGAAGGTTTTCGTCGATCTTATCGAGGAAGGCAGTGGTGGACAGCCATGGCTGATCAGGACCGATCAGCAGTGCCAGGTCCTTGGTCATGAAGCCGGCTTCAACGGTGTCAACGCAAACGGTTTCCAGCGTGGCAGCGAACTTTGCCAGATCGGCATTGTCGTCCAGCTTGGCACGGTGTGCGAGACCACGTGTCCATGCGAAGATCGAAGCGATCGAGTTCGTGGAGGTTTCCTGGCCCTTCTGATGCTGGCGGTAGTGGCGGGTAACCGTACCGTGTGCAGCTTCAGCTTCAACCGTGCGGCCATCTGGCGACAGCAGAACGGAGGTCATCAGACCAAGCGAACCGAAGCCCTGTGCAACGGTGTCGGACTGTACGTCGCCGTCGTAGTTCTTGCATGCCCAAACGTAGCCGCCGGACCACTTCAGAGCGGAAGCAACCATGTCGTCGATCAGGCGGTGTTCATAGATGATGCCGACTTCGTCGAACTTCGCCTTGAACTCGGCCTGGTAAACTTCTTCAAAGATGTCCTTGAAGCGACCGTCATAAGCCTTGAGAATGGTGTTCTTGGTGGACAGGTAAACTGGCCACTTGCGCATCAGGCCGTAGTTCATTGATGCGCGTGCGAACTCGCGGATCGACTCATCCAGGTTGTACATGGCCAGAGCAACGCCGGCGCCCGGTGCGTCGAATACGTCTTTTTCGATAACCTGGCCGTCTTCACCAACGAACTTGATCGTCAGCTTGCCCTTGCCAGGGAATTTGAAGTCGGTTGCCTTGTACTGGTCGCCGAATGCGTGACGGCCAACAACGATTGGCTTCGTCCAGCCTGGAACCAGACGTGGAACGTTTTTGCAGATGATTGGCTCGCGGAAGATAACGCCGCCGAGAATGTTGCGGATGGTGCCATTCGGGCTCTTCCACATCTGCTTGAGGCTAAATTCCTCAACGCGGGCTTCATCTGGAGTAATGGTTGCGCACTTGATGCCAACGCCGTGCTTCTTGATGGCGTGAGCCGCATCAACAGTCACTTGGTCATTGGTCGCGTCACGGTTTTCGACCGAAAGGTCATAATATTCGATGTCGAGATCGAGGTAAGGCAGGATCAACTTGTCCTTGATGAGCTGCCAGATGATACGGGTCATTTCGTCGCCGTCGAGATCGACAACCGGATTTGCAACCTTGATCTTTGCCATGAATTCCTCGCCATGAATGAGGCGGAACAAGTCCGCGGTATCGGAAAAATATCCGGTGCGGCTATAGCATCGCATGCGCCGTCCGCAAAGGCTTGGAGCATGTTTTTCTGCATGGCTGCCCAAATGAAGTTGGGTGGGTGACAAATGGCAGGATGGGAATACAGTCTGGCGAATCATTCCTTCATTGTCGATTTGCGACCGGACATCTTCATGCGTACTTTTTTCACAGCCACCCTTGTTTTTCTGGCCTCAAGCTGCGCATTCGCAGCAGATGCGACGGCACCCGTGCGTCAGGTGATGGATATCACCGTCAAGAACTGGTCCGGTGAGCAGGAGGAATGGAAATACATTTTTGACGAGGACATGCTGAACAGCCTGTTCAGCAAGAGATTCGTCGAAACCTACCATCAGGCGGCAAAAAAGCCGGCCTATGACACCGAAAACAACGAGCCGGGCGACCCCTTTGGCTACGACGTTGTGACCAGTTCACAGGATGGATGTCCAATACAGGAACTGGCGATCGCACCCGCTCAGCCAAAGGATGGCAGCGTCAATGACGTAAAGGTCAGTTTCAAGCTGTGGTCCTGCATGGACGAAAACGACATGAAGAACATGGTCAACGAAGTGCATTTCGATGTGATCGAAGAAAATGGCAAGCCTGTCATCGATGACATTCACCGGGTTGGCGACGACGGCACAGATTCCCTGGTTGTCGAGATGGATGGCATCATCAAGGGTGAATAGTGCCGGTCTTCAATTCGCCTTTTTCCGCTGCACACTTTGATTTGCGCTGCATTTTGTGCCAGTGAAGCGCCCGTGTAATCTGGAAGAAGAATATGGCTGGTACCAATAGCGAGCTGGAACTTGTGGCAGAAGGCCCGGCAATCATCCTCGTTGAACCGCAACTGGGCGAAAACATCGGCATGGTTGCCCGTGCCATGGCCAATTTCGGCCTGGCGGAACTGCGTCTGGTCAACCCGCGGGATGGCTGGCCAAGCGAAAAGGCACGCGCTGCGGCCTCCAAGGCAGACCATGTGATTGACGGCACGCGGGTGTTTGCGACGCTGGAAGAAGCGATTGCCGACCTGAATTTCGTTTATGCCACCACTGCCCGTGAACGTTACGGTTTCAAGCCGGTTCGCGCACCTGTTGATGCCGTTGCTACGCTGCGCGGTAAATTCGTTGGCGGCGAAAAGACCGGCATTTTGTTTGGTCGTGAGCGCTGGGGTCTGACCAATGAAGAAGTGGCGCTTGCCGACGAGATCGTGACCTTCCCGGTCAATCCAGCCTTTGCATCGCTGAACATTGCGCAGGCTGTGTTGCTGATGTCCTATGAGTGGATGAAATCGGGCATGGAAGACGTGTCTTCGACGCTTTTCCAGCCGATCGAGCAGCGGCCGGCGACAAAAGAAGAGCTGCATGGCCTTTACGAACAGGTGGAAGAAGCGCTGGATGCCCGCGGTTATTTCCGCCCCGAAGGCAAAAGGCAGCGCATGACTGAAAATCTTCGTGCCGTTCTGTCCAGACGCGCGCTGAGCTCGCAGGAGATCAGCGTTTTGCGTGGCGTGTTCGGCACCTTTGACCGTTACACGCGCAACTCGCCGCGTGGAGCTTTTTATCAGCCTCCCAACAACAATGCCGGCGGCAAGGGCGTTTCGGAAGATGACAGCACAGACGCATGAGCTGAAACCAATTCTGGTTTTTGATTCCGGAATTGGTGGCCTGACGGTTTTGCGCGAAGTTCGCGTTCTGATGCCGGAGCGCGAATTCATCTATATTGCCGATGATGCCGGTTTTCCCTATGGCGGCTGGGAAGAAGAGGCGCTGAAAGAGCGCATTCTGGCGCTGTTTGCCCGGCTGCTGGTAGAACACGATCCCGAGGTCTGCGTCATTGCCTGCAACACCGCCTTTACGCTGGTTGGTGCGGCATTGCGTGAAGCATTTCCTGCCATGACCTTTGTCGGCACCGTACCGGCGATCAAGCCTGCAGCAGAGCGAACACGCTCCGGCCTTGTATCGGTTCTTGCCACGCCCGGCACGGTCAAACGTGCCTACACGCGTGACCTCATCCAGTCCTTTGCCACCCAGTGCCATGTGCGACTGGTCGGTTCGGAAAATCTGGCCCGGATGGCGGAAAGCTGGATCCGGGGTGAGCCGGTATCGGATGAGGCGGTGATGGCTGAGATCACGCCGTGTTTTGTCGAGCAGGAGGAGCGCAAGACCGATATCGTCGTGCTGGCCTGCACCCATTACCCGTTCATGTCCAATCTGTTTCGTCGTTTGGCACCGTGGCCAGTCGACTGGCTGGACCCGGCTGAAGCCATTGCACGACGGGCACGCCATCTGGTGCCACTGGTTCAGGGTGCCGTACATCCCGATGGTTTTGATGTGGCGATTTTCACCTCAGGCAATCCAGATTTCGCCACCCGTCGCCTGATGCAGGGCTTTGGCCTGCGCGCCCAATAAACGGCGCTTGAACTTCAGTTAAAATGGTGGCTTGGTGGCGTTTCTCTGGAGCGAGGATTTGCCATGCCGTTTGAAAACTGGATTGCGTTTGCTGCTGCGTCAATTGTCATGCTGGCCATTCCCGGGCCAACCATCCTGCTTGTCATTTCCTATGCGCTTGGCCATGGCCGAAAGGCCGGTACGGCAACGGTTGCCGGTGTGGCGCTGGGTGATTTTACGGCGATGACCGCCTCCATGCTGGGGCTTGGTGCCTTGCTGGCGACGTCTGCTGCATTGTTTACGGTGCTGAAATGGGTGGGTGCGGCCTATCTGATCTATCTCGGGATCAAGCTGTGGCGTGCGCCTGTTATTGGTGGCGATGCCTCACAGGGCGATGTGACGGGCAAGGAAAGGCCGATGCGGATATTCCTGCATACCTATATCGTCACTGCGCTCAACCCGAAAAGCATCGTGTTTTTCGTGGCGTTTCTGCCGCAGTTTCTGGTGCCGGCGTTGCCCTGGCTGCCGCAAATGGTTATCTTTGAAACGACGTTCCTGGTGCTCGCCATCATCAATGCGGCACTCTATGGGCTGCTGGCGTCTGCGGCGCGTAACACCATTCGCAAACCATCAGTGCAAAAGGTGGTCAATAGAACAGGCGGAAGCCTGCTGATTGGCGCCGGCTTGCTGACGCTGGGTTGGAAGCGGGCGGCAAATATCTGAAATTCAATTTAAATAAAAAAGAACAGGCGGTGTTATTGCCGCCTGTTCTTTTTGTTTCCTGTCGCGATCGATCAGAATACGGCGAGATATTTCAGAAGCGAAATAATACCGATAATGATGACGATAACCTGGACGATCTGCTTCGCGCTGCCAGCAATTGGCAAGCGAGCGACCAGCCATAGAATCAGCACGATAACAAGAAACGTGATCAAAATGCTGATGAGGGTGGATGTAACCATTGGTCCCAGCTCCTTTAATTGTCCAACGGTTCTTGACCGTTGCGTATCAAATGCGTTCATCACCACATTGGTTCCATTGCGGACAATACAATTGAAAAAAATCCTATCGGCCGACGGAGACAACACATGACCCAGGTAAAAGTGAAAACAAGGCCCACGGGCGCAACGGCCGTTCTGGCAAGAATGGGCCAGCCGGACCTGACAACGCCAACCGGCGGCACGCTTGGCGTCACCACCAGCGCTTCCGATCCGGGCTTCAATCCGATTGATCTGCTTTATTCATCGCTGGCGGCCTGCATGGTGCTGAGCGCGCGCATCGCAGCCAGCAAGCTCGGCATCCTCGACAGGTTTGAGAACGTGACGGCTGAAGTAACCGGCGAGAAGGCAAAAACGGAACCGTCCCGCATCGAGACCTTCCATATCGCGCTTGATATCAAGGGTAATTTTAACGACGACGAGCGTCAGGCCATCGGCCATATGGCGGAAGATATCTGCACCGTCAGCAACACGCTGCGTGGTGCTGTGTCCTTTGACCTAACGGTTAAAGCGTAATCGTCTCTGCTTATGATTTTGGTGCGTGAGCGGCCTTTTGCCATTTGCGCACCAGACGGTCTCTCTTGAGGCGCGACAGTTTCTGCAGCCAGAAAATACCATCAAGCTGATCGATTTCATGCTGGATGCAGATGGCATGAAATCCCTCTGCCTCTTCTTCGTGAAATGCCCCGGTGATATCCTGATAACGTACGCGAACGGCCGCTGGGCGTTCCACTTCCTCCGTATAGCCGGGCATCGAAACGCTGCCCTCAGTGTGACGCATGGTGTGTGCGGACTGCGAGAGGATTTCCGGGTTGATATAATTGCGGACGCCGTCCTGTGGCGACAGTTCCAGCACAAACACCCGCTGAAATACACCAATATGGGCAGCCGTGATGCCGACGCCGGGCGCGGCGCGCATGGTATCCAGCAAGTCGGTGCACAGCGTTTTTACCGCATCGTCAAACACCGTCACCGGCTGGCAAGGTGTAGAAAGCCCGCTATGCGGGTAGGGCAGAATGGGCCTGATTGCCACTGTATGCTCCGGTTTTGCGCCTGATAAAACCCAGAAGGCGTCAGGCTTGCGGTGTCATGTTTTCGATGTCATGCGAGGTTCCAGAGGTGGCATAGGCGACCTCGGTCAGTTCCTTACCAACAGCTGATAATTCCACAAAGGTTCTTTGTGTCCGGTCATCACGTTTTGTCACGGCAAGGAAGCGGCCAGACATGGCGGTGATTTCACGTAACACCAGCGCATGGGCAATGCCGAGCTTTTTCGACAGGCTGCGGCTGTCGGAACCGATGCCGAGGTGAATAGCGCACAGAAGTGCGGCCCCGGTGGTGTCCAAACCATCCAGGGCCGTTTCCATGACCTTTTCCACCATCGCCATGAAGCGTTCGGCGGAAGTATCTTCAGACATTATGCAGCCTCGGTATCAGCCTCGATGCGCAGACGAACCGACACCAGAACCGACTTCGAGGTTGGGGTGAAGCTGCCTTCGCCGTAGCTGTGCAGTGGCACAAGCACGTTCAGTTCCGGGTAATAACCGGCAATGCTGCCTTCTGGAATGTTGTAAGGTACAAGGCGGAAGTTTTCGGCAATTCGCTCAATGCCATCGCCATATTCTCCGACAACATCAACGCGCTGCTTGGCCTTCGCGCCCAGCTTTTCCATGTCCTTTGGGTTCATGAACACGACCTGGCGTTCACCGTAAACGCCACGGTAACGGTCATCCATGCCGTAGATGGTGGTGTTGTACTGGTCATGGCTGCGGAATGTCTGCAGCACGAAGATGCCTTCTTCGCCAAGCGCCTGCTGGTGCTCGGTTTTTGCCGGCAATTCGCCGGTAAAGAAGGTTGCCTTCTTGGCTGGTGTGTTCCACTCGCGCTCTGCGGCGGCGTTGCGCAGGTGGAACCCACGCGGCACGCGCACGCGCTCATTGTAGTTCTCAAAGCCCGGCAGGACACGCTCGATCATGTCACGGATCAGGTCGTAATCTTCGGCCATGGCGCGCCAGTTGACATGGGCGTTGCCAAGCGTTGCTTCGGCAATCCCGGCAACGATTGCAATTTCCGACTTCAGCTCTGGCGAGGCCGGCGTGTTGATGCCGCCGGAACCGTGAACCATGCTCATGGAATCTTCCACGGTGATGATCTGCGAGACGCCCTTGGAATTACGGTCGATTTCCGTGCGGCCAAGGCATGGCAGAACGTAGGAGACCTGACCCGGCACCAGATGCGAATGGTTGAGCTTGGTGGCGATGTTGACCGTCAGGCGTTGCTTTTCAAACGCCTTGATGATCAGCGGGCTGTCCGGTGTGGCGCGCAGGAAGTTGCCGCCCAGCGCGATGAAGGTTTCGGCAGTCCCGTCCAGCATGGCGCTAATGGCTTCAACCGTGTTGTGGCCGCGATTGCGCGGCATTGGCACGCCTAGTTCTTTCTCAAGCGCGTCCAGCAGGGCAGGTGGTGCCTTTTCATCGATACCAACTGTGCGGTCGCCCTGCACATTGGAGTGGCCACGCACCGGGCAAAGGCCCGCACCTGGACGACCGATATTGCCGCGCAGCAATATGAAGTTGGTGATTTCGCGGATGGTGATGACAGAATGTTTGTGCTGAGTAATGCCCATCGCCCAGGTGGCGATAACGGCATTCGACGTCATATAGATGTTTGCGGCTTCTTCGATCTGCTCGCGGGTCAGGCCAGACTGGTCGAGAATGGCATCCCAGCTGGTGGCATCCACGGCGGCACGGTAGGCGTCAAACTCGACAGCGTGTTCGTTGATGAAGTCGTAATCGATGATGGCGGGCTGGCCAGCGGCACGTGCTGCGTCATCGGCGGCAAAGATAACCTTGCTCATGCCGCGCACGGCAGCCATGTCGCCGCCCTGGCGTGGCTGGTAATAGTTGGTGGCGATCTTGGCGCTGCCGCCGGTGATCATCTCAACCTTGTCCTGCGGGTCGGTAAAGCGCTCAAGGCCCTTTTCGCGGATCGGGTTGAAGACAACGATGCGGGCACCGCGAAGGGCTGCACGGCGCAGGTCACCCAGCATGCGCGGGTGGTTGGTGCCGGGGTTCTGGCCAATGCAGAAAATAGCATCGGCATGTTCGAAGTCTTCCAGCAGAACTGTGCCCTTGCCAACGCCGACGGAAGCCTTCAGGCCAACGCCGCTGGCCTCATGGCACATGTTGGAACAGTCAGGGAAGTTGTTGGTGCCGTAAAGGCGGACCATCAGCTGATACAGGAAAGCTGCTTCGTTGGACGCGCGGCCGGATGTGTAGAATTCGGCGCGGTTGGCATCTGGAACGCTTTTCAGCACCGAGCCGATTTCGGCAAAGGCTTCGTCCCAGGACACGGCGACATATTTGTCGGTGGCGCGGTCATAACGCATCGGGTTGGTGAGGCGGCCTTGCAGCTCAAGATCGTAATCGCTCCAGCCACGCAGTTCAGTGACGGTGTGTTTGGCGAAGAAGTCGGGCGGGACGCGCTTTTCAGTTGCTTCCCACGCCACGGCCTTCACGCCATTTTCGCAGAATTCGAAGGAGGAACCGTGCTCCGGGTCACCCCAGGCGCAGCCTGGACAGTCAAAGCCATCGGGCTGATTGGCTTTGAGAAGGGTACGGGCGCCGGATATTGGTGCGCCGGATTCCAGCAGTCTCTTGCCAACACTTTTCAGTGCGCCCCAGCCGCCAGCTGCGGAGGATGCCTTGCCGATGAAATCCATCTTGCCCATGAACGTGGTCTTTCCCAAAAATTATTCTTTAGCTCTTTGTTTTTTTGCATGTCGTTATCGCAAAACCGCTGAACACTTTTGCGCGACATGCTTCAGCGCAATTCCTGCGCCTTCTGGTCGCATTGCCTCATTGGCAATGTCTTGTTGTATTCTCCAGATTCCCCCATGTGTACCATATGTCAACTTGTATCTTAGTCTGAGTTTTTCAACTCTTGGTCATCGGCGTCGCGATTTCGTCGCAGGAATCTGTTTAAAGCGGTTGTTTATGACCGCATGATATTGTCTCTCCGATCAAAATTTTCCTTGGCATCCATCTTGCCTGATCGTTGACAATGCGGTTTTAAGAGCCATTCTCCAGCCAGCCCGTAATTCGGGACATTCACGTAAAACAGGGGGCGCCAATGACTGATGTTGACGACGATCGTCACGAGCCTCTCGATGTGACACCTTCCAATAAAGCCTCTGACATTTATTCGGATGACGGCTCTATCCGCTCCGACTTTTTGACCATGGTTGGTGCAGCAATCGCCGATCGTGACCTGCTGTTCCTGCGTAAAAATGTCGCAAGGCTGCACGAGTCCGAATTGGGCGATCTGCTCGAATCAATCCTGCCGGAACAACGCCATGCGCTGGTGCGGTTGCTGGGTGACGACTTCGACATGACCGCCTTGACGGAGGTCGATGAGGCCATTCGTCTGGATATCGTTGAGCAGATGCCGAATGAGCAGATTGCTGCCGGTATCGGTGAACTGGATTCGGATGACGCGGTCTACATTCTGGAAGACCTTGACCACGCGGACCGCGAAGAAATTCTCGCCAAGCTGCCGTTTACCGAGCGTGTCAGGCTTCGCCGTGCGCTGGATTATCCGGAAAGCTCTGCCGGTCGTCGTATGCAGACCGAGTTCGTGGCCGTGCCGCCATTCTGGACGGTTGGCCAGACCATCGACTACATGCGCGAGGAAGAAGAACTTCCCGAAAGCTTCACCCAGATTTTCGTGATCGACCCGACTTTCAAGCTGGTTGGCGCGCTTGATCTCGACAAGCTGCTGCGGTCCAAGCGGCAGGTGAAGGTCGAAACGATCATGCATGAAACCAACCACCCGATTGCGGCGGAGATGGACCAGGAAGAGGCCGCGCAGCTGTTTGAACAGTATGACCTTCTGTCCGCTGCCGTGGTGGATGAGAACGGCCGTCTGGTCGGCGTACTGACCATTGATGACGTGGTTGACGTTATCCAGGAAGAGGCGGAAGAAGACTTGCTGCGCCTTGGTGGTGTCGGTGACGAAGAACTGTCTGACTCCGTGGCCAGCACGTCGCGCTCACGTATGCCGTGGCTTGCCGTCAACCTGTTTACCGCTTCCATGGCCGCCTCCGTCATCGGCCTGTTTGACGCAACCATTGAAGAGATCGTCGCGCTGGCCATTCTGATGCCGATCGTGGCGGGCATGGGCGGCAATGCCGGTTCGCAGACCATGACGGTGTCTGTGCGGGCGCTTGCCACCAAAAACCTCGATATTCACAATGCCAGACGTATTATCCGTCGTGAGGCGGGCGTTGGTATTCTCAATGGCCTGCTGTTTGGCTGTACCATCGGTACGTTGGCTGCCCTTTGGTTCCACGATATCCAAATCGGTGGCATTCTGGCAGCGGCCATGATGATCAACATGTTTGCGGCGGCACTGGCCGGAATTCTCATTCCGATCGTGCTGGACCGTTTTGGCGCCGACCCGGCGGTGTCTTCAGCGGTGTTTGTGACGGCAGTGACCGATACGGTGGGCTTCTTCTCGTTCCTCGGTCTTGCAACCTGGTGGTTCGGCATACATTAGCGACGCTCACGTGCAGGAATTGTTTGCACAATTACGGGTTTCAAGTCCTTGTTTTTGCAAGGGCTGGTATTCTTGTGTTGAAGGCGAGACGTCGCGATTATGTTAGGTGAGGATCAATTGTAAAATTGACTTTTACGTGAAGGTCAATATACTCAATTGCCTGACATGAAGCGGATCGGCACGTGAATAAATATTATAGCATCACAGAGCTTACACGGGAATTTGGTGTTTCGACAAGAACGCTGCGTTTTTACGAAGACGAGGGGCTCATTCATCCTGAACGTCGTGGTCGGACCAGATTGTTCAGAATGGCCGACCGCAGGCTTATTCAGGAAATTCTCAGAGGCCGTCGTATCGGCTTCACCATCGCAGAAATCCGCGAAATCATTCAGGTCTACAAAGAGCCGCCGGGCGAGTCCGGCCAGCTCGAGATGCTGATGAAAAAGGTTGATGAAAAGCGCAATGAGCTTCGCCAGAAGCGCAAGGACATTGAAGAGACGCTGGCGGAACTCGACAATGTCGAAGAAGCCTGTCTGACCCGCCTTGCGGAAATTGGTGTCGGCACCTGACGGTTTCGAAATTCGGATAGTGTGAAGCCGCTGTTTGTCACAGCGGCTTTTTTATTGCTGTACTTCCTGGGCGCACATAAATGAGATGTCGCCCATCTTCACCTGTTCCTGCTCGTTGACCTTGTTGGCCATCATATTGTCGAAGATACCTTCGGCCTGTAGCTTTTCCAGCTTGCAGCCACAGAAGCTTTCACAAATCTCAGTGCCGTTTTCGCTGTTAACGCATGAGCGCATGCAGAGGTTCTTGTATTGCTCTACCATATCGACCGGTGGGGGCGGTGCAACCAGCGATGCGAGATAAACAATACCAACCAGAATGGGCTGGTGGATCAGGTAAAAGGCAAGGCTGTGTTTGCCGGCAAGGGCCAGCGGATTGCGCGGATGGCTTGGGGTGCGAAAACGATCAAGCCAGCCAGCGGGCAGGGCGATTTTTGCAGCGCTGAGGCCGAGCAGAAACGGCGCAAGCCACGGCAGCAGCGGCACATAGTCATTTGAGCGTGGCATGACCGGCGAAAGGCCGATCCAGAGTAGCCATGGCGTGCTGAAAATATCCGCCGTCAGATAAAATGGTGCGGCAAGTGCAGCCGCGGCAACGATCAGCGTGACGACGACAGGCAGTCGCAGGAACAACAGGCCAACAAGGCTAGCGGCGGCAATATTGTGTAATATGCCGAAAAAGATCATGCCATCAGGCGTCGCAATGCCCGTTGCGACGGTGATTACCACCGCAGCCGCAGCGATCATGGCAAAGCGTTTGCGGAAAGACGGCCAGTTTATGCCTTTGGAATGGGCAAGATACAGGCTGAAACCGGCCAGAAACAGGAAGCTGCTGGCAATACCGCGCGCATAGATCTTCCAAAGGCCTTGGGTTGCGGTGCCCGGCTCGAGATAACCGAACAGCTCCAGATCCCACGTGAAGTGGTAGGATGCCATGGCAATCAGGGCAATACCGCGCAATGTATCGAGTGCGCCGATCCGGCCTTTCGGGGCGGGTGGCGTTGTCCCGGTGATCGCTTCGGTCATTCTCTCATCCCTGATTTTGTCGTTCTGCAAAGATTATCGCAACGCCTTCAAAGTGAGGCAATTTCAAGGCTGTTCATCTTCCATGATCGCCAGACGTGCTTCGGAGAAAAATTGACGGCGCGTCAGCACCACGATGATGAAGAGCGTGCCGCCAATGAACACGTAAGGACCGATGAACCAGCCGAGGTAACCGATCGACAGGAAAATGGTGCGCAGGCCGTCATTGAAGTTCTTGGCGGCGATGATGTTCATGCGGATGACGTTTTCGGCTGCCTGTTCTGCTGCGCGCCGGTCACCCAGACTGTCCTCGACCATCGGAATGGCGCCAAACAGAATGGTGCAATAGTTGAACAGGCGGTAGGACCAGCCAAATTTGAAAAAGGCATAACCGAAGATGGTCGTCAGTCCGATGACCTTCAGTTCAAAGGCCGTGCGTCCGGCATAATGCACAAAGGGCATGTCCTTGAACACGGATTCAACCTGATCTGTCGCGCCCAGAAGCGCAAAACAGCCACCAATCGCAAAGATCGAGGTCGAGGCAAAAAAGGCGGTGCCATTCTGCAGACCGGCCATGATCTGCGTGTCGATCATTTTCAGGTCACGGCGCAGCGAATTGTAGATCCATTTGCGGCGGCGCTCAGCCATCGCCTGGTTGAGGCTGAGCCGCGCAAAACGAGGCTTGCCTGATGTCAGCCAGGCGTAACTGCTCCAGGAGAGGATGAAGATTACAAAAGCCGTATAGTCGATAATTGTCATGATGTTGTGAGACCGCCAATCGAATCCGTGCCGCTTCAGACCGGGCGATAATGGCCGCATGCGGTCCGTCAGGCAATGTGCTGACATCATCTATCTCAACGGTCTGAAAAAACGGTGTCTATTTTGTCGGCGAGATGGTTCGCGATAAAAATGCAAAAAACGACAAAGTTTTTTCGAATGTGAGTCGCTTGCTAACTCTCCGGTAAGAATGTCTGGTTAATTGTAGTCGTGCAGACGGCGAGACCGTCAGTCCGGCTCCGGAAAAGGTATTGCGTACCGGTCGCCGTTGCCTCTGTTCGAGGTGTTTTCAGGAGGCGTGCAAGCTTGATGGCTCGCGCGCTTTTTGATTTTTATCTACTCCCAGATGTCATTGACACGCGCCCGGCCTGATCCTAGATTCTGGTTGTCCGGACCTTTTGCTGCTGGCCTCCAGTTTCCTTGCGGTTTGTAATGGTGCAAACCGGGGAAATGACAGCAGGCAGACAAACCGGCGTGTTGAGCATGATCGACCGGGGGACGCCTCCTATCTACGAATCGTCCCTTTTCATGACTTGATGCAATGGCCTTGCGCCTACGCGCATTGGGGTCCGGACATAATTTCATACATGACAGAGCGGATTTTCATGTCGCACCAAAATCGAACGGTTCTTGTGCTGGGTGGTGCGCGTTCCGGCAAATCTTCCTTCTCCGAAAAACTGGTTCTAGCAAGCGGCCTCGACGCCCATTATGTGGCGACCGGGCGGGCCTGGGACGATGAAATGCGAGAGCGCATTCGTGAGCACCAATCCCGGCGTGGTGCTGTCTGGACCAGCCATGAGGAGCCGGTTGATCTGGTGGGTCTGCTGCAAAAGATTGATGATCCCAAACGGATCATTCTCATTGATTGCCTGACATTGTGGGTCACAAACCTGATGATGGACAACAGGGATATGCCCGCCGAATTCGAGGCTGTTTGCCGTCACATTGCGGTGGCCAAGGCGCAGCTGGTGTTTGTGTCCAATGAAGTCGGGCTTGGCATCGTGCCTGACAATCGCATGGCGCGAGAGTTTCGTGACCATGCTGGCCGCCTGCATCAAAATGTGGCCGAAGTTGCCAACGAAGTTTATTTCATCGCGGCTGGATTACCCCTTAAAATGAAGGGGTAAGGGCTGGTTCCTCATGTTTTGAATCGGGTACTTAAGTTTTTGATTCAATGCGTCTGCTCGTTTTCCAGCTCTTCGAGAAGACAGTCGCTTTCAAAGGCTATGTGTCGACGCGTTGCTTCAAAAAAACCACGCAGCATGTAGCCGACCGCTTCCATGTTGACCGGATTGCCCGAGCCGACCTTCAGCAGGGCATCGGTCAGTTCCTCGGCAAAACATTCATCCTCGAAATGCTCAAAGCGCAGACGTTCCAGCGTTTCAGAACGAGCGCGCTGGCCGGTGCGGTGTTCGATCCAGGGAAACAGCACGGTTTCCTCATAATGGTGGGCGCCGCGGATAACGGGTCCAAGCGCCTTGGCAGCATAGATGCATTTTTGCCGGTTGACGTTGGAGGGCAGGGAATCTGCGATCTCTTCCAGCTCCCGGCACAGTGCCAGCTGTTCCGTATGTGCCCGGCGCAGCCAGTCCAGTTTGGGGAAATCCTTTTCCGCCCGCGAAAGCGGTGTGATGGTTTCCTGTTCAGGTCGCCCTGAAAGATTGCCTTTCTGTGCCATGGTCATGACCTCGTTCTTGCCCTTCAAGCGCAAGACTGGCTGCGCTGCCACGCCTGTCGTGCGGCATGATGTCCCGAAGGACGCATCCAGTTGCGAAAATGCCGCTATTTCCAGTTCGTTTCTATTTCTCCCACAGTCTGCCGCGTCTGCCTTGATTTGGATCAAGGTAAGTTTGGCCCGCGAATGGCACTTCTCCAAACGACGCGACATGCCGCACGACTCTGCACAGGGCAGATGTCTGGCCGCGTCGGATCAGCCAGGACGTTGGGGGAAACCAACAATGAACTACACTTTGGAATTCGTGATAGTGGCTCTGGGAGCCTTTATTGCGTTGCTAGGGGCGGCATTCGCCCATGATAATCAGTTTGCATCTCACATGTGGGTGCTGTTTTTCGTGCTGCTCATCGGCGCGGTCGTGTTGCTGCGACGCACATCCTTTGCGCCGATCGATGCCGCCGCCAAGCAGCGTCAGCAGTCGGAGTACTTCGATGAAGTCATCAAATACGGTGTCATTGCCACCGTGTTCTGGGGCGTTGTCGGTTTCCTCGTCGGTCTGATCGTTGCGCTTCAGCTGGCATTTCCCGACCTGAACATTGAGCCATGGTTCAATTTCGGTCGTGTACGCCCGCTGCACACCTCGGCGGTTATCTTTGCCTTTGGTGGTAACGCGCTTATCGCGACGTCTTTCCATGTGGTTCAGCGCACATCGCGCGCACGCCTGTTTGGCGGTAACCTCGGCTGGTTCGTTTTCTGGGGCTACAACCTGTTCATCGTCATGGCCGCCACCGGCTACCTTCTCGGCATTACGCAGGGCAAGGAATATGCCGAGCCGGAATGGTACGTCGATATCTGGCTGACAATAGTCTGGGTCTGTTATCTCATTGCGTTTCTGGGCACGATCCTGAAGCGCAAGGAACCCCACATCTACGTGGCCAACTGGTTCTACCTTGGCTTCATTGTCACCATTGCCATGTTGCATATCGTCAACAATCTGGCGGTGCCGGTCTCGTTCCTCGGTGTCAAAAGCTACTCGGCCTTCTCGGGCGTGCAGGATGCGTTGACGCAGTGGTGGTACGGCCATAACGCCGTGGGCTTCTTCCTGACCGCCGGCTTCCTGGGCATGATGTATTATTACATTCCCAAGCAGGTTAACCGTCCGGTCTATTCCTACCGCCTGTCGATCATCCACTTCTGGGCCCTGATCTTCATGTATATCTGGGCCGGCCCGCACCACCTGCATTATACGGCGCTACCGGACTGGGCGCAGACACTGGGCATGGTGTTCTCTGTCATGCTGTGGATGCCTTCGTGGGGTGGCATGATCAACGGTCTGATGACGCTTTCGGGCGCATGGGACAAGATCCGTACCGACCCGGTCGTTCGCATGATGGTCATGGCAGTTGCGTTCTACGGCATGGCAACATTTGAAGGTCCGGTCATGTCGATCAAGGCCGTCAACTCGCTCAGCCACTATACCGACTGGACCATTGGTCACGTTCACTCCGGTGCGCTTGGCTGGAACGGCATGATCACCTTCGGTGCCCTCTATTACATGGTGCCAAAGCTGTGGAACCGCGATCGTCTGTATAGCCTGCAACTGGTCAACTGGCACTTCTGGCTGGCGACACTTGGTATCGTTGTCTATGCCGCTGCCATGTGGGTTGCCGGTATCCAGCAGGCTCTGATGTGGCGCGAATATGATGCGCAGGGCTTCCTGGTTTACTCGTTCGCAGAATCTGTAGCAGCCATGTTCCCGTACTACGTGCTGCGTGCCGGTGGCGGTCTGCTGTTCCTCAGCGGTGCAATCATCATGGCCTACAACATTACCAGAACCATTCTCGGCCATCAGCGCCAAGAGAGTGTTCGCCAAGATGCCGCGCCTGCGCTGCAACCGGCTGAGTAAGGAGTTTGACGATGTCTATTCTTGATAAACACGGCGTCATCGAGCGTAATGCAACATTGCTTCTGGTGGGATCGCTCGTTGTGGTCTCCATCGGCGGTATCGTTGAAATCGCACCGCTTTTCTACCTCGAAAACACCATTGAAAAGGTGGAGGGCATGCGGCCTTACTCGCCGCTCGAGCTGGCCGGACGCAACATCTACATTCGTGAAGGGTGCTACACCTGCCACAGCCAGATGATCCGTCCGTTCCGCGACGAGGTTGAGCGTTACGGTCACTACAGCCTTGCCGCTGAATCGATGTATGACCATCCGTTCCAGTGGGGTTCCAAGCGCACCGGGCCAGATCTCGCCCGCGTCGGTGACCGTTATTCGAACGAATGGCATGTGCAGCATCTGGTCGAGCCACGCTCTGTCGTGCCGGAATCGGTTATGCCCAGCTATTCCTTCCTGAAGGAAACACCGCTCAAGATCACCGACGTTTCAATGGAGCTCAAGGCCAACCGTGCCGTGGGCGTTCCATACAGTGACGAGATGATCGAAAACGCCGCTGCCGATCTTGCCGCACAGGCAGATCCCAATGCGGATACTTCAGGTATCGAAGCGCGCTATCCCAAGGCAAAGCTCGGTGACTTCGACGGCGACCCAGCCAAGTTGACGGAAATGGATGCTCTGGTTGCCTATCTGCAAATGCTCGGCACGCTGGTCGATTTTTCGACCTACGACGATGCCGCTGGCTACCGCTAAGGAGAGATGACGTGGAAACCTACACAGCCATGCGTCACTTCGCGGACAGTTGGGGCTTGCTGGCCATGACACTGTTCTTTCTTGCGGTCGTCCTCTTCACATTGCGTCCCGGTGGCGGAAAGCAGGCCAAAGACGCAGCCAATATTCCTCTCAAGGAGGACTAGGATATGTCGGAAAAACACATTGACGAAATTAGTGGCGTGGAAACCACCGGTCACGAATGGGATGGCATTCGTGAGTTGAACAACCCCATGCCACGCTGGTGGGTATGGTGCTTTTACCTGACGATCATCTGGGCAATCGGTTACACGATTGCCTATCCGGCATGGCCTTTGTTGACCGAAAACACCAAGGGCCTGCTTGGCTGGAGCAGCCGCGCTGACTTTGCCGGTGAAATGGTGGAAGCCAAGACGGCGCAGAGCGTCTACCTCGACAAGATTGCCGCATCGTCGCTGGCCGACATTCAGGCCGACAATGAGCTGTTGCAGTTTGCCGTTGCCGGTGGTTCTGCCGCGTTCAAGGTCAACTGCATCCAGTGCCATGGTTCGGGTGCTTCGGGTGGCGCAGGCTTCCCCAACCTCAACGATGACGACTGGCTGTGGGGCGGTAGCGCTGACGACATCTACACAACGATTACCCATGGTATTCGTTTTGCCGATGATGACGATACACGCCTGTCGGAAATGCCAGCCTATGCCGACATGCTGCAGTCGCAGGAAATCAAGCAGGTTGCGGCCTATGTCGTCAGTCTGACCGGCACGCCGCGTGACGCCAGCATGGTTGAACCGGGCAAGCAGATCTTTGCCGACAACTGTGCTTCGTGTCACGGCGAAGATGCCAAGGGTAACCGCGAGTTTGGCGCGCCAAACCTTGCAGATGCCATCTGGCTGAAGGTTGAAGGCGAAGACGGCATTGCCGCACAGGTCCGCGCACCAAAGCATGGCGTGATGCCTGCCTGGGGCGAGCGCCTTGGCGATGCCACCGTCAAGCAGCTGGCACTGTTCGTGCACTCGCTGGGCGGCGGTGAATAACCACCCGACCAGACAATGACAAAAGGGCCGCTTTCGCGGCCCTTTTTTAGTTCGCGGTCCAGACGGCCAGTTCGTAACCGTCCAAATCCCTGAAATGGAAACGGCGACCGCCGGGAAATTCAAAAATATACTCGACAATTGTGCCGCCAGCTTTTTTGACAGCCTCCAGCGTTGGTTCGAGATTATCGGCGTAGAGAATGACCAGTGCGCCACCTTCTGCCTTGACCGGTGCCGTTGTGGTAAAACCGCCCGTCATGTTGCCATCGGAAAACTCGCAATATTGCGGGCCGTAATCCTTGAACTGCCAGCCGAATACGGTGCCATAAAAGGCCTTGGACGCTTCGATGTCACTGACGTTGAATTCGACGTAATTGATGGTGTTGTTTTTACCGGCCACGGCAGGTCTCCAATCAGGTTGTTTCCAGCATTTTTTTTAGCGTTATCAGATCCTTGTAGACGAGATCCGCATCATTTTTAAAGTCGTCATCACTCATGCCGGGCAGCTGCAGGACGGTAAAGGTTATTTCGCAGCCGTCGCCGTTTGGCGTGACCCTGAGGGCATTATAGACTTCCAGGCCATCTGGCATGGTGACGACATGGTCGATAACGCCGAGGTCATTTGGTTTTGCGAATCGCACCGTGACATCACCGAGCGGCCCCGAAGCGATCCAATCGTCACCCTGCGGCGTAAGGCCGCTGGCCAGGCCCGCGGCCCATAATGGCATTTTTGAATGATCGGACGCGAACGCATAAACGGCCGTCCATGGGCGATTAATCGTCAAATGCACGATCTTTGCGGTCATACTATCGGGCATTGCGGTCTCCTTGCTGCGGGGCGACGTTCAAACCTGCCACATGCGCCACTTTGTCCATGCTTGACTTAAGTCAAGGATGAAACGGCTGCGAAATGAGAAAAGGCAAATACAGAAATCTGGATATTGCCCCATGAACCTCTACAACGCCGAGCAGGATAGCAGTCGGCCCGCGAATGTCGAACAGCTTGACGCTTTACCTGTCAATTCCGCCAAAATTCGTCAGCCACTGTATGAAGCCCGAAAGAAGATCTTTCCGAAACGGGTAGAGGGGCAATTTCGCCGTTTCAAATGGATCGTGATGCTGATCACGCTCGGCATCTATTATCTGACGCCATGGATCCGCTGGGACCGTGGTGCTTATGCACCGGATCAGGCGGTTCTGATCGATATTGCCAACCGCCGCTTCTATTTCTTCTTCATCGAGATATGGCCGCAGGAATTCTTTTATGTGGCTGGCCTGCTGGTCATGGCGGGCTTCGGGCTGTTTCTCATCACCTCGGCCGTTGGCCGTGCATGGTGCGGTTATACCTGTCCCCAGACCGTCTGGGTCGACCTCTTTCTGGTGGTCGAGCGGGCGGTCGAAGGTGACAGAAATGCCCGCATGAAGCTGGATGCCGCGCCGTGGAGCTTCGACAAGATCCGCAAGCGCCTGCTCAAACATTCGATCTGGCTTGTCATCGGTGTTGCGACCGGTGGTGCCTGGATTTTCTATTTTGCCGATGCACCAACGCTTGCCATGGAGTTCATGACGGGCCAAGCCGCCATGGTAGCTTATTCGACCGTCGCTACGCTGACTGCCACCACCTATATTTTCGGTGGCCTGATGCGCGAGCAGGTCTGCACCTACATGTGCCCGTGGCCACGTATTCAGGCTGCAATGCTCGACGAACATTCACTTGTGGTGACCTATAATGACTGGCGCGGCGAACCACGCTCACGCCATTCGAAAAAGCTGATTGCCGCCGGGGAACCGGTGGGAGATTGCGTGGACTGCAATGCCTGTGTTGCCGTCTGTCCAATGGGCATCGATATCAGGGACGGGCAGCAGCTGGAATGCATTACCTGCGCATTGTGCATCGACGCCTGTGACAGCGTCATGGACAAGATTGGCAAGCCTCGCGGGCTGATCGCCTATGCGACACTCAGCGAATATGAAGCCAATATGGAGCTTGCAACCGGCAACAGCACGCATCCGATCCGCCCATCCAATATTCGGGATCAGGATGGCAAGTTCGTGGATGCCATCAGGCACTTCAATTGGCGCATCATCTTCCGGCTGCGGACCCTTCTTTACATGGGCATCTGGTCGGCTGTTGGTTTAGCCATGCTGTTTGCGCTGGCGACCCGTGATCGTCTGTCGGTCAACGTGCTGCATGACAGAAACCCGCAATATGTACTGGAATCGGATGGTTCGATCCGTAACGGCTACACGGTTCGTTTGTTGAACATGGTGCCGCAGCCGCGCCAGATCACGCTGTCGATCGAAGGCGTGCCGGAAGCGGTCATGAAGATCAACGGTGTGCAGGATGCGCCATCGCGCTCGTTTACCGTGATGGTCGAGCCGGACGAAGTCACGACGCTGAAAGTGTTTGTGACGCTGCCAGGCAAGGCAATCACCTCGACCTCAGAAGACTTCGATTTCATTGCGATCGACAATGAAATTCACGAAACTGCCCAATACAAGGCCGTCTTTATTGCTCCGGGAGCTAAGAAATGAGTGCTGAACAACAAAAACAACAGGGTTTCGTTTTTACCGGCTGGCATATGCTTGCAATCATGGTTCTGTTTTTCGGAACCATCATCTCGGTCAACATCACCATGGCCTGGAATGCAGTGACCAGCTGGAGCGGCCTGGTGGTGCCCAATACCTATGTGGCAAGCCAGCAGTTCAACGGCAAGGCAGCTGCTGCCAAGGCGCGTGCTGCCTCCGGTATCATCGGCAAGCTTGAGGTCAAGAACGATATTGCCCGCTACGAGATTTCGCATCCTGAACGCGGCGCCATCGATACCGATAGCGTGACCTTGCATTTCCGCCGTCCGGTTGGTGAAAAACAGAATTTCGACATGGAACTGCAAAAGGCCGAAACCGGTGTATTCTCGGGCCAGCATGACATTCCCGGCGGTCACTGGATCGTTGAGGCGATTGCCATGAAAGACGGCAAGGTCATCGTGCATGAGGGTGAACGCATTGCTGTAACGGGAGACGTGCAATGAGCTGCTGTGCACCGGGTACAGAAGGCGCGCTGGAGCAGGCCGGTTTCAACCGCACCCTGCCTTCATCGGAAGAGTTGTTCCTGGCAAGCCGGGACCTGGGGCAGGGGCTGCGCCAGACCGATCTCGGCGTTCCCGGTGTTTATTGCGGTGCCTGCATCACGACCGTCGAAGGCGCGTTGAGAAAGCTGCCGCAGGTTGAGAAGGCACGCGTCAACCTGTCTTCAAAGCGTGTTTCCATCGTCTGGAAGGAAGAAATTGACGGCGTGAAGACCGATCCGGTCATCCTGGCGCAGGCGGTGGTCTCGACCGGATATGAAACGCATCTGTTCACATCGCTGCAAGACAGTTCCGACGAGCTGCGCAACCAGTTGATCCGCGCGGTTGGCCTTTGCGGTTTTGCCGCCGTCAACATCATGCTGTTGTCGATTTCTGTTTGGTCGGGCGCCGATGCCTCGACCCGCGACATGTTCCACTGGATTTCGGGTCTGATTGCTGCGCCAGCCTTGATCTATGGCGGTCGTTTTTTCTACCAGTCAGCCTTTAATGCCTTGAAACATGGCCGTACCAATATGGACGTGCCGATTGCTCTGGCCATCACGCTTTCCTATTCGGTGTCGGTCTGGGAAACCATTCACAGCGGCCCACATGCCTGGTTTGACGCTACCGTATCGCTGCTGTTCTTCCTGCTGATTGGCCGCACGCTGGATCACGTCATGCGGGACCGTGCGCGCTCGGCCGTTGCCGGGCTTGCACGTCTGTCACCGCGTGGTGCCACGGTGCTGATGGAAGACGGTTCGCGGGAATATCTTCCAGTGACCGATATCGTGCCCGGCCATCACATTGCCATTGCCGCCGGCGATCGGGTGCCGGTTGACGGCCGTATCCTCAGCGGCACCAGTGATCTCGATGTGTCTATCGTCAATGGCGAAAGCGCCCCTTTGACAGTCCGTCAGGGTGACGCGGTTCAGGCCGGTACACTTAATCTGACCGGTGCTCTGGTAATCGAGGCAACCGCGCTGGCAAGGGATTCGTTCCTGTCGGAAATCATCGGCCTTATGGAGGCTGCCGAAGGTGGTCGGGCGCGTTATCGCCGTCTGGCTGACCGGGCTGCCCAATATTATTCACCGGTCGTGCATTTGCTGGCGCTGACGGCCTTTATCGGCTGGGGCGTTTTTGGCGGCGACTGGAAGCAGGCCATGCTGATTGCCATTGCCGTTCTGATCATCACATGCCCATGTGCGCTTGGTCTTGCCGTACCGGTCGTGCAGGTGGTTGCGGCCGGTCGTCTGTTCAAGCACGGCATCATGGTCAAGGATGGTTCGGCGATGGAGCGCCTTGCCGAAGCGGATACGGTTTTGTTCGACAAGACCGGTACGCTGACACTTGGTCGGCCACAGCTGGTCAATGCCAGTGAGATTGCACCTTCGCTGATGAAGACCGCCGCCGGCATTGCCGTCAATTCGCGGCACCCGCTGTCGCAGGCTTTAGCCCGTTCGGTGGATGGCCCATTGCCGGTGTTTGCCGGCGGTCGTGAAATTCCCGGTGCCGGTGTTGAGGTGGAAACCGCTGATGGTCTCTATCGTCTCGGCAGCAGACGTTTTGCGCTGCCTGACAGGGCAGGTGATTCGAACAGTGACTTTGCGTCGTCTGAAGTGGTGCTGTCGCTGGATGGCCATGAACTGGCGCAGTTCCTTTTTGAAGATACGGTTCGTCCTGGCGCGGCGGAAGCCGTTTCGAGGCTGCTTGGCGACCACATGAAAAGCGAAATTGTCTCAGGCGATCGTCCGGCAGCGGTTGAGACACTGGCGCGGCGGATCGGCATCACGCAGTGGAATGCCGGACTTGCTCCAGCCGAGAAAGCCGCCCGCTGCACCGAGCTTGCCGAACAGGGCCGGAAGGTGCTGATGGTGGGCGATGGCATCAACGATGCCCCGGCACTTGCCGCAGCCCATGTGTCGATTGCACCGGCAACGGCGGCGGATATTGGCCGTCAGGCCGCAGATTTCGTGTTCATGCAGGACAATCTGAGTGCGGTGCCGTTTGCGGTCGAGGCATCACGCAAGGCCGGACGGCTGATCCGCGAGAACTTTGCACTGGCCATCGGCTACAACATCATTGCCGTGCCAATTGCGCTTGCCGGTTACGCCACACCCATGATTGCCGCCATTGCCATGTCGACCTCGTCGATTATCGTGGTAGCCAACGCATTACGTCTTAACAGCCTTGCAAATACTGCACAGGCCGATATTGCCAGCAGCAATCGCAATATCAAAACGGACGATGCTAGCGGCGTGGAAAAAGGAGCGCGTTTCGCATGAACATGCTTTCGTTTCTTATTCCAGTTGCCTTGTTTCTCGGCGGTTTGGGACTTTTTGCTTTTCTCTGGTCGCTGAAAAGCGGCCAGTATGAAGACATGGATGGGGCCGGTTGGCGGGCGCTGGATGACGGAGACGACCACCCGGCGCAGTAAAATTTGCCTGCCTTATTTGAAGGCAAAGATGATTTTCGTCATCAAAATATAATCGTTTCGTTCATGTCCAGCCTTGCCGTTTTCCATTTACAGTGCCACAACATGCGCCATTGAACGAAAGATGGAGGCACATCCGTGGAACAGGCAGAAATCGGTTTGATCGGTCTCGGTGTCATGGGCTCTAACCTTGCCCTGAACATTGCAGAAAAGGGCAACAAGATTGCCGTATTCAACCGCACCCCGGAGGCAACACGAAAATTTTACGCTGAAGCCGGTGAATTGCAGGGCCAGATCATTCCTTGCGAAACAATCGAAGAATTCGTCGCTGCTATTCGTCCGCCGCGTCCGATCATCATCATGATCAAGGCCGGTGACCCGGTTGACCAGCAGATGGAAATCCTGAAGCCGCATCTGGCCAATGGCGACATCATGATCGATGCCGGTAACGCCAATTTCCGCGATACGATTCGCCGCTTCGACACCCTGAAAGAAACTGACCTGACCTTTATCGGCATGGGCGTGTCCGGTGGTGAAGAAGGCGCACGTCATGGTCCTTCGATCATGGTTGGCGGCACGGAAGACAGCTGGAAGCGCGTTGAGAAGGTTCTGACCTCGATCTCCGCCAAGTACAATGAAGATCCTTGCGTTGCATGGCTCGGCAATGATGGCGCAGGCCACTTCGTCAAGACAATCCACAATGGCATTGAATATGCCGACATGCAGATGATTGCCGAAATCTACGGCATCCTGCGCGACGGCCTCAAGATGAGTGCAGCTGAAATCGCTGACGTGTTCGCGACCTGGAACAAGGGCCGCCTGAACTCCTACCTCATCGAAATCACTGAAAAAGTGCTGCGCGCAGCAGACCCGATCACCGGCACGCCGATGGTAGACCTTATCCTCGATAAGGCTGGCCAGAAGGGTACTGGCAAGTGGTCGGTTATCGAAGCGCAGAACATGGGTGTTGCTGCAACGGCTATCGAAGCTGCTGTTGCTGCGCGTATCCTGTCTTCGCAGAAGGACGAGCGCGTTGCAGCAGAGAAGATTTTCGGCCTGCCGGACGTTCTGCCAGCACCTGCTGACAAAAAGGCGTTTATTGCTGATCTGGAAAGCGCGCTTCTGGCCGCCAAGATCGGTGCTTACGCGCAGGGCTTTGCCATCATGTCTGCGGCGTCCAAGGAGTTCAACTGGAACCTGCCAATGCCAACCATCGCCCGTATCTGGCGCGCAGGTTGCATCATTCGTTCGCAGTTCCTTGATGAAATCACATCGGCTTTCACCAAGGATCCGGATGTTGCAAACCTCATCGTGACACCTGCCTTCGCGCAGATGGTCAAGGACACCGACAAGTCGCTGCGTTCGGTTGTTTCCTACGCCACCCTGTCGGGTCTGCCGGTTCCGGCACTGGCATCGGCGCTTGGTTACTTCGACGCTTACCGCCGCGGCCGTGGCAGCGCAAACCTCATCCAGGCACAGCGCGACTTCTTCGGCGCACATGGCTTTGAGCGTACCGACGGCGTGGATAAGCCACACGGTCCATGGGGCAGCGGTGCTGACATATTCTAATATGATTTCTCCTGGGGGCGATTATCGCTTCCGGGAGAATGACCTGTTGGAAAGTCGACTTTAGATACAAAAATGGCCCGCTTGTCGGGCCATTTTTATTGCGATTTTGGAGATGTTGAACTGTCGCGGTTTCAGTCTGGGAAAGCGCGCGACCAAACCGGTTTGCTGAGACTTTGCAGCTGGGCCGGTGGATTGCCGCCAATGCTGGCCAGAACCGCTTTGGCAAGCTCGCGGCCCGCCTCACGCACATCTTCATTGATGGTGTAGATTTCCGGGCGGATCCAGTTCAGGAACTCCGCGGATTGTTTTGAAATCATGTCGAAGTCGACACCGAGCTTTTTGCCGGCTGCTTCAAAGCCGGCAATCAGCGCAATGGTGGAGCTGCCGCTGATCGAGATGAAACCATCCGGCGGGGTGGCTGAGCGCATCAGCTGTTCGCCGTGGTTGCGGGTTTCCTCAAGATTGGTTTCGATGGTCACATGATCCAGCGGTACTTCGCTGATGTCGAAGTCCTTGATTGCCCGGTCAAATCCAGCCCGCGCATGATCGTGGAAGGACAGTTTTTTCGGCGGCAACAGGATGGAGATGCGTTTGCGACCCTTTTCGACCAGCTTCTTGACGGCTTCGTAAGCGAACGCCTCGTTGTCGAAGTCGTGGTAGGGGTGGACGATATTCATGTCCGTTCTGCCGTGGGTGGAAAAGGGCATCTTGCGGTCGGTCAGCAAGCGCACGCGCTCATCCTTCGGCTCGATACGCGAAATGATCACGCCATCGGCAGAGCCGGTGTCAAGAATGTAGCGGATCGGTCCCATCGGGTCCTTGCTGTGGGAATGCGGCATGACCACCAGATGATATTGCGTTCCGGCCAGCACTTCGGAAATGCCGAACACCATCTGGCTGGTGAAGCCCATCAGCTCTTCTTCGATGCTGAGCACCAGAGCGATAACGTTGGTTTTACCGGTTCTGAGGCGAACGCCGGCTCGGTTTGGCTGGTAGCCGATCTGATCGGCAATAAGACGGACACGTTCCTTGGTGTCGGCGCCAATATCCGGCGCATCTTTCAGCGCTCGCGACACCGTGGTTATACCCAGCCCGGTCATCTGGGCGATGGTTTTGAGAGTGGGTCTCTCATTTGGCGCCAGTGTGATAGCTGCCGGTGGTGTCACGCTTTCGTTCATTTGGAATCAGTGGCCGTAGAGGTATTGAATGAGAGTGAAAGCCATGAAGCCGGTTCCAGTAGAGAACGCGGAGCAAGGCGCGACGTATTTCCATGCCTGTCATCACGCACTGCCAAGCCCCATTTCAGAAGTATGGCATTCGGGCAAACCGAAAATCATCCGATTTTCCGGTCCGCGACGCTAAGTAAAACAGGTTTGTTTGTTCCCGAAAAATTCGGCTTTGCCGAAGCCGCCCATATTTCGCAGGGCCAGTTGCAAATACTGTATAATATTTTTTTCAATTTGAAAATATATACAGCCGCCTAACCGATGTGATCGTCCGCCGTTGCTGTTGATTTGCAACACATATTCGCCGGTGGATGCGGTGGCTGGCGGAACCCGTCCTTGCTGTTTGCATTTTTATCTGTAACGTTTCCGCCCGGTTGGCCAACGATGAGGAGGACGTCGTAGGATGGCTTTGATGTCCATATCTGTCGTTAGTCACCTGGCACCGGGCCATCCGTTGATGATTCTAGTACAGGACTTCCCATGACTTCGCACGAATCCGCAAACATGATCGATCTTTCCGGCGAGTGGTCTCTTACCTCCGCTGATGGCGCCCACAAGACGATCATGAGCTTGCCGGGAGACGTCCATTCTGCACTGCTTGCGGCCGATCTCATTCCTGACCCGTATCGTGGCCGCAACGAAAATGACGTGCAATGGGTGGCGCAGCAGGACTGGATTGTGGAGCGTCGTTTTACCATCAATGAGGTGGATGCATCCTGGTATCTGGATATCGATAATCTCGATACGGTGGCCGTGGTGTTTTTGAATGATGCACCGGTGCTGAGTGCCGACAATTGTTTCCGCCGGTATCGGCCGGATGTCTCAAAGGCATTGCAGCAGGGTGAAAATGTCATTCGTATTCATTTCCATTCCAGCATCCGGGCAGGTGAGGAACGGCAGGCCAAACAGCCGTTTTACGTGCCGTATCACACTGGCAATTCGCCGATTGCCAATGGCAACATGCTGCGCAAACCGCAATCGCATTTCGGCTGGGACTGGAACCTCGCCATTGCACCTTTGGGTTGCTACGGCACGATTGCGCTGAAAAAGCTGGAAAGCGCGCGTGTCGAACATGTCGTGACACACCAGTTGCATGTCGATAGCGGCGTTGAGGTGCATGTGGCGGTAACATTGTTTGCGGCAGAACCAGTGATCGTGCCGCTGCATCTGTCACTGGGTGATGACAGGTTGCGTCTGGATATTGGCGTTTCAGCTGGCGAGACCGTGGTGCGGCATGTGTTCCATGTCGAGAATCCCAAGCTGTGGTGGCCAGCGGGCAGTGGCGAACAGGCGCTTTACGAGTTGAAGGTTGAACTGCCCGACGAGACTATTGTCAGGCAAATTGGTTTGCGCACAGTGGAATTGCTGACCGACAAGGATGAGGCGGGCAGCCGGTTTGCCTTCCGCATCAATGGCCGTGAGATTTTCTGCCGAGGTGCCAACTGGATACCGGCCGACGCGCTGTTTTCGCTGACATCGCATGACAAGACAGAAGATTTGTTATGCTCGGCCGTTGAGGCCAACATGAACATGATCCGTGTCTGGGGCGGCGGATTTTACGAGGCGGACTGGTTCTACGATCTGTGCGACCGGCTTGGACTTATGGTGTGGCAGGACTTCATGTTCTCCTGCAACCTTTACCCATGCACCGACGATTTCCTCGAAAATGTCGACAAGGAAGTCGATTATCAGGTGCGCCGCCTGTCATCACATCCCTCCATTGTTTTGTGGTGTGGCGACAATGAGCTGGTCGGCGCGCTGACATGGTTCAAGGAGCCGCTGGAAAACCGCGACCGGTATCTGGTTGCCTATGACCGGCTGAACCGCACCATCGAGACCGCCTTGAAGAAAGCTGCGCCGGAGGCAATCTGGTGGCCATCCAGCCCGGCATCCGGCTATCTCGATTATGGTGATGCATGGCACGCCGATGGTTCCGGCGACATGCATTACTGGTCGGTATGGCACGAGAACAAATCCTTCGACAATTACCGGTCGATCCGTCCGCGCTTCTGCTCGGAATTCGGTTTCCAGTCCTATACGTCGATGAATGTCATCCGCAGTTACGCCGATGACAAGGACATGAATATCTCTTCGCCTGTCATTGAGCATCACCAGAAGAATGTCGGGGGCAATGAGCGGATTGCAGGCACCATGTTCCGCTACTTCCGCTTCCCTGGGAATTTCGACAACTTCGTTTATCTTAGCCAAGTGCAGCAGGCGCTTGCCATCAAGACCGCCGTTGAATTCTGGCGTTCGCTGAAACCTCACTGCATGGGGACATTGTACTGGCAGCTGAATGACACATGGCCGGTGGCCTCATGGTCGAGCCTTGATTATGGTGGCAGCTGGAAGGCGCTGCACTATCTGGCCCGACGGTTTTTCCAGCCGGTATCGGTGGCTGCCATTCCCGGAGATGATTGCCAGACGCTTGCGTTCTCGATGGTCAATGACACCACGGAGAATGTTGCTATCGACATGAATGTCTATGTCATGGGACTGGATGGCGAACGCATTCCACTGCGCTCTGCCAATGGTGAATGCGGCACTAATGCTGCCGCGACACTGCTTGAGGTGAAACTGTCCGATATTCCGGCCGATGCCATTCTGGTCTGGGATTTCATTGCCTCCAACGGCATGACGGGCGAGGGGCATCATGTGCCTGATACCTACAAGATGCTGGATTTCAGACCGGCCGGGCTGGAAATTGAAACGGCGACACTGGCCAGTGGTCAGGTGGAAATCAGCGTGAGGGCCAGTGGTCTTGCATTGTTCGTGATGCTGGAAAGCGATGTGCCGGGCCGTTATTCGGACAATGTGTTTGATCTCTCTGCCAGCGAAGTGCGCAAGATCATCTTCACGCCAACCCGGAAAAGCGAGGATAATTCCACCCCGCAATTCCGCATTTATGATCTCTATTCCAGCTACGGATGAAAGCAATTTTTCGCCACAGGTTGAAATGAAAACGGCCTGTGACTAGTCTGCACTTGGTGAGCCGATGCCTGTTTGTATCGGTTCATTTTCATGACGCCCCCGACCATCTTCTAAACAGGGGGCGATTACCGAAAATTAGAGGAGGAGAGGCACATGGCCTGGCAACCGGCTGAAAACCGTTATGCAACCATGAAATACAATCATTGCGGCAAGACCGGATTGAAATTACCGGCCATTTCGCTCGGCCTGTGGCATAATTTCGGTAACGATACCCCACATTCGACCAAGCAGGATATCTGCCGCACGGCGTTCGATCTGGGCATTACCCATTTCGACCTGGCCAACAATTACGGCCCGCCTCCCGGCAGCGCCGAAACGGCATTTGGTGAAATCCTAAAAGCTGATTTCGCCGGTTACCGTGATGAGCTCATTATCTCGTCCAAGGCCGGTTACAACATGTGGCCGGGTCCTTACGGTGAGTGGGGCAGCCGCAAATATCTGATTTCGTCCTGCGACCAGAGCCTGAAGCGCATGGGTCTCGATTATGTGGATATTTTCTATTCCCACCGTTTTGACCCGGATACACCGCTTGAGGAAACCTGTGGTGCGCTTGATCATATCGTGCGCTCCGGCCGCGCGCTTTATGTCGGCATCTCGTCCTACAATTCCAAGCGTACCCGCGAAGCGGCTGCGATCCTGAAGGATCTCGGCACGCCATGCATTATTCACCAGCCGAGCTACTCTATGCTCAACCGCTGGATTGAAGAGGATGGTCTGGTCGATACGCTGGAAGAGCTGGGCATTGGCTCCATCGTGTTCTCGCCGCTGGCGCAGGGCATGCTGACCACCAAATATCTCGGTGGCATTCCAGACAGCAGCCGTGCAGCACAGGGCAAGTCGTTGAACCCGAAGTTCCTCAACGACAAGAATGTCGAGAATATCCGTGCGCTCAATTCGCTGGCTGAAAAGCGTGGCCAGACACTGGCGCAAATGGCCATTGCCTGGGTGCTGCGCAACGGCCGCATCACCTCGGCACTGATTGGCGCCAGCAAGCCGGAACAGGTTATCGATTGCGTCAAGGCGCTCGACAAACCGGATTTCACGGCGGAAGAACTGGCGTTCATCGACGGCCACGCCAAGGAAGCAGATATCAACCTTTGGGCCAAATCTGCTGAGTTGAAGAAGTAAGTCATGGATACGCCCGGGCATTGAGATCCGGGCGGTTTCACATCAATCAATGCTTGAGGAATGGTTCTCAAGTGTTAATAACCATTACTAAAATGTAATTTAAAATTCAGTTTTCATTCATCCTTGGGGTCTTAGGTTCGAACCATCGAAACGCTGAGGAAACCCCAATGAAAAAACTTTTTGCTACGCTTCTTGCCGCTACTGTATTGGCCGCTCCTTTGGCTGCCGAGGCACAGAGCCGTTACGACAATGGTCCCCGTCATGACCGTGGCCGCAATGAGCGTGTGGTCATTGAACGGCACGTTGAAAAGAAGGTCATCGTCAAGAAGCGCAACTGGAAGCGTGGCGAGCGGCTCTCGTCTGCACAGCGCAACCATTACATCGACCAGCGCGAATACCGCCGTTACAAGTTGCGCGAGCCAAAGAGAAACGAGCGCTGGGTACGGGTTGATAACCAGTTCCTTCTGGTCAATGCATTGACCGGCCTGATCGTTGGTCTGTCGGCTGCGCGCTGATTGGTCCGCACAAATCTGACAGTTTTGGATCCCCGATGCGCCTGCGTCGGGGATTTTGTTATTCCTGCATTGCACAAATAATCGAAACGCGATGATATGCGCGCAGCACGTGTTCATACAAATGTCGCCAATGGGTATTCTATCTTGGCAGTTAATTGATCTCTCCCTTTTTAAATTTAGGAGATGCCGTGTTTTCTGCTGATTCTGCGATTACGCAGTCTGTCGACCATCTGGTGTTGCCGGTTTCCGGCCTGGAGTCGACGCGCGACCGTTTGGTGTCGCTTGGTTTTACCGTTGCTGCGGATGCCCGACATCCGTTCGGCACCGAAAATGCCTGTGTGTTTTTCTCTGATGGTACCTACCTTGAGCCGCTGGCGATCGGCGACAAGGCGGTCTACAAATCCTCTATTGATGCGACCAACAGTTTTACCCGGCGC
This sequence comes from Rhizobium sp. CG4, assembly GCF_023701965.1. Lineage (NCBI taxonomy): Bacteria > Pseudomonadati > Pseudomonadota > Alphaproteobacteria > Hyphomicrobiales > Rhizobiaceae > Rhizobium > Rhizobium sp. CG4. The sequence goes on along the minus strand of NZ_JABAEG010000001.1, from coordinate 102,325 downwards.
GACCAGCTGTTTCGCGCCGCCCGTGGTGCAGAAGGTTTCAGCGCCATTGTTGCCAAGACCTCCGATGCGGTGAGTGACCACGCCCGGTTTGAGGCGCGCCACATGTCCGCTGGCAGCATGCTGCAATTTTCACGACCGATGAAAAAGCCTGACGGTACGACAGGTGAGGGACGTTTCCTGTTGTCTTTTGCCGCTGAAGCGCGCATGCGGGCATTTTTCCTGTTTTCCTGCCAGCGGCTGGTCGCCTTGCCGGTCGATCGTTCCGCCCTTGAAAAACATGCCAATGGCGTGAGCGGCATTGGTACGATCATTTTGTCCGCCAAACGGCCGGCTGACTATGCTGACCTGATCACCGCGGTTTTTGGCAAACCTCCACAGCTGCTTGCTGACGGCGTGACGTTTGAAACACGCAATGCCCGCATCACCATTCTTACCACCGAAGTGGCACAGGCGCTGCCGGGAATGGAGGATGTTGTCATTCCCCATGAATTATACGGTGCCGGTATCGTCTACACAGTTGCCGATCTTGCCGTGACAGAGTCGCTTCTTGCTGCTAATGGCGTGGCATCTACACGTACGGGCGGCCGCATAACGGTAGCGCCTGCTTCTGGACAAGGCGCATTTTTTGCGTTCGAGGAGTAATGTCTGTCATGAAAAATAATCTGGACGTGGTTGCTGGTGAAGGTGCGGGACAGGTGGTGTTTTGCAACACCAAACAATTCTCGCTGATTGCCGGTCCGTGCCAAATGGAAAGCCGCGATCATGCCTTCATGATTGCCGGTACGCTGAAAGAACTGTGCGCCAAGCTCGGTCTCGGTCTTGTCTACAAGTCGTCCTTCGACAAGGCCAACCGCACATCGCTGTCTGGCAAGCGCGGCATCGGCCTTGATAAGGCACTCGACGTGTTTGCCGACCTGAAAAAAGAATTCGGCTTTCCTGTTTTGACCGATATCCACACCGAAGAACAATGCGCCATCGTGGCACCTGTTGTCGATGTGCTGCAGATACCTGCTTTCCTTAGCCGCCAGACGGACCTGCTGGTGGCGGCCGCCAAGACCGGCCGTGTCGTCAACGTCAAGAAGGGCCAGTTCCTTGCGCCTTGGGACATGAAGAATGTTCTGTCCAAGCTGAATGAAAGCGGCAACCCCAATGTGATGTTGTGTGAACGCGGTGCGTCGTTCGGTTACAACACGCTGGTGTCAGACATGCGCTCGCTGCCAATCATGGCATCGCTTGGCGCACCTGTTATCTTTGATGCGACTCACTCCGTGCAGCAGCCGGGCGGGCAGGGTGGCTCCACCGGTGGCCAGCGTGAATTCGTGGAAACACTGGCGCGTGCGGCGATTGCCGTTGGTGTTGCCGGCGTGTTCATTGAAACCCATGAAGACCCAGATAATGCGCCGTCCGACGGCCCGAACATGGTGCATCTGAAGGATATGCCACGTCTGCTGGAAAAGCTTCTGGCCTTCGATGCTATCGCAAAGGCCTGATATGCCCAGCTTTTGCTGCACTTTAACTTAAAATTGAGCTTAATTGCGTGGCGGCGTCCCTCAACGGGATTGCCGTCATTGTAATTTCTTGCCCATCCGCTAAGACAGGCTCAGAACGACTGTTCCATTCCCAAGGGAGAGACCATGACCGCTATTACCGATATCATTGCACGTGAAATTCTCGACAGCCGTGGTAACCCGACCGTTGAGGTCGATGTTTACCTCGAAGACGGCTCCATGGGCCGCGCTGCTGTTCCGTCGGGCGCCTCGACAGGTGCACACGAAGCTGTAGAACTGCGTGATGGCGGCAAGCGTTACCTGGGCAAGGGTGTTGAAAAGGCTGTTGATGCAGTCAATGGCGAAATCTTTGATGCTATTGGCGGTTTCGACGCCGAAAACCAGATCCAGATCGACCAGATGATGATCGCTCTCGATGGCACACCGAACAAATCGCGCCTCGGCGCCAACGCCATTCTCGGCGTTTCGCTGGCGATTGCAAAGGCTGCTGCCGAATCGTCCGGCCTGCCGCTGTACCGTTACGTTGGCGGCCCGAATGCCCATGTTCTGCCGGTGCCAATGATGAACATCATCAATGGCGGCGCACATGCCGACAACCCAATCGACTTCCAGGAATTCATGATTCTGCCAGTCGGCGCCGATAACATTCGTGATTCCGTCCGTATGGGCGCAGAAATCTTCCACGTTCTGAAAAAGGAACTGGCAGCACAGGGCCACAACACCAACGTTGGTGACGAAGGCGGTTTCGCACCGGGCCTCAAGAGCGCGCCTGAAGCTCTCGATTTCATCATGAAGTCGGTTGAAAAGGCTGGCTATACGCCGGGCGACGACGTTTTCCTCGGCCTGGATTGTGCATCGACCGAATTCTTCAAGAACGGCAAATACGAGATGGAAGGCGAAGGCCGCACGCTCGAGCCGGAAGCCATGGCTGATTATCTCGCTGAACTGGCTGCCAAGTACCCGATCATCTCGATCGAAGACGGCATGGCTGAAGACGACTGGGATGGCTGGAAGTACCTGACCGACAAGATCGGCTCCAAGGTTCAGCTGGTTGGCGACGATCTGTTCGTGACCAACTCTGCGCGCCTGCGTGACGGTATCAAGATGGGCGTTGCCAACTCGATCCTCGTCAAGGTCAACCAGATCGGTTCGCTATCCGAGACGCTCGACGCTGTCGAGACTGCACACAAGGCCGGTTACACGGCTGTGATGTCTCACCGCTCCGGTGAAACCGAAGATTCGACCATTGCCGATCTCGCAGTTGCCACCAACTGCGGTCAGATCAAGACCGGTTCGCTGTCGCGCTCCGACCGTCTTGCCAAGTACAACCAGTTGATCCGCATTGAAGAAATGCTCGGTCCACAGGCGACCTACGCAGGTCGTTCGATCCTGCGCGGTTAATATCTGCGTCTGGTGACATGATTTTTAAAAAGCCCGTGCCTTCTGGTGCGGGCTTTTTTGTTCCCGTCTGGCTTGAAAATATCAGGCCAAACTCGGCTCTATGGTCAACGGATGGTTAAGCAATCCGCGTTACTGTTGCGAAAAGGTAATGCGTTTCAAGGCTTTTTCCGGAATGTGGACACGACATCACAAGAAAAGAAAATTCGGGCGTTTCGTCGTGCCCGCTATCACAGTCGCTTTTCTCTCTTATTTTGGCTACCACTGCATCCACGGTGAATATGGACTGATTGCGACCGAGCGTTTTGAACGCCAGCGCCTGGCCAGAAGCGGTGAGCTTTCACGCTTGACCGAAACCCGTGTTGCCCTTGAACGTCAGGTTGAAGCATTGAGCGATGGTTCGCTTGAGCGGGACATGATTGACGAAATTGCGCGCTATCAACTGAATGTGTCCCGCACCGACGAAATTGTCATCCTGAATGGATATTTTTGATTAACTCAATTCAAGTTAATCAACTTTTTCTGTTGAAAATCAGCTATTTAATTTGAATACGAGCCATGCATTTATGGCATTGCTGTGGCGCGCTTTCTTGCATATTGTACGCGCCATATGAACAAGCAACCGGCAACTCAGGGAGGGATCAATGGCGCCACGTAAAACCGCGTCCGTATCCGGCCGTAAGACGACGGCGAAAGCCGCCGCAAAGGACTTCACCGGAAAAAATGCAGCCGAATTCGGCAAAGACGAAGAGCTTCATGCCTACAAGGAAATGTTGCTGATTCGCCGTTTCGAAGAAAAGGCTGGCCAGCTTTACGGTATGGGCTTCATCGGCGGCTTCTGTCACCTTTACATCGGTCAGGAAGCTGTCGTTGTCGGCATGCAGATGTCCCAGCAGGAAGGCGACCAGGTTATCACCGCTTACCGTGACCACGGCCACATGCTGGCAGCTGGCATGAGTGCCCGTGGCGTTATGGCCGAACTCACCGGCCGTCGTGGTGGTCTGTCCAAGGGTAAGGGCGGCTCCATGCACATGTTCTCCAAGGAAAAGCATTTCTACGGTGGCCATGGTATCGTTGGTGCGCAGGTTTCGCTCGGCACTGGCCTTGCTTTTGCAAACCACTACCGTGGCAATGGCAATGTTTCCGTGACCTATTTCGGTGACGGCGCTGCCAACCAGGGTCAGGTTTACGAGAGCTTCAACATGGCAGCTCTGTGGAAACTCCCTATCGTCTACATCGTGGAAAACAACCGTTACGCCATGGGTACATCGACTGCCCGTGCAACGGCGCAGTCCAACTACTCGCTGCGCGGTGAATCTTTCGGTATCCCTGGTATCCAGGTTGACGGCATGGATGTTCGCGCCGTGAAGGCTGCAGCTGACGAAGCGCTTGAACATTGCCGCTCCGGCAAGGGTCCGATCATTCTTGAAATGCTGACCTACCGTTACCGTGGTCACTCGATGTCTGACCCTGCAAAGTATCGCTCCAAGGAAGAAGTGCAGAAGATGCGCTCCGAGCAGGATCCGATCGAACAGGTCAAGGCACGCCTCCTTGAAAAGGGTTGGGCAAGCGAAGACGAACTCAAGGCTATCGACAAGGATGTCCGTGACGTCGTTGCCGACAGCGCCGACTTCGCCCAGAACGATCCGGAGCCGGATGTATCCGAGCTCTACACCGATATTCTGCTCTGATCCGGGGAGAAAGAATCCATGCCTATTGAAATTCTTATGCCTGCACTTTCCCCGACCATGGAGGAAGGCACGCTTTCCAAGTGGCTCAAGAAAGAAGGCGACAAGGTTACCTCCGGTGACGTGATCGCTGAAATCGAGACCGACAAGGCAACCATGGAAGTGGAAGCTGTTGACGAAGGTGTTATCGGCAAGATCCTGATCGATGCCGGCACTGAAAACGTCAAGGTCAACACGGCCATTGCAGTTCTGCTGCAGGATGGCGAAAGCGCTGACGCCATTTCTTCTTCAGCACCGAAGAAGGAAGAGCCGAAGGCTGAGGCTGCTGCCTCTGACGCTGCTGGCGGCAAGGCACGCGAAGCAAGTGAAGAGCCATCCGCTTCCAAAGAAGCTGCCAAGGTTCCTGCTGCTCCGAAGATCGAAGTTGCTGCTGATCCGGATATTCCGGCTGGTACAGAATTTGTGTCCACCACTGTTCGCGAAGCTCTTCGTGACGCGATGGCTGAAGAAATGCGCTCTGACGAAAAAGTCTTCGTCATGGGTGAAGAAGTTGCCGAATACCAGGGTGCCTACAAGATCACCCAGGGTCTTCTGCAGGAGTTTGGTGCAAAGCGCGTTATCGATACGCCAATCACCGAACACGGCTTTGCCGGTATCGGCGTCGGCGCTGCGATGACTGGCCTGAAGCCAATCGTCGAGTTCATGACCTTCAACTTCGCGATGCAGGCCATTGACCAGATCGTTAACTCTGCTGCCAAGACGCTGTATATGTCTGGTGGTCAGATGGGTGCGCCAATGGTGTTCCGTGGTCCGTCGGGCGCTGCTGCGCGCGTTGGTGCACAGCACTCGCAGTGCTATGCCGCCTGGTACAGCCACATTCCGGGCCTCAAGGTCGTCATGCCGTACACGGCTGCTGACGCCAAGGGTCTGCTCAAGGCTGCTATCCGCGATCCGAACCCGGTTATCTTCCTTGAAAACGAAATCCTGTACGGTCAGAGCTTCGATGTTCCGAAGCTGGATGATTTCGTGCTGCCAATCGGCAAGGCACGCATTCACCGCCAGGGCAAGGATGCGACCATCGTTTCCTTCGGTATCGGCATGACCTATGCGGTCAAGGCTGTTGCCGAACTCGAAAAGCTCGGCATCGATGTCGAACTGATCGACCTGCGCACCATCCGTCCGATGGACCTTCCTGCCGTTATTGAGTCCGTCAAGAAGACCGGCCGTCTGGTAACTGTTGAAGAAGGCTTCCCGCAGTCATCGGTTGGTGACTTCATTGCCAACCAGGTTCAGCGCGCTGCATTTGACTATCTGGATGCGCCGATCCTGTCGATTACCGGTAAGGATGTTCCAATGCCTTACGCGGCAAATCTCGAGAAGCTGGCTCTGCCGAACGTGGATGAAGTCGTACAGGCCGTCAAAACCGTCTGCTACAAATAAGGGGAGGGCGTTTCGATGCCTATCAACATTACAATGCCTGCCCTGTCTCCCACGATGGAAGAGGGTAATCTCGCCAAGTGGCTGGTCAAGGAAGGCGACAAGGTTGCTCCCGGCGACGTGATTGCCGAAATCGAAACCGACAAGGCAACCATGGAAGTGGAAGCTGTCGATGAAGGCGTTGTTGCCAAGATCGTGGTTCCAGCTGGAACCGATGCGGTCAAGGTCAACGCACTGATCGCCATTCTTGCCGAAGAAGGTGAAGATGTAGCGGCTGCGGCCAAGGGTGGCGATGCTGCCCCGGCCAAGGCTGAGGCAAAGGCAGAAGCACCGAAGGAAGAAAAATCCAAGGCTGCACCTGCTCCTGCCGCTAACGCTGCACCTGCTGCGGCACCGGCACCTGCTGCTAAGGCTGAACAGTCTGGCGAACGCGTTTTTGCGTCGCCACTTGCACGCCGTCTGGCCAAGGAAGCTGGTCTTGATCTGTCTGCGGTTTCCGGTTCCGGTCCACGTGGCCGTATCGTGAAGTCTGACATTGAAAAGACCGTTGCGTCCGGTGGTGCAAAGGCTGCTCCGGCAACCACTGCTGCTGCTGCTTCGGCACCTGCTGCTGCAAAGGGCATGAGCGAAGAGGCTGTTCTCAAGCTGTTCGAGCAGGGTTCTTACGAACTTGTGCCACATGACGGCATGCGCAAGACCATTGCCAAGCGCCTGCAGGAATCCAAGCAGACCATTCCGCATTTCTACGTTTCCGTGGATTGCGAACTGGATGCCCTGATGGCACTGCGCGCACAGCTCAACGCTGCTTCCCCTGAAAAGGATGGCAAGCCGGCCTACAAGCTGTCGGTCAATGACATGGTCATCAAGGCGCTTGCCCTTGCCCTGCGTGACGTTCCGGATGCCAACGTATCCTGGACCGAAACCAACATGGTCAAGCACAAGCATGCTGATGTTGGCGTTGCTGTGTCGATCCCTGGTGGTCTGATCACCCCGATCGTTCGTCAGGCTGAGCTCAAGTCGCTGTCTGCCATCTCCAACGAGATGAAGGATCTCGGCAAGCGCGCCAAGGAGCGCAAGCTGAAGCCTGAAGAATATCAGGGCGGAACGACTGCCGTGTCCAACATGGGCATGATGGGCGTGAAGAGCTTCTCGGCTGTTGTGAACCCACCACATGCCACCATTCTGGCTGTTGGTGCCGGTGAACAGCGTGCGGTTGTCAAGAATGGCGAGATCAAGATCGCCAATGTCATGACGGTCACACTGTCCACTGACCACCGTTGCGTTGATGGCGCGTTGGGTGCTGAACTTCTCGGTGCTTTCAAACGCTACATCGAAAACCCGATGGGCATGCTGGTTTAAGAAAAGAGCAGAGCCGAAAACCGCATATGGTTTTCGGCTCGCTGTATTCAGGAGCTGCACGTGACGAAGACTGTTCTTTGCTATGGCGATAGTCTGACATGGGGTTATGACGCCGCCAATATGGGGCGTCATGCGATTGATGATCGTTGGCCGACTGTCTTGCAAAAGGCATTGGGTAATGACGTTGTTGTCATCGCGGAAGGCCTGAACGGCCGTACCACTGTTTATGACGATAACCTGTCTGACTTTGATCGCAATGGTGCACGCACCTTGCCAACGCTGTTGCACAGCCATGGTCCGCTTGACCTCGTCATCATCATGCTTGGCACCAACGATTTGAAACGTGGCCTTGCTGGCGGCGGTTTTGCCGTTGCTGCGACAAGCGGCGTTAAAAGGCTTGTCAGCCTGGTGCGCCGTCACGAATGGCATTTCGGCTCGGACGAGCAACCGGAAATTCTAATCGTTGCACCGCCACTGATCTGCGAAACCGCAAATTCCTATTTCGCGGCAATGTATGCAGGTGCAGTTGAGGAATCCAAGATGCTGGCCTCGCTTTACCGCGATCTGGCGGACGAGAAGGAATGCGGCTTCTTTGACGCCGGTTCGGTCTCTGTTGCCACACCAATTGATGGCGTGCATCTGGACGCAGAAAATACCTGTGCGCTTGGTCGCGGCTTGGAGCCGGTCGTGCGCATGATGCTTGGATTGTAATGCAATTTGACGGGTTTTGATCAGGATCAAGGAGCGAATGCAGCGGGCGTCTAGCCTGACCGTATCAACCGCGAAACGGAGGTTACGGCATGTCGAACACACCGCACCAACTGCCCGAGGAATTTGCTGAATATGTCAGCCTCATTCGCCATCTGCGCGAGCGTGACGGACACTTTCATAGGATCAGCGCCGCTTACGAGGTGCTGAACCAGAAGATTCACCGGGCGGAGACAGATATCGAGCCATGCGATGATTTTCATATGGCCGATATGCGCAAGCGCAGAATGGTCCTGAAAGACGAAATATACGGGATGCTGACAGCGGCCGAGCCAATACCGGAAGATTTCGGACAATAGGCTTCAAGCCCAGGCTTTGCTCCCGACAAAAGGGTGGAATGCGAATGCCTCGCGCCACCTCAAAAATGAAACAAGGAGTGATAGCCTAAATGTCGAACGCCTATGACGTCATCATTATCGGTTCCGGTCCCGGCGGTTATGTCACTGCCATTCGTGCTGCCCAGCTTGGTTTGAAGACGGCCATTGTCGAGCGCGAGCATCTGGGGGGCATCTGCCTTAACTGGGGCTGCATTCCAACCAAGGCACTGCTGCGCTCTGCCGAAGTGCTTGATAATGCCAATCACGCCAAGAATTACGGTCTGAAGCTGGACGGCACCATCACCGCCGACGTGAAGGAAGTTGTTGCACGTTCGCGTGGCGTTTCCGCTCGTCTCAACGGCGGCGTTGCCTACCTGATGAAGAAGAACAAGATCGACGTGATCTGGGGCGAGGCAAAGCTGACCAAGCCAAACGAGATCGTTGTTGGCAAGACGGCCAAGCCTGCCGTTCAGCCACAAAACCCTGTTCCAAAGGGCGTTCTGGGTGAGGGCACCTACACAGCCAAGCACATCATCGTTGCCACAGGTGCACGTCCGCGTGCGCTGCCAGGCATCGAGCCGGATGGCAAGCTGATCTGGACGTATTTCGAAGCGATGAAGCCTGACTTCATGCCGAAGTCTATTGTCGTGATGGGCTCCGGCGCCATCGGTATCGAATTTGCGTCCTTCTACCGCTCCATGGGCGTTGACGTGACCGTTGTCGAACTGATGGCCAATGTCATGCCGGTCGAAGATGCGGAAATCTCCGCTTTCGCCCGCAAGCAGCTTGAAAAGCGTGGCCTGAAGATCATCACCGAAGCCAAGGTTTCCAAGGTCGAAAAGGGTGCAAACTCGATTACGGCGCATGTTGAAACCAAGGATGGCAAGGTTCAGCAGATCACGGCTGATCGCCTGATCTCGGCTGTTGGCGTGCAGGGCAACATCGAAAATCTCGGTCTGGAAGCTCTGGGTGTGAAGACTGATCGCGGTTGTGTGGTCATTGACGGTTACGGCAAGACCAACGTGCCGGGCCTTTACGCCATTGGCGACGTTGCCGGTCCTCCAATGCTCGCCCACAAGGCCGAGCATGAAGGCGTGATCTGCATTGAAAAGATTGCCGGTCTGCCGAATGTTCACCCGATGGACAAGAGCAAGATCCCAGGCTGCACATACTGCAACCCGCAGGTCGCTTCGGTCGGTCTGACGGAAGCAAAGGCGAAAGAACAGGGCCGCGAAATCCGCGTGGGCCGTTACTCCTTCGCTGCCAACGGCAAGGCAATCGCGCTGGGTGAAGACCAGGGCATGATCAAGACCATCTTCGACAAGAAGACCGGTGAGCTGATCGGCGCGCACATGGTTGGTGCAGAAGTGACCGAACTGATCCAGGGCTTCGTGGTGGCGATGAACCTCGAAACCACAGAAGAAGAACTGATGCACACGATCTTCCCACATCCGACCCTGTCGGAAATGATGAAGGAAAGCGTGCTGGACGCCTATGGTCGCGTTCTGAATGCTTGATTGAAATCTGCCGCTCCCTATCTGGAGTAAACCCTTTTGGGGAGCGGAACTTTAACGGAGTAGATCATGGAAAGTGTTGGCTGGATTGGTGCAATTATCATTGGCGGTCTGGGCGGATGGCTCGCAGGCAAGCTGATGGATATTCGCTTCGGCGTTTTCATGAATATTATTCTGGGTATCGTCGGTTCTGTTGTGGCTGTTGCCGTGCTGCGCCAGTTCGATGTTTTCGTGCAGGATAGCCGTCTGGGCTATTTCATCACCGCGTTTCTTGGTGCCAGCCTGTTGCTGTTTGTTGCCAAAATCGTCCGGCGGTAAATCAAGACAGGACAGGTTGTTTCACGGCAACGTGTCCTGAGACCCATTATTTTAGGCCCTTCCAGAAAATCCCCTTACAGTTTTTCTGGAATTGTTCTAATGAGCCGTAAAACTCGGTGAAAGCAGGTTTTCATGGTCACCATTCTCGACAGGACTTCGCAGGAAGAAAAGCGTGTTCGCCACCCGGAAAAGGCTCACAAGCCAGATACCGAGGTTGCGCGCAAACCTGAGTGGATTCGCGTCAAGGCGCCGACCTCGAAAGGGTATCAGGAAACCCGCGAACTGGTTCGTTCTCACAAGCTGGTGACCGTGTGCGAAGAAGCAGGCTGTCCCAACATTGGCGAGTGCTGGAGCAAGAAACACGCGACATTCATGATCATGGGTGAAATCTGCACCCGTGCCTGTGCTTTCTGTAACGTGTCGACCGGCAAGCCGAATGCACTTGATCAGAACGAGCCTGAGAACATCGGCAAGGCCGTCAAGCAGATGGGCCTGTCTCACGTCGTTATCACCTCCGTGGACCGTGACGATCTGGCCGACGGTGGCGCTGAACATTTTGAAAAGGTGATCTGGGCCATTCGTGCGGCATCTCCTGGCACAACCATCGAAATCCTGACGCCAGACTTTCTGAAGAAGCCTGGCGCGCTGGAGCGTGTTGTTGCGGCCAAGCCTGACGTGTTCAACCACAATATGGAAACCGTACCGGGCAATTACCTGACGGTTCGTCCGGGTGCGCGTTATTTCCATTCGGTACGTCTGTTGCAGCGCGTGAAGGAACTGGATCCGACCATGTTCACCAAGTCCGGCATCATGGTTGGCCTTGGCGAAGAGCGTAACGAAGTGCTGCAGCTCATGGACGACCTGCGTTCTGCCGATGTGGATTTCATCACCATTGGCCAGTATCTGCAGCCGACCCGCAAGCACCACAAGGTCGAGAAGTTTGTCACACCGGAAGAGTTCAAGTCCTATGAAACTGTGGCGTACACCAAGGGGTTCCTGATGGTGTCGTCCAGCCCGCTGACCCGTTCTTCGCACCATGCCGGTGATGACTTTGCACGTCTGCGCGCCGCACGTGAGAAGAAGCTTCTCGTTGCTGCCGAATAATCGGGACAACGGCCTGATCAGGACAATAAAAAAGCGCCTCAAGGGCGCTTTTTTTATGGGTCGCATTTCTGCTTGTCAGTTGGCTGCCACATCACAGGCGGCAGCCTGTTGCGTCATGCTGTGGTTTCTTCTTTCGCGGTAGACTCGCCACGCTTGCGCTTGCGAAGTGTCGGCTTGTTCTCGCGCGCTTCACATTTGGCAACATCGATAAGATAGGCCAAAACAGGCATGCCATTCATCGATGCCAGTTGCTTTGCGGATTCAAGAAGGTTGATGATATTTGAAAAATCGTCCATCGGCTCACTCGGCAGGTCAAACCTGAATTGTTGTTAAGGCAAGTATTCTTCGGATGTCCGATACAGAAACAAGTTGGGAGGCTTGCCTCGTTTGCACCCAAAAGATGTACTCATTGTGGCAAATCAATAGCAATCCTGTAGGCATGGTTGCAATAGTCAATTTCGGGAAGCTGCATTGAGGTGAGGGGTATGATGCAGAAAATTGATGAAGCGCAAAAAGCGGCAAGTCTCATTCGACAGGCATCCCGCATCATGGTGGTTGGCTGCTCAGGTGGCGGAAAAACAACGCTTTCTCTCAAGCTGGCCGCAAAATTCGGGCTGGAATATCAGTCGATCGATCGTGACATCAGGTGGTTACCCGGTTGGCAGCAGCGGGACAGGGTTGAGCAGCACGCATTGCTCGAAGAGCTGATTGCGCGGGATCGCTGGGTGATGGATGGCAGCAATCCATCAACCTTTGACATTCGTTTGCCACGCACCGACATCGTCATCTGGGTGCGCATGTCGCGCTTTGTGTGCCTGACCGGCATTGCCCGCCGCGTGGCACGTTATTATGGCACAGTCAGGCCGGCTATGGCGGATGGCTGTGCGGAGCCTTTGCCGGACGGGGAGTTCCTGGAATATATCTGGAACTTCGAGAAGAAATACGCGCCGGCTTTCTTGCGCAATTTTGAACGATACGGCCCCGATGTGCCGATCTTTCAGGTGAAATCACGCCGCGACATGCAAAGGCTTCTTGATATTCTGATGCTCGCAGATTAACTGCGGACTATGCCGCAGTTTGAAACCAGTCGCCCCGTCAAGCATTCCCCAGAACGCATGTATGCTTTGGTTGCCGACGTTGAGCGATACCCCGAATTTCTGCCTCTGTGCGAAGGCCTGACCGTGCGTTCCCGCAAGGAACGGGACGGCAAGGCGCTGCTGATTGCGGATATGACGGTTGGTTACAAGGCGATCCGCGAAACCTTCACCACACAGGTTCTGCTGAATGGCAATGATCTGGCCATTGATGTGAAATATCTCGATGGCCCATTTAAATATCTCGATAATCGCTGGCGCTTCGAGCCAATGGACGATGGCGGTTGCTCGGTTCACTTCTTCATCGATTACGAATTCAAAAGCCGCATTTTAAGTGCCGTCATGGGCACGATGTTTGACCGGGCCTTCCGGATGTTTGCCGAAGCCTTCGAGGCGCGGGCCGACAAGATTTACGGCACCTGATTATTTTGCTCCGGACACGTCCAGCAGCATTTCCAGTGCCGTTTTGACGGTGGCGAGACGCACTTGATCACGACCAATGTCGCCGTAGCGCATTTCGCGGTGCAGGATCGCGCCGTTGCGGCTCATCGCCGCCAGATGCACAAGGCCAACCGGCTTGGCGTCAGAACCGCCGCCCGGACCGGCAATGCCGGTGACCGCCACGGCGTGGCTGGCCCTTGAGCGCAGCAGCGCACCCTGGACCATCTGCAATGCGGTCTCTTTCGACACCGCGCCGAATGTTTCAAGCGTTTTGCCCTGTACGCCCAGCATGTCGGCCTTGGCCTCGTTGGTGTAGGTGACAAATCCCCGGTCGACCACAGCGGATGAACCGGCGATTTCGGTCAGTGCGCCGGCAATCAGGCCGCCGGTGCAGCTTTCCGCTGTCGAGACCATCTCACTGCGGGCCGTGCCGTGCGAGATCATCTTTTGCGCCAATGCTGCGATATCGTCCGGGAAGATGCTCATGCCTGGCGGCCTTGATAGACCACGGTCGCAGTGGCAATGGCGGCAATGCCTTCCTTGCGGCCGACAAAGCCGATCTTTTCATTGGTGGTGGCTTTGACCGAGCAACGGTCCAGTGTGATGCCGAGAATTTCCGACAACATTTCGCGCATGGCCTGACGGTGCGGGCCGATCTTCGGTTCTTCGGCAATTAGCGACACATCGGCATTCATGATGGTGCCGCCATTTCCGCGCACGACGTTGGCAGCATGTTCCAGAAAGATGCGCGATGCGGCACCCTTCCACTGCGGATCGGATGGCGGGAAGTGGTCGCCGATGTCGCCTGCGCCGCAGGTGGCCAGCAGGGCATCGGTCAGCGCGTGCAGGGCAACGTCAGCATCCGAGTGTCCCATGAGTTTCTGGTCATGGGGAATGAACACGCCGCACAGGGTCACGCCATCACCTGGCTCAAGCTGATGAACATCATAGCCGTTACCTGTGCGTACATCCGGCAGTGCCTGGGTGAGTTTTTCATCGGCCATGGTGATATCCCGTTTCAAAGTCAGTTTTACATTGTCGACCAGCCCTTCGACGAGCTTGACCGGCAGCCCCGCCCATTCGGCAATCGAGGCATCGTCGGTAAAGTCATCCCGTCCGGAAGAGGCGGCCTGTTCGTGGGCGTGCGTAATTGCCTGATAGGCAAAAGCCTGCGGTGTCTGGGCGGCGTAAAGGCCAGCGCGCGGTACGGTCTCTTCGCTGTAACCGGCGGCCGAGCCACGCTTCAGCGTATCGGTGACAGCAAGCACGGGCAGGGCGCTTTGGGCACCTTGCGACAGCGTGTTGGCCACGCGGTCCAGAAGATCGTGATCGATGAAGGGCCGCACGGCGTCATGGATCATGACGTGGCTAAGGTCATCCGGCGCCATGGCTTTCAGGCCAGCGAGGACGGATTGCTGGCGGGTTGCGCCACCAAGCACGGTGCGAATGCGGTCGCCTGCATCGAGGCGTTGCAGCACGGGGGCAATCAGGTCCTTGTCGTCTGGATGAATGACCACGGTGATGGCAGGGGATTTTGCCCAGGCCAGGAAAACCTCAAGCGTGTGCTCAATGACGGGCTTTCCTCCAATCAACCGGTATTGTTTCGGTCCATCCTGCGGGGAGCCTGCCCGTTCGCCACGGCCAGCGGCAACAATAATGACGCCGGTTTTCATGCTGTCTGTCTCACTTCTCTCATCAATTGATCCAAGATGCTGTCTGCTCGTAAAGGAGTTGACTTGAGCGGTCCAGAGTCCCAAACAACAAAAGGCTTTTGCAGCCTTGGCGTTGCTTGGTCAAAGGCTTGAGAGTAAATCGATCATTTGCCCGGTTTTTAAGATCACGCGCGTCGTTATCACGCCTCTGCAATCCCTGATCTTTATAAAAGCAGCACATTGCCGTGTGAAAGTGCTTGGCAACTGCGCAATATATGTCTAAAAATAATGCAAAGCATAATTCTGCACGAAAGATCATCAATTGCCCATCCCGGAGTTGTCAGCGCCTTTTAATATCGGCTCCGTAACCGTTCGTAACCGGGCTGTCCTTGCGCCTATGTCGGGGGTAACTGATCTGCCGTTCCGGCAGATCGCTTGGCGTTTCGGTGCCGGGCTGGTGGTAACGGAAATGGTGGCAAGCCGCGAGCTGGTGGCCAACCGTGGTGAATCCTGGGCGCGGCTGAGAAACGCAGGCATGACGCCGCACATGGTGCAGCTGGCCGGACGTGAGGCGCACTGGATGGCCGAGGCTGCCAAGATCGTTGAAGCCAATGGCGCAGATATCGTCGATATCAATATGGGCTGTCCAGCCAAGAAGGTGACGGGCGGTTATTCCGGCTCGGCGCTGATGCGTGACCCTGACCATGCGCTGACGCTGATCGAGGCGACAGTCAATGCCGTCAAGGTTCCAGTAACATTGAAGATGCGTCTTGGCTGGGATGAGAACGCCCTCAATGCGCCAGAGATCGCACGGCGTGCACAGGATGCGGGCGTGCAGCTGATTACCATTCATGGCCGCACCCGCATGCAGTTTTACGAGGGACGGGCCGACTGGGATGCCATTCGCGCCGTTCGTGATGCCATTTCCGTACCGTTGATTGCCAATGGCGATGTCGAGACGGTGGAAGATGCCAAGGAAATTTTGCGCCGCTCGGGTGCCGATGCGGTGATGGCGGGACGTGGCGCACAGGGCCAGCCGTGGTTGCCAGCCGTGCTTGCCGGACATGACGGCCCTGCGCGACAGGATATCGCAGCCCTCGCCGTTGAACATTATGAAATGATGCTTGAGTTTTATGGGCTTGAGGCAGGGTTGCGCCACGCGCGCAAACACCTTGGCTGGTATCTGGAAAGGTTCGCGCCGCACATGGCGGGACAGGACAAGGCAACGATCATGACATCGAAAAATGCAGCGCAGGTCACGCAGATGGTGCGTGCTGCTCTGGAAGAAGGCGCAGCATTGTTTGCTGCAAGGAAGGCAGCATGACTGTTCCGACACATGATCCGGCAGCCAGCAATGCGCTTGCCATGGCTGTTCTCAACGCGGTGCAAAATCCGGTGGTTCTGGTTGATGCCGAAGGATTCATCGCCTTTGCCAACTGGGAAGCGGAAGCGTTTTTTGGCGCCAGTGCCGCCCATCTGGCACGGTACCGAATCTCGACCTTCATTCCGTTCGGCAGTCCGCTGCTGGCGCTGATCGAGCAGGTGCGCGAACGTCGCGCGCCGGTCAATGAATACCGCGTGGACCTGAGCTCGCCGCGGCTTGGCCAGGAAAAGCTGGTTGACCTTTACGTGGCACCGGTTGTCAGCGAACCCGGCTCGGTGGTTGTGGTGTTTCAGGAACGTTCGATGGCCGACAAGATCGACCGTCAACTGACCCATCGTGCCGCTGCCCGTTCGGTGTCCGGCCTTGCCTCGATGCTGGCCCACGAAATCAAGAACCCGCTTTCGGGCATTCGTGGTGCAGCACAGCTTCTCGAGACATCGGTTGCCGATGATGACCGTGCGCTGACACGCCTGATCTGTGACGAGACCGACCGTATCGTGTCGCTGGTTGACCGTATGGAAGTGTTTTCCGACGAGCGTCCCGTGGACCGCGTTCCCGTCAACATCCACTCGGTGCTGGATCATGTAAAGGCTGTTGCCAAGGCGGGCTTTGCCCGCAACATCAAGATCAGCGAAAATTACGATCCGTCCTTGCCGCCGGTTTATGCCAACCGCGACCAGCTCGTGCAGATTTTCCTCAATCTGGTCAAGAACGCCTCCGAGGCGATTGGCAACCAGCAGGATGGCGAAATCGTTCTGACCACAGCTTACCGTCCGGGCATCCGGCTTTCGGTTGCCGGAACGCGTGAGCGTATTTCGCTGCCGCTTGAGTTTTGTGTGGTGGATAATGGTCCCGGCGTTCCGTCGGACCTTTTGCCGTATCTTTTTGACCCGTTCATTACCACCAAGACCAATGGCTCCGGCCTCGGTCTGGCGCTGGTGGCCAAGCTGATTGGTGCCCATGGCGGCATTATCGAATGCGACAGCCAGAACCATCGCACAACATTCCGTGTTCTCATGCCCGTTTCACCGGAAATAGCGCAGGAAGAGCGTACAATTCCGAACCCGACAGGAAATACCCCATGACAGCGACGATCCTTGTGGCCGACGATGACGCGGCCATCCGCACTGTGCTTAACCAGGCTCTCAGCCGAGCCGGTTATGACGTGCGTATTACTTCCAATGCCGCCACATTGTGGCGCTGGATTTCTGCAGGTGAGGGGGACCTGGTTATCACCGACGTGATAATGCCTGACGAAAATGCATTTGACCTGCTGCCACGCATCAAGAAGGCTCGTCCCGAACTGCCCGTGCTCGTCATGAGTGCGCAGAACACCTTCATGACGGCCATCAAGGCGTCGGAAAAGGGTGCCTATGATTATCTGCCAAAGCCATTCGACCTGACTGAGCTGATTGCCATCATTGGTCGCGCCCTGGCTGAGCCGAAGCGCAAGCCTGCCAAGCTGGATGATGACATGCAGGACGGCATGCCGCTGGTTGGCCGCTCCGCTGCCATGCAGGAAATCTACCGCGTGCTGGCGCGTCTGATGCAGACCGACCTGACGCTGATGATCACAGGTGAATCCGGTACGGGCAAGGAACTGGTGGCACGGGCGCTGCATGATTATGGCAAGCGTCGCAACGGTCCTTTCGTGGCGATCAACATGGCGGCCATTCCGCGTGACCTGATTGAATCCGAACTGTTCGGCCACGAAAAGGGTGCCTTTACCGGCGCACAGAACCGCTCCACCGGCCGGTTTGAGCAGGCCGAAGGCGGTACACTGTTCCTTGATGAAATTGGCGATATGCCAATGGATGCACAGACCCGACTGTTGCGGGTGCTGCAGCAGGGCGAATACACCACTGTTGGCGGTCGTACACCGATCCGCACCGATGTCCGCATTGTTGCTGCCACCAACAAGGATCTGAAACAGTCCATCAATCAGGGTCTGTTCCGTGAAGACCTTTACTACCGCCTTAACGTGGTGCCGCTGCGCCTGCCGCCGTTGCGTGACCGTGCAGAAGACATTGCCGATCTGGTGCGCCACTTCATCCAGCAGGGTGAAAAGGAAGGACTTGAAGGCAAGCGATTCGAAACCGAAGCGCTGGAACTGATGAAGGCCTATGCCTGGCCTGGCAACGTGCGCGAGCTGGAAAACCTTATTCGTCGTTTGATGGCTCTTTATCCGCAGGAAGTCATCACCAAGGAGATCATCGATTCGGAATTGAATTCCGATGTGCCTGAACGTCCGATGGACAAGATGAATGTCCGCACCGGTACGCTAACAATCTCGCAGGCCGTGGAAGAAAATATGCGCGAGTATTTCTCCGGTTTTGGGGACGATTTACCGCCTGCTGGCCTCTATGACCGTGTCCTGCGCGAGATGGAATATCCGCTTATTCTCGCGGCTTTAACGGCCACGCGGGGCAACCAGATCAAGGCAGCCGATCTTCTCGGTCTCAACCGCAACACGTTGCGCAAGAAAATCCGTGAGCTGGGTGTCTCGGTGTATCGTAGCTCGCGTACGACCTGAGATATTGACAGGCGCGAAATTCTCGTTGCATTTTCGCCACATTGTGTTGCTTGAAAAACACGCGGGACAATTTCATCAGAGTGATTCCGCTGTCAGGCTGCCATTGGACAAGTGGCTGCAATCAGGAGAATTGAATGCGAACACCTGCCGCCGACTACGCTGCGGACAGTGACGTGAGTGATGCAAGTGTGAAAGACCGGCGCATATCCTTTGCGTTGCCCGGTCTTTTGCTGGCTGGCGCTGCGCTTTCGTGCGCCATCTTCTCCCTGTTTATTCTCGTTGGCCTGACCCCCATTTCGCCAACATCCAACGTTGTGATCGGCCTTGGTGTCATCAACGGGTTGTTCGTGCTTGGCCTGATGTATCTGATCGGCCGTGAAGTCAGCCGGCTGCTGAAAGCCCGCCGGGTGGGACGCGCTGCTGCGCGCCTTCATATCCGCATCGTTGTGCTGTTTTCGATTGTGGCGATTACACCGGCTGTTCTTGTGGCGATTTTCGCCAGTATCACGCTCAATGCCGGTCTTGATCGCTGGTTCTCGATCAGAACCCAGTCGATCGTGGAATCGTCCAGCAATGTGGCGCAGGCCTATATGATGGAAAATGCCTCCTATGTTCAGGGGCAGACGCTTTCCATGGCCAATGACCTCGAGCGCAACCGCGCTCTTTTCTATCTCGACCGCACCGGTTTTGTGGACCTGCTGACACGGCAGGCCAAGGGCCGTGGCCTGCTTGGCGCGTTTTTGGTGCGTGAAGATGGCGATGCCATTGTGCAAGCCAATATCGAAACGGAAAAACCGCTGCCAGCCATTCCGCAGGACGCGCTGGAAAAGGCCGCTGCCGGTCAACCGACCCTTATTCCGCCTGGCATTACCAACCTGGTTGGCGCCATCATCAAGCTCGACAGCATTGGTGGCACGTTCCTTTATACCGTGCGTGCGGTTGACCCCAAGGTCATGGTCGCCATGCGGTTGATGGATGAAAACCGCGATGAATACAAAGCCATGGAGGCGGGTCGCGCTTCGTTGCAGGTGGCCTTTGCGATTCTTTATCTCGGTTTTGCGCTGATCGTGCTGCTGGCCGCCATCTGGACTGCCATTGCTGTGGCCGACCGTATCGTGCGGCCGATCCGCCTGTTGATTGGTGCGGCCGACAGTGTGGCAACCGGCAACATGAATGTGTTGGTGCCAGTGCGCGCCGTTGACGGCGACGTTGGCAGGTTGTCGCGCACCTTCAACAAGATGATTTCGGAGATCCGCACGCAGCAGCGCGAAATTCTCGAAGCCAAGGACGATATCGATGCACGCCGGCGCTTTATCGAGGCTGTGCTGTCAGGTGTGACAGCGGCGGTTATCGGTGTGGATGAGGACCGGCAGATCACCATTGCCAATCCATCGGCCGAGGATTTCCTCGCCATGCCATCCGACAAGCTGATGGGAGTGAAGTTGGGTGATGCAGCGCCTGAGATCGATCAGGTGGTGACTGAGGCTGCCGTCTGGTCGCGTGGTGAGTTCCACAAGCAGATCAACATCATGCGACGTGGCAAGGAACGGGCACTCAACGTAAAGGTAACGCGCGAAGCGGCCCGTGACGCCTATGTCATTACGCTTGATGACATTACCGATCTGGTGATTGCGCAGCGCTCTACCGCTTGGTCGGATGTGGCGCGCCGTATTGCCCATGAAATCAAGAACCCGCTGACGCCGATCCAGCTGTCTGCCGAGCGCATCAAGCGCCGCTTCGGCAAGCAGATTGCCGATGAGGATCGTCAGGTGTTTGACCAGTGTACCGACACGATCGTGCGCCAGGTGGGCGATATCGGCCGCATGGTCGACGAGTTCTCGGCGTTCGCGCGCATGCCGAAGCCGACCAAGGAAAAATCCGATCTACGCGATATTCTGAAGGATGCGGCATTCCTGCGGGAAATTGGCGCAAGCCACGTGAAGATCAGCACCGAACTGGGTGAAGATGCCCAGAACGGGTTGTTTGATGCACGTATGCTGGGGCAGGCTTTTGGCAATCTGATCAAGAATGCCGTTGAGGCAATCGACGCTATTGACGTTGATGGCGGCGAGCGTCGTGAAGGCCGAGTTCTGGTGCGCAGCCAGTTCGATACGGATCACTTCGTGGTTGACGTCATCGACAATGGCCGTGGCCTGCCGGCTGAAAATCGGCACCGCATTCTGGAGCCCTATATGACGATGCGGGACAAGGGCACCGGCCTTGGTCTGGCAATCGTCAAAAAGATTATTGAAGAGCATGGTGGGCAGATCGAACTGCATGATGCACCCGCCGATTTCGACCATGGCCATGGTGCCATGATTAGAGTGATTCTGCCGCATCTTGATGCGACCGAAGCAGCAAGTGACAAGGAAGTGGCCTATGGCGTCTGATATTCTGGTCGTGGATGACGAAGCTGACATTCGCGAGATTGTTGCGGGTATTCTGTCCGATGAAGGGCATGAAACACGTATGGCGCATGACGCCGACAGCGCGCTTGCAGCGATTTCGGAACGCGTGCCGCGGCTGGTGTTTCTGGATATCTGGATGCAGGGCAGCCGTCTTGACGGTCTGGCATTGTTGGATGAAATCAAGAGCCGCCACCCGGACCTGCCGGTGGTGATGATTTCCGGTCACGGTAATATCGAAACGGCCGTCAACGCAATCAAGCGCGGTGCGTTTGACTTCATTGAAAAGCCGTTCAAGACCGACCGCCTTATTCTGATTGCTGAACGTGCGCTGGAAAACTCCAAGCTGAAGCGTGAAGTGCAGGAACTGAAAAAGCGCACCGGTGATGCGGCGGAACTGATCGGTGCGTCGCTTGCCGTATCGCAACTGCGCCAGACCATTGATCGTACAGCCCCGACCAACAGCCGTATCATGATCCTTGGGCCTTCCGGTTCCGGCAAGGAACTTGTGGCGCGCATGATCCACAAGAAGTCCAGTCGTGCTTCCGGCCCGTTCGTGGCGCTGAATGCCGCGACGATTACGCCGGACCGCATGGAGATTGCGCTGTTTGGCACCGAAGGTCAGCCGGGACAGCCACGCAAGATCGGTGCGATGGAAGAGGCGCATCGCGGTATTCTCTACCTTGACGAGGTCGGAGAAATGCCACGCGAAACCCAGAACAAGATCCTGCGCGTGTTGATCGATCAGCAGTTTGAACGTGTGGGTGGCGGCAAGCGGGTGAAGGTGGATATCCGCATCATCTCGTCGACAGCCTATAATCTTGAAAGCCTGATTGCCGAAGGGCGTTTCCGCGAAGATCTCTATCACCGTCTGGCGGTGGTGCCGGTCAAGGTACCTGCCTTGTCGGAACGCCGTGAGGATATTCCATATCTGGTCGACATGTTCATTCGCCAGATTTCCGAGCAGGCCGGTATTCGCTCACGCAAGATTGGCGATGACGCCATGGCCGTGCTGCAGAGCCATGACTGGCCCGGCAATATTCGCCAGCTGCGCAACAATATCGAGCGGTTGATGATCCTGGCGCGTCCTGAAGGTGGTGATCCGACGATTACTGCCGACATGCTGCCGTCAGATATTGGCGACATGCTGCCGAAGATTTCCGCGCAGGGCGATCAGCACATCATGACGCTGCCACTGCGTGAAGCGCGTGAAATGTTCGAGCGGGATTATCTGGTGGCGCAGATCAACCGGTTCGGTGGCAATATTTCCCGCACGGCAGAATTTGTCGGAATGGAGCGTTCCGCACTGCATCGCAAATTGAAATCACTCGGCGTATAAGCATCGGGAAGGCACGCGATCTGCGTGTCGATTCGGCGGGTGAAGAGGTATCATGAAGGTCATCATTTGTGGTGCGGGGCAGGTTGGCTACGGCATTGCCGAGCAGCTGTCGCGGGAAGACAATGAAGTCTCCGTCATTGATACATCCGCCGCGCTGATTACTGCCATTACCGAGACGCTCGACGTGCGTGGTTATGTCGGGCACGGCGCGCATCCTGACATGCTGGCCAAGGCCGGTGCCGATCAGGCCGACATGATCATTGCCGTGACGTTGCACGACGAAATCAACATCGTTGCCTGTGAGGTCGCACATGCACTGTTCAGCGTGCCGACCAAGATTGCCCGTATCCGTGACCAGAGCTATCTGCAGCCGGAATATGCCGACCTGTTCAGCCGCGAAAACATGTCGATCGACGTGACGATTTCGCCGGAGGTTGAGGTCGGTAAAATGGTGCTGCGGCGCATCGCCTTTCCCGGCGCCAATGACGTTGTGCGTTTTGCCGACGACAATATCTCCATGCTGGCAATCGAGTGCATGGAAGATTGCCCTGTCATCAACACGCCGCTGCAGCAGTTGAGCAGCCTGTTTCCGGATCTGATTGCCACTGTGACCGGCATCTACCGTAACGGCCTGCTGATCGTGCCACGCTCCTCCGATCAGTTGCGCACCGGTGACTTGGCCTATGTGATCTGTCAGCGCCAGCATGCGCGCCGCACGCTTGGTCTGTTTGGCCATGATGAGCAGGAGGCGCGGCGCATCATCATCGCTGGTGCCGGCAATATCGGCCATTACGTGGCCAGCAAGATCGAAGAATTGCAGCCCAATACCAGGGTCAAGATCATCGAATTTGATCGTGAGAAAGCAGTCACTGCGTCCGACCTGTTGTCCAAAACCATTGTTCTCAATGGTTCTGTGGTCGATCAGAAGATATTGCTGCAGGCCGATATTCAAGATGCAGACCTGATCGTGACGCTGACCAATAATGACCAGACCAATATTCTTGGTGCGGTCATGGCAAAGCAGCTTGGCTGCAAGTCAAACCTCGTTTTGTTGAACAGCACGTCTTTCCATGATGTGACGAAATCACTTGGCATTGATGCCTTCATCAATCCGCGTGCCGTGACCATTTCGCGTGTGTTGCAGCATGTGCGCAAGGGGCGCATTCGCTCGGTCTATTCGGTGCAGAAGGGCTCTGGCGAGGTCATTGAGGCCGAAGCACTGGAAACGTCACCATTGGTTGGGCAGATGTTGCGTGACCTCGATTTGCCTGACGGTATCCGTATTGGTGCCATCTATCGTGAAGGCAAGGTGCTGCGTCCGGATGGCTCGATGAAAATCAAGGCCAGGGACCGGGTTGTGCTATTTGCCGCCGCAGATGCGGTGCGTGATGTGGAACAATTGTTCCGGGTGTCGATACAGTATTTTTAGGCTGGTTTTTCTTTGCGGAATTGGTGCATCATATGTTGCTGGCGAACCATTCCGTACGCTTTCGACATTGCGCAAAATTGCGCGATTTGGTACCAGAGTCGCGGACGAGGGTTATGAGGGGGTGAACCCACTCAACCAGCGGTTATTGATTGATTATTTTCCGGTGTTTTTGCCGGCAAGAAAGAAAGAAGCGGCGCCATGGCGGAACGTTCTCAGAATTTGCAAGATCTCTTCCTTAATACCGTTCGCAAACAAAAGATTTCGCTGACGATTTTCCTTATCAATGGTGTGAAGCTGACGGGTGTTGTCACGTCGTTTGACAATTTCTGCGTTCTTCTTCGTCGTGATGGCCATTCGCAGCTTGTTTACAAGCACGCGATTTCGACCATCATGCCCGGTCAGCCGATGCAGATGTTTGAAACCGAAGAGGGTGCTGCCTAAATATAGGCTGACCTCGCGGTTAGAGCGTTAAAAACATAGCGATCCAAAAGGGCAAGGGAACGTTTAGGCGTATTTCCCGTTTGCCCTTTAGGCGTTTTCTAGACAGGATATAAGACCATTTCGACACGCGACACATCAAGTGAATCCATTATTCCCGAACTGGAAAAGCATCGGGACGATATGCGCGCGGTGGTGCTGGTGCCGGTTCTCAAGCCGGGACGTGAGTCAAAAGACCCTTCGATAATCGTGGCTCCAGTACGCTCCAGCGATGCGAAGCTGGAAGAGGCAAAGGGTCTGGCGCTCGCCATTGATCTTGAAGTTGTTGCCGGTCTGGTCGTCTCCGTGAACCAGCCGCGCCCGGCGACACTGTTTGGCACTGGCAAGATTGAAGAAATCAACCACCTGCTGAATGAGCATGATGCCGGCCTGGTCATCGTCGACCATCCTCTGACACCCGTGCAGCAGCGCAATCTTGAAAAACACTGGAATGCCAAGGTCATTGACCGCACCGGCCTCATTCTGGAAATCTTCGGACGTCGTGCATCCACCAAGGAAGGTACGCTACAGGTTGATCTTGCCCATCTGAACTACCAGAAGGGCCGTCTGGTCCGCAGCTGGACCCACTTGGAGCGTCAGCGCGGTGGTGCGGGTTTCATGGGTGGTCCAGGTGAAACCCAGATCGAAGCAGACCGTCGTCTGTTGCAGGATCGTATCGTCAAGCTGGAACGTGAGTTGGAGCAGGTTGTTCGCACACGCCAGCTGCACCGTTCAAAGCGCCGCAAGGTGCCGCATCCGATCGTCGCGCTGGTGGGCTATACCAATGCCGGCAAGTCGACGCTGTTCAATCGTATTACCGGTGCCGGCGTATTGGCCGAGGACATGCTGTTTGCCACACTTGACCCGACGCTGCGTCGAATGAAGCTGCCGCATGGCCGCACCGTCATTCTGTCCGATACGGTTGGGTTCATTTCCGACCTGCCAACCCACCTTGTCGCGGCGTTCCGCGCGACGCTGGAAGAGGTGCTGGAAGCCGATCTCATCCTGCATGTGCGGGACATGTCGGACCCCGACAATGCCGCGCAGTCGGCTGACGTGCTGCGTATTCTCGCCGATCTCGGGATCGATGAGAAGGAAATGTCCGAACGCGTTGTCGAGGTGTGGAACAAGGTCGACAGGCTGGAAACCGAGGCCCATGACGCCATCATGCAGCGCGTGCAAGGGCGTGACAACATCAAGGCCGTATCGGCTGTGACGGGTGAGGGCGTTAATGCCCTGATGGACGAGATTTCGGTGCGTTTGTCCGGCGTGTTGACCGAAACGACGGTCATCCTGCCGGTCGACAAGCTACATCTGCTGTCGTGGGTTTATGACAATGCAATTGTCGATGAGCGTGAGGACCGTGAAGATGGTTCCGTCGCGCTTGATGTGCGCATGTCGGAAGCGCAGACCGCGCAGCTGGAACGCAAGCTTGGCAAGATAGCGATAAGCCAGCCTGAGGACTGGGAGCGGTAATCACCGCTTCCAACACACATTCACATGATAAACTTGCAAACAGGCTTAATGAAGTGTCTGCGACCGGTGGCGTGCTCGCTATGGAAGTAGTTTTATCTTAAAACAAACAGTTAGCGCTCAATGTTGATATATCAGAACCGCTGTTGGGGTATATTTTCGCCTCCAGGGTGTGTGGCTGATATTGTCAAATCCCGGTTGTTTTTTCTATTTTTTTACTTTTTTGCGCAACGAGGTTTTATCGGTTGTGGTTTGGGAGGGCCTTTCTGATAATAGGCATACTGTACCGATGAGTTTTTGAATGACTGAACCTCTTGATACGCAAACCGTCCTGCTGCTGCACCAGATGTCGTTTTTTGTCGGTGCGCTGTGTTTCCTTTACGTGCGCTCACGCTCGTCTGGCAATATTGGTCTCGGTCTTCTGTCGATAGGTTTTTTCCTCAGCGCCCTTGCTTCAACCTTTGTGATCTTTGGCCGCAAGACGCCCGAGCAGATCTACTTGTGGTCGGTGGTGGCGTTTATGGCGGGTGCGATTGGTTATGCAGTGTTCGTCGTGGGCGTGTGCCGGGTCAGCAGCCAACGCAAAAGCAACCGGCAGTGGCTGGTCATGCTGGTTCCCATCATAGGTACAGGTTTTCTGGTTGGTGCCGCTTGGTATATGGTCGCCGAATTGCGGGCGAGCCTTTTTAATGCACTGGCCGCGATGTTGTTGTTGATTGCCGCATTTTGCGTCTACCGCGACCGCATGCTGGAGAAATTGCCTGTGCGGGTGGTGCTGAGCCTTGCGCTTGCCACCTCCGCCATGCTGCGGATCATGGCCATTGTCGGATATCAGTTTCCGACGGTTGCGATCATTGCGCCGACCAACGCGTTTTTCCTGTCGATTGTCTGCCACTTCGCCATTGCTGTTTTTGTGATGGCGTTGGTCAAGGAACGGGCAGAGGCAGACTTGTTGCGCCTTGCCAACATTGATGCGCTGACCGGCATTTCCAACCGTCGTTCGTTTTTCGAGACCCTGCCGGAAACGCTGCGGGTGGGTGATGCCATCGTCATGGCCGATATTGATCACTTCAAGAAGATCAACGACACGCATGGCCACTTGGCTGGCGACGAGGTATTGGCGCGGGTGGCGCAGGAACTGTCGGCCATGCTGCGCCCTAATGATGTGATTGCCCGGTTCGGCGGCGAGGAATTTGTCATTTTCCTGCGTGCTTCCGGCAAGGACAATCCGGCCATCCTGGCCGGGAAGATACGCACCTGCGTCAGCGCCATCATTCACACAGCTGAAGACAAGGAAATATCGGCTACTCTCAGCATGGGCATTGCCGTGTGCGAGGAAAAGGTAAACTTTGCCAAGCTGCTGTTGAAAAAGGCCGATATCGCCCTTTATGCCGCCAAGGGTGCCGGGCGTAATCGCCTGACGGTGTTCCGTTCGCAAGACCTTGTGCCGGTTGAGGCTGGATCGGCTGACGCCGTACGCACAGCAATCTCCTGATATGGCACCTATGGTCCGTGACCGGGCCATAGCAATAGAAACACTCAATCAGTCCAGTTGCCGCTCAATAGCCTTGGCAGCCTGCCACAGCGCTTCCATGCGCTCAAGGCCCGCGTCTTCAAGGCGCTCATTATTTGATTCAAGGCTTTGTTCTATGTGGTTGAAACGGCGACGGAACTTCGTGTTCGTGCCTCTCAGTGCCGTCTCCGGATCCGCACTGACATGGCGTCCGATATTGACCAGTGCAAAAATCAGGTCGCCGAGTTCGTCAGCCACTTTTTCCGGTTTGCCAGATGCCAGCGCCTCGCGCAGTTCTGCCACTTCCTCCTCGATCTTGTCGAGGATCGGTTCAGGTTGGGACCAGTCGAAACCGACCCGTGCGGCCTGTTCCTGCAGTTTCAGTGCTTCGGTCAATGCTGGCTGACTGCGGTGAACATTGCCAAGGAAACCGGCCTTGAAATCCTCGGTGATACCACGCTTGGCACGGCGTTCCGCACGCTCGCGTTTTTCGGCAGCCTTGATGGTATCCCATTGCAGTTTTACCGTTTCAGGCGTGTCCGCATCGGACACGGCAAAGACATGCGGGTGCCGGCGGATCATTTTCGAGGTAACGGCATGAACCACGTCACCAAAGGAAAACTGACCCATTTCCTCGGCAATGCGGGAATGGAATACCACCTGTAGCAGAAGGTCACCGAGTTCTTCGCAAAGATCATCCGTGTCCTTGCGTTCTATTGCGTCTGCGACCTCATAGGCTTCTTCGATCGTGTAGGGTTTGATCGTTTCAAAGGTTTGCACGATATCCCACGGGCAACCGGTCTCCGGTTGGCGTAACGCCTCCATGATCTCGATGAGGCGGGAGATGTCCTTCGAGGCTTCCATGCTGCTGCTTTCGGCTATGTCCGTTACGGGTCAGTTAAGGGGAATGTCGTTGTCGGTTTTGGAGGATTGGTAGGTGTCGGAAAGGCTGTTGTAAATCGCCTTGATGCGATCTGTCTGCGCTTTCAGCGTCGTGCGGGTCGGTTCTTCCTCGCTGTCCACAAGGTCGGCAATGAAATAGGAATTCCAGAAGGCATTGTTGCGGCGATATCCGCCTGGTTCAAGGCCAAAAACCTCCTTCAGGATCTTCAGGTCATGCGGAATGGCGAAGGCATCGCGTGAATCCTCATGGCTGAAGAAAGAGTAGAAATTATCAAATCCCGCCCAGGTGATGGCCGACATACACATGGTGCAAGGCTCGTGGGTAGACAGGAAAATCAGATCCTTGGTGTTGAGCTTTTCGCCCATCTCGTAGAAGCGTTTCAAGGTGTGAACCTCACCGTGCCACAGCGGGTTTTCAAGCTCGTTATTGGTCTCGGCAATCACCACCGACAGGTCGGATTTTCGCAGGATGGCGGCGCCAAAAACCTTGTTTCCGGTCGCGACACCTTTTGTCGTCAGCGGTAATATGTCATGCTCGATAACATCGAGAAGGCGGGACGCAATCGTTGTGGTTTTCACGGTTTCATTCCTCGAAATTTATCCCCGACCATATTCGCGTTTTGCCAAAAATGTGAAGCAAAAACATCGGTTTTTCGATGGATTTAGGGCTTTTTAGGCGGATGTTTTAGGGAGGGTTGGTTAGTTATCCTCAAAAGCCACCAATCGCAGAAAAGAAAAATCCAGCTAGTGGGTTAGGCGGAATTTCTGTTTCTTCAAGTATTTGGCCGGATCAGCGATACTTTGAAACATGTATCAGGACAGTGCCTCCCCATATGCCAGTGACCGGCTTTCGACCTTTCCCGCCTTCTTCAAGGTGGAGGGCAAGTGCGTTGCCGTGTTTGGCAATGGCGATGAGGCTTTTGCCAAGGTCCGCCTGCTGTTGAACACCAATGCCGGTATCATCGCCTATGCCGATCAGCCGCAAGCAGACTATGCCGGTTTTCTGCGTGAGCATGAAGGCCGTGGTGTGCAGCATGTGGCGCAGGCTTTTGTCCCTGATGTGCTTGCTGGCGCATCGCTGGTTTTTGCCGCCACCGGTGATGGTGCGCAGGACCGCGCCATCGTCGATGCTGCCCGTGCAGCCCGCATTCCGGCCAATGCTGTCGACCAGCCTGATTATTGCGATTTCTTCACACCGGCACTGGTGTCGCGTGCACCGGTGGCCATTGCCATCGGCACGGAAGGTGCAGGCCCGGTTCTCGCGCAAATGATCCGTGCCCGCATTGACCAGATGCTGTCGCCATCGCTTGGTGCCTTGGCGCGTTTGGCCGTTGAATATCGTGACGCGGCTGAAAAGCTGGTGCCGAAGGGTGCCTTGCGTCGCAGCTTCTGGCGTCAGTTCTTTTCGGGTTCTGTTGCCGACGCGGTTGCCATCAATGATGGCGCTTCGGCGCGCTCTGAGGCCAACAGGCTGCTGAACACGGCTGGCAACACCAAGGGGTATGTCTGGCTGGTGGGTGCCGGTCCAGGTGCCGAAGACCTTTTGACGCTGCGTGCCCAGCGCGTGCTGATGGAAGCCGATGTGATCGTTTATGACGCGCTTGTTCCGCAGGCTGTTGTCGATATGGGCCGGCGTGATGCCGAGCGTCTGTCGGTTGGCAAACGCAAGGGCTGCCACAGCAAGTCGCAGGACGAGATCAACAAGCTGCTGGTGCAGTTGGGACTGGAAGGCAAACGTGTCGTGCGCCTGAAATCCGGCGATCCCTTGGTTTATGGCCGTGCGGCCGAAGAAATGGCGGCACTGCGTGAAGCCGGTATTTCCTACCAGATCGTTCCGGGCATCACCTCTGCCTTTGCTGCCGCTGCCGATTTCGAACTGCCGCTGACACTGCGTGGCGTTGCCTCTTCGCTGATCTTCACTACCGGCCATGATCTGACCGGCGATATCCTGCCGGACTGGGCAAGCCTTGCCGTCTCTGGTGCGACGGTTGCCGTCTATATGGGCCGCACGGTTGCCGCCTCGGTGGCAACCCGTCTGATGAATGCCGGGCTGGCTGCGGAAACCACTGTGGCGGTTATTGAAAATGCAAGCCGAAGCGATAAACGCCTGTTGCACGGCACGTTGAACGATTTGCCCGACCTCGAATTCCGGGATGAACTGACAGGTCCTGTCATGGTTATCATCGGGGAAGCGGTTGCTGGCGCGAATTTTGAGAGATCCGAGGCTCTGGCCCTGTCTGGCCGGGTCGCGGATCGCAAGAAGGAGTATGAAAATGGCTGACAAGGTTCTGACTGCGAACCGGCTGGGCGATGGCATTGCCGTGTGGCTTGATGCCAATGGCACATGGACGGAAGACCTGCAGGCGGCCTTTGTTGCCCGCCACGCCGAAGCGGTTGCTTCGCTGGAAGAGGTTGGCAAACGCGACTTTTCCGCAAACCGTGTGGTTGACGTCAATCTGGTTGATGTCGCCGAACAGGATGGCCGTCTTTGGCCGACGCGTTTGAGAGAGCGCATTCGTGCGGCTGGCCCGACCATTCATTATGCTGCCGGTTTCAAGCCAGCAGATTCCGCCTTTATTGCAGTCTGAGGAATAAGATGTACCGCTACGACGAATTCGATCACGCTTTCGTAAAGAGCCGTGTGGACCAGTTTCGTGATCAGGTAGAGCGCCGCCTTTCTGGCGAACTGGCTGAAGATGCGTTCAAGCCCCTCCGACTGATGAATGGTGTTTACCTTCAGCTGCATGCCTACATGCTGCGTGTTGCCATTCCCTATGGTACGTTGAATGCGCGGCAGATGCGCATGCTGGCGCATATCGCCCGCAAATATGACCGTGGTTACGGCCATTTCACCACCCGCCAGAACATCCAGTATAATTGGCCAAAACTGTCGGATACGCCTGATATTCTGCACGAGCTTGCCAGCGTGGAAATGCACGCGCTGCAAACATCCGGCAACTGCATTCGCAACGTGACTGCCGACCATTTTGCCGGTGCTGCTGCCGATGAGGTGGCCGACCCACGGCCTTACGCGGAAATCCTGCGCCAGTGGTCGTCGGTTCACCCGGAGTTTTCCTACCTGCCGCGCAAGTTCAAGATTGCCGTGACCGGTGCCGAGCGCGACCGCGCCGCCATTCAGGTGCATGACATTGGTCTGCACCTGAAGAAAAACGACAAGGGCGAGATCGGTTTTGCCGTTTACGTCGGTGGCGGGCAGGGCAGAACGCCGATGATTGCCAAGAAACTGCGCGACTTCCTGCCG
Organism: Rhizobium sp. CG4; assembly: GCF_023701965.1. Taxonomy (NCBI): domain Bacteria; kingdom Pseudomonadati; phylum Pseudomonadota; class Alphaproteobacteria; order Hyphomicrobiales; family Rhizobiaceae; genus Rhizobium; species Rhizobium sp. CG4. The sequence goes on along the minus strand of NZ_JABAEG010000001.1, from coordinate 71,009 downwards.
GAAGAGGACCTGTTGTCCTACATCACGGCCATCATGCGCGTGTATAACCTGCACGGCCGCCGCGACAACAAATACAAGGCACGTATAAAAATCCTGGTCCATGAAACCGGCACGGAAGAGCTGGCCCGTCAGGTGGACGAAGAATTTGCGCACCTGCGCAATGGCGAGCTGAAGCTGCCGGAAGCCGATGTTCAGGCTATTACCGCCTATTTTGCTGCCCCTGACCTGCAGGCGCGTGCAGAGGGATGGGAAAGCCTTGCCCGTTGGAAAAAAGCTGATCCGGCCTTTGCACGTTGGGTCGACCAGAATGTACAGCCGCACCAGCACCCTGACTACGGCATGGTGACCATTTCTCTGAAGCCGATTGGCGGCATTCCAGGCGATGCGACCGATGCACAGATGGATATTGTGGCAGACATTGCCGAGGAATATGCGCTGGATGAAATCCGCATCAGCCATGAGCAGAATATCATTTTGCCGCATGTGGCGCTGGCTGATCTGGAACCGGTTTACCGTGCTCTGGCCGAAGCGGGTCTTGCAACCGCCAATGCCGGTCTGATCACCGATATCATTGCCTGTCCCGGGCTCGATTATTGCGCGCTTGCCAATGCGCGTTCCATTCCCGTGTCGCAGGAAATCTCCACACGTTTTGGTTCGCCAGAGCGTCAGGCGGAAATCGGGGAACTGAAAATCAAGATTTCCGGCTGCATCAATGCCTGCGGACACCACCATGTCGGCCATATCGGCCTGCTGGGCGTGGAAAAGAAGGGTGCGGAGCTTTACCAGATCACGCTGGGTGGTTCTGGTGATGAAAACACCTCGATCGGTGAAATCATCGGCCGTGGTTTCGAGCCTGAAAAGGTCACCGACGCCATCGAGACCATTGTCGATACCTATATTGGCCTGCGCCTTTCGAAAGAGGAGACTTTCCTTGAAGCCTACCGTCGTGTCGGGCAGCAACCTTTCAAGGATGCGCTCTATGGCTCTGCGGCAGAAGCGGCATAAGGAAGGCTGGACATGACAAAAATCTGGAACGAAAGCGGCTTTGTCGAGAACGACCCCTGGGTTATCGAAACCGAGGACGTAAAGGCCACTGACGATCAACAGGCGATCCTTGATCTTGATAGCTTCCTTGTGAAGGTAGAGGAAAGCAATGACGTGAACCTTGGCGTGCTGATCAAGCCTGCCGATGATGTGTTGCGTTTGGCACCTTATCAGGACCGTATCGCGCTGGTCGCCATTTCATTTCCGGCCTATAATGACGGTCGCGGCTTCAGCCACGCCTCATTGCTGCGCTCGCGCCTTGGCTTTGTTGGCGAGGTGAGGGCGGTGGGCGATGTGCTGCTTGACCAGATTCCGCATATGTTGCGCACCGGGTTTTCCAGCCTGTCGGTGACCAATGAAACGGCGATCCGCAGACTGTCTGAACATCGTATTCCAGGCATTGATGTTCACTATCAGCCAGCGGTCAAGGAGGCTGTGACCACTGATTCATACAGCTGGCGTCGGCGTGCGGCAGTATGACATCTCGTATTTTGCAAGCCGAAGCTTAATTTTGGTGGGTGATTTGCAACTGATCTCATGAAAACATGAGGTTCTGGTGCATATTTTCCAAACGTAGACCAGCTATGACATTCCATGCCTTTAAAAGCGGCATGGAATGGTATAATTGCCCTGCAATATCCATCGTAGACCTGAAATGGACGGACCAACGCATGAATGCTCCAGCCAAGAATGAAGAATTCGCAGCCAAGATTCCGGACGGCGTTTACGCCGAGACGGTGATTTCGGTTGAGCATTATACCGACCGTCTGTTCCGTTTCCGCATGACGCGCCCGGCCGGTTTCCGTTTCCGCTCTGGCGAGTTCGCCATGATCGGCCTGATGGTCGGTGAAAAGCCTGTTTACCGTGCCTATTCGATTGCCAGCCCGGCTTGGGATGAAGAACTTGAGTTCTTCTCGATCAAGGTGCCAGATGGTCCTTTGACCTCGCACCTGCAGGCCATCAAGCCAGGCGACACGGTGCTGATGCGCAAGAAGCCGACAGGCACGCTGGTGCTGGACGCGCTGACACCCGGCAAACGTCTTTACATGTTCTCGACCGGTACCGGCATTGCGCCTTTCGCAAGCCTTATCCGTGACCCCGAAACCTACGAAAAGTTCGAGGAAGTCATTCTCACGCATACATGCCGTGACGTGGCTGAGCTGAAATATGGTTTTGATCTGGTCGAGGAAATCAAGAACCACGAGTTCCTGAGCGAACTGGTTGGCGACAAGTTGAAACATTACGCAACGGTGACCCGTGAAGATTATCCCTTCACCGGCCGCATCACCGACCTGATTGAAAACGGCAAGATGTTTGCCGATCTTGGTGTATCTGCGTTCGATCCTGAAATCGATCGCGGCATGATCTGCGGCTCGTCCGCAATGCTGAAAGACACCAAGGAACTGCTGGAAAAGGCTGGCCTCAATGAAGGCGCCAACAATAAGCCAGCAGAATTCGTGATCGAACGCGCCTTCGTCGGTTGATCGACAGGACCTTGTGAATTGAAAAAGGAGACCTCGCGGTCTCCTTTTGCGTTTCAGGCTTTCTGGACATCCGTTGGCGGCACGATGTCGTGTCGGAACAGCAGGAACAAGGCGATGGCAATGGCCGCGATGCCGCCGCCAACAAGATGCGAAAGCGCATAACCACCCTTGGTGGTCAACCAGCCTGCAACGCCGTTGCTCAAGGAGGCGCCGATGCCTTGCAACGTCATGACGCTGGCAAGGCCGACATTAAAGCGGCCCGTGCCTTTCAAAATACGTTCCACCGCAACCGGGGTGGCAATGCCAAGCAAGCCAGCACCAATGCCATCAAGCAATTGCACGGGGTAAATAACCCAGAACTGTTCGAAGGATGCGGCAAGCAGGCCGCGAATGGGCAGGGCGATTAGCGCGATCAGAAATACGGTTGAGAGGCCAAAGCGTCTGATAAGCCAAGGTGCCGCGGCTGCCACGAAGATCATCGCAAATTGCGCGACACCGGTAATGATGGCGGTGGTACGAAACGGCGAGTTGAGCTCAATGGCAAAATCCTGCGCGATCAAGCGGCCCATTGGTGCGTTGCCGAAGTGAAAGATCAGCAGGATGATGGCCAGGAAAATCAGGCCTTTTTCATTCAGTAATATCTTTATTCCGGACGGCCCCGGCTCACCCTTGTCCTCGGCCAGGCCGCGGGCAACCTTGTGATCAATGCGTTTCGGATCAATGGCAGCAATTGCGGCCAGTGCTCCGACAGCGGTGACGATCATCAGGCCGATGACGCCCGAAATACCAAAGGCCGACACGGCCATATAGGTGGCAAACAGTGAGACGAAATTGCCGCCATGGTTCCAGAACTCATTGCGGGAAATCTGGCGTGGAAACAGTTTTTCGCCAACAAGACCGAGCGTCAGTCCGGCAAGGGCGGGTCCTATGACTGCGCCAACAACCGCCGTCATGATTTGGCCGGTCCACACGACGGCCTCGTTGGTAAAGATCAACGTGATCAATGCACCAACGGTGACGATAATGACCGGCACGGCAATCAGCAGCCGTTTCCAGGTCGAACTGTCGACCAATGCTCCACACAGGGGCGTTGCTGCAAGACCGATCAGCCCGCCGACCGTTGCAATCAGGCCAAGCTGCATGGCCGACCAGCCATTGGTGGCGAGAAACGCGTCCAGAAATGGCCCCAGCCCATCGCGCGCATCGGCCAGGAAAAAATTCAGCACAGCCAGTGCCAGCAGTGAACGGTCAGAGATGCCGGAATGTGGGGTTTTGCCCAGTGATTGGCCGTCTGAGTGGATGGGTGTTGTTAGCGTTGTCATCGACGGCTCTTTCTGATGTGAGGCGAAGCTGGCGTGAAACGCGCGATTTTGAAATTGGTTGCTGTTACAGTTAACGCTTCTGTGTGAAGGAACTATCGGCACTGCTGGACGTTGGCTGTTCATGTGAAAAGGAACAGCGTCATGAGCTATAAGTTAGCATCGATCATTATGCTTGCCGCAGTTGTTGCTGCACCGCCCGCAATGGCGAATGAAAGCCAGTTTCTCGCTAGTCTTGGCGGCAGCTGGAAGGGCACCGGCACCGTGCGCATGCAGACCAATGCATCGCCGGTGAAGGTTACTTGCACATTCCAGTCCAATCCGGCGGGCCCATCGCTGCGCATGGAAGGCACGTGCCGTGGACTGGTGGTGGTCAAACGCGAGATATCTGCCGACTTGGCGGCCAGTGGCAACAGCTATAAAGGCAATTATGTTGGCCCGTCCGGCCGCCCGTCAGCGCTCAGCGGCAAACGTCAGGGGGATGCTATCAATCTGACCGTGCGCTGGAACCGTGAAATCAATGGCGACCGGGTGGCCAATATGACCATCAGCAAGGTGGGCAATAACGGCCTTCGCCTGCGCACCACCGACAAGGACGGTGCAAACGGAAAGAACGTTGTGACGAGTGATATTCAGCTGACGCGGTAAACGGTTCAGTCGCGCTTGATGGTCAGCAACATGTCCCACATGTCGGCGCCGGTTTCGAAAACGACGGCATTGGCCTTGAAGCCAATTTCGGCGTTGATTCTATCAAGCATTTCGTTGGCGAGGTCGACGTTCTGGCCATCAGCAGATGGGCTGACAGACGCGGTGACGCCACCAGAGGTGTGGCTTGAAAAGCTGGTTTCAAGGTGGGCGTAACCTGGCGTGCTGACATTGGCGACATTGTTGGCGGTTGCCGCAAGGCTTCGGCTATGGGCCTGCATGCCTGATAGAGCGTTGCTGGTGATTGCTGAAATGCTCATGCGTTCCCCTGCCTGTTCTGGCCCCATCTACCTATCGTGCACATTAAGCGGCACGGCTTATGGAAAGGTGAAGCGACGCGGTAAGCGAAATCTTCTTAGAGTTATCGTCACTGTCGCAAAACAGTACATGTCCGTGCCGTGGACTTAAAAGAAAAGCGCCGCTGGTGAGGGCGGCGCTTTCTGTTTGGGCAGGACGTTCTGTCTTACGCTGCGTAACGGCTTTGCGCGTAACCTTGCGTCTGCTGCTGGCCGAGCTTGAACTGGCTCATCAGCTGTTTCATGCGTGATGCTTCAGAGGCGAGTGTAGCACTGGCCGCATTGGTCTCTTCGACCATGGCAGCGTTCTGCTGGGTGACCTGATCCATCTGGTTGACGGCAACATTGACCTCCGACATGCCGGTGGACTGTTCACGCGACGATGTTGCGATGGATTCAACATTGTGGTTGATCTCGTCAATCATCTCTTCGATGGATTTCAGTGCCGTGCCTGTTTCGGAAACGAGCTTCACGCCGTTTTCAACTTCGTTGCCGGAATTTCGGATCAGTTCCTTGATTTCCTTGGCGGCCTGCGCGGAACGTTGTGCCAGTTCGCGCACTTCCTGCGCGACAACGGCAAAACCCTTGCCAGCTTCGCCAGCGCGGGCAGCTTCAACACCTGCGTTCAGAGCCAGAAGGTTGGTCTGGAAGGCGATTTCATCGATCACACCGATGATGCTGGAGATCTGCGTCGAGGACTGGACGATTTTCTGCATGGCAGCCACCGCATTCGCGACCACTTCGCCAGACTTTTTAGCGTTTTCATTGGCCTGTCCGGTCAGCTTGCGGGCGTCGTTGGTGCGCTGCGCGGAATTCGACACATTGGCGGTGATCTGGTCGAGCGCTGCTGCGGTTTCTTCCAGAGACGCGGCCTGCTGTTCGGTACGGCGCGAGAGGTCGGTGGCGCTCTGGCTGATCTCGAATGTACCGCTTTCAATGCTGAATGCGGCCTGGGTGATTTCGATCATGGTGGTGTTCAACTGGCTGACCGCACTGTTGAGGTTGTGGCGCAGCGCATCAAAATCTGCCGAGAAGGGTTCGGTGATTTGGAAAGCAAGATCACCAGCAGCAAGGCGCTGCAGGCCTGTTGCAAGACCAGATGTTGCGGCTTCAAGCCGTGCCTGGGCTGCGGCTTCCGCCTCTGCTGTCAGGCGAGCGCGTTCCTGCTCGGCGCGCGCACGGGCACCGGCGGCATCTGCTTCCAGTTGACGGTTGGTAATGGCAGATTGTTGGAACACGGCAACGGCGGCAATCATCTTGCCGATTTCATCTTTACGGTCTTCGCCAAACAGCTTTACCTCAAGGTCGCCAGAGGCAATGCGGCGCATCAGGTTTTCAAGCCGCGACAGGGGTTTGGAGACTCCGCCGATAACGACAGCTACCGAGAAACCAACGATGCCAAGTGCGACGAGGCTAAGAGCACTCATCCAGAAGAATATGGAATTCTTTTCCTTGAGCGTTGCCTGATAATCGGACTTTGCAGTTTCGATTTGCAAATTGATTAGATCGTTGATCGGGCCGGAAAGCGGGTCAATCGTCGGATAGAGCTTGGTGCGGCTGAACATCACCAGAGACTGCATGTCGCGCTTTGCAATGATTTGCGACAATTCGTTCAAGACAGGGCCGGATTCGGCAAGATGCGCCTTGAATGTCGTCGCAAGATTTTTTTCCTCCGGCGTCATGTAGCTGCTCTCGTAAGCACTCCAAGCCTTGTCAATGTTTGACTGAGCGCTTGCCAGACTGCTGCTGCCGTCCTCCCAGCTCATTTCACCACCAGCGATTTTGTGCGTGGTGTCGACAATATTGACGGCATACATGTCTGCAACCATCTTGAGCTGGGCCATTGGCTGAATTCTGTCTTGCAGCAATGAATAAGTGCGCTCGGAAACGGTGGAAATACTGAAAAATGAGACAGCAACGATCGTGGCAATAGCTACCGATAGCATCGAGATGCTTGCAATAAGCTTGAAGCGGATAGACATATGCTTGGGATCCACAGGGAGGAAAGTAGGAGGGGATATGCTGTGGATATAATTAGTTATATTTGTTTTATCGTTTGTTAATAAAACTAATTTTTGTGAGAGCTGTTCTCCAGGAAGCCATCCCTTTCGCTAGAAAAAAGGCCCGCCAGAGGCGGGCCATTTCATTTTATTCTGCGGCTTCCTGGTACTCGCTCATCGGCGGGCATGTGCAGATGAGGTTACGGTCACCATAGACGTTGTCGATGCGGTTGACCGGCGACCAGTATTTGTCGATGCGGAAGGCGCCGGGCGGGAAGCAACCCTTTTCGCGGGAATAAGGACGATCCCATTCGCCAACCAGATCTTCCACCGTGTGCGGCGCATTCTTCAACGGATTGTTGAGCTTGTCGCTGCGGCCTTCCTCGATGTCGCGGGCTTCCTCACGGATGGCCAGCATGGCATCGCAGAAACGGTCGAGTTCTGCCTTGGTTTCCGATTCTGTCGGCTCGATCATCAACGTGCCGGCGACCGGCCAGCTCATGGTCGGTGCGTGGAAACCGCAGTCGATCAGACGTTTTGCCACGTCATCCACCGTCACGCCGCAGCTATCGACCAGCGGGCGGGTGTCGATGATGCACTCATGGGCTACACGGCCGGTTTCGGACTTGTAGAGCACATCGTAAGCACCCTTGAGGCGGGCCGCGATGTAGTTGGCGTTGAGGATGGCAACCTTGGTTGCCTGCGTCAGGCCTTCACCGCCCATCATCAGGCAGTAGCTCCATGAGATCGGCAGGATCGATGGTGAACCGAACGGTGCAGCAGAGACCGCGCCTTCACGACCATCGCTTGCCACGTGGCCGGGCAGGAACGGTGCAAGATGTGCCTTGACGCCGATCGGACCCATGCCGGGTCCACCACCACCATGCGGAATGCAGAAGGTCTTGTGCAGGTTAAGGTGCGATACGTCGGAGCCGATATCACCTGGGCGGGCAAGGCCGACCATGGCATTCATGTTGGCGCCGTCGAGATAGACCTGGCCGCCATGCTTGTGGGTGATATCGCAAATTTCGCGAACCGTTTCCTCAAACACGCCGTGGGTGGACGGGTAGGTGATCATGCAGCAGGAAAGGTTTGCCGCATATTGTTCAGCCTTTTCACGGAAATCATCGATATCGATGTCGCCGTTTTCACGAACCTTGATTGGTACAACCTTCATGCCAACCATTTGTGCCGACGCCGGGTTGGTGCCGTGCGCGGAGGTTGGGATAAGGCAGACGTCGCGGTGCGTGTCACCATTGGCAAGGTGATAGTTGCGAATGGTCAGAAGGCCGGCATATTCGCCCTGCGCGCCGGAATTCGGCTGCATGGAGAAGGCGTCATAACCGGTGACCGAGCACAGCTTTTCGGAGAGATCGTCGATCATTTCCTTGTAGCCCAGGGCTTGGTTGGCCGGGACAAAAGGATGGATGTCGGAGAATTCCGGCCAGGTGATCGGCAGCATTTCGGCTGTGGCGTTCAGCTTCATGGTGCAGGAGCCGAGCGGGATCATTGAGCGGTCGAGCGCCAGATCGCGATCCGAAAGACGGCGGATGTAACGGGTCATCTCGCTTTCGGCGCGGTTCATGTGGAAGATCGGATGCGTCATGTACTGGCTGGAGCGCAGCAGATCCTTCGGCAGACGGTAATCAGCCTCGAAATCGGCAACAACGAAGTTGCCACCAAATGCGCGCCAGACGGCTTCCAGCGTTGCCGGGCGGGTGCGCTCGTCAAGGCTCATGCCGATCTTGGTTGCACCGACCTTGCGCAGGTTCACACCTTCGGCAACGGCTGAGCGCATGATGACGCCCTGCATGTGGCCAACATCAACGGTGATGGTGTCGAAGAAGGTTTCCGGCTCGATGGTGTAACCAAGCTTTTCCAGGCCCTTGGCCATCAGAACAGCCTTCTTGTGGGTCTGCTGGGCAATGGCCTTGATGCCCTGTGGGCCGTGGAACACGCCGTACATCGATGCCATGACGGCCAGAAGCACCTGCGCGGTGCAGATGTTGGACGTGGCCTTTTCACGGCGGATGTGCTGTTCGCGGGTCTGCAGCGACAAGCGGTAGGCGCGGTTGCCGCGTGCATCGACCGATACACCGACGAGACGGCCCGGCATGGAGCGCTTGATGGCGTCCTTGACCGACATGAAGGCGGCGTGCGGGCCGCCGTAACCGACAGGTACGCCGAAACGCTGCGAGGAACCGATGGCGATATCGGCGCCCATTTCACCCGGAGATTTCAGCAGTGTCAACGCCAGCAGGTCCGTGGCAACTGCGGCAATGGCGCCAGTCTGGTGCAGACGGGCAATCAGGCCGGAGAAGTCAGTGACGTGACCGTGGGTGCCGGGATACTGGAAGATTGCGCCAAACACGTCGACCGGGTCCAGATCGGTGAACGGGTTGCCGACAATGACTTTCCAGCCAAGTGGAGCGGCACGGGTTTCGATCAGCGCAATGGTCTGCGGATGGCAGTTTGCGTCAACGAAGAACGATGTTGCCTTGGACTTTGCAACGCGCTGGCACATGGCCATGGCTTCGGCAGCAGCGGTTGCTTCGTCGAGAAGCGACGCATTGGCAACGTCAAGGCCGGTCAGGTCACAGATCATCGTCTGGAAGTTCAGGAGCGCTTCAAGGCGACCCTGCGAAATCTCCGGCTGGTAGGGCGTATAGGCCGTGTACCAAGCCGGATTTTCCAGAATGTTGCGCTGGATAACAGGCGGCGTGATGGTGCCGTAATAGCCCTGACCGATCAGCGAGGTCAGAACCTGGTTCTTGTTGGCGGTTTCGCGCAGACGGTCCAGCGCTTCACGCTCGGACAGTGCCGCACCCCAGGTGAGCGGGGTTTTCTGGCGAATGGAGGAAGGCACGGTGGCATCGATCAGCGCATCAAGGCTGCGATAACCGATAACTTTGAGCATTTCCTCCATTTCAGCCGGCGACGGGCCGATATGACGACGGTTTGCGAAGTCATAGGGCTGGTAGTCGGTGAACTGGAAATCAGCGGGCGTTGTCATTACGCAATCAGCTCCTTGTAGGCTGCTTCGTCGAGCAGCGCATCAGCATCTGACGGGTTGGCAAGTTTCAGCTTGAAGAACCAGCCGGCACCCTGCGGGTCGGAGTTAACGAGCGAAGGGTCGTCAACGATTGCCTGGTTGATCTCGGTGATTTCGCCATCAAGTGGACAATAAACGTCGGATGCAGCCTTCACGGATTCAACGGTTGACGCTTCGCCATTTTTTGCGAATGTCGCGCCAACTTCCGGCAGTTCGACAAACACGAGGTCACCCAGCTGCTCGGCAGCGTGGCTGGTGATGCCAACGGTGGCAACGCCGTCTTCAAGTTTCAGCCATTCGTGTTCAGCGGTAAATTTCAACATGGTTCTCTCCGGGAGGTCTTGAAAGAGTTTATCGTTTGTAAGTCGGTGTGATGAAGGGCAGGGCCGCAACTGATACTGGCAGATACTTGCCACGAACTTCAGCGAAAATTGCGGTGCCAGCAGCAGTGTATTCTTTCGGTACGTAGCCCATGGCAACGGGGCCTTCCACGGAAGGACCAAAGCCACCTGAGGTCACTTCACCAATTTCAGTCTTGCCTTCAGCATCTGCAAACAGCTTGGCGTGGCCACGAACCGGGGCCTTGCCTTCCGGCTTCAGTCCAACCCGTCGGCGCGATGTGCCATTTGCCTGTTCTGAAAGGATGCGCGATGCGCCGGGGTAACCGCCTTCGCGTTCGCCGCCCGCACGCCTGGCCTTTTGAATGGCCCATTCCAGTGCAGCCTCGATTGGCGAAGTCGTGGTGTCGATGTCGTTGCCGTAAAGGCAAAGACCGGCTTCCAGACGCAGGCTGTCGCGTGCACCAAGGCCAATCGGCTCACAGTCGGGATGCTCAAGCAGTGCCTTGGCAATGAACTCCGCCTTGTCGGCGGGTACGGAGATTTCGAAACCGTCTTCACCGGAATAACCGGAACGGGAAACGATGCAGGACACGTCAAGCAATGGCACTTCACGCACATCCATGAACTTCATGCCGGAAACACCGGCCCACAACTCTGCCAGAACTGCTTCCGCTCGCGGGCCTTGCAGGGCAATCAGCGCGCGATCATCAATAAGAGTAATGTCGCAGCTGTCGGAAAGATGCGCTTTCATATGTGCCAGATCGGCGTCCTTGCAGGAGGCGTTAACGACGACAAACAGATGGTCACCACGGTTGGTGATCATCAGGTCATCGAGAATGCAGCCATTGTCATCGGTGAAGAAACCGTAACGTTGGCGGCCTTCTTTCAGGGCCAGGATATCAACAGGAACCAGCGTTTCCAGCGCAAGCGCTGCATCTTCAACCTTGCCGGATTTTGCCTTGATGATGACCTGACCCATGTGGGACACGTCAAACAGACCAGCAGAGGTGCGCGTCTGGATATGCTCCTTCATGACACCGGCTGGATATTGCACAGGCATGTCATAACCGGCAAATGGCACCATGCGGGCGCCAAGCGACAGATGCAGGGAATGAAGCGGGGTGATTTTAAGCTCGGCGGTATCGTCCAAAAGACGCCTCCAGGGTTGCGCGAAAACGCGCGGGCTCGTGTTTTGGCGCAAATGCGCCGGTTCAAGAGCCCCCTCTGTCCTTGTCGCCTGAGATTGTTATCCCTTCGGCGAGCCTATTCCTTCATGCAAAGGCGGCTTCTCTCCAGAGTCATGCATTCCCCGCTGGTCCTTTTGCCTGAGAGTTTCCGGGGCGGTTGCTCCTTCGGCACCGCACCTAAGCGGCTTCTCCCAGCGGTGAAGTTTGCTCATTATCTGCGAACCCCGTGGCTTGGCAAGGACCAAATGCCGCAGGCGAACAGATAATTGTCGTCATGACGTTACCCAAGCATTTTTACGGGCATGTCACAAGGTGTGCTGTCCGTTCAGTCTTTTTTATCGACACGCTCCGGCAGACCCTTATGATCAGTGGAGGCAAACTCCTCAAGTTGCTTTTTGGTCATGGACTTGGCCATTTCTTTTGAAGCACCTTGTAAGGACGATTTCTTGATCTCGCCGCGTTTGGCGGCGAGGGCGGCTCCTGCTGCTTTCTGCTGTGCCTTGGATTTTGCGGGCATGATTTCATCTCCTGAAACTGCACATTGATGAAATGAAAAGCCTTGGGAAAACCAATTGTTCCTTTTGCAGGACGCGTTATAAATCGTGCGTGTTTGATTTGCGGCAAAAAGCAGAGAGCGCTTTGCTGTAAACAGGTGGGCCATGAACAAGAGATCAAAATCGATAGAGAGGTTTGTGCGCATTTTTTGCGCCATGCTGATGCTGTCGCTTGGGTTTGCCCACAAGCCGGTTGAGGCGGCGGTTGCCGCGCCGGTGCTGGATGAGAGCTATCGTCTACCAGACGGTACTTTTGCCGAAATATGCTTTGGACATGATGGCGAGGATGCGCCAGGCGCAACCGTTGGTCACGCCGGTGACCCCGCAGGCCACCTCGATATCAGCGGCAAGCTGTTCTGCGAGGCTTGCCTGCTTGCCTCATCCATTCTGCTGCCGCTGCCGGATGAAGAAGCGTGGTTGGTCACAAGCTTCACCTGGCTGGACAATACACCAGCCCCGCAGCGTTTCCTTGCCGATACCACTGTTCTTGAAAGATCCAGAGCCCGCGCACCTCCCTTTTTCATCTGATCCGTTGTTACGCATTGAATGAAAACGCCTGTTTTGGGCATAAGGCGGCAGATGGTCCGGGGGACCCGCCGCAGGGATAACAAGATGAAAAAGATTAGCGTTCTGGCCTATGCCACATTGCTCACGTCGGTTGCTGCAACACAGGGCTTTGCCCATTCTACCTTCGTCAATGAAACCGCGACGGCGGAAAGCACATTTATCGCTGCCCTTCAGGTGCCGCATGGCTGCGATGGTGGTCTCGCCACCACGGAGGTTCAGGTGCAGTTGCCGGAAGGTTTCATTTCCGCCAAACCACAGCCAAAGGCTGGTTGGGAACTGGAAATCATCAAGGGCGATTACCAGAAGGCCTACAGCAACCACGGCAAGGAGATCAAAAGCGGCCCGGTTGAGTTTCGCTGGAAGAACGGCAATCTGCCGGACGAGTTTTACGATACCTTCGTTTTTCAAGGCAAGATATCAGGCGTAGAGGCGGGCACCGACCTGCCGTTCAAGGTCAAACAGCTGTGCGGCGACAAGGGCACCGTTGTCTGGGATCAGGTGGCAGAAAAGGGTGCGGACCCGCATTCCCTAGCCAATCCCGCTCCGGTTTTGAAGGTGGCCGCCAAGGCCGAGCATGGCGGTGGTCATGATCATGGTGCGGCACCTGCCGGACATGGTGCTGATCATGCTGCGGCAGCCGTCAAGGTTGGTGATCTAGAGGTTGCTGGCGGTTTCTCCAAGGCCATGTTGCCGGGCCAGCCGGTTGGCGGTGGTTTTGTGACCATTACCAATTCCGGCAAGGCTGATGACAAGCTGGTATCGGCAGTATCAGATGTCGCTGGCCGTGTTGAGTTGCATGAAATGGCCATGCAGGGCGAAGTGATGAAAATGCGCAAGCTGGATGACGGCATCACTGTTCCGGCAGGCGAGACAGTTGAGCTGAAGCCCGGCGGTCTGCACTTCATGTTCTTTGAAGTCAAAAAGCCGTTTGCCGAAGGTGACACTGTGCCTGTTACTCTGACCTTCGAAAAGGCAGGCAAGGTTGACATTACCCTGTCGGTGCAGAGCGCCAAGCCAGGTGAGGCCAGGGAACACAAGCACAACTGAGGTATTACTCTGAGAAGTCAGAGTGTTGTTAAAAACAAAAAGCGCCGTAGGAATCTCTCCGGCGCTTTTCTCTTGGGGGGAATTGAAACGGGCAGTCCCTGCGTGGCCTATGCGGCCTCGTGTTTGCTTTCATTATCCTCATAGGCTTCTTGAACCTGTTCATAGGTCGCCTGGGGATTCTGATGATGGCTGCTGGTCAGGAAATAAAGCGCCAATGATGGTGGTTTGACTACGTTGATGAGCGCGCGCAGTTGTTGGTCGCTGCCTTGCTCGACCCGGCGAGCAAGCGCATGGATCGCTTCTTCCACGACCGTCTTTTTCGGTTCGCGTTGAGCCGGCTTTAACGCCTCCATAGCGTATGCGGCAGTATTTGCCGAAATGCTTAAGACCTGCGTCATGATCTCTTTCCACTATCTGACAATCTTGACCATAGTTCATCCTATGTCCTGCAAGTTGCATTCCTGCTAAATCTTGTGGTTGTATTTTAGTAAAATTGGATTTTGTTTGGCGTGGTGTATCGGGACGAAACGCATTGAATTATGCTGCAAGCATGATTCATGTTTTACTTGTTGCCATTGGCGGTGCAGTCGGTTCTGTTGCTCGTTATTTCGTGAACCTTTGGGCGTTTCGCCTGTGGGGTGCACATTTTCCGTGGGGAACGCTGGCCGTGAATGTTGTCGGCGGCCTGGCAATTGGCTTTCTGTCGGAAGTGATTGCGCGCAAGTTCAATGCGTCTACGGAAATGCGGCTGCTGGTAGTGACCGGCGTGCTGGGAGGCTTCACGACCTTTTCTTCATTCTCTCTTGATGCTGTCGGCCTGTTTGAGCGCGGGGAAATGGCACTTTCGGCGGTTTATATTGTTGCCAGTGTCGTTATTTCAATTCTTGCGGTTTGCGTCGGGCTGGCCTTGGGCCGCGCTTTGTTTTAAAGGCTCGTTCTAAATAATAGAGCCTGCCGGATAATTGGTGCAGGCAGAACAAACGAGACTGGAATTTTCCCATGGCAGGTATCGAGCATATCAAGGTTGAAGCCGATGAGGCTGGTATGCGGTTGGACCGCTGGTTCAAGGTGCATTATCCCGGCCTAGGTTTCGGTCAATTGCAGAAGCTGATGCGCTCCGGCCAGGTGCGCGTTGATGGCGGACGTGTAAAGACTGATGCCCGCGTACAGCCCGGCCAGATGGTGCGCGTGCCGCCAATCGATTCTGATGCCAAGGTCAAAGGCGGGCCGATTGGCTCCAAGGACCTCAAGCACGCCGAAGACGGTGAGCTGCTGCGTCGCATGCTGCTGCATGAAGACGACAAGGTGTTCGTGTTCAACAAGCCGGCCGGCATTGCCGTGCAGGGTGGTTCGGGTGTTACCCGCCATATCGATGGCCTGCTGGAAGCCTGGGTCAGCCCGAAGGGTGAAAAACCGCGCCTCGTGCACCGTCTCGACCGTGATACGTCAGGCGTTCTCGTTGTTGCCCGTACACGCGGTGCCGCGCAGAAGCTGACGGCAGCGTTTCGTGAGCGTGACACCAAGAAGACCTACTGGGCCTTGGTCCGGGGCGTGCCGCGCAAACATCAGGACAAGATTTCAAGCTGGCTGGTGAAAGAGCAAACGCCGGATGGCGACCGCATGCGCGTTGCCACCCATGGCGAGGAAGGGGCCGACCACGCCATTTCCTATTACCGTGTGATCGATACGGCCGCGCAGACCATGGCTTGGCTTGAGATGGAGCCTTATACGGGCCGTACGCACCAGCTTCGCGTTCACGCCTTGCAGATGGGCCATCCAATCATTGGCGACCCGAAATATTACATCGATGATCCCAACTGGGATTTCCCCGGTGGTGTTCAGAAGCGCCTGCATCTTCACGCCCGCCATATCGACATTCCGCATCCATCCGGTGGTCGTCTGCGCGTCTCTGCGCCTTTGTCACCGCACATGGTGCAAACCTGGAACCTTCTCGGGTTCGACCAGGCTGATGGCGACAAGGACGACGAATGAAACTGGTACTTTTCGATTGCGACGGCACACTGGTTGACAGTGTGAAGCTCATTCATGAAGTCATGGCGCGCACGTTCGTGCACTTTGGTTATGATCGCCCGACCATCGAGCAGACCAAGTCGATTATTGGCCTGACGCTGGATATTGCAATTGCCCGTATGCAGGGCAAACCGCATGTCGATGATGAAGCAACAGCAATGACCGCGCATTACAAGGCGATCTTTGCGGAAACGCGCGCCGAAGAGGGGCTGCAAGAGCCTTTGTTCGACGGCATTTCCGAGATGATTGCCGCGCTTGCGACACGTGAAGAAATCCTGATGGGTGCGGTTACCGGCAAGTCTCGCCGTGGCCTGAACCTGATCATGGATACCCATGGTTTTCGCAAACATTTCATCGTGTCGCGTACTGCTGACGACTGCCCTTCGAAACCGCATCCGGGCATGGTCACTGAATGCTGTGACGAAACCGGCATGGTGCCAGCCGATACGATCGTGATTGGCGATGCCATCTATGATATGCAGATGGCAAAGGCTGCAGGTGCCACGGCAATTGGCGTGGCGTGGGGATATGCCAGTGAGCCTGAGCTTTGGGCGGCCGGTGCCGATGCCGTTGTTGCTCACCCCAGAGAAATACCCGGCTATATCAAGGCGAATTGACGAGGCTTAATCATGCGTGATCTGTTGAACGATCTGACCGAAGGCTTGAGCCATCCGGACCCTATTTTGCGTGCGCAAATCCAGATGCAGAAACCGCTGCCAAAGCGCTTCTACAAGGAGGTCACGGTTGGTGAGGCCGAGGACGGCCAGTTCTCGGTGTTGCTGGATGGCAAGCCAGTTCGTACGCCGGCCAAGAAGCCGCTGGTGGTGCCGACACATGCACTTGCTGACCTGCTGCGTCTGGAATGGGATGCGCAGAAAGAGGTCGTCAACCCGGCGGTGATGCCAATCACCCGCACGGTCAACACGGCGATTGACGGTGTGGCCATTGATACGCAGGCGGTGTTTGAAGATATCTTACGTTTCTCATCGAGCGATCTCTTGTGCTACCGCGCCGGTGAACCGCAGGAGCTTGTGGAGCGTCAGGGCGATCTGTGGGATCCGGTTATCGACTGGGCCGCGAACAATCTCGGCGCACGCTTCATTCTGGTGGAAGGCATTATTCATCAGGAACAGCCGCGCGAAGCCGTTGCCGCCTTTGCGGTGACGCTGCGCAAATACGATACGGCGCTTGAGTTGGCAGCATTGCACACCATGACAACCATTACCGGTTCGGCCATTCTGGCGGTGGCCTTTGCCGAGGGCGCCTGGAGCTTGGAAGACATCTGGACCTTTGCCCATCTGGACGAAGACTGGACCGCCGAACATTGGGGCGAAGACGAAGAGGCTACGCAGCGGCGTGCTCATCGTCTTGTTGATATGCAGGCCGCAGCCGATGTTTTTGCATCGCTGAGAAGCGGTTCTTAACGCTTCCGTAACCCTAACGGGAAATCATAGCGGCATATTCCCAGGGACGGGGTTGTCGTTATTATGAGACGTCAGTTGCAGCGCATCACAGCGTTCTGGTCGGTTTTCGTGTTCGGAAACCGGGCGGGAATTGCACGCGCGCATACTTCTGGTTCAACAGACGTTTTCGGTTTTTCCGTGCTGCGTTCCGGCGCGTTTCTTGTGTGTTGTCTGGCGTTGATGTCGTTTCGGCTAATGCCTGACGATGCCGATAAAAACAGGCTGGTCTATGATGTGCGCGGCGCCTTTGTTGCCGCCCAGCCGGAAATTTCTCACCGTCTGATGCAGATGGTGCATTCCTACGTTTCTGAATCGATCGATGTGACCAGCCGCGCCACTGTGCGGCCGCGTGTGGTGCTGACCATTCGTCTGGCATCGGTGAAAAAGGAACCGTTCCTGCTGGGCGCACGCTCATCGGCACGGGTCGTGGTGCGGGCCGCGTCTGTGACGACGGGGGAAGTGATTGCCGAGGCGAAGTTTACCGCCACGGTTTACGGCCTGGACAAGGATAGCCTTGAGGGTGATCTGGCGTATGGCGTTGCCTCGCGGGTCATTCAGGAGTTCCAGCTGGCCAAGCCAGCGCCGGCAACGCTGGCGACCGCACTTTTTCCAAAGTGATTTCGCGGTAGGTCATTTATAACCTTCGCGACTTTGATCACTTGCTTTTCCTCGCGCTCCCTCGTCCCTGTCCTCGGGTATGACCCGAGGGATGTCACTGGGATCCAGTCAGCCCCAGTCCTGGGGCTGGAAGGAGGCTTCCTGCCGCGCAGACGCGCGGCAACTAGATTCCCGCAACACGTGCGGGAATGAGGTGCGTGGGTGGCGCAACGGCATTCAGAAAGTCGTGAGCCAAGCAGCTATCCGCCAATCAGCCCAAACGTTCAGCATGCCATTTCAGGTGATCATCCATGAAGGTCGAGATGAAGTAATAGGAGTGGTCGTAACGCTCGTGCATGCGCAGCGTCAGGCCGATGTCCGTTCCCTGGATGGCTTCTTCAAACAGCCATGGGCGCAGGCCGGTTTCAAGGAAGCTGTCTGCCTTGCCCTGATCGATCAGGAATTCAGGGAAACGGGCGCCGTCCTTGACCAGTTCGCAGGCGTCGTATTTGCGCCATGCCGCCTTGTCCTCACCGAGATACTTTTCCAGTGCCGGTGCCGACCAGTCAGCGCTTGTTGGTGCAACGATCGGTGCGAAGGCCGAGCAGCTCTTGAAACGTTCCGGGTTTTTCAGGGCGATGGTCATCGCGCCATGGCCACCCATCGAGTGGCCGAAAATGCCCTGACGGTTCATGTCTATGCGGAAGTGCTGTGAAACGAGGGCAGGCAGTTCCTCTGTGATGTAGGTGTACATCTGGAAATGTTCGGCCCAGGGCTTTTCGGTGGCGTCAAGGTAGAAGCCAGCGCCTTTACCCATCTGCCAGTTGGTCAGTTCGTCCGGAACGTCATTGCCGCGCGGGCTGGTATCCGGGCAGATAACGATCAGGCCCAGTTCCGATGCCATGCGGCGGTACTCGCCCTTTTCCATGACGTTGGCATGGGTGCAGGTGAGGCCGGAGAGATACCAGACAACAGGGCAAGGCTCCGAGATCGCCTTCGGTGGCACATAGACTGCAAAGGTCATTTCGGATTTGCAGCTTTCGGAATCATGGGCAAATACGCCCTGCATGCCGCCGAAGGATGTGTTCTGGGAGATGATTTTCATGCAATTTTCCTTGGGGTAAACTATCAACCGGCCAGTGACACCGCAGCGTTGACGAAGGCTGCGACAAGCACGGTGTTGAAGAAAAATGAAACGATGGAATGGGCAAGCGTTGCTTTGCGCATTACCGTGGTGGTGACACCAACGTCGGAGGTTTGCGCCGTCATGCCAATGACAAAGGCAAAATAGAGAAACTCATAAACGCCGGGATCTTCCGTGTCTGGGAAATCCATGCCGCCCTTATGTTCGGTATGGCCAGCGCGACCGGCCGGGCGCCAGAACAGATGGGCGTAATGCATGGCGGCCATGGTGTGGATGGTCACCCAGCCAAGCAGCACGGAAGCAAACGCCATGGCAAGTGCCGGCACTGTTTCACCTTCTGCGTGGTTCAGGGCAAAAAACAGCGAGACAACCGACACGGCAACGGCAACCAGCGTCACGGTAATGATGGCAATGGCTGGTGCATCATCACTATCGGCATGGGCTTTAAAATGGGCTGCCGTCAACAGATGCAGGCGTCGCGCGATCTGCGCCAGATAACTTAAGAAAAAGATCAGCGCGGCAATTTCGATGGCCAGTTCGGGGATCAGGTAAAGGGAGGCGGGCAGGGAGAGCGCCGCCAGCAAAAGCGCGATCAGGAATGGGCGATGACGCCTGTCTATGCCGTGCCGTTTTCCGCCTTCACGCATGGCTTTCCCCCTGTTTGCCGGTTTATTTTTTGACCCTGCGGCAAAGACGGTCAAGTGTCTCGAGAAAAGCTGAGCGGTCACGCGGGCTGAAAACCGGGTTGTAACCCTTGCTTTCCCCGGTTTCGCGCAGGTGCTGGCCAAGGTCACGCATGGCGGTTGCCATGCCGATATTGGCAACATCAAATATCCGTCCGGTCGGGCCTGTCACCAATGCGCCTGCGGACACGCAGCGTCCGGCCAGTGGCACATCGGCGGTGACAACAATGTCACCGTCCTTGGCGCGTTCGGCAATCCAGTCATCGGCGGCGTCAAAGCCATTGGACACAATGACATTCTTGATCATTGGATCACGCGACGGGCGCAGTCCTGAATTGGCGACGAATGTCACTTCCAGACCGTGCCGTTCGGCGACTTTAAGGATTTCCGGTTTGACCGGGCAGGCATCAGCGTCAACATAGATCATGGTACAGACCGTATCATGTCGACGTGCGGAATGCCGTCCTCGACATATTCTTCCGATGTGACTGTAAAGCCGAGCGAGCCGTAAAAGCGCTGCAAATGGCTTTGCGCCGATATCTCAATGGCCTCGCCGGGATATTCGCGTTCGCAGGCGATAATGGCTTCCCGCATCAGTGCTTCGCCGAGTTTCTTGCCGCGATGATCGGGCGACACGGCAACGCGGCCAATGCGCGGCAGTACCTCATTTGAGGGGCGCCACAGCCGCGCGCAGGCCAGCAACTCGTTACCATCCATCAACCGCAAATGCAGGCAGTCGATGTCATTGCCATCCAGCTCCGGGTAGGGGCATTCCTGCTCGACAACGAACACATCCACGCGCAATTTCAGCATGGCGTAAAGTTCGATGGCGGAGAACTCGTTGAGTCTCCGCACATCGACCGTATAGGGTTGCGAGGTAATCAATAAACCACCACGCCGCGAATGCTTTCGCCGGAATGCATCAGCTCGAAGCCCTTGTTGATGTCTTCCAGCGGCATGGTGTGGGTGATCATCGGGTCGATCTGGATCTTGCCTTCCATGTACCAGTCCACGATCTTTGGAACGTCGGTACGGCCACGGGCGCCACCAAAGGCCGTGCCCATCCAGTTACGGCCGGTGACCAGCTGGAACGGACGGGTGTTGATTTCCTGGCCCGCACCAGCCACGCCGATGATGACCGACTTGCCCCAGCCGCGGTGCGAGGCTTCAAGCGCCTGCCGCATGACCTTGGTGTTGCCGGTGCAGTCGAATGTGTAGTCCGCGCCGCCAATCAGGTCGCCGTTACGCTTGGTCATGTTGACGAGGTAAGGCACGATGTCGTCGCCGACTTCCTTCGGGTTGACGAAGTGCGTCATGCCGAATTTTTCGCCCCATTGCTTGCGGTCATTGTTGATGTCAACGCCGATGATCATGTCCGCACCGGCAAGGCGCAGGCCCTGCAGCACGTTAAGACCGATGCCGCCGAGACCGAAAACGATGGCCGTCGAGCCGATTTCGACCTTGGCCGTGTTGATGACGGCGCCGATGCCGGTGGTCACGCCGCAACCGATGTAGCAGATCTTGTCGAACGGCGCGTCGGGGTTGACCTTGGCCAGCGCGATTTCCGGCAGAACCGTGTAGTTCGCAAAGGTCGAGCAGCCCATGTAGTGGTGGATCTTGTCCTTGCCGATCGAGAAACGCGAGGTGCCGTCCGGCATTACGCCCTGACCCTGGGTGGAGCGAATCGAGGTGCAGAGGTTGGTCTTGCGCGACAGGCAGGAGTAGCACTCGCGGCATTCCGGCGTGTAGAGCGGAATGACGTGGTCGCCCTTCTTGACCGAGGTCACACCCGGGCCAACGTCAACAACGATACCGGCACCTTCGTGGCCGAGGATGGCCGGGAACAGGCCTTCCGGATCAGCGCCCGACAGCGTGAAATCATCAGTGTGGCAGATACCCGTTGCCTTGACTTCGATGAGCACTTCACCGGCGCGTGGGCCGTCAAGCTGGACGGTCATGACTTCGAGCGGTTTGCCTGCCTGCACGGCGACTGCTGCGCGTACATCCATCGGGTATCTCCTTGAGCGAATTGTTATATGTCAGACTTTTGCCTGAGCTTGTTATTCTAAACAAGGCGAAAAATGCAAAAAACTAATTCGTTATAAGGCAATAGCGGGGTTTCATGCGCCCCGTGCGAAGCTGGACCAAAAGATGTCGCACGGGGGTGGGTTTCAGGCTTTGGCGGCGTCGCCAAACAGCATGTCGGAATTGAGTTGCAGCCAGCCATTGCTTTGCATGCGGGAGGACTTGCGGGCTGACAAGGTTTTGACGGTTTCCATCAGTTCCACCCAGTCGGGATGGTTGCCATCTTCTTTGACGGCGTTATCGATGTGGCGCAGCACTGCAAGCTCGGCTGCCTGGAGGGATGGTTCAGTTGTCTGCAATGGCAGATCGATCAGGCTGGCAATATAGTCCATGTCCTGTGCGGTAATGACCGCATCATCAGAACGGAAATCTGCATAGGCGCCCTTGCGGGCAATAATGGCCAGCCGCAACTGGTTGAGCGCCAGCACCCGCAGTGACACCGGTGTATAACGGGCCTTGCGGATGATGTTTTGTAACAGTGCCAGTTTCAGCTTGTTGTGAATAATGCCTTCCGGCGCAAAGGTCGCAACAAACCAGTCGGCATTGTAGGTGTCCATCGACCCTTGAGGATAGCTGTGAAAGACAATGAAGTCAGTCAGACTATCGACAAAAAATCTGGCCCAGCCGTCCGAGTCGGGAGAAATCGTCCGGTTCAACGCAATAAGTGCCGTAACGTCTGCTGTTGTCTTGATGCCGTCTGGAAATGCTCGTTTTCGTAAAAAGGTCGTATCATCAATGTAACGCTGCCCTGTTTCCTCGCCGGGCAGCGGGAAAGCAGCACCCATATTATTCATCTTTCGTCTCTCCGTTTCATCATGAAACTGGGCAAAGCGTAGATGCGAACGGTTTACGAGATGCCAATAAAGACGGCTAATGAAGCCTTCACATTTCAGATAAAATTTGAATGATCTGTTGTTCTTGTGCCAGTCCGAGACGCGGGCTTCTGTGGCCGTAAAAGACTGTTTCAATGCCTGTGACATTGAGAGATCTAGGGCAGAAATGCACAAAGATATTTGAGAGAAATAGTACCGCACCTTTCTGCTTAATAGTGCGGATCGCCAGCAAACCGGGTGATTTTTTCCGGTTTTTTCCTTGTCGAATCTTGTCCGTTATCTTGTGCAACAGCTATCTTGCTGGTGTCGGGAAATGAATTTTCCTCCCATTCATATGCCGATTTATCCGTCAGGTGGCGCGAACACGCTCCCGCCAGATGATGAAAAGGCCCGATGCAACGATGATGAGGATGCCGAGCCACTTGGACGGGCTTGGGAAATCACTGAACAGAGCGAATCCCAGCGCTGTTGCCGAGATGATTTCGAAATACTGGAAGGGCGCCAGAAGCGAGATTGGGGCGAGTCGAAATGCTTTGACGACCAGCAGATGCATGTAGCCGGAGATCGCGCCGAGCAGAATCAGCAGCAGCCACGCCTGGCTGTTACCAGGTAGTGATATTTCAAAATCCACGTCGCCAAGCGAATGGCCAATGCCAAGCGCCACCGCCATGAACAATGTGCCGCCAATGCCGGCCATGGTCTGCATGGTCAAAGGTGTGTCGCCATCACCCATGGCGCGGTTAAGGAACAGGTAGAGTGTAAAGAGGAATGCGCATGCCACGGGCAGCAGCGACTTCAGACCGAAGATTTCAAAACTTGGCTGAATGACGATCATCGCCCCGCCAAAACCGATGACGATGGCGAGCCACCGCCGCCAGCCGACCTTCTCGCCCAGAAACAGCGCCGACATCATGGTCAGCATGAAGGGTTCAACAAAGTAGATGGCAAACACGTCTGCCAGCGGCATGTATTTGACCGCCACGAAAAACATCAGGCTGGCGGCGGCATGCAACACGCCGCGTAACAGGTTGAGAAACGGCCGGCGGGTCGATAACAGCGCCTTGGGCGACACCGCCAGCAACAGCGGCAGCGTGCAAACCAGCTGGAAAAAGAAACGGTAGAAAGTGACCTGACCCGGTGACATGCCGCCATAGGTGGCCATGTATTTGGCAATGGCATCCATGGCTGGCAAGACCACCATGCACCCGGCCATGATCATCATGCCACGAAAGGAATTGCTGCTGGAATTATCCTGCGTCATTGCCATATCTGCTGCCACCACATTTGCTGTTTGTCATCACCGAACAGCAGCGGCAGAAAAAAGGGGCGCTCGTCGCGCCCCTTGTTGCTTATGCAGCCTGTTTGGGCAAACTCTTCATATCAATGACGAAGCGATAACGCACATCGCTTTTTATCATGCGTTCATAAGCATCGTTGATCTGATCGATGTTGATCATCTCGATTTCGGCGGCAATGCCCTTCTGGGCGCAGAAATCCAGCATCTCCTGCGTTTCAGGAATGCCACCGATCATCGAACCGGCAAAGGTCTTGCGGCCGGGAATGAGGCTGAAGGCATGAACCGACAGCGGTTTTTCCGGTGCACCAACCTGCACCAGCGCGCCATCGCGCTTGAGAAGCGCCAGATAGGCATTGATATCGTGGTCGGCGGCAACCGCATCGATAATCAGGTCAAGGCTAGAAGCGGCCTTTGCCATCTGGTCTGCATCACGCGACACAATCACCTCGTGGGCACCAAGCTTCTTGGCGTCATCGGCCTTGGAGGGTGAGGTGGTGATCATGACAACCGTTGCACCCATGGCATTGGCCAGTTTCACGGCCATGTGGCCAAGACCGCCCAGACCAACAACGCCAACCCGCTTGCCGGGGCCAGCCTTCCAGTGGCGCAGGGGCGAATAGGTGGTGATGCCGGCGCACAAAAGCGGTGCAGCAGCTGCTGCATCCAAAGTTTCTGGAATGCGCAGCACGTAACGTCTGTCGACAACGATATGGCCAGAATAACCGCCAAGCGTATGGGCATTGCCACCCATCGCCTTGTCCGGCGCATTATAGGTGCCGGTCATACCGTTTTCGCAATATTGCTCCAGACCTTCACGGCAGCTGTCGCAGGCGCGGCAACTGTCAACGATACAGCCAACGCCGACGCGGTCGCCCTGTTTGAGGTTGGTGACCTTGGCGCCGATGCGGCCAACACGACCGATGATTTCATGGCCGGGCACGCAGGGATAAAGGCTGCCCGCCCATTCGCCGCGTGCCGTGTGGATATCGGAGTGGCAGACGCCGCAGAATTCGATTTCAATTTCAACATCGTTCTCACCGGGATCGCGGCGTTTGATCGAGGCGAGTTTCAGAGGGGAAGAACCGTCGTCACAGGCATAGGCTGATGTTGTGAACATGATTGTCTCTTTCCTTATGGGGTTGTTGTAAAATCGAAAGGAGCGGGCCGGGTCCTCCACCCGTTATCAATCAGTTTTCAGGCCGTCTCGTTGATCGTCTCGCCAAATACTTCTTCAAAGGACTGGCGCAACAGCGGGTCGACATCGCTCACCATCAGAAGAAGACCGAGATCCACCAGGCTGGTGACGCCGAATTCCGAAATGCCACAGGGCACTATACCGGAAAAATGTGACAGGTCAGGATCGACGTTAATGGCAAGCCCATGGAAACTTACCCACTTTCTCAAGCGAATGCCAAGGGCAGCAATCTTGTCTTCGGCAATACGTCCATCCAGCAGGCGAGGGCGCTCCGGCCGCTGCACCCACACGCCAACACGATCTTCCCGGCGTTCGCCGCGCACATTCATCTTGTCCAGCGTGCGGATAATCACTTCCTCAAGACAGCTGACATAGGCACGCACATCCTGACGGCGGCGTTTCAGGTCCAGCATCACATAGGCAACACGCTGGCCGGGGCCGTGATAGGTATATTCGCCACCACGCCCGGTCTGGTAGACGGGAAAGCGGCTTGGCTCCAGCAAATCGGCTGATGTTGCGCTTGTGCCGGCCGTATAAAGAGGCGGATGCTCCAGAAGCCAGACCAGTTCGTTTGCCTTGCCCTCTGAAATGGCGCCGACACGAGCTTCCATCTCGGCCATGGCCTCTTCATAGGGCACGGGACAGTCCGAGATTCGCCACTCAACAGGCGCTGACTCGACCGTTGGCAGCATTGTTTTTTCAAAATCGGTGCGTGTGAGCATAATATGCGTCCTTTCCACAGCCTTTTCGCAGAATGATTATAGGGCTGCAAGGCCCGGTTTCCGGGCTTCTTGAATGTAGGAATTCAGCTTCCGATTTTTAATTTCAAAAAACTGTCACGACACACTTGTGTACCGGAAATGCTTTTGCTACATGCTCGTTCGTCGCCGCAAGGACGACACTCTACCACGATGCGGTCGTGGCGGAATTGGTAGACGCGCAGCGTTGAGGTCGCTGTGGGGCAACCCGTGGAAGTTCGAGTCTTCTCGACCGCACCAATTAAATCAACAACTTGTTGGTTTAAAAATAAAAATGGCGGCTCTGCCGCCTTTTTTATTGCCTAGATTTCAGAGCCTCTTTTCTCCCAGAAAATGATGATTGTGCACTGCCGAAGGGCGGGGCTTTTTGGGCTGTTATTTCGCTACTTTTCCTCAAGTCATGCCGCGATGATTGTAACGAATCAGTGCATCAACCATTCTGGCTGCGTAGGTGGGGGAGCTTCATGTCTAACGATCATCTGGATACCGAAACATCGATTTCAGCAGAATTGACTGACAGCGGGATAAAGGCTTCAGCCAAGAGCCGCACTATAGCAGCGATTGATCGACTTGGTGGTAATATCACTGATGCTGGTAATGCCTGGATCGAAGGATTTATTGCCCGTAAGCGTGCTAGAAATGATGGTGAGCGCCGTCTCATTGAAGCTGCTGCGGACTATGGGATTAAGCAGATCGAGATGGATCCAGAATTCGCGGAACGTGCGTTTGGAAATCACTTTCGCAAAGTTGCACGACAACAATTGAACAAAGATGCTGTCGTCCAAGAAGCTCTCGTCGATCTGCAAGAAAACCCGCCAAGCGAGGATGTCGATGGCCCATCATCATTGAGTGATGGCTTCATGGATAGATTCGAGTATTACGCTGAAGGTGCAACAACCGATGACTTGCGCCAACGTTGGGGTAGAATTCTCGCTGGTGAAATAAGAACGCCTGGCAGTTTTAGTCCAAAGGTTCTTCGCACAATCGATGAACTTGAGGCCAGTACAGCAATACTTTTCGAGAAACTTTGTGTCGGGCTCATTGATAACGCGATAGTGCTAAAACCACTTGTTCAAGTGCTTTCTTTTGACGAGCGGATGGATTTATCCGCAGCTGGCCTAATTAATGATCCCGGTATTGCGGGACACATGTTTTCTTATCCAGATGGCATGCTACAGGGTAGAGAACCTGTATGGATTATTGGTATTGGCGACCATGCCGTAGTACTTCGGAAGACACTTCAGTTTAGTTCTGATACTAGCAGTCCAGTTTTTTTGCATGAAGAAGGTCTTGCCACGTCCACTTATATTCTGACTGATGTTGGTCGAGCATTATCAAAAATTCTTCCTGACAAACAATTGGATGCCTTCAAAAATTTTACTGAAATACTTCGAAAAACCATCCCAAGGGATGAAGTGTTGCTATTCCGACAAAAGAAAAATGGGAGCCTTATATCCCTTTCGAAAGATTATGTGTGAAATCGTAGAACTTAATCCCCGTGTTTGAACCTGAACCACCGCCAATCTTTGATGATGTGCCGGATACCGTGCCAACCAAGCGCATGTTGTCCTGGGCCAAGAACTCGACGCTTTATCGTTTGCAGCGGCAGATCATGTCCGAGCAGCAGTTGGCCACTGCCATCAAACGCAAGGCGCAAAAGAAGTTCGAGGGCATAACGCCGGAGCAGGTGCAGGCCTTGGCGGATGCGGCGGTCAAGATCGGCTATGATCTCAAAGCGCTGGATGATGAGGTCTTTGCCGGTATTACCACCCGCAATGCAGTCAGAAACGGCAAATCCCGGCGGATGATTGCCCAGAAACTGTCGATCAAGGGCGTGGCATCAGAGACGGCAGCCGTGGCGCTGGATGAGGCGGATGATCTCTACGCTGCTGTGGTGTTTGCGCGCAAACGGGCATTTGGGCCGTTCCGGCGTGTCGATCTCGATGAAAAACGCCATGGCAAGGAAATGTCGTCCTTTGCGCGCAGCGGCTTCAGCTTCGATATTGGCAAGAAGGTATTTGCCATGAGCTTTGAGGATGCCGAAGAGGTTCTGGCCAACGGCCCGTGATCAGCCTCTCTTTATGGTTTCGGTGCCTGTTGTTCGGCAGACTGTTCTTTCAGATAGGCGATGAGGTCATCGACCTTGTCCTCGGTCCAGAAGCCGAAAAACCGCATCGACGTGCCGGGCAGGAATTTCTTCGGGCTGGCCAGGAATTGCGACAGCTGATCCTCTGACCACACTAGGCCATTGGCGCCTGCATCTTTCATCGCCTGCGAATAGGCTTTGTAGTCCTCGATTGACCCGGCAGGCCTGTCCATGATGCCGACCAGATGCGGTCCCATGCGGTTGCTTGGCTGTTCAATGGCATGGCAGGGCGCGCAGATGCTGAACACCTGTTTGCCACGGGCCGCATCACCTTCGGCATGGGCCGGTATAGAAAAACAGAGCAGACAGGCTGTTGTCACCAGCAGGGTACGGCGTGTCACGTCACGGTCTCCATTTGCGTTTCATCCTTGTCATATGAAAATTCCGGCCGGCATGTGAAGACGCTGCGGTGTCGTGCGACGTTTTACCACGAGTGGTTTTTAAAGTCGTGATGCCGTGGTGTGGCCGATATTGAAGTTCAGAAAAAATAATAGTAAGGTCGCTTCGTTCAAATTATTTTGAAGGCGCGCTTCATGACCGTTCCGTTTCGCCAGCCCTTGCCGTTGCTGGACAATGATATTCTGAGAACGTTTGTGGCCATTGCCGAAACGGGCAATTTCTCCACGGCGGCTGAGGTGGTGTTTCGCACGCCCTCGGCGGTCTCCATGCAGATCAAGAAACTTGAGGAGCAGTTGCGCACCACATTGTTCCTGCGCGACGCGCGTTCCGTAACGCTGACGGCGCATGGCGAAATGCTGCTGACCTATGCGCGGCGGATGATTGCGCTGTCCAACGAGGCGGTCTCGCGTTTCATCATGCCGGAGCTGTCAGGCGTCGTGCGGCTGGGGGCGCCCGAGGATATTGGTGAGCGTGGGCTGCTGCCGGGTATCCTCAAGAGCTTTGCGGAAGTGTTTCCCGGCATCATGGTGGATGTGACGATTGATTCCAGCTCCAGCCTTTATAAGCGTATGGATGAAAAACGTCTGGATCTGGCTCTGGTCAACTGTGCTTCACACCCGCTGCGCAACACCGGTGAGGTGATGATGCGTGAAAGGCTCGTCTGGGCCGGTGCGAAATGTGGAACGGCGCATCTGCGTGACCCGCTGCCGATTTCCATCTGGGAAGATGGCTGCATCTGGCGTTCCGACGCCATTACCGCGCTCGATAAACGCAATCGCTCCTACCGCGTTGCTTATCTGAGCGGCCACACCATGGCGCAGCATGCGGCAATTGCCGCCGATCTCGCCATTGCGCCTTTGCCGCGTTCTTATGTGCAGAATGACATGGTCATTCTGGGCGATAAGGAAGGACTGCCGGAACTTGGCTGGTTCGATATTCGTCTGCTGGTTTGCGACAAGCCATCCCGGCCGATTGAGACGGTGGCTGAAAGCATTCGCAACGCCTTTGCCGAACTGGTGAAATCGGTCTGAGTGATCAAGCATCGGTCATGACGGCGATGCGCGATCATTTTATAGAGTTGCGGCGCCCTGGGTGGGGGAGAGAGAAGGTGGCCATGTCCCGCGCTCCCGCAACCACTGCGCAGAATTGACCAGACCACCAAATGGGAAAACATGCATTTGGCGGATGGCGCTGTCAGGATTGTTGAGCCAAAAATCCTCAATCGGTTTCACAACGCCCTCAGGAGAATGGCGGGTGGCAAGGGCGGTCAGCGACAGGGCGTTCTTGCGCAGATAAGCAATGGAATTGCCGACGCCGCACAAGGCTGCATATTTAATGAGTGTGGTCACCTTCGCCGGACCTGCCACACCAATGTGGACGGGCAGGGTAATGCCCTGTTGTTTCAGCGTTTCAGACCAGTTGATGAATTTGTCTGGTGCAAAGCCGAACTGCGTCAATAGGCGCAGTTCAGTGCCGCTGGTGTCAGCATAAAGTTGTTTCTGCTGTAGAGCCTCCAACGCAACCGCGTCATTAAAGTCCGGGCTTCCCTCGGGGTGGCCGGCAACGGCAATGCGGTTGATGCCGTATTTTTCAAACAGGCGGCTGTTGATCAGATCCATGGCGCTGGTGAATTCGCCCAACGGTTTTGGCACACCGCCCCCGATGATCAGCACATCCTTGACGCCAGCTTCACTGGCAGAGCGTTTGATACGGGTTTCCAGCAGTTCGCGGGACGGCATGCGGCGCGCTGCAAAATGCGGCACCGGTTCATAGCCCAGATCGCGCAGCCGCTTTGCCGCGCCGATCATGGTGTCCAGCGGCTCGGTGCCGATATCCGTCAGATAGACCGACGTACCCTCGGGAAACAGGCCGGGCAAGTCTTTCGATTCGACTGCCTGTTTGGGGGAAACTTCGATGGAGGCTGCGATTTGTTTCAAGGTGTGCACATTCCTTTTTGTGAAACATGCCTGTTTCTATTGGATGCTTCTTTAATTAACACGACACTTCTATTGTAGAAATGCGACTGGCGACTACCAGATATTCCTTTTTATGCCGTGCCACAGCCAAATCCACACCGGTGGAGGGAAACGCAGCATGGACTTACCTGCCAGCTGATACGGTTTCAGGGTGCCCGACAGAGCATCTTCAATGGCTTTGATGGCAATACCGGTGGAGGCTGCGGTCAATAGCAGCGGGTAAGTGGCCATGGTATCGTTTTTGGCCGGCTCAACGCGCTGCTCGTACAAAGTGCCGCCGGTATCCACGCCCTTGTCGACCAGATGCACCGTTGCGCCAAAATTGCCGGAATCATTTTCGACCAACGACCAGTAACCACCCATCTGGCCACGATACATCGGGTTGATGCCCGCATGAAAATTGATGACCGGGCATGGTATCGCTGCCAGGGTTTTTTCCGAAAGAATACGGCAGGAAATGGTGAAGACCACATCGGGTCTCACTGCTACCACCGCCCTGCGACATTCGTCACTGTTGAGTGACAGGACGTTGATGACAGGAATATCAGGGTTTTCCTCAGCTTTCAGGCCGTGCTGCGCCATGATGTGTGCGGAGCGTTTGGCAGCGACGGTCTTGTAAAGTCGTGAGGCAATCATCGTTGCCAGTTGTCCAAAGGCATTGATCCAGCCAAGACGTCTGGCGCGACGTTTTACAATCTCACCTTTTGATTCCGGCTGTTCCTGGATGATGTGAATATCCGCAAAGCGATCTGACAAGGCGTTGATCATCACCTGCGGGTTAAGGCCACCTGCGGTGAATATAACGACCCGGCCATGCACGGCTGCGGGTTGCAGCTTTTGCACGTCATCTGTCTCATTATCCGGCATCCAAATGCTCCACTGTTTGGCCAGCAGATTGCGCATGTTGTTTCAAAAATGAATTAAGCGCGCAGAGGTTTTATTTTTTCTTGTCGCCGCGGGAACCAAATGCACATCGCGACGTTACGCTTCCGCAAGTTCCAACGTTCCTTTTGAACGTCCTACACGGGGAGACATCTTATGACATCACGTAAACTTACCGCCATCGTTACTGTTCTCGCTGCCGTCACCATGCTGAGCGCCTGCGGCAATACAATTCGCGGCGTTGGCAGAGACACAGCAAATGCTGTTGATGCAACGCAGGATGCCGGTCGCAGTGTAGACCGCGCAGCATCGCGCTAAAATCTCCAGGGGATGCGGCAAACAAAAGCACCGCCCGACGTCTTTCGAGGGAACGTCGGCGGCGTTTTTGAAGTCATGGTCAGGCCGTCTGAGAAATCAGGCGGCTTTTTTCGTTGTTCTGGAAACAGCAGGCACGGACTTTGCGGTGGCTTTTGGTACAAGGGCCAGGATTTCGCTGGCGAGTGCAAATGCGTTGTCCTTGGCTTTGTCCAGATTGCTGACGCGCTCCGGGTCCATGCTATCAAGCGAACCGCCGGATACAAAGATGTCGCGGTAGGCAGCACGTTCAATCAACGGAGTGTCGAGAACATGGACCTGGCGCTCGGCCAGCAGGCCCTTGACCGCCTGCATGGAGCGGGTGGTGATGATTGGGCTGATGCGCGTCAACACAACCGAATGTGGAATGTGGATGTCGCATTTTTCGGACAGGTCTTTCATCAGTTCAAGAATTTGCGCGCCGCCAATGGCGTCCATGGCGCAACCCTGAACCGGCACCATCACGTGGTTGGCAAAACCGATTGCCTTGGCCAGCAGTGGCGAGCGGCCACCGGGCAGGTCGATCAGGATATAGCCGCCGCGTTTTTTGGCGCTCTTGATGCAGTCTTCAATATTGTCGTCGGTGATACCGGATACCACTGAAAGATTCTTGGGTGCTTTTGCAAGGGCATGCCAGCGCGATACCCACTGCTGAGGGTCCGCGTCCATTAGGGTTACACGGTGGCCAAGCCGTGCAAGTTCACTGGCCACAATAACGGCAACTGTTGTTTTTCCAGCGCCACCCTTTGTATTTGCAATAGTAATGATTGGCATAATATCTGAACCCCTAGATGTGTTCGAGCCTTCTCATCGCCCGTTAAAGGCACCTTGGTCATTCATGGTGCTGAAGCGGAGTAAGCATTAATCATGGTTAACGGCGGGTTAATTTTGATGCCTCGAAACCCGCAGATTTTGCTTTTGTTAACCACTATTGACGCATTCTTACCGCCAACCCGCCAGATTTGGCGGGTATCACACACATGAAATGGGAGGTTTGGCGCGTTGGTTTGGTCGAGACTGGCAGTTGTTGCAGGGTGTTTTTTGCTGGCGGGTGGAGTGAACACGGTGGAGGCATGTGAAGATATTGAACATGCAGGCGCAAATTACACCGTCTGCACCTTTGACCCGCGCACTGATTCTATCCGCATTTTTGACCGTGACCCGATAACAGGCCAGTTTTTTGGCTCCTTTGCCAATCTGTCTTCCTCCCTTTGGGGACGTGAACTGTTCACCAGATTTGCCATGAATGGCGGCATGTACCACCGCAACCTGTCACCGGTCGGTTTATATGTGGAATATGGGCGGGAGCTGAAACGTATCAGCACCGGTTTCGGCTGGGGCAATTTCCACCTGAAACCAAACGGCGTGTTTTACCTGCAAGGCGACAAGGCAGGGGTGCTGGAAACAGATGCCTATGTGAAGAGTGGCATAAAGCCTGATTTTGCCACCCAGTCCGGACCGATGCTGCTGATAGACGGTAATGTGCATCCGCGCTTCCTGCCGGAAAGCGACAGCTTGAACCGTCGTAACGGTGTGGGTGTGTCAGGCGACGGCAAGGTGCATTTTGTCATCGTTGATGCGCTGGTGCGGTTCTATGATTTTGCAACGCTGTTCCGTGACAAGCTGAATGTAAAAAACGCGCTGTACCTGGACGGTTCTATTTCCAGTGTCGAAATACCCGAGCGCAACCGGCGCGATGATCATTCGCCGCTGGGGCCGATCATCGCGGTGGTCGAAAAGATGCCCTAAGGTTTGGGATCAGAGTGCCGATTTCGGGTAGGCTTTTTCAAGTCCGCCCGATTTGCCAAGACCTTTCTTGAAGGCGGCAAAGGCCGGATGCTGGCTGGAGCGCGAAACTTCGTTCAGGCGGATCTGCAAACGGGCGGGTGCATTGGTGCCAAGCCACTCCCCACCGGTTTCCAGTTTCAACGAGTTCAGGAAGCGGGCCGCCGACTGCTGCTCAAGGTAAAGCTGCAAACCGCCAAGCAGGCTTTCGTCCTGCTGGGCATTCTCCATCAGCAGTTTCAGCCATGCCTGATCCTCGCCCGACAGGCTGGTCAATTTCGCTGCAACGGTGTCGCGGTCTGGAAAAGAAGGGGAAGCCTGCATGGGAATGCCTCTGATGTTTAAGCCAACGAATCCGAATTAGAAAATACCGGACGCTCTGGCAAGTGCGGGAATTGGCAACGACTACAGGTGTATCACAACGATGCATTCTAAAGTCTCTGGTTGTGCAAAACTGGTCACCTGTCACAAAAAGTGGGTCGGTTGGTTACACTTTGGACCAAAATGAGACATTTCCACTCTCATAAGGCGAGCGCAAAAGCCCCTGTAACGGCTTGATTTTTTTATACCCATGCGCCAAGGGCATGGCTGCTTTTCAAAATTGCCTCCATTTCGCCTTCTTTTGCAATTGCATCTGTCGTGAGATTTTAATAAATGCTTCACCAACGGCGACCGCAGTGAATGCGGGCCGGAGAGTAAACAAGCTGGAGTAATCATGGAAGAAACCGCTCAGAAATCCTGCTGGGGTGTAACTATTCGCGCACTCGCAGGTTTTGCCGCTTTTCTCGCATTGACGTACATTTTTGGCAGCCCGTAATAGTCTCTCGTATTTTAGTTCTTTTAAAAAACAGCATGGCCCCAAGCCATGCTGTTTTTGTTTTCAGAGCCATGCTGTTTTTGTTTTCAGAGCCATGTTGTCTGCGGCCACGCCGCTTTGGCACTGATATGTCGCCACGACCACAGCGTCTGACGCTAATCGATGGCGAATGTCTTCGCTTTGCGCTAAAATGATTGCCGTCAATGCAATTGAATAAGGCGTAGCAATGTTTCTTTCGGTCTTCGACGTCTTCAAGATCGGTATCGGTCCGTCCAGTTCTCACACCATGGGCCCGATGTCGGCGGCAAACCGTTTTCTGGCGCTGCTGCTGACGGATGACTGGCCCAAACCCGCCACCGCAGTTGTCAGCCACATCAAGGTCAGCCTGCACGGCTCACTGGCCTTTACCGGTATTGGCCACGGCTCCGGTCGTGCGGTCATTCTGGGACTGGCGGGTGAAAAGCCGGATACGGTGGATCCTGACGCCATGGACGGCATCATCGCCAAGGTCGAGGAAACCGCTCAGGTCTGTCCGCCCGGTCACCCGGCCTATGGCTTCAAGCCGGATGAAGATCTGGTGTTTGACAAAAAGAACCCGCTGCCCGGCCATGCCAATGGCATGACGTTTTCGGCGCTCGACAAGCAAGGTCGTGTGCTGTTGAAGCGGATCTATTATTCGATCGGCGGCGGTTTTGTCGTCACCGACACAGAGCTTGAGGCGCTGCGCAGCGGCGGCAGTGATTCTACTAAGACCGTGCGCGTGCCGTATCCTTTCTCTTCGGCACGCGAAATGCTGGAGATGGCACGCAGTTCCGGCCGCACCATTGCCCAAATGAAACGTGCCAATGAAGAGGTCATTGTGTCGCGTGATGAGCTGAATGCCCGTCTCGACCAGATCTGGGACGCAATGAATGGCTGTATCGACCGTGGTTTGCGCAATGAGGGCATCATGCCTGGCGGCCTCAAGGTAAAACGCCGTGCCCACGACATTCATGAAAAGCTGAATGTTGAATGGCGCAGCAACCGGCCCAATCCGCTGCTCGCCAATGACTGGCTGAGCGTTTATGCCATGGCCGTGAACGAAGAAAACGCTTCCGGTGGCCGGGTGGTGACAGCCCCCACCAATGGCGCCGCCGGTGTGGTGCCGGCGACCGTGCGTTATTTCCGTCATTTCCACGAGGATGCGTCGATTGATGACGTCAGGGACTTCCTGCTGACGGCAGCGGCGATTGGCGGCATCATCAAGCACAATGCCTCTATCTCCGGTGCCGAGGTTGGTTGCCAGGGTGAGGTTGGTTCGGCATCTGCCATGGCGGCAGCTGGTTTTGCTGCTGTGCTGGGTGGTTCGCCCGAACAGGTGGAAAATGCCGCTGAAATCGCGCTTGAACACCATCTGGGCATGACCTGTGACCCGATTGCCGGTCTTGTGCAGATACCGTGTATCGAGCGCAATGCACTCGGTGCGGTGAAGGCGGTTACTGCCGCATCGCTGGCGCTCAAGGGCAATGGCGAACATTTCGTGCCACTGGATGCCTGCATTGAAACCATGCGTCAGACCGGCAACGACATGAGTGAGAAATACAAGGAAACCTCGACCGGCGGCCTCGCCGTCAATGTGGTGGAGTGCTGAGTTTAAAGGGACGGCACTGCCTACTTTCCTGTCGCACGCCATGGGGCGTGCGGCCAAAGGCTTTGTTAATAAGATGCCGACATGTCTTGACGACTGCGCCAAATAGGCATTGATGAAGACCATGGCACTTCATCTTCTCAAATTATGCGTTGGCGCAGATTCGCTTCAGGATTTGCGGGATTGGGTTTCTCAGCGGTCGCTGCTGGCCATTGCTGCCGGGCTTGAGCCGCATAGCATTCACACCACACGCATGATCCCCAAGCGCGTTGAAGAGTTGCTGGATGGCGGCTCTCTTTATTGGGTGATCAAAGGGCAGGTTCTGGCGCGCCAGCGTTTTCTCGATATCAAGACCTTCAAGGGCGATGACGGCATTTCCAGATGTGATCTGGTGCTGGGACCGGAGGTCATTGAAACATCGCCTGCACCAAAACGGCCGTTTCAGGGTTGGCGCTATCTGACATCAGAAGATGCGCCGCGTGATCTCGGTGGTTCGGATGGCGGTGCGGATGATCTGCCCTCTGATCTGAAGCGCGAACTGGCCGAACTCGGCCTACTTTAAAGCCTGTCACCAAAAGATGACATGCGGCTGAAACAGCCTGCAATCGCACTGTCGTGCCCAGATTATCCCGTGATTTCGGCCGTTTACTGACCCCAAAAAAAAGAGTGAGCCGGTTCCGGGGCAACGGAACCGGCTCATGGCTCGGTCAGGGGACGGGGTAGGGGGACGGACCGGGCCAATTCCTCTCAAGTATAGGTTTCATCCCAAACCGGCCTGCGGTCCGGGATGACATTGTTAGTTGATACCGCCTACGGCTGTTGCGCGGCCATCCTGGATCTTTTCCCAACGGGCCGGATTGCCGGCCGACTGGCGCTTCAGATAGGTGTATTCGGTCTCCGACCAGTCCATGACGCGGTTGCGCATGTTGTCGAGAATGAAGTCACCATGGTCTGTCCGGACGGTCAGCACGGCATGGCCTTCGCCATTCGGCTGCAGAACGACTGTGATCAGCAGGTTGGAGGCTTCGATGCCCTTGTTCATCAGCATCTTGCGCTTCAGAAGAACAAAGTCTTCGCAGTCGCCCACTGTCGTCGGGTAGGCCCAACGTTCTTCCACACCATAGACTTCCATATCGGTCATTGGAGTAATGGTGGTGTTGACGGTGTAGTTGACGTCCAGAATCATCTTCCAGAGGTCTTTGTTCAGTTTGAGCGGTCCGCGATCAGCCGATGTGGCGACGCATTCGCTTTTGTAGGTCTGGCAAAATTCGTAGTGGCCAATCGGCGGATTTGCTTTTCCGATAATACGCATTGCGGCGGCTGGCGAAGCATGTGCCTGAGATGTGAAGGCCATCATAAAAAGTGTAGCGGCCAAGAAACCAAGTTGTTTTTTGTTGTTCATTACCTGTCTCCCGTGTTGAGGAGACAATCGCATGCAAATTTTTAGGTCACGCAAATATTGCCGCGTAAATTTGATGTTGTTTTTCTGAAATTCTTCGACTTATTTGAATTTATATTTAAGCGTATTTGAGTTTTATTTTATGCGTATTTGACTAAAATTTTAGCGAATTTCAGAGCCTGAATTCTGCGTTTGTTTTCATTTATCTGATTGAAAATGAATGATATTTGCCTTTTTGTGGTCTTGTTGTCTAGGCGGTGATGTCTGGCCAGAATGCGCCAAAATGGGTCAGTGTGGTCTTGGGTTTTTCTGTTTTGTGCGGAAATATACTTGCAAAAACGCCCTGTGGCACAGGCAAGGTGAATTTTGACCGCAAAAAATATTTTGATGTTCTCGAAAAAAAAACATCAAAGGCCGTTGATTGGATGTGTGGGGTAAAAGCGGTCTGTTTTCTGCCAAAACTGCATCAGACTGGTACAGGCGGCCGCAGTTCTGCATCGCGCGTTAGGCAATCGGCAAAAGAAAAGGCCGCATTGCGGCGGCCTTGATGTGGTCAAATCTGGTGAGAGCGGGTCGCTTAAAGGAACTCCAGCAGCGCATCGCGCGACTGTACCCGGTCGAATTCGATCGCGACCCCTTCCATGAAGTGGCGCACGATGCGGCCCTTCATGGCGCCAAGTCTGACGATGGTGCCCATGGCGGGGCGATCGTCAACTTCGATGGCGGCGCCGGACAGTGAAAGGTCGATGATGCGGCATAAAACGACGTTGCCATCTTCCAGAGTCAGTTCGGCGCGTGATTTGCGCGGCGCCAGACGATCGTGGCGACGATCTTCCGGCAGGCCGAGCTCCTGGCGCTTGGCAATCCATGCCAGCTGCGCAGAAAGTTTTTCCCGTTTGCGTTCGGTCGCGGTAATCGAAATCGTAAAACCGGACGCGTAAATCGCAGTAATCTTGCCTTCAAGTCTACCAATGTGCTGCAGGTAGGCGATAACGCGATCGCCCTGATGTCCCATCGCCGCGCAGGTGAAGTGCGCGATTTCCGAAGTCATGTCCGTGATGGTGCAGTCATATTCCTCATAGTCCGGCAGCATGATGCGGCCCGACAGATTGACGGATACAGTCTGTACCTCGCGCACCGGGTGCGTGGGTTCTGCATGTGCAAAGCTGGTGGATTTAACTGAAAACATCAATATCGCACTATGGTGATTGAACAGTGCATCTCTACTGCTGTCGAGTTAACAGACCGTTCTACTTTTCGACATGAATGCAACTGTTATGCATTAAAACCAAAATTCTCGCTTCATGCGTGGTTTTCCAGGGCAGTTTCCGTCGAAACGCTCTCCAGAATACGACAGGTTTCCGGGATTAGCGTCGCCACTGGCCTAATATAGACATGCTTGCGATATTGCGGAAACAGGCCACCGATCAATCGTGGTTCGGAAGGCTGGGATGATCTGAGCGGTAACAGCAGCATTTCATAACTGATGTCATCATCCGGTGACTGGTTGCCGGATAGGTCGGTTGGGTCCTGCTGTTCCAAGCCGCGTACCGTGAGGATGGCAGGTATTTCCCGGTGCATCACCGTCTTGGCAATTGTCACCATGGTTTGCGCGTTTTGCGGCAGCCAGAGTTTGGAAAAGGCAGTCTTGTGCAGTTCTCGTCCGAAAATCGAATACAGACGTGTTCCAGTAAGCCGGAAAACGGGTGATGTCTCATCCGCGTCCGACAGGATGAAAAGATCCGGCAACAGATGGCGGATTTTTTCCGGTTCAATGTTTTGACGTACCGGGGCGGGTGTGTCACCGCGCAGGTCATTCCAGTACGAATATAGCTCCATGCTTGCTACAATGTTCATGGATCGCCTCCATATGTCTCATTCCAGCACAGGGGACACTGGTTTTGGTGGTCTTAAGGATAGCGATGCCAGTTTCGTGCCACGGGGAAATTAAGGTTAATGAATGGTTTAGATTGAGTTCGACTGACCGACGTGGCATTGAGATCCTGTCATTTAAGGGGAAACTCTTTCAGCACAGATTTACGGGGCGGGTTAAAACCGGGGGCTCCGAAGCCGTCCTGCCAGTCAGGGCGGCTTTTTTTTCGTCCAATGGTCCTGTATGCCGTTGATGAACCGACAGTTTTGTTGCCGACGCACCGGTTTTTGACTGGGCGGTTCGGGTAAAAGGGTGAAGTGATGACAGATAATCGCGACGATGTTCCTTCCGCAGACCAGGCGCCCGCTGAAAGACCGTCAGAACCTGTCTTCAATCTGCCGGGCTTGCTGGTCATCACCCTTGCGCTTCTGGCCGTTGTTTATCTGGTTGGTGAGTACCTGCTGTCGGATGATGGTTATGCCTGGTACCTGTTCACCTTCGGTTTTATCCCCATGCGCTACGTCGTTCCGTTTTCACAACAGGGCATGGAGTGGCTGTGGACACCGATCACCTATTCGCTGATGCATGGCAGCACCATGCATATTGTGTTCAACGGTCTGTGGTTGGCCGCCTTCGGCACGCCGGTGATGCGCCGCATCGGTGCTGTTCGCTTCATTCTTTTGTGGTGCCTCAGTGCTGCGGCGTCGGCTTTCGGCCACGCGGCCCTCAACTGGCATGACATGACCGTGCTGATTGGTGCATCGGGTGTGGTTTCTGCGCTGATGGGCGCTGCCTGCCGGTTTGCATTTCCACCGCATGGTGGCGGTTTTAATCCGGCGCTTGGCCATCTTTATCCACGCCAGAGCATCATCGCAGCCTTCAAGAACCGCACGGTGGTGATCTTCACGGTCATGTGGTTGCTGGGTAACGTGCTGGTGGCGGTTGGCGTGCCGATTTTGGGCGATGCTGCAGGCGCTATTGCCTGGGACGCGCATATTTTCGGTTTCGCGTTCGGCTTCCTGCTGTTTGACCTTTTCGATCCGCTGCCACGGCAAAAACACCGCCTCTGAGATCACAGACTGCATACGTATTGTTGGAAGTTGTGTCTTGCATTCCACCGCATGCAAGCGCAGCATTGCTGTGCCGTGGGTATGGAATAGGGGAGCTTCCATATCGGAACCGGTGGATTTTGAGGAGGAATATATGCCGATATTCGTGAAGGATTTGCTGGATGCGAAAGGTCGCGACGTTGTAACCGTATCGCCTGATGTGACGATTGCTGAAGCAGCCAAAACATTGAATCATCACAAGATCGGTGCTGTCGTGGTTGTGGATGCCAAAGGTGGCATCAAAGGCATTTTCACCGAGCGCGATATGGTGCGCGCCATTGCCGGCAAAGGTGCTGCGTCACTGGAAGAAAAGGTTTCCGGCGCGATGACCAAAAACGTGATTCGCTGTCAGGAGACATCGACCACCGACCAGCTGATGGAAATCATGACCGGTGGCCGCTTCCGCCATCTGCCGGTGGAAGACAATGGCAAGATTGCCGGAATTATCTCGATTGGTGACGTGGTCAAGGCGCGCATTGGCGAAGTCGAGGCTGAAGCTGAACAGATCAAGGCTTATATAGCCGGGTAAGTAGTGGGCCGAAACATGCTCTCGTGGTCATCCTCGGGCTTGTCCCGAGGATCTAGTCACGCCTGCGCAAGTGTAAGGTTTGTGGCTGATTGGGTTAGGTCCTCGGAACAAGCCCGAGGATGACGGGGAACACCTGAACCCAATCAACGCATCAAAACCTGCTGCATGCGTTGCAATTCTGGAATTCGGGCTCGTGTTTCCTCGTAACCACGGGTGATGGCTTCGCCGGCCCGGTGGAATTCCGACAGGCCGATATCATTGATACGGGGATGCAGTGTCAGGTCTGGCGGATCGCCTGCCAGACGAGAACGGGAAATACGGTCCTGAATGATGTTGAAGGCCTGCACCATTACGCCGGGCAGGCCTGGGCGCTGCGCGGAGGCCGGTACCGGCAGCGGCGTCGCACCGGGTGCGCCCGCACCATGTTTGACCACGGCCGAACGCCCGAAAATGTCGTAGTTGAGGTTGACGGCAATGACCAGTGGTTGCTCATGGGCGCGGCAGACTGACACTGGCACCGGATTGACCAACGCGCCATCAATCAATGTGCGACCATTACAATAGACCGGTTCGAAAATGCCGGGCAGTGCGTAGGATGAGCGCAATGCGGTGATCAGGTCGCCCTGATGGATCCATACCTCATGGCCTGTCGTCAATTCGGTGGCGACCGCCACGAAAGGACGGTCGAGGCCTTCAATCGTCAATCCCTCAAGATGTTCCTGCATACGTTTGGTCAGGCGCATGCCACCAAACAGGCCACCGCCGCCAATCGTCAGGTCGAGCAGGCCGGCAATGCGGCGCATGGTCAGGGAGCGGGCAAAACTTTCCAGCTCATCCAGTTTGCCAGCCAGATAACAGCCGCCGACCAGCGCGCCGATCGACGTGCCGGCAATCATGCCAATCTTGATGCCTGCCTCATCAAGGGCGCGCAGAACGCCAATATGCGCCCAGCCGCGGGCAGCACCGCCGCCTAGCGCCAGTGCAATACGTGTATCGCCCCGCAGTTTGGCTTCGTTTTCGGGAAATGTTGGCTCATTACCATCAATTGTGGATAATGTGCCGGTGTTGCCGCGATTGATACCCCACCCCAACATCGCTACGACACTCCTCCTGCACATTGCGAACAAGCGTCATTAAACGCTTCTGCGGTTTCAAAACGGTTATCGCATCGAAACCTGGCAGCAGAATGGAGAAATAACGTCAGGTGTTATTTGTCGCTGTAAACGGTTGCCGGATCGAAATGCCGTTCATTATCGGTAATTTTTGTGACAGCCTCGCCATTTTCAAGGGAGACGGTACGATAAAAACACGATCGGCGGCCAGTATGGCAGGTTGCATCATGACCAGCCACGGAAACCTTGAGCCAGATGGCGTCCTGATCGCAATCTGTGCGGATTTCACGCACGGTCTGCAGGTTGCCGGAGGTTTCACCCTTTTTCCAGATCTTGCCACGTGAGCGGCTGAAATAGTGGGCGACACCGGTTTCCAGTGTCAGGGCAACGGCTTGCGCATTCATGTGGGCAACCATCAGCAATTCGCCATCGGTCGCGTCGGTGACAACGGCGGTCACCAGGCCATGGGCATCAAACTTCGGGGTGAAGCTGCCTGCGCCTTCAAGAATGGTTTTGTCGCTTGCGGGCAGGGGAAATTGTGTGCCGGTCATGTTTATACCACTGTTCAGGAAGGTGGCGAAAAGCCGCGTTTAGCGGCTGCGCACCATTGTCATGAAACGAACCTGCTCGGCAGGGTCTGTCTTGAAAGTGCCGGTGAAGCTGGTGGTCAGGGTTGAAGAACCCTGCTTCTGCACACCGCGCATGGACATGCACATATGCTCTGCATCAATCATCACGGCCACGCCGCGTGGTTTCAGAATGCCATCAATCGCGCTGGTGATCTGTGCCGTCATGTTTTCCTGCGTCTGCAGGCGGCGACCAAAAATCTCGACCACGCGGGCAATCTTCGACAGACCAAGAACGCGACCGTCGGGCAGATAGGCAATATGGGCCTTGCCGACGATTGGCACCATGTGATGCTCACAGTGGGAGAAGAATGGAATGTCGCGCACCAGCACGATGTCGTCATAACCGCCGACTTCCTCGAAGGTCGTACCGAGAACCTCTTCCGGTTCCTGTGCGTAGCCCGAAAAGAGCTCGCCATAGGCTTTGGCGACACGGCGTGGGGTGTCCAGCAGGCCTTCACGGTCCGGGTTGTCACCGGCCCAGCGCAGGAGAACCTTCACTGCTTCTTCGGCCTCTGCCTGTGTCGGACGCATGATTTCAACGTCAGACGTTGCGCCGGCAGCAGGAAAATTCTTCACAATGGCATCCATCTTCTATCTCCCGATGCGGTTAAAGGCCGCACCTGAACTATGCAACGTGCGTGGCCATTTCCCACGCACTGTCTGCTATCTGGTTGTTTTGCACCGTTTTGGCAAGCGCTAACCCTGTTTTTCGATCAATTCAGCGGAATTTCACGACGGCTTGATGATGACGGGGCAAAATAACATATAATGTATTGGGTTGGGCAGAAAAGCCGTGCCAAGGGTGACGCTGTGTTTGAAAAAGATAACCGGTTTGACCTTGGGGCGTGCTGATACAGGTTGGTTGATGGACGATATTTACAACAACAAGATACTGGCTTTTGCCGGAAACATTCCGCTGACCGGCCCGATGGCCGATGCGGATGCCAGTGCGCAGAAACATTCGAAACTGTGTGGCTCCCGGGTAAAAGTGTATCTGAAAGTGGAAGATGGTGCCGTCAGTGCCTTTTCGCATGAAGTGAAAGCCTGTGCGCTTGGGCAGGCGTCTTCCTCCATCATGGCGCATCATGTGGTGGGTGCCAGTGTTGATGAACTGCGTCAGGCGCGGCTGGATATGCTGGCCATGCTGACCAATGGCGGTGATGGCCCGACCGGTCGGTTTGAAGACATGCGGGTGCTGAAGCCTGTCAAGGATTACAAGGCCCGCCACGCCTCCACCATGCTGACTTTTGATGCAGTGGTGGATTGCCTTGACCAGATCGCGGCTCAGCAGCCCGAGGCTATTTCAGCCGCCACTGTTGCGGGCTGAGCCATGTGTGGCGCGCCCGGCTGCAATCACGAACCGCAGCCAACTCCACGCAAGACTGCCTCGCGCAA
The DNA here is from genome assembly GCF_023701965.1 of Rhizobium sp. CG4. Lineage (NCBI taxonomy): Bacteria > Pseudomonadati > Pseudomonadota > Alphaproteobacteria > Hyphomicrobiales > Rhizobiaceae > Rhizobium > Rhizobium sp. CG4. The sequence continues at coordinate 27,295 of NZ_JABAEG010000001.1, read as the reverse complement.
CTGGCAGGGACCGTTTCGCAAGACGCCTGGACGCCTGCTCGGCATGGCGTTCATCCGCTTTTATCAGCTGACCTTTTCCGGTTTCATCGGCAATTCCTGTCGCCATATCCCGACCTGTTCGGAATATGGTTATGAGGCGATTGCCCGCCACGGCTTTTGGGCCGGGGGATGGCTGACGCTGTTTCGTGTGGCGCGCTGCGGGCCGGGTGGCACCAGCGGTCTTGATCCGGTGCGCGAAACGCTTGGGGCAAACCAGCACTGGTGGGCACCCTGGCGATATTGGTCGCGTCGCCACTGATCGCATCTTTACCCTTTGCAGGAACGGCGCTAAAAGGCCTGCCAGATAAGTAAGGACTTACTTATCACACGTAAAAACCACCCGCATTGGTTGGCGGGACTGGATCAAGGAGCATTGATATCATGTCAGCAGCTATTTCCCTTACATTTCCCGATGGATCGGCCCGCGAGTTTGCGCCTGGCACCACAGGCCGTGACGTCGCAGAATCCATCTCCAAATCCCTGGTCAAGAAAGCGGTTGCCATCACCATCGATGGTGAGTTGCGCGACCTGTCTGACGTTGTGACTGCTGGCAAAATCGAGATTGTGACCCGTACCGATCCGCGTGCGCTGGAGCTTATCCGCCACGACGCTGCCCACGTGATGGCTGAAGCTGTGCAGCAGCTGTGGCCCGGCACGCAGGTGACGATTGGCCCGGTTATCGAAAACGGCTTCTATTACGACTTTGCCAAGAACGAACCTTTTACGCCTGAAGATCTGCCGAAGATCGAAGCGAAGATGAAGGAAATCATTGCGCGCAATGCTGCCTTCACCAAGCAGGTCTGGTCGCGCGACAAGGCGAAGGAAGTGTTTGCTGCCAAGGGTGAAAGCTACAAGGTTGAGCTGATCGACGCGATCCCGGAAGACCAAGATCTGAAGATCTATTACCAGGGCGATTGGTTTGACCTTTGCCGCGGCCCGCACATGGCCTCTACCGGCCAGATCGGCACGGCGTTCAAGCTGATGAAGGTTGCTGGTGCTTACTGGCGTGGTGACAGCAACAATCCAATGCTGACACGTATCTACGGCACGGCCTGGGCAACACAGGAAGAGCTCGACCGTTACCTGCACATTCTGGCCGAAGCTGAAAAGCGCGACCACCGCCGTCTTGGCCGCGAAATGGATCTGTTCCATTTCCAGGAAGAAGGTCCGGGCGTGGTGTTCTGGCATGGCAAGGGCTGGCGCATGTTCCAGGCTCTGACAAGCTACATGCGCCGTAACCTTGAAGGCACCTATCAGGAAGTCAATGCACCGCAGGTGCTGGATGCGTCGCTGTGGGAAACCTCCGGTCACTGGGGCTGGTACCAGGAAAACATGTTTGCGGTGAAGTCGGCCTATGCCTTCACGCACCCGGAAGACAAGGAAGCGGACAACCGCGTCTTTGCGCTGAAGCCGATGAACTGCCCGGGTCACGTGCAGATATTCAAACACGGCCTGAAGTCCTACCGCGAACTGCCGGTGCGTCTGGCGGAGTTTGGTACCGTTCACCGTTACGAGGCTTCTGGCGCTCTGCACGGCCTGATGCGCGTCCGCGGCTTTACGCAGGACGACGCGCACGTTTTCTGCACGGAAGAGCAGATGGCAGCGGAATGCCTGCGCATCAACGAACTCATTCTGTCGGTCTACAAGGACTTCGGCTTTGATGAAGTGGTGGTGAAGCTGTCCACACGCCCTGAAAAGCGCGTTGGTAACGATGCCCTGTGGGATCGTGCTGAAAGCGTGATGATGGATGTGTTGAAGACCATCGAGGAACAGTCGGAAGGCCGCATCAAGACTGGCATTCTGCCAGGCGAGGGCGCGTTCTATGGTCCGAAGTTCGAATATACCCTGCGCGATGCGATCGGCCGTGAATGGCAGTGCGGCACGACGCAGGTGGACTTCAACCTGCCGGAACGTTTTGGTGCTTTCTACATCGACCAGAACTCGGAAAAGACCCAGCCAGTGATGATCCACCGCGCGATCTGCGGTTCGATGGAACGCTTCCTTGGTATTCTGATCGAAAACTTCGCCGGTCACATGCCACTGTGGTTTGCACCTTTGCAGGTTGTTGTTGCGACGATTACCTCCGAGGCTGACGATTACGGCCGCGAAGTTGCCGAAGCACTGCGCGATACGGGCATGACGGTTGAAACCGACTTCCGCAACGAGAAGATCAATTACAAGGTGCGCGAACATTCGGTCACGAAGGTTCCTGTCATCATCGTTTGCGGACGGAAGGAAGCCGAGGAGCGCTCGGTCAACATTCGCCGTCTTGGCAGCCAGGCGCAGACTTCCATGTCGCTGGAAGAGGCAATCACCAGCCTCGTCGACGAGGCAACGCCGCCAGACGTCAAGCGCAAGCGCGCAGCCAAGGCTGCCCGCGTAACCAGCGCAGCATAAAACAGAAACGGCGCCGAAAGGCGCCGTTTTCATATCTGCTGTTAGTGTCTGATTTTGATGATGTCTCTGCGCGGTGATGCCACGGGAGACTTGACGTTACGTCAGGATCAGAAGTCGCCGCTGCCGTCGTCGGTGTTTTCAGGCTCCTTCATCAGCACTTCCACGTCGGTATCGTGGCTTGCCTCAACGGTGAAATTGCTCTGGTAGACCTTGTCCTTGTTGCGGGCGATGGCGGTATATTCGCCTTCAGCCAGCACCATGGTGGAGAAGGCGCTGACGCTTTCGCTGACGATATCGCCGCCGCTTGTCAGAACCGACCATGCTGTATCGGCAATGGCTTCGCCGCCTTTTTCAGACACCAGTTTCAGCGTTGCCTGTGCTGCGTGGTGCTGCAAGGTGGCTTCGGTCAGCTTGCCGGCTTCAACCTGAATATCGGCACGGACAACGGCGTTGATGCCGCCATATTCCGACACGACATGATAGGTGCCGGCATTCAGGCGGATGATGGTGTTGGGCTTGACATCGTTCATGACCAGCTTGCGCTCGCCATCGTCGCTGACGTCAGAGGAATAAACCGAAAATTTCAGCAGGTTTCCGGGGATTTTACGGTCTGTCCCGGCCGTTGCATTCAGCACGAAGCCGCCAGCATCCAGAATGAGAACCTGCTTGTCGACCTTGCCGGACATCGGAACAACCAGCTTCTTGGTGACGCCAGCGCGGCCAAAGGTAACATTGATGAAATAGTCACCGGGCAACAGGTGGAAGGTGGCGGTGCCGCCTTCGGAACTGGCCAGCATCGGCAGTTTGCCATCTTCACCGGGAATAGGGCTAAACACGCGCCAGGCAAGGCCTTGCTGCATGGCCTCACCATCACCGGTCAGCTTTGCCTCGAGAATGACATCAGATGCGGTTTGTGCTGGTTCGCTGGCCGATGGCGGCGTGAAGGCATTGAGCTTTGGCATCTTGGCGGTGCCGCCAAGCTGCTTGAAACCCTGGAACGCATCATTGGCAAAAACGGCATGAGACGGCATAACAATTGCGCCGACCGCGATTGCCAGACTTGCCGCAAATTTGATGGCTTTCATGATTGTTACCAATTGACTTCTGTATTTCCGGGGACCACTTGAAACCGAAGGTCATGGCTATTTCAAGACCCATACCCTTACATGCCACAGCAATGGAAGACCGTTATCATGAAAAGTGACATCACGCTTCTGGATTATCTCAATGTCCGTCGCTCAATTCCCGCTTTCCAGCTTTCAGAACCTGGCCCGGAAAAGGCCGAGATTGAAGAAATCTTGCGCCTTTCGGTGCGTGTGCCTGACCATGGCAAGCTGGCCCCTTGGCGTTTTATCGTTTACCGCGGCGAGCAGCGTGAGAAACTGGGACGTGAGATGCTGGAGCTGGCGCTGGCTGACAAGCCGGAGATGAGCGACGAACAGAAGCAGGTGGAACTGACACGCTTTACCCGCGCCCCGGTTGTTGTTGCTGTTATCAGCACCGCCGGTCCGCATGTGAAAATCCCTGAATGGGAGCAGATCATGTCGGCTGGTGCAGTGTGCCTTAACCTGATCATGGCGGCCAATGCCCATGGTTATGCGGCCAACTGGTTGACCGAATGGATGGCATTTGACGCCAAGGCATGGCCAGCACTCGGCATTGATGCCAGCGAAAAGGTCGCGGGCTTTATCCATATTGGTTCCACGACATTCCCGCCGGTTGAACGTCCGCGCCCCAACGTATCAGATGTAGTGACCTGGGTGGGCTAAGGGTATGTTCTACGAGACAGCAGCGAATGCCCACGGCCTGCGACATGATCCATTCAAGGCGATTGTCGCACCACGGCCGATTGGCTGGATTGGTACCAAGGGTAATGACGGGTCTTTCAACCTGTCTCCCTATTCCTTTTTTAACGTTGTCTCGGACAATCCCAAAATCGTGATGTTCTCGTCCAGCGGTCGCAAGCACAGCCTGCGCAATGCCGAGGAAACGGGTGTGTTTACCGCAAGTCTCGTCAGCAGAGATCTGGTGGAAAAGACCAATCTTTCCTCACGTGCGGTCGACTACGGCGTCGATGAGTTCCAGCTTGCTGGTCTGACCTCCAAAATGGGCCGTGTGGTGGAAGCGCCTTTTGTCGGTGAAGCCCATGCGGCGCTGGAGTGCCGTGTCACGCAAATCCTGCAGCCGGTTGGTCTTGATGGTGAGGCGGCGGATAGCTGGATGGTGTTTGGGCAGGTGGTTGCCATTCATATTGACGATTCGATCATCCGGGATGGTCGTCTCGACATGGGCCTTGCCCGGCCGATCGGCCGCATGGGTTATATGGATTATTGTGATGGCGGTTCGGATGTTTTCGAGCTGCAAAGACCATAGGATGTTCGCAATGCACTGAAACCCTTGGGGGTTCAGTCTGTTGCGCTCGATGCCTTCCATGAAATCAAGACGCCGGAATGCTTTACCGCATTGCCGGCGTTTTTGTTTTCCTGCGCAAATTCTTATGGTTTTGCAGCCGTTAACAAGCATGGTGAACCAAACGTAAACCATTTGCTCCTAGGGTGCATGAACGGGCAGAGATGAGGCGGGACCGTTTTTCGTACGCTTCTCCTGTTCGGCCTGAAATGTGGTGATGTATTCAAGAGGCTGCTGTGATCGTTAAGGCATTCCTTCGCTGGTCTGAGACGGCAAAAGTTGCAGATAGAGCTAGTGCAGCCAATGCTCTTGGTCGCGCCTATCTCGTCGAAGGCATGAACAAGGAACAGCATGAGGCCGCCTATATGGCGTTGACCTATCTGCTGGATGATCCGTCGCCACGCGTGCGTCTTTCGCTTGCGGAAGCCATTTGTGATTCTCCCGTTGCGCCACGCGCCATTGTTGTTGCGCTGGCCGAAGACCAGCCGGAGATTTCCGGCACTGTCATCATGCGCTCGCCGGTTCTGCGCGACATGGATCTGGTTGATCTTGTCGGCCGTGGTGATGTGGCAACCCGGTCCTTTATTGCAGCACGTCCTTATCTGACGCGTGGCGTGTGCGCCGCGCTGGCGGAAGTCGCCGATCTCGGTGAACTGTTCATTCTGCTGGAAAACGAGCTGATCGATATCTCGCGCATTTCTCTGCGCCGGATTGTCGAACGTTTTGGCGAACATGCCGAAATCCGCAACCTGCTTCTGGAGCGTGATGACCTGCCGGCTGACGCCCGCCATGCGCTGTTGAACCATGTCGGCAGTGCGCTTGCCTGTTCTGATCTGGTCAATGCCTTTGTTGATCGCTCGCGCATTGATTACGTCATTCGTGATGCCGGTGATACCGCAACCGTTGAAATCCTGGCTTCGGTGCCACAGGCCGATATGCCTGCCTTTGTCGACCATCTGCGCAAAAGCGGTGAGTTGAACCCGGCATTGCTGATTTATGCGCTATGTGCCGGTCGCCTGAGCTTCTTCAGCGAAGCCATGTCCAATCTGTCACAGCTGGATGAAAAGCGCGTACGCTCCATTCTGGCAACCGGCCGCGTGCCAGCGGTGCAGGTGCTGTTCCATTCTGCCGGGCTGTCGAAAGATATCTGTGCCGTGTTTGTGGATGCAACGCTGTTGTGGCGTGATGCGGCGCAGTCGATTTCCGGCGTCGCGCTGGAAGATATTTGCGGCAATCTGGTTGCCAAGTTCCGTGCGCGTCACGGGCTGCCAGCGGTCGTCGATGAACTTCTCGATATGCTGGAAAAGCTGCAGATGAACGAGCAGCGCCAGAGAGCACGCTCTTATGCCAGCGGCCTGATGATTGACGCTGCCTGATCCAGGCCTTCTGGTGAAACGCCTTATTTGGTAAAGCGTTTCGCCATCCAGGAATAACTGTCCTCGACAATTCGCACCGGTTTGACAAACAGGTTCTTGACGCCTTCCGTTGATGGAAGAATACGTCTGACGCGGGTAATGGCCTGTGCGGTCAGGGACTGTTCGTGTTCAGCCGTCATCGGTGCCTGTCCGTCAGCCTCGACATGCGCTTCTGCCGTCGTTGCGGGATCTGTGGCCTTTGGCTCGCATGTCGGGGCGCTAGCTGTCTGGGCATCCGGTGTCTGGCACACGGCAACGACAACCGGGTAGGGTGCATTGGCGTAATTGCCCAATTCCTTTTCGGAAGCGGCATCACACAGCTCGATGCTGGTCCATTGCTGCTGCAAGGTGGCCACGTGATGGCAATCGACGGCGCTGTCGTCGCAGCCAAGAATGGTCATGAGGACAAAGGCTGTTTTCATATCTCTGGCTGCCTTGAATGATGAAATCGCACCGTAGAAACTGTATTTTGGGAATTGCACGCCAATTGCAGTTACAATAGGGCAGATGAATTCTCACAAAACAGACGTGGCATAATTTTATGACGATCTCAATTCAGCTGGAACAGGCCGGTCAACCGGATATCATCACGCTGCTGGAAATGTCGGACGCCTATATGGCGTCGCTCTATCCCGCGGAAAGCAATCACCTGCTTGATGTCACCACCCTGATGAAGCCGGAGGTTTCGTTTCTGGTGGCGCGCAAGGAGGGGCAGATTGTCGGCTGCTGTGCGCTGGTGTCGCAGGATGACGGTTTTGCAGAGATCAAACGGATGTTTGTCGACCCCAATGCTCGCGGCCTGAAAATCGGGCAGAAGCTGATGGACGCTATTGAAACGCTCGGTCGTGATCTTGGCCTGCGGGCCATTCGTCTGGAAACCGGTATCAGCCAGCCAGCAGCGATTGGTCTTTACCGCAAGGCGGGCTTTGAGGATGTGCCGGCCTTTGCGCCTTACCAGCCTGACCCGCTCAGCCTTTTTATGCAAAAGACCCTCTGAATGACAAAACCCGCTAAACCAGGTTTAGCGGGTTTTCTTTTGGGTCGTTTAAGAGGCCGCTTTTCGAAGTGGCGGCGGTGGTGCTTGCGTGCCGTCAGTCGATGCGGATATGTCCACTGTCTCTGCCGGGGTGGATGACAGTTCCACCTCACGCACCCATTCACGCCAGATGGCAACCAGAAGCGCCATCAGCACCGGACCGATGAACAGGCCGAGGAAACCCATGGTTTTCACGCCGCCAACCAGACCGAAGAAGGTTGGCAGGAATGGCAGCTTGATCGGGCCACCGACCAGACGCGGACGAATGGTCTTGTCAACAATGAACAGTTCCACCGAACCCCAGACGAACAGGCCAACACCGGCTGCGACCGAACCACTGGCCACCAGATAGATCGACACCAGCGTAAAGGACAGCGGTGCGCCACCAGGAATAAGCGCCATGACGCCGGTCAGCACACCGAGCGTGACAGGCGAGGGTACACCGGCAATCCAGTAGGCGATGCCGAGAATGATACCTTCACCGATAGCGATCAGCGTCATGCCTGTGACGGTCGAGCTGATGGTGGCCGGTACAACGCGCGAAATCCGCTCCCAGCGGGTTGGCAGAATACGTTCGCCGAGCAGGTCCACCTGTTTGGAGAAGGAAGCGCCGTTGCGATAGACGAAGAACAGCGCAATCAGCAGAAACAGGAGCGTCAGGATAAGGTGGAAGGCGCCGTTACCGGCGGCCAGAACGGCGCGGTAGATGTTGCCGATGTTTGCGCCACTGACCAGTTGAATGACCTCACCGATCGCACCTGGCGTGCCGATATATTTTGTCCATTGTTCTGTCAGCCATACGCCAACACCCGGCATGCCGGAAATCCATGCCGGTACCGGTGCGCCATACCGGTTTGCCTCAACCGCCCAGCCAAACCATTCGCGAATTTCACTGGCCGTATAGGACGCGGCAATGACGATTGGCACGATCAGGAAGGTGATGATGAGTATGATGGCGATGGTAGCGCCAACGGTAGTGTTGCCGCCGACATTCTTCAGCAGCTTTCTGTACAGCGGCCAGCTTGCAAAGCCGATGACCAGTGCGGCCAGCACCGGCACTAAAAAGCCGTGAAAGAAGTAGATACCGGCAGCGACGATCAGAATTAGAAGCCAGCGAGCAGCGGATATGGAAGGTATGAGCGCCATACGGGACGGCGTGACAGGGCCGAGCCATTTCTGCTCGCTCTGTGGTCTATGGGTGTCTGCGCTGCTCACAACGAATGTCTCTTTCGCATTTCGAAATGTTTCCCTTCAGTGTCACACGGCGACGTTGTTTTGTGCAAACCTTAAAGGGTCATTCCATCGTTTTTATTGTCCTCACTTAATATAGTGAAGGATTTTGGTAAAAATAACGCAACACCCTTGGCTCAAATATATAAATATGACAATTAGCCATCACTTTTCGCATGCTGCGATGTGATTGCGGCGACTACCGGAAGTAGATGAGATGCTGAAGCGGTTCTTTTCCTATTATCGCCCTTACCGGGGTTTGTTCATAATCGACTTTTCCTGCGCCGTGTTATCCGGCGTGCTGGAACTCGGCTTTCCCATGGCCGTCAAAGCGTTCGTGGATATTCTTTTGCCGCAGGGTGACTGGCCGGTTATCTTGCTGGCGTCGATCGGATTGCTGGCGGTTTACGTGATCAATACGGGCCTGATGGCAATCGTCACCTATTGGGGACATATGCTTGGCATCAATATCGAAACCGATATGCGCCGGCTGGCCTTTGACCATTTGCAGAAACTGTCCTTCCGCTTTTTCGACAATCAGAAGACCGGCCATCTTGTTGGCCGCCTGACCAAGGATCTGGAAGAGATTGGCGAAGTGGCCCATCACGGCCCTGAAGACCTGTTCATTGCCATCATGACCTTTATCGGTGCCTTGTTGCTGATGATGTCGGTTAACGTGCATCTGGCGCTGATCACTGCCGCTGTGGTGCCAGTGACCGCCTGGGTGACCAGCCGTTACGGTGGCCGCATGACGCAGAACTTCCGCGCACTTTACGGCCGGGTTGGCGACTTCAATGCGCGTATTGAAGAAAATGTCGGCGGCATGCGCGTTGTGCAGGCTTTTGCCAATGAGGACCACGAGCGCAAGCTGTTTGAGACCGACAACCAGAACTACCGCACCACCAAGCTGAATGCCTACCGCATCATGGCGGCCAGCACGTCGCTGAGCTACATGAGCATGCGTCTGACGCAGATGATCGTCATGATTGCTGGTGCCTGGTTCGTGCTGAAGGGCGACCTGACCAATGGTGGTTTCGTTGGCTTCCTGCTGCTGGTTGGCGTGTTCTTCCGTCCGGTTGAAAAGATCAACTCGGTAATTGAAACCTATCCCAAGGGCATTGCCGGTTTCCGTCGTTTCCTGGAACTGATGGAAACTGCGCCGGATATTGAAGATGCACCCGACGCCATTGATGCACCGGCGCTGCGTGGCAATATTTCCTACAGCAATGTCGGTTTCAGCTACAGCGACAAGCGTGACATTCTTCGCGGCATCAATCTTGATATCAAGGCCGGGGAAACCGTTGCTTTTGTTGGTCCCTCGGGTGCCGGTAAAACAACGCTTTGCTCGCTGCTACCGCGTTTTTATGACGTAACGTCAGGTTCGATCTCGATCGATGGCATCGACATCAGAAAGATGAAACTATCGTCTCTGCGCAGCCAGATCGGTATCGTGCAGCAGGATGTGTTCCTGTTTGGCGGTACGGTGCGTGAAAACATCGCTTACGGACGCCTTGGTGCGACCGAGGCCGAGATCAAGAGTGCGGCGGCGCGCGCCAAGCTCGACACGGTCATTGCCGCCATGCCGAACGGGCTGGATACGGTGATTGGCGAACGCGGTGTGAAACTGTCCGGTGGCCAGAAGCAGCGTCTGGCGATTGCCCGCATGTTCCTGAAAAACCCGTCCATCCTTATTCTGGACGAAGCGACATCGGCGCTGGATACGGAAACCGAACGGGCCATCCAGCAATCGCTGGCCGAGCTTTCCAAGGGCCGCACCACACTGGTTATCGCCCACCGCCTGGCAACCATCCGTGATGCCTCGCGCATCGTGGTGGTGGATGAAACCGGCATTGCCGAAACTGGCAACCACGAACAGCTGATCGAGGCAAAAGGCCCTTACAGCCGTTTGCATGCGGCACAGTTCGGTCTGGCTGGCGCGTGACGCCTGCCTGAACCACGTGATTTGGAAATGATGAAGCCGGCGTGGTCCTGATGGAACATGCCGGTTTTGCTGTTTGGGGCTAGACGAAGTGCGCAACAACTGCACCACATCGCAGCCTGGCTTTGGCTCATGGGTGTTCTCTTGCCTCATGGTCCTATCACTGCCAAAAACGTACAACCCTGTTTTCTCAACTATGAGTCGTGCATGTTGCAGTTTTTGAAGCGATTGAGCCGATCTTCTAAACCGCGTAATGACGCCGTTGAGGCACCGGTCGATCCCAAGGCGTACCGGGTGTTTACCCGTGAGTTTGACGTGGTTACCCACGCTGGCGAATTGAGTTCAGTGATTGGGCCGATGTCTGGCGAGGAAAAGGCTGATCTCAGGCAGGCATTTGATACGTTTAAGGACGCATTGCTAGGCTGGAAGACGAAAGCGCGGATCGCCAGTCTCGAAGCGTCAAACGAGCTGAGAAACGTCAAAACGACGGAAGATCTGGAAAATACCGTCGTCACAATCCTTGTTGATCACTCCAGATCGATGGCCGGTCGCAACATGCTGCTGGCAGCTGCTGCGTGTCAGATTGCCATGGAATTTCTGGGCGCGATGAATGTCAAACTTGAAGTGCTCGGTTTCACCACGGTTGGCTGGCGGGGCGGAAAGTGCAGACGATTGTGGGAGCAACAGGGCAAGCGCGCGGCGCCTGGTCGCTTGGCTGAAACGCTTCATATCATCTACAAATCTTCTGAACTCGCCTATCGCGAGGGCAGGGCATATCTGTTGGAGCCGATGCTTCGGCTCGGCCTGCTCAAAGAAAACATCGACGGCGAGGCGATTGAATGGGCCATATCAAGGCAAATGGATATCCAAGCTGAGCGACGCATTGTCGTTGTGCTATCAGACGGGGTGCCCTGCGATGACGCGACACTCTCAGCCAATGATACAAACTACCTCAGCCGCCATCTCAAGCAGGTGATCGCCCAGACCGAGATGCAAGGTGCCGTTGAACTGGTCGGTGTCGGCGTCGGTTACGACGCCTCGCAATATTACCGCACCTCGGCCCGGATGGATGAAATCGATGATCTGGGAACTACGCTGATTGATGTGTTGCGTGATGCGCTGAAAAAGGATTTTGCTTGAAGCGGTGAGGGGCGTTCCGCCCCGCGCAGATCTGTGATGACTGGGAGTCTGACGGTAATAGGGGCTTTTACCATCATCACGTCTCGTGTTCACGTCATCCTAGGGCTTGTCCCTAGGATCTAACCACATCTCGTCAAACGAAACTGATATGGCTGGGTGGTTAGATCCTCGCCACAAGGGCGAGGATGACGCCAAGAAGATAGCACTCGTGCAAATGCAGTAGTACGCACCCGAAAAAGGGCGCGGCGGGCAGTTTTTTTACGGAAAAACGAAGTAAGCCGCAGCGGCTGTCACCCCGAAGCGGTGTCGCTTCGGGGCATATGACTTAGATGTCGAGGTTTTCGGCGAAAGCGGCGCGTTCCTGAATGAAGCGGAAGCGGGCGTCAGCCTTGGTTCCCATCAGGTTATCAACGGCCTCCCTGGTGCCTTCGAAGTCGACGTCATCGATGACGACCCGCAGCAGGGTACGCTTGGACGGATCCATGGTGGTCTCCTTCAACTGCGCAGGCAACATTTCACCAAGACCTTTAAAGCGGCTGATTTCCACTTTGCCACGGCCCTTGAACTCTGTTTCCATCAGTTCGGTACGGTGGGCGTCATCACGCGCATAGGCCGATTTTGAGCCCTGCGTGATTTTGTAAAGTGGTGGCACAGCCAGATACAGGTGATTGCCACGGATCAGTTCCGGCATTTCCTGATAGAAGAAGGTAATCAGCAGCGATGCGATATGCGCGCCGTCGACGTCGGCATCGGTCATGATGACGATACGTTCGTAACGCAGGTCTTCATCACGATATTTGGTGCGCGTGCCGCAGCCGAGCGCCTGAATGAGATCGGCAATCTGCTGGTTGGCGGACAGCTTTTCACGGCTGGCGCTACCGACGTTGAGGATTTTACCACGCAGCGGCAAGATGGCCTGATTGGCGCGGTTACGGGCCTGCTTGGCGGAACCGCCAGCCGAATCACCTTCCACGATAAACAGTTCAGCGCCTTCGGCGGTGTTTTGCGAGCAGTCTGCCAGCTTGCCGGGCAGGCGCAGCTTGCGCACGGCCGTCTTGCGGTTGACTTCCTTTTCCTTGCGGCGACGCAGGCGCTCTTCCGCACGCTCAATCACCCAGTCGAGCAGTTTTGCTGCTTCATTGGGGTTGCCAGCGAGATAATGGTCGAACGGGTCACGCAGGGCGTTTTCAACGATACGCTGTGCTTCGACGGTTGCGAGCTTATCCTTGGTCTGGCCGACAAATTCCGGTTCGCGAATGAACACCGACAACATGCCGACGGCCGAGATCATCACGTCATCGGTGGTGATCTGCGCTGCACGCTTGTTCTGCGTCAGTTCGGCATAGGCTTTCAGACCCTTGGTCAGCGCAATACGAAGACCGGCTTCGTGTGTGCCGCCCTCAGGGGTCGGAATGGTGTTACAATAGGAATGGATCTGTGTATCGCCACCATACCAGGTGACTGCCCATTCCATGGCGCCATGGCCGCCGGTCTTTTCCGTCTTGCCGGAGAAGATTTCGCGCGTAACGGTGAAGTCCTTGCCAAGCGTTGCGGACAGATAATCCTTCAGACCGCCGGGGAAGTGGAAAACAGCCTTTTCCGGGATTTCGCCACCGGCCTGCACAACGCCGGGATCGCAGCTCCAGCGAATTTCCACGCCGCCGAAAAGATAGGCTTTCGAGCGGGCCATGCGGAAAATGCGGGCCGGATCAAATCTGGCATGATCGCCAAATATCTGCGGGTCGGGGTGGAACTTGACGCGTGTGCCGCGACGGTTGTGCACATCGCCCAACTCTTCCAGCGGGCCCTGTGGCACACCGCGAGAAAAACGCTGGCGGTACAGTTTGCGGTTACGGGCAACTTCGACCTCAAGCAGGTCGGACAGTGCGTTAACAACGGAAACACCGACGCCGTGCAGACCGCCCGAGGTCTCATAGGCCTTGCCGTCGAATTTACCACCGGCGTGCAGCTTGGTCATGATGACTTCAAGCGTCGACTTGCCCGGCACCTGCGGGTGGTTTTCCACCGGGATACCACGGCCGTTATCGCTGACAGTCAGGTTGCCCTGCGTATCCAGATGCACTTCAATGAAGTTTGCATGTCCTGCAACCGCTTCGTCCATCGAGTTGTCGATGACTTCGGCAAACAGGTGGTGCAGCGCCTTTTCGTCGGTGCCGCCAATATACATGCCCGGGCGCATGCGGACCGGTTCAAGCCCTTCCAGAACACGGATCGACGATGCACCATAGTCATCGCCGGAGGACGATGCCGGAGGTGCAACGGACACGGCTGTTGGCTTGCTGTTGGTGTTAGCAGCAGGTGCAGGCGTTTCATTGACTGTAGTGCCGGTATCGGATGGCTCTGTCACCACCGGGATACTTGAGAATAGATCGTTACCGTTATCCATGTTGCCTAATCGTTGTCGTGCGCCATCTTATGGCCATCCGAATCAGCGCGATTTTGCCACAAATGCCAATCGAGCGCGATTCCGCGCAATTTATCAGGGTTTTTCCGGATGAGGATTGCGCTGCCTTACCGTCAATGGCAAGGGAGTGGCTGTCAATCAAAATGGTTTTCGCTGCATGTCCACAGTTCATTTCGCATTTTTCGTGTTTCTTGTCACGGTATTTGGGGCTTCAACCTCCTCGGCGCAAGGCTCTGATGGTCCGCTGAAACCCTATAAGGACAACCTGTTTTCGCGCCAAAGCGTGCTGGAGCAGGCCGATGGCGGTCGTTACGAAACGATCGATTACCAGGAATTGCGCGACATCAACGAGCGCGATGAAATCCCCGAACGACGCGTCAAGCGCAGCTATGTCACGCCGATTGCCAGAAAGGCGCAGGCGCTGGAAACGGTGCAGGCTGACGGCCGCACCATGGAGGTGGGACGCACCGGGCAGGCGGCGGGACAGGCCTTTACGGTAATCTTCATTCACGGTCGTGGCGGTGACCGCAGGCTTGGCATGAATGATTACAGCTTTGGCGGCAACTTCAACCGGCTGAAGAACCTGGCGCTGGACAATGGCGGCACCTATTACGCACCCAGTGTCAAAAGCTTTGACGCGCAGGGCGTGGCCGATGTTGCGGCGCTGATTTCCCATGCGCGCCAGCAATCTGGTGGTCGTCCGGTTATTCTTTCCTGCGCCTCGATGGGCAGCTTCATTTGTTATGGCATCAGCCGTGACGCGCAGGCGGTGGCCAATCTGCAGGGCATGGCACTGTTGGGTGGGGCGCCTGACCCGGAACTGCCGACCAGCGCTGCGGCAAAGGCAAAATTGCCGATCTGGTTTACGCACGGCGCCAATGACAGTGTCTATAAATCCGGCGACCAGGTGTCGATCTACCGGCAATTGCTGAAAGCCGGACAACCGGTTCGTTTCACCATGTTCCAGACGGGTTCGCATGGAACACCAGTGCGCATGAGCGACTGGCGGGCAATTCTAAACTGGATTTTGGTGCAATAAATCGCCGCAGGGCGTTTTTGACATTAATTTGAACGCGCCAGAGGCAATTTTAACCAATGTTTTGAACCAAATTTCTTATTTCCTGTACCAATTGTTTCCCGTTACAGCTAATGGGAGAGATGAGGGGGAGGCGGTACTGGATTTCATGCGCTTTACACCCCTGAATTGGTTCGTATGTGACGTTTGGTTGCCCTCGATTTTTGCTTGAGGGCGTACAAGAGCAGGAATGGAAATCTCATGACCCCTGATGTTCGCCCGCTTGTTGCGGGAAACTGGAAAATGAATGGAACTCGTTCTTCGCTGGATCAGATCAAAGCGATGGCGCAGGGCGTTAAAGGTCCGCTTTCTGACAAAGTGGAAACACTGATTTGCCCTCCCTCTACGTTACTTTACGTTGCGACAGCTCTTTGCGACGACAGCCCGCTGCTGATTGGCGCGCAGGATTGCCATGAAAAGGAATCGGGTGCCCATACCGGTGATATCTCTGCCGAGATGATTGCCGATTGCTTTGGTACACATGTCATCGTTGGCCATTCCGAGCGTCGCATCGACCACGCGGAAACTGACCATCTGGTCCGCGCCAAGGCACAAGCCGCCTATGCAGCCGAGTTGGTGGCCATTGTCTGCATCGGTGAAACCGCAGATGAGCGCAAGGGCGGCCAGACGCTCGATATCTTGAAGCGCCAGCTGTCCGGCTCTGTTCCTGACGATGCCAATGCACAAAACACGGTTATTGCCTATGAGCCTGTCTGGGCCATCGGTACCGGCCTGACGCCAACTGTGGATGATGTGCGTGACGCCCATGCCTTCATGCGCAACGAACTTGTGGCGCGCTTTGGTGACGAAGGAAAACGCGTTCGTATTCTCTATGGCGGTTCGGTAAAACCCTCCAATGCATTGCAGCTGATGGGCGTTGAAAACGTCGATGGCGCATTGATTGGTGGTGCAAGCTTGAAAGCCGATGACTTCCTCTCCATCTACGCTGCTTATGAGCAATTGACCGCCTGATGTTCTTTAAGGTGTGTTGGGGGCTTGGAATACGCGCCTAGCTCATGTAAAGAGCGGCCAACATGTTTTTGACTGTGTCCGTTAAGGGCAAGACTGGATTACCATGCAGACCGTTTTGATTGTCATCCATCTCATGATCGTGCTGGCGCTTGTTGGCGTGGTGCTGATTCAGCGTTCAGAAGGCGGCGGCCTTGGTATTGGCGGCGGTTCCGGCTTTATGTCGGCCCGCGGTACGGCCAATGCCTTGACGCGCACAACCGGCATTCTTGCTGCGTTGTTCTTCCTGACGTCTCTGGGCCTTGGCCTGTTGACCCGTTATGAAGCGCGTCCGACCGACATTCTCGATCGTATTCCTGCAACGCAGGGTCAGGGCAACGGCATTCTCGATACGCTCGGCCCGGCAACGACACCTGCCGCACCTGCACCAGCTGGTAACGGCGTTCCTAACAGTTCTGAAGGGGCAGCAACTCCGGCGCAATCGACACCAGCGCCTGCGGCACCTGCCGACCCGACAGCAGTTCCGACCGGTCAATAATCCCGGTCAGCGCATAACACTCCGGCAGGCCAAAACCTGCCGGTTTTCTTTTGTCCATATTCCGGCCGGTTGCCTCGTTTTCCACGTGTGATTTCGGGGTTCGAAAAATTTGGGCTGGCGGAATCAATAAAATGAAGGTATCCGGTGAATCCCATGGCGCGATATGTATTCATCACAGGCGGCGTGGTCTCTTCCCTTGGTAAGGGCATTGCAGCCGCAGCACTCGGAGCATTGTTGCAATCCCGTGGATATCGGGTGCGGCTTCGTAAACTCGACCCCTATCTCAATGTCGATCCCGGCACCATGAGCCCGACACAGCACGGCGAAGTGTTTGTGACGGACGACGGCGCAGAGACCGATCTTGATCTTGGTCACTATGAACGTTTTACCGGACGTTCTGCCACCAAGACCGACAACATCACCACGGGTCGCATTTATAAAAATATCATCGATAAGGAACGTCGTGGTGACTACCTCGGCGCGACAGTGCAGGTCATTCCGCACGTTACCAATGAAATCAAGAACTTCGTGATCGAAGGCAATGACGAATACGATTTCGTCATCTGTGAGATTGGCGGCACGGTGGGCGACATCGAAGCCATGCCGTTCATGGAAGCCATTCGTCAGCTTGGTAACGACTTGCCACGTGGCACCGCCATTTACGTTCACCTGACATTGATGCCGTATATTCCGGCAGCAGGCGAGTTGAAGACCAAGCCAACCCAGCATTCCGTAAAGGAACTGCAGGCGCTCGGTATTCATCCTGACATTCTGCTGGTGCGTGCAGACCGCGAAATTCCGGAAGCGGAACGTCGCAAGCTTTCCCTGTTCTGCAATGTGCGCGAATCTGCCGTTATTCAGGCGCTGGATGTAGCAAACATCTATGACGTGCCGATGGCCTACCACAAGGAAGGTCTCGACAATGAAGTGCTGGCTGCCTTTGGCATCGAGCCTGCACCAAAGCCACGCCTTGAGCAGTGGGAAGAGGTTTGCAACCGTATCAAGACGCCGGAAGGCGAAGTTACGATTGCCATCGTCGGCAAATATACCGGCCTCAAGGATGCCTATAAGTCCTTGATCGAAGCGCTGCATCACGGTGGCATTGCCAACCGGGTCAAGGTCAAGCTGGAATGGATCGAATCCGAAGTCTTCGAAAAGGAAGACCCGGCGCCATACCTCGAAAAGGTCAATGCTATCCTGGTTCCAGGCGGCTTTGGCGAGCGTGGTTCGGAAGGCAAGATCAAGGCGGCACAGTTTGCGCGTGAGCGTAACGTTCCTTATTTCGGCATCTGCTTTGGTATGCAGATGGCGGTTGTGGAAGCTGCACGTCACCTGGCTGGCATCGAAAACGCATCTTCGACCGAGTTTGGCCCGACCAAGGAGCCGGTTGTTGGCCTGATGACCGAATGGGTCAAGGGCAACGAACTTGAGAAGCGTTCGTCCAAGGGTGACCTTGGTGGCACGATGCGCCTTGGCGCATACAAGGCCGCGCTGAAAAAAGACACCAAGATTGCCGATATCTACGGTTCTACCGATATCTCCGAGCGTCACCGCCACCGTTACGAAGTGAACGTGGACTACAAGGAACGTCTGGAGAAATGCGGTCTGGTATTCTCGGGCATGTCGCCTGACGGTGTTCTGCCGGAAACGGTTGAATATCCTGACCATCCTTGGTTTATCGGCGTTCAGTACCATCCGGAACTGAAGAGCCGCCCGCTCGATCCACATCCGCTGTTTGCCAGCTTCGTTGAAGCGGCGCTGGAGCGTAGCCGTCTGGTCTGATTTTCACAGACAGATATGACATTTAAACGCCGCCCGACAGATATGCCGGGCGGCGTTTTTTTGTTTTTGATGGGGAATGAGGGAAATACATTTTCAAATGCACGCATTGATTGATTTTGTGTGTGGGTCTGATAAGTCCGAAACGATATCGGCGTGACTTATCAATGAGGGGCACAGTGGACGAATACCGAGAAATATGGACCGATGCCGACTTTGACGACATGAGGTGGTCCGACGCGACGCTATATTCCATGGATATGCCACGGGATGGAACTCTCTCCTTCGACATAGATCATCTCTTCAAATGGCACCACGTGGGGGATCGGTGCGAAGGTTGGGACATTGCTCCCTGCACTCTGAGATTTGAGAATGTATCCGGCTTGAATGCATCTTTGAATTGGATGAATTTGGGCCATACGATCTATGGTTATCCCAGCATTCATTACATCACTCGCCGCAACGCTAGGCCAACGTCCAATGGCAAGTTAACTGTCTGGGATTACGAAATCCTACTCAATTTGGGGGAAATTCATTTCAGTTCGACTGGTTATAAACAGACGCTGCGAAGCCCGGCTGTCTTTTCTGAAACACAGGATCTTCCTAGGGCCACTTGGCGCCCCTAACCTCTACCCTTGTGGGAGAGGAAGAAAAATCATGGTCTTGGCTTTAGCCAAGTCATAGATTTTTCAGGTGAGGGGTTGGTGTACCTGCACACCTTCAATTGTTTGATGCGGACGCTTCTCACCAAAATATCCCTCAACGCTGATTGTCTGGCTCCAACCGTTCCCACACGCGGCTCTCATGCCTCGTGCTTGTCACGGGGATGCAGGTCAGTCCCAGTCCTGGAAGATGTCTTTTGACGCGCAGACGCGCGTTTGCTGGATCCCTGTGACGGGCACAGGGAAGAGGGTGGTTGAGGTGACTTTCGCGGCAAATGACCCTGCCAGGCGATAAACGTCAATGCAGATGTACGACGGCCTGCAAGGCAGTAAACCTCAACGCAAATGCGCAAATGCCTGGGCGGCAAAGACCGACATGGGTTGCGGCAGGTTGTCGAGATCAAACCAGCCGATGTCAGACAGCTTGTCCGGTTCCGTCAGTATGGCGTCACCAGAGGCGTCATCGGTCACGTAGATAAACGCGACCCAGTGCTGTTTTTCGTCGGGAATGATCTGTTCGGTCACGCAGAGGAAGGAAACTTCGCCGATTTGAAGGCCGGTTTCTTCGTTGGCTTCACGCCGTGCCGCTTCAAAGGCCGGTTCGAGGTGATCCACCTTGCCACCGGGAATGCTCCAGTGGCCGGCTTCTGGTGCTTTCATGCGACGGCAAAGTAAAACCTTGCCGTCACGTCTTATAACAAGCCCACAGCCGACGCCGGGAAAATCAATGCCGGGAAGACCGTTCATGCCATTCTCACTTACATGTTTTCCAATCAGCCCTGAGGCCAACAGGATATTGCGACCAATCAGGCCTTGGCGTTGGCCACAATCAGCATGAAGGCAGGAATGTCGTCGCCGAAACCGACAGGTGTCGGGCCATCATCATTGTCACGATAGTGGCGGCGGCGGTCGCGGTTGTCATTATTGGCGTTGTCGCCATTATTCTGACGGTCAAAATGACGGGGTGCCCTGTCAGTTCTCTGTTCGGATTTCACCCTTGTCTCTCCCGTAGGTTCTGGTGTTGTAACAACGACAGCTGCCGGTTGTTCGGCTGGTGCTGCTTCGCTCGGACGGCGGGGTTTCTCGCGGCTCTTGCTGCGATCACGGTCCTTGCCACCACGGCCGCGCTTCTGGCGGTCATTGTCGTAGCTTTCCATCGGCTCGGGCAAAGCGGTCAGGTCACCGCTCATCCATTCGAGTTTTTGACCGGTCATCTTCTCGATGGCATCAAGGAACTTGGTGTCTTTTGCTGTCACAAGGCTGAATGCCTTGCCGGAACGACCGGCGCGGCCGGTTCTGCCGATACGGTGTACGTAATCTTCAGAATGGATCGGCAGGTCGAAATTGAAAACGTGGCTCACATCAGGAATGTCGAGACCGCGTGCAGCAACGTCGGATGCGACGAGCAGCTTGAGATTGCCTTCCTTGAAGCTGGCCAGCATATTGGTGCGCGAACGCTGGTCCATGTCGCCGTGCAGGGCACCCACGGAAAAACCATGACGATCCAGCGAACGGAACAGATCTGCAACGTCTTTTTTGCGGTTGCAGAAAATGATCGCGTTCTTCAGGTCGTCTTCTTCGCTCTTGATCAGATCGCGCAGCACAGCGCGCTTCTCGTAATCCTTGGCGTTGGCCGCAACGATACGCTGCGTCACCGTCGTGGCGGTCGAAGAGGGCTTTGCCACTTCGATGCGAACCGGGTTCTGCAGGAAGCGGTCGGCCAGCTTCTGGATTTCTGCCGGCATGGTGGCCGAGAAGAACAGTGTCTGGCGTGTGAACGGGATCATCTTGGCGATGCGTTCGATATCAGGGATAAAGCCCATGTCCAGCATGCGGTCGGCTTCGTCGATAACCAGAATTTCAACGCCGGTCATCAGCAGCTTGCCGCGTTCACAGTGGTCGAGCAGACGGCCGGGGGTGCAGATCAATACGTCTGCGCCGCGCTCCAGCTTGCGGTCCTGCTCTTCAAAGGAAACGCCACCAATCAGAAGCGCAATGTTGAGCTTGTGATTCTTGCCGTATTTTTCGAAGTTCTCGGCAACCTGTGCTGCCAGTTCGCGTGTCGGCTCGAGAATGAGCGTGCGCGGCATTCTTGCACGGGCGCGGCCCTTTTCAAGCAGTGTCAACATAGGTAGCACGAAAGACGCTGTCTTTCCTGTTCCTGTCTGCGCAATGCCACAGATATCGCGGCGCTCAAGCGCCGGAGGAATTGCGCCAGCCTGAATCGGCGTCGGTATTGTATAACCGGCATCCGTAACGGCGGAGAGGACTTTCGGGCTCAGGCCCAGATCAGAAAATGTTGTCAAAGGAAAATTGTTTCCATTCGAATTGGCAGAACGCTGCGTCACATCGCCGGAACGTTAACGGCGATTGGGCGCGGCATAGGCCGAAATTGGCTGAAAGTCAAGGAATTCGCCACAATTGGCGGGACTGAAGGTCACATATGTTAACGCTTCGCAACTGTATTTGTGAAAAACAATTTGTAAGCACCGCTTTTGGCGCGTTGACGGCGTTTTTCAGGCTGTCACCATGCGGAGAGATTTTGCCGGGAACCGCCAGCGTAGCCGGCGGAATAGTTAGTTCAGGTAGGATTGCAACTTCACGCCCGCGCTCAGGAAACGCATCGGGTCGATCGGGCTGTCGTTGCGACGTACTTCGTAATGTACGTGCGGGCCGGTGGAGCGGCCAGTGCTGCCAGCGCGGCCAACAATGTCGCCGGCTTCAATAGTGTCGCCAACCTTGACGAGAATGGCTGACATATGTCCGTAGCGGGTGGTGATGCCCTGGCCATGGTCGACCTCGACCATGTTGCCGTAACCGCCGGAATTGGCGGCAACCGTCACGGTGCCTGCGCCGGTCGACCGCACGTTTGCACCGGTCTCTGCCTGAAAATCAATGCCTGCATGCAGGGCCGGGCGACCAAGAAACGGGTCCATGCGGTTGCCAAAGCGGCTGGTGATGTTGCGGCCCGGGGCAGGGTTGCCAAACGGCAGCTCACCTGCAGTACTGCGCATGATCTCAAGCCGGTTGAGGGCCACATCGAGATCATTCATCGAATTTTCGAAGATGCTGCCATTGGCGTCCTGCGGTTCGACGAAGGGACCACCGATGCCGGATGGCTTGAGGTCATCGATCTTGATGCCGGTGCGCGTCATGATCGCCGCCATTTCTTCGGTCTTCTTGTCGGCGCCACGGGTAAGTTGGGTGATTCGGTGCAACTGGTCCTGTTCGATTGTCTTGAGCGATAGCGTGACCTTGGAAAATACCCGGTCGGCTCGGTCCGACGAGTTTTCGCCAACAGGGGCATAACCAAGGGCGGCAAATGCTGCAGGCGTTGCTGCCTTTTTCGATGTACCGAGAAGGTTTTCAATGGCGTTTACGCCGCCAGACAGGCTGGCCTGTTTGCCCGGTGTTGCTGTTGTAGATGGTTCTTCCGTGCTGAGGCCGGATTCTTCGGCGCGCTCCAGCAATCCGCCAAGACGGCCGTGGCGCGAGGTGAGGGCGGCCTGCTGCTCGAAAAGCTTTTCCACTTTCTGTTCAACAACTTGCTGGTCCAGCAACTGGCGTGATGTCACGCGGTCGATCTGGGCGCGCAGTGCAGAAATGCGGTCTTCATAGTCGTGTTGCATACGGGCCTGATGGGCAATGGTTGCGCCAATCAGGTCATCGCGGAAAATCAGATAAGCGGTGGCAGCGAGATAACCGATGCCGAGAACGCAGACGAAACACAGTGTCATTGCTGCCATCCACGGGCGGATGGTCAGGTGGCGCACATGGTCGCCACTGGCAAGGATCAGCACATGCTGCTTTTTTTGCTTGCCGAATGTACGGTGCTCTGCGGGATGAGCCAAAATCACGTCCTCAGCGGTTTCGTTATGCTGAAGGATGGTATTTTGTTATGGTTAATGAAGTTTTGATGCTGCCGGTATTTATGGGTTAAACACCGGCAGAAATGCTTATTCGAAAGACCTTTTAGGCGTTCAGGCCCTGTGCTGCTTCAAGCACTTGTTGGGCGTGGCCAGCCACTTTCACCTTGTTCCAGACGTGGGTAATCTTGCCGTCAGGCCCGATCAGGAATGTGGTTCTTTCCACGCCCATGTACTTTTTGCCGTACATGCTTTTTTCTTTCCACACGCCATAGGCTTCCAGCGTGGCTTTGTCCTCATCGGAGGCCAGCATCACGGTCAGCGCGTGTTTGGCGGCGAATTTGTCGTGGCTTTTGACCGAATCAGGTGAGATGCCGATAACCACGGTATTTGCGGCCTCAAACTGCGCTGCAAGGGCGCTGAAATCGATTGCTTCGACCGTGCAGCCGGATGTGTCGTCTTTGGGATAAAAGTACAGGGCCACATTTTTTCCCGAAAGAGCCGATAAAGTAACGGTTCCGGCCCCGTTTTTAGAAAGCGTGAAATCGGGTGCCTTGTCGCCGACAAGCAAATCTGCCATGAGCTTAACCTTATGTTTCGCCTTGGTGTTGAGGATTATTCCTATCAACCGTTATAGACTGCAACGAAAACCGTCCAGTGCCTGGACACGATGTTTCAGGAGACGAGCGCGGACGAATGGCTGAGATTCGCGGCGAAAAAGTAAAATTTCGCAAGCAGGATATTATTCCGCTGCACGATCTGCCTTCTGCGAAAGCGGAAGAGCCCCTTATCGTGCATTGCCCGCCGCCACGGTCCGTCAGTCGCGTCTGCCTGAAATTTGTCACCGGCATTTTTGTTGTGGTGTTTCTGTTCTTGGGCGGCGTTGTCGCCGCCATTGAAACCGGCTCGGTCGACGGCATCTTGTCCTCGCAGGCTGAAATGGCGCTGAAGCGGGCGATTGACCCGCGTTACGAGGCGCGCATCGGTTCTACCGCCATTCGTTTTGTCAAAGGGTTCCGGTTGGCGCTTGAGGCGCGTGACGTCGATATTGTCGATACGCAAGGCCAGAAACACCTCAGCCGCGCTGCCGTCATTCGTATGGCGTTAAACCCGATGGCGTTGCTGACCGGCCAGATTTCGCTTGAGAGCATCGATGCATCATCGCTGTCGCTGGATGTCGCGTCGCTGCCGGCCGGCAAACCGATCGATATCTCGACCTGGCGGGTGGATGCCATTCCTGAGGTGCTGGAAACGGCATTTGGTTCGCTGGATGGCATGTTGTCCAATTTTGAGCGGGCTGGCACCGACCGCATCAGCATTGACGGTATCTCGATCACCATTCCGAAAAAGGACGGCGGAAAACCGCTGTTGTTTGACGTTCGACAGATGGCGATGACCCGCAATCCACAAGGCGGCTACAATCTGGACGGTGAATTGGCCTTCAATGGTGAACTTGCCGCCTTCTCTTTGTCGATTGAGAGTGCGGGCGGCAAGATAACGGCGTTTGAAGCCAATCTGGACGGGCTTGATCTCAATCCGCTGACCATCCGGCGCGATCCGGAAGGTTTCATGCACGAGGGGGCCGACCTCAAGGCCGGTGTTCGCATTATCGCAAAACGCCAGAGCCCCGAGGTGGCACCGCTTTTGAGCGTGATGTTGGGTGTCGGTAATGGCAGCCTTTATATTGGCGGTGAAGAACAGCTGGTTTCCACTGGCCGCATGACCGCACAGTATGATTTTGAGAAACGCGAAATCGAAATTGCAAAGTCGCGGCTGGAGCTGGAGCGTACCGTCGTTCCGTTTGAAGGCAGTATCAAGGATACGGCAGACGATCAGGCGCAGCAGGGTTTTGATCTGGCGCTGTCTGTGACCGACGGTATTGCGGCGGCCGCTATGTCTGGCGAAGCGCCTGTACCCTTCGGGCTGACTGCAAATGGCCAATATCTCAAAGCGACCAAAGAGTTGAATGTGCCGTCGCTTTATGTGGCGGGGCCGCTGGGTGATATGGCCGGATCGCTGAAGATCCGCTTTGCCGAGCAGGGATCGCCGGAAATCAGCTTTGGCGGACAGATTCCCAAGATGGAGGCAACCGCAGTCAAGCAGCTGTGGCCGTTCTGGATGGCGCGCAAGGTGCGCCCCTGGGTGGTTGGCAATATTTTTGGTGGCACCGTTACCAATGGTTCGAT
The DNA here is from genome assembly GCF_023701965.1 of Rhizobium sp. CG4. NCBI lineage: Bacteria > Pseudomonadati > Pseudomonadota > Alphaproteobacteria > Hyphomicrobiales > Rhizobiaceae > Rhizobium > Rhizobium sp. CG4. The sequence goes on along the minus strand of NZ_JABAEG010000001.1, from coordinate 2,190 downwards.
TGCGGTGTTTATCCCGCAGGGCAGAATGTGCGGCATCGGTTGCCCGCTGGAACTGCATGACGACGAAATCCAGATCCAGTTCGATATCGAAAATACCCGGCTCAACATAACAGGTGATATTCCGCCGCTGCGTGATGCGGTGGCGCATTTCAATCTCAAGGGCGAGAAGGTTGATGTGACGGTTGCCAAGGCAACGTCCTACTTCCCGTCCAACCGTTCGCTGGCGGTGGAAAGTGGCCGTTTCACCATACCGTCGACCTATGCCAAACCGCTGATGGCTGATCTTGACCTGTTCGTGTCCGGCAGTGCCGATACGATTGCAGAAATGGCCAATTTCAAACCGATCAATGCCTTGAAGGATACGACCTTTAAACCCGAGGATTTCAGGGGCAATGTGAAGGCGCAGGTCAACGCAACCTTCGGTCTGCTTAGCAGCCAGAATCCGCCGCATCCGGCATGGGCGGCCAGCCTGACGCTGGACAATGTCTCGCTGGCAAAACCCTTTGCCAACCGTCAGGTGGCCGATCTGAACGGTGCGCTGAACATCGACAACAATGTTCTGCGCCTGCAGGGCAACGGCAAGGTCGATGATGTGGCGATGGACATCAACCTGATCGAACCCCTGAGGGACAGCAGCAAGATTGCCCGTGAATTTTCGTTGAAGGCGGTGATTGGCAATGATCAGATTGCCAAATTTGCGCCGGGGCTTGGCAGTATCGTCAGCGGACCGATAACGATGCAATTGGATGGCAAGGGTGAAACCGACCAGACCATCCGGCTTGATCTGACCAAATCGTCGCTGACCGTTCCCGGTATTGGCTGGAGCAAGGGTCCGGGCGTCAAGGCGGACGCGACCTTCCATATGCTGTCGGATCAGGGGCGGGTGTCGATCCGCGACTTTGAGTTGAAGGGCGATGGTTTCGGTGCCAAGGGCGATCTGGAACTGGCGCAGGGCGGGCTGGTTTCCGCTGACTTCTCGCATATGAAACTGTCGGCGTCTGATGACTATGCCGTGCAGATCAAGGCCGCCAAACGTGATTATGTGGTGACGGCCTCGGGCAAGTCGGTTGATATCCGGCCGCTGATTGCGCGTATTCGCAGTTCAGAAAAATCCGGTTCTGACGACGGTGCTGGCGACATAAAGATCAATGCGCGGTTCGACCGGGTGATCGGGTTCAACAATGAAGCCCTGTCCAACGTCACATCCAACGTCTTCCTGCGCAACGGTAAACTCAACTCCCTGCAAATGGACGGTGTTACCGACAGCCGTCAGGCAATTGTCGCGCAAACCAGTGCCGGTGGCGGACGCCAGACCATCAACCTGACCAGTAGCGATGCCGGTGCAATTATCCGTTTCGCCAACATCTACACCCGCATCAATGGCGGCCTGCTTAACATCGTGTTCAACACCGTCAATGGTGATGATTGGTTCGGCTCTGTCGATATGCGCAACTTCTCTGTGTCGAACGAGCAGAAGCTTCAGGACATTGTTGCGACACCGGTTGGTCAGGACGGACGCAGCCTCAACAAGGCGGTGCGTCGGGATATCGACGTCAGCTCGGAAAAGTTCCAGCGTGGTTTTGCGCGCGTCATTTATGGCGGCGGCGCGCTGAATGTCGAAAATGGCGTTGTGCGTGGCGAGCAGGTGGGTGCGACCTTCCAGGGCACGCTGAAGGACGCCAATGGCAATATGGACATGACCGGCACGTTCATGCCTGCCTATGGCCTCAACCGGCTGTTTGGCGAACTGCCCTTCATCGGTGTCATTCTGGGCAATGGCCGCGACCGTGGTCTGCTGGGCATCACCTTCAAATTGTCTGGCCGTTCCGACACGCCACGGCTGACGGTCAATCCGCTGTCGCTGATTGCACCTGGCGTTTTCCGGCAGATTTTCGAGTTTCAGTAAACGAGAGTTTCAGGCCTCACCCGCATTTCCAGCAGTTGGGCTTTGCTTCAAGATGTTGAAATCGCTTCCTCTCCCACGAAGGGATGATGGGCGGTGCTGCGCCGTTTTATTATCCCGTTACGCTCTCTGTCTGGCCTCGGCGGCCCAGCCCCCCACTCCTCATCAAGTCAGTCTTGATTGATTGTTTTCGTACTCTTTGAGCCTTGCATTTGCGATGACGATGATGTGGCGCATGAGGGCACCGAGCGCTGTGAGTTTGGATTTGCCTGCGGCCAGTAGACGTT
>NZ_JABAEG010000019.1:0-5655 GCF_023701965.1 Rhizobium sp. CG4 | reverse complement strand
AACGTCTACTGGCCGCAGGCAAATCCAAACTCACAGCGCTCGGTGCCCTCATGCGCCACATCATCGTCATCGCAAATGCAAGGCTCAAAGAGTACGAAAACAATCAATCAAGACTGACTTGATGAGGTGAAGGTGGAGCAATATTGCCGCCCCGACCCGCCGTCATTTTCACCAAAAAAACCCAAAACCTCTCACCCAAATTGGGGATGCTCACGGTGCCTTCACGGTTTACGCTTCTGCAGCGGCGTTGGGTGAGCGGGCATCCACAATGAAATAGACGCCGGGGGTTTTGGGGAACGATGGACAATACGCAGAGTACCGGCTTGCGGGCATGGAATGCCCTCACGTTTTTAAGCGCTATGCTGATGGCAGTTTCACTGCTGTTTGTGCCACAGCCGGCCCGCGCCATGGTTGACGGCATCAATGTGTCGCAAGATCCGCTTGGCAATGCATCCGGTTTTGTCGTGTCGATCCAGGCCTATAAAAACAAGGGTGACCCGCAGTTCAGCCAATGTCTTGGGGCCGCCATTGCCCCTGACATCATCATCACGGCCGGGCACTGCGTATCGAAGGCGCGGCATGTGTTGGTCAAGTTTCTCAAAAGCGCGGCCCCGGTTAAGGTTGATACGATAGAGGCAAAAAAATGGGTGGTTCATCCGCTCTATAATGGCGGTTATCCCGAGCCGATGTATTTCAGCTTCACAAGAAGCGAGGCCAGCCAGTATCACGACCTGGCGCTAATCCAGCTTGAAAGACCTTCCGATTATGCCAAGCCGGTCACGATCGTTCCGCCGGAGTGGGACGCAACTTTGGAACGTGCGGATGGGCCGAAATATTACATTTTCGGCCATGGTCGGGATGCCATTTACAAACCAGTTTCCGAAATGTGGTTTACCGAGATGGCCAGACCTAAAAAGGCGGATGGATTGGACCATTTCATGATGAGCAGCCTGGTCCCGAAAACGGCCCTGATATGCATGGGAGACTCGGGAAGCCCGGTTACCATATCAGGCACCGATCAAGTCATTGCCGGTCTTGAAGTCCATTATTTGCTGGGAATTCAGTCATCTGCAGATGGCTACGGAAAGCTTCCTGACGACATGAAAGAGGCGCTGAAATTTTGGAAAAAGGAAAGCAATATTCCGCTGTGTTCCAATGCGCTCTCTTTCTTTCACGTGTCGTATCACCGCGAGTGGATAAACGAGCAGCTGCGCAAGATGAACCCTGACAATCCACAGTGGTTGAAGATACAGGGTGAAGAGCAGCCGAATGCTTCAAGTGGCAGCGTATCGCGCGACGAGTGTTCTTACCATATTAGCCCCACCATGTGCCGCCAGTGTATGGGCGGAGCAACGGCTGCGAGTTCTTTTTGTAAAGGTTTGATAAAATGAGATTACGCGTTGCGCTTGTATTTTTTCTGTTTTGTGGCGCTGCATCTGCCCAAGAAGATATTGATCAATTTTGCAAGTCCTTCAACGAGGTAACATCAGACCGATTTCGTGACGGGTTGCGCAATCTCTCGCTTAACACAAAGAACGATGTGAATCTGGCGTTCATTGCGAAGAATTTTGAAGAGTGCGCGGTTCGGACGGCTGATCCTGACGACATCAAAGTGTTATGCAAGACGGATTCAACGATGGTCATGGGGCCGGAGGAAACCAAACAAAGCCTGATTGAGCTGTTTGGCATATACACCGAATTTGCTTCGAACTGCGGGTTGGAATTCGGGCCTGTGGAAGAGCGTTCACCATCGCAAAGTCGGTATTGCCTATCGGCAAAGGGGACCCACAGACAGAAAAATGGCTTGGCCGACGTGTTGTATGAAGGTTGCTCTGATGATGGCGAACACTGGCTGCGCTTCATTGTTTCATGGCCTTGAGGCATGACAAGTTGCGGTGCTTCGTCATCTTCGCCGCGGTAGCGAGGATTTAATCACGCCAGCCAAATATGTTTCGTTTCACGAGACGTGGTTAGATACTTGGGACATGCCCAGGTATGACGTCGAGCGAGTGACGAGCATGGGGACAAAAAGAACCCCTCACCTGAAAAATCTATGACTTAGCGTAGCTAAGACCATGATTTTTCTTCCTCTCCCACAAGGGTAGAGGTAGAGGTGCCAAGTGGCACGGCATCCCTCATCTCTCGCTTCACTTACTCGGGCCTGACGCAGCAATGACGTTTGAGTGGACGGTGACGTTGAAACATTCTCCCCTCTTCTCTGTGCTTGTCACAGAGACCCAGCGGAGCGCGTCTGCGCGACGGAAGAGTCTTTTCAGCCCAAGGACTTGGGTTGGCCTGGATTCCTGTGACTGATCCTCGGGTCATGCCCGAGGATAGGAAAGAGGGACGCGTGGAGCGATGCTGTTGTCCAAAGCCAACCAACCACTCGACGTCATCCCTGCCCTAGTCGTGTCCTGAATTCTATCAGGCAGCGGGTTGCCAGACCGGTTCTTTCACCGGTTTGAACTTGCGCCATGCTACAGACAGCGCAAAAACGCCGGCCATGAACCACAGCACCCCGAAGAAGCGTGGATCGCCATGGAGGCCTATTTCACCGGTGATGGGAATGCCGAGAAAGATGCCTAGGAAGAAACTGCGGATGGCATAACGGAAGGCCGTGCGGATCTTGACCCGGTGCACGCGCTTGCGGAAGGTTGGCAACAGGCGCTTCTTTTCCGGCTCGTAAGACACGCCAGCCCAGATATCCTCCAATATCTTGGCAATCATCTGGCAGCGTTCCGGCATGCCGACATTGATGGCCTTTGGTTCGATGCGGCCGCGAATGCTGATCTTGATGATGTGCTCGTCCCAGCTGTAGCTGGTGATGTCTTCAAAGGCGTGCATTTCCTTGCCGTCAAACACCTGGCGGGTGCGGAAGTTGAACGCGAATTTTGAGCAGATGAAAATTCCGTCGCGGTCCCAGCCCTGATCACCGGCGATAACGACCTTGCGGACGATGTTCATGATGCCGCCTGCGGCCGATGCGCCACCCACCACACCTGTGGCAATGCCCGCACTCATAACCGCGCCGGCACCCACTGCATTGCTTGCTTCTCTCGACATTTCAAAACCCCCATTTGCCTTGATGGGGAGATAACAAACCAGCCTTTAAACGTTGCAAAAACAAATCGTTACAATTTGAAACGACCGCGTTTTATGTGGCGCACCCACGCGCTGTTACGCCACACAGCAAGCCCAAGGCATTGATTTTTCTTATTCTACACTGTAGAACTCTACACCGTAGAACAAAGTCAGGACAACGGACAGAGGTGCCAGATGTTGACGCGGGCGCAGATCATTGAGGCGGCGGCAGTGCTTATGGAAAGCCTTGGCGAACGCCAGTTCAGTCTGCGTAAACTGGCAGATGCGCTGGGCTGCGACCCCATGACAATTCTCTACCACTGCAAGTCCAAGGACGGGTTGTTGCGCGCGCTTTCCGACCAGATGGTGGCGCGGCTTGAGCCACCCCAGCCTGATTTGCCCTGGCAAGACCGGCTGCGCCATATTGCCTTTGAATATCGCCGTGTTGCGCTGGCCCACCCGCAGACATTCCAGTCCATGTCGCGCTTTCTTTCATCCGGTTCTGCCGAATACCGGCACATTGAAACGGTGCAGAGCGCCTTGCAGGATGCCGGGTTGGCGCCTGAAATGGCGCTGCCCATCGGGCTTGGCTGGTATGCCTCGATCATCGGGCTGATCACGGCCGAGATATCCGGCTTCATGGGCCGGGTGGCCGGTGAGGACGCGCAGGCCTTTTTGCAGCTGGATGAACAAGACTACCCTGCCACACGGCGCATTGCGCCCTTTTTATCGGAAATACCGCCAGAGGCAGCGTTTAGCACCACGGTTGATGTGCTGGTTGCCGGCATATCCCGCATGTCCCGTCATGGTGACGTGTCGCTTGAGGCTGACAGTGCCGCTCTGGCCCTTACGGAATAAATATCATGAACGAACAATCCCTGCTTAAACTCTCCATCGGCCTGACGGTGATGATGGCCGCCTTCGGCGTTATCATTGGTTTCACCTCCGGTTCCGCCGCCATCATGTTTGATGGCGTTTACGCGCTGACTGATGCTTTCATGACTGTCATTGCGCTGCTGGTTGCGCGGTTGATTACGTCGTCTGCCGCGCCATCGCCCGCAAGCGGCCAAAAGAGCAAGTTCATCGACCGGTTTTCGGTCGGGTTCTGGCATCTGGAACCGATGGTTCTGGGCCTCAACGGCAGCCTGTTGATGGGTGCCGCCGGTGTGGCGCTGGTGGGTGCGATTTCAAGCATTCTTGACGGTGGCCGCGTGGTCGATTTCGGTCCGGCGATGATATTTGCATCTGTGGCAACCGTGGTGGCGCTGAGTGCCGGTTTCTTCCTGCGGCGGGCCAACGGCGAGGTGAAATCCGGCTTTGTGGATCTGGACGCCAAGGCGTGGTTCATGACGGCGGGCTTGACCGCATCGCTTTTGGTGGCCTTTGTGATCGGTTACGCCATTGAAGGCACGCAGTTTGCGTGGCTTGCGCCTTACGTTGACCCGGCGGTGCTGGCGCTGGCCTGCGTGTTCATTTTGCCCACACCCATTGCCAATGTGCGCCAGGCGGTGGCCGATATTCTGCTGGTGGCCCCTACGGAACTGCGCGACGGCGTGGATGTGATTGCCAGGGACATCGTGGCGAAATACGGCTTTACGGCGCACCGCGCCTATGTTGCCAAGGTGGGCCGCGCCAAGCAGATCGAGCTGTTTTTCATTGCGCCGAAGACCCTGCCGGCCAAAAGTTTGAGCGAGTGGGATGCGATACGCGATGAAATCGGCGCACGCATTGGCGACGAAGGCCCCGACCGCTGGCTGACAATCGTGTTCACCGCCGATCAGGAATGGGCGGATTGAGTGGGGGTGTGTGATGCTCCAACCGTGACGCCATCGATGTAGTTCGGTGGATAACCCCGACCTCCCTCACTCCTGTACTCGTTACAGGAGTCCAGTCATTCCCAGTCTTGGGAATGGAAAGACTCTTTTCGTCACGCAGACGCGCGTCGGCTGGATACCTGTGACAAGCACGAGGTATGAGGAGAGTTTGTTGGGGCTGCTGGTGTAACGCAATAAGCGTTGCAGGGGAAACAACCCCTCACCTGAAAAATCTATGACTTAGCGTTGCTAAGACCATGATTTTTCTTCCTCGCCCACAAGGGTAGAGGTAAGGCGGCGAGCGTAAACCACGGCCTCCCTCATCTCTGTGCTCGTCACAGAGATCCAGGCCCAGCCCCAGTCTTGGGGATGAGAAGACTCTTTCGCCGCGCAGACGCGCGTCGGCTGGATACCTGTGACAAGCACGAGGTATGAGGAGAGTTTGTTGGGGCTGCTGGTGTAACGCAATAGGCGTTGCAGGGGTAACAACCCCTCACCTGAAAAATCTATGACTTAGCGTTGCTAAGACCATGATTTTTCTTCCTCTCCCACAAGGGTAGAGGTAGGGGTGCCAAGTGGCGCGGCATCCACCATGACGCTATCGTCAGTCACTCTGCGGGGAACCCCGATCTCCCTCATCAAGTCAGTCTTGATTGATTGTTTTCGTACTCTTTGAGCCTTGCATTTGCGATGACGATGATGTGGCGCATGAGGGCACCGAGCGCTGTGAGTTTGGATTTGCCTGCGGCCAGTAGACGTT
>NZ_JABAEG010000018.1:0-2500 GCF_023701965.1 Rhizobium sp. CG4 | reverse complement strand
GTACTAGTCGGCAGACACACGGCGGGTGCTAACGTCCGTCGTGAAGAGGGCAACAACCCTGACCTCCAGCTAAGGTCCCCAAGTCATGGCTAAGTGGGAAAGGATGTGAGGATCCCAAAACAACCAGGATGTTGGCTTAGAAGCAGCCATCATTTAAAGAAAGCGTAACAGCTCACTGGTCTAAATAAGGGTCTTTGCGCCGAAAATGTAACGGGGCTAAAGCCATGCACCGAAGCTGAGGATACGATCTTATGATCGTGTGGTAGCGGAGCGTTCCGTAAGTCTGTGAAGGCGGACCCGTGAGGGCTGCTGGAGATATCGGAAGTGCGAATGTTGACATGAGTAACGATAAAGGGAGTGAGAGACTCCCTCGCCGAAAGACCAAGGGTTCCTGCTTAAAGTTAATCTGAGCAGGGTTAGCCGGCCCCTAAGACGAGGCGGACACGCGTAGTCGATGGGAACCACGTTAATATTCGTGGGCCTGGTGGTAGTGACGGATCTCGTGTGTTGTACACCCTTATTGGATTGGTTGTGCAGCGAAGAGGTTCCAGGAAATAGCTCCACCGTATAGACCGTACCCGAAACCGACACAGGTGGTCAGGTAGAGTATACCAAGGCGCTTGAGAGAACTATGTTGAAGGAACTCGGCAAATTGCACGCGTAACTTCGGAAGAAGCGTGACCCCATTGTACGCAAGTATAGTGGGGTGGCACAGACCAGGGGGTAGCGACTGTTTATCAAAAACACAGGGCTCTGCGAAGTAGCAATACGACGTATAGGGTCTGACGCCTGCCCGGTGCTGGAAGGTTAAAGGGAGGGGTGCAAGCTCTGAACTGAAGCCCCAGTAAACGGCGGCCGTAACTATAACGGTCCTAAGGTAGCGAAATTCCTTGTCGGGTAAGTTCCGACCTGCACGAATGGCGTAACGACTTCCCCGCTGTCTCCAACATAGACTCAGTGAAATTGAATTCCCCGTGAAGATGCGGGGTTCCTGCGGTCAGACGGAAAGACCCCGTGCACCTTTACTATAGCTTTACACTGGCATTCGCCAAGGCATGTGTAGGATAGGTGGTAGGCTTTGAAGCAGGGACGCCAGTTCTTGTGGAGCCATCCTTGAAATACCACCCTTATCTTCGTGGATGTCTAACCGCGGTCCGTTATCCGGATCCGGGACAGTGTATGGTGGGTAGTTTGACTGGGGCGGTCGCCTCCGAAAGAGTAACGGAGGCGCGCGATGGTTAGCTCAGACCGGTCGGAAATCGGTCGTCGAGTGCAATGGCATAAGCTAGCCTGACTGCGAGACTGACAAGTCGAGCAGAGACGAAAGTCGGTCATAGTGATCCGGTGGTCCCGTGTGGAAGGGCCATCGCTCAACGGATAAAAGGTACGCCGGGGATAACAGGCTGATGACCCCCAAGAGTCCATATCGACGGGGTTGTTTGGCACCTCGATGTCGACTCATCGCATCCTGGGGCTGGAGCAGGTCCCAAGGGTATGGCTGTTCGCCATTTAAAGCGGTACGTGAGTTGGGTTCAGAACGTCGTGAGACAGTTCGGTCCCTATCTGCCGTGGGTGTAGGAATATTGACAGGATCTGTCCCTAGTACGAGAGGACCGGGATGGACGTATCTCTGGTGGATCTGTTGTCCTGCCAAGGGCATAGCAGAGTAGCTATATACGGAATGGATAACCGCTGAAGGCATCTAAGCGGGAAACCAACCTGAAAACGAGTATTCCCTATCAGAGCCGTGGAAGACGACCACGTTGATAGGACGGGTGTGGAAGTGCAGTAATGCATGAAGCTTACCGTTACTAATAGCTCGATCGACTTCTTCGTTCTCATTGTTCATGTCCATCAAGACGTGTTAAATTAAAGTGAGCTTCAAGCTCTCCAGCTTCTCGAAAACAACGTAAGTTGTTGCGTTTTGCCGACCTGGTGGTTATTGCGGGGCGGCTGCACCCGTTCCCATTCCGAACACGGCCGTGAAACGCCCCAGCGCCAATGGTACTTCGTCTTAAGACGCGGGAGAGTAGGTCGCTGCCAGGTCTGCTAAACGCAACTCAAAGCTTACAAAACATCTTCTCATCACAAAAAGGGCCTCGATGCCCAACACGAGGCCGCTATCAAAGCGGCCTTTTGCGTTTAAGGCCAATTCTTGGACTAATGCCGTCCCGCCCTTCCGAAAAGATAACTCTTTGAGGGCTGATAGACCGGGAAAAGTGGCAAGTTCAGGAAACGCGAGACAAATTGCAACGCAATTTGCTCGGCACAGATCCGTCAATCGCTAGAGCGATCGACGTCGTCGCGACAAATCCTCTGGATTTGCGCTGGTTCGGATGAACTGCCATGCAGTTTACCGAGTACGGACAAACTGTTTTACAGTTTGCCTAGGGGTATTTTGCCTTTGGCAAAAACCTGGTAACGCGGGGTGGAGCAGCCCGGTAGCTCGTCAGGCTCATAACCTGAAGGCCGCAGGTTCAAATCCTGCCCCCGCAACCAA
>NZ_JABAEG010000017.1:0-14277 GCF_023701965.1 Rhizobium sp. CG4 | reverse complement strand
GCGGCCCATTATGAGGACGGTCGATGAGACCAACTCCCGTTCGGGCGCACGACCGCATGCTCCTCGGGGTGGCCACCTCGGGGAGCATCCAACTTCTCAAGCATTAAAGCATAAATCGGACAGACAACTCCTGTACTCGTTACAGGAGTCCAGTCATCCCAAGTCCTTGGGATGAAGAGACTCTTTTCGTCACGCAGACGCGCGTCGACTGGATACCTGTGACAAGCACAGGTATGAGGAGAGTTTGTTGGGGCTGCTGGTGTAACGCAATAAGCGTTGCAGGGTAACAACCCCTCACCTGAAAAATCTATGACTTAGCAAGCTAAGACCATGATTTTTCTTCCTCTCCAACAAGGGTAGAGGTAGGGGTGCCAAGTGGCGCGGCATCCACCCATCTCTACCCTTGTGGGAGAGAAAGCGATTTCAACATCTTAAGGCGCGTAAAGCCCTTAAGTGTTAGAAATCGCAAGTGAGGGGTGAAATCGCATGTCCCCTAACCCAACACCTTTGAAAACCCGACGTCAAACGACAGGGTATCGCCATTGCCGGCAACCTGCCCGATGGCCACGTCCATACGGGTATTGGTAACGCGCACCAGGCAAAAACCGCCCATGAATGCGGCCTTGGCCTTGAACACATCATAAGCGCCGACCTTATAGACCATGGGCGTATCATGCTCGTGGCCGTGGAAAATGCCGATGACATTGTAACCGGCCAGCGTATCCAGCAGCGCCTGACGCTGTTCTTCACCCCACCAGTGCGGCGGGCCGGAACCATCCGGCGTGAAGGTGCTTTTTACCGGGTCCCAATGTTCAAGCGAAAACGGGTCCCAGCCATAATGCTGGAACAGCACCACCGGCCGGCCGTCTGCGGCATAGGTGGCGAGGTCATGTTTCAACCATGCAAGGCTGCTGGCCGTGCCCTTGTCGGTATCTCCACCGTAACGCTGGGCCTGCACCAGATGCAGACCACCCCAGTTCCAGGAATAATTGTTGGAGGCGGAATCGTAATTATCGGCGGGAACGTCTGGAGTCGCAAAGATGCTCGGCTTGTGGTTCATGCGCACATAGTCGCGCAACTCATCGCGGTACCAGTCGATTTGCGGCGGGCGGTCGTCCTGATCGAGGTCGTGATTGCCCAGCCCAACATACACCGGGTAACGAATGCGATCCGGCCCGTCGCCCTGGCGGTAACGTTTGGAAAATTGCAGCAGTTGCGTGCCCTCGCCAAGATCCGGCATCTGGCCGCCGCCATCATCGGTGGCATCGCCGCAGACAATGACGCCGCGCGGTGCGGCGATCGGCTGGCCCGCAGAGACTAAACCGCTTGGTTTGCCCAAAATGTCCTTCGGCCAGTTGTGTTGGTCTATGCCGTTGAGGCCACGAATATGGCGCAGAAGATTTTCATCGGTCTTGCCTTGCGCCGCGCAACCGGGGCTGAGGCTATCGCCAATCTGGCAGGCATGGATGTCATTGACCACAAGGAAGGTCACATCGGTTTGCGGCACGGCGGCGCGGGAGATGGACGGCAGGGACAATACCATGCCGGAGGCCAAACCCTGTCTGAGCAGCGATCGTCTTGTCAGCATTGTTGCCCCCCGTTTTTGATCCGTGCGTCATGGATGCGGCACAGACTAAAAGGCAAATCTTAACGGGGTTTCAACGGTGTAGGTGGTGCGTTGGACATGCGGCACACCCTGTCTTTGGGGTGGGTAGCCTCGACCTCCCTCATTCCCGCGCTTGTTGCGGGAATCTAGTCATTCCCAGACTTGGGAATGGAAAGATTCTTTTCGTCACGCAGACGCGTGACGGCTGGATGCCTGTGACAAGCACGAGGCATGAGGAGAGTTTGTTGAGGCTGTTGGTGTAAAACAACTGACGATGAGCAAGCACATAACCCCTCACCAAGAAAATCTACGACTTAGCTGACGCTAAGACCGTGATTTTCTGTCCTCTCCCACAAGGGTAGAGGTAAGGCGCCAGCCGCGCTGTTTCACGTCATCAAAACGTTAGAGATGTGTCGCAATGGGTGCCCCAACCGCCCTCATCCCTGCAGCGGCTGCATGACCGGCCCGTCACAATCCTCTATCTCGCTTTGCAGGCGGTAATAATCATCCGTGTCGATGACGGCCACATAGGTCGCCAGCGTGCACAGGTCCATTCCCGAGCAGTAGAATGCGGCGTTGCCATCACAGCCCGGCGGATAGGTGTTGGTGACAAAACCGCCAAACCGGTCGCAATAGACCACCGGCGCGCCATCGCGGAATTTTTCAACGCAACCGGCCACCCAATCGCCCGAGATGATGCGGGATTGCTGCGCCAGCGCCGCAGTGACCGGTGACAATAACAGGCCGGCACTGAGGACAGCACGGCACAACACGGACGACATAGATGACGCAGGTATCAAAGGCATGGGCTTACTCCAGATAGGGGTTGGTCAGTTCGAGTTTGCAGATGCCGCGCTCGATATCGCCAGGCACACATTCGCTGAGAATGGTGACGGTGCAGTCTTTCTGATGGTTCTGGCGGGCGAGATATGGGCTGTAGCGCGGCTTTTCACCCACTTTGATCTTCAGTCGGGCGACACCGCCTTCACAATCCGTATGGGTAAAATGAATGTCGTTATTGCAACCATTGACCCAGCTGTCGCCCTGCATGGTCATGCAGCGCACATCGGCGCGGGCACTGGGCGGAAACAGCACCAGGCTGAGGCATTGCGACAGCGCAAAACACAGCAATGATATCGATATTTTGCGCAACACAGTGGCCCCCGAAAACCCTTTGCAGCACGCTAATAAAATCCGCCGCTGTCAGCATCACCCAAACGGGGGATTTCCCGTCTGTTATGGTCATATAGGCTGCTCGTATGTTGCTAAACTGGAGATATTTCTTTGCGATCCACTGGCAAGAGAAGCGCAGATTACACCGCCCAAACAAGCGCAGCCACGAAGGCACGCTGGAGCACTTATCTTTTGTCGTGTGTCGTATTCGGATTCATTTGTTGTGCAACGCTATCTGCCGGAGTCTCCTTCGCGTTTGAGCCTTCATGGTACAAAGAAGACTGGTCGATGGACCCAGAGATACACGCTTTACATCAAAAAATGATTGCTGCAGATCGAGCGCTTGATGCGGCTTCGAATCCCCCGCGGAACCAAGCTGAATTCGCGCGGCAAATGATTATAAACAGCACCTTGCACGAAGAATGGCGCGCGCTGATGCAGCGGAAGGCAAGCGGTTCCGCTGGCAGTGCCACGGCCAAATCTAACGCCCCGGCGGTTGGTAACAGTACGAAAATTGCTTCATGTGTTTCTCACAAAAAGCAACAAGGACTTGATGAATACAACAGGCCAGTTTGCAAAGTGGCGGTTCGTAACAGCTGCAAAGTCGCAGTAGAATGTTCCGCCGACATTAGCGGTACTGATGCAACCGGCACCCGCCATCGCCAACGTTATGCGCTTCATTTACCAGCGGGAAGCTCTGGTGAACGCGGAATAACACAGGTTATCGGATGTGACGAACCTGAAGTCAGTTGCAAGCCCTGGCAACAGTGACGTTGTGATTTGTTGGGCGGTAAGAACTGAAATCCACGTTCTCACTGCGCATTGTCCAAATTGTTGCACACATCTTGCCGACCCTGCCGAAAGACAGGCTTATTGGTATGGACGCAGATAGGTGGTGATGTAATCGCCGCTGTGCCACGCCTCGGCCCGCACCCGCGCATCAATGCCGGATGATGTGGTGGGGGTTAGCGCAAACATGCGTTCTGCCAGCGCATCGCCCAGTTGCATGATGGCGTCGATTTCCGCCAGCTCATCTTCTAGCGCCATATCCTCGGGCATATCGCGGAAACGCTGGTCAGCAACCTTTGCGGCCTCATGCAGTTCTGCCTGCAAGGCAAGCAGCGCCTGATCATCCGCAGGCATCACCGCCGGCGTAGTACCGGGCTGTTGCGCGGGCTTGATATCAGCGGTTTCAGCGGTTTGCTCTGTCATATGTGCTAGACGTCTCCAGGTGGTGTCATCGGCAATTTCATGGATTCGAGGCGGGTTTTCGGTGTTGTCAGGGTGGTTGGTGTGCTGTGTCATGATCAACCCACCTGCCCGATACGGCTTGCCAGCAATGCAGCACGGCGCATTTGGTAAGCCGGCTCACTATCTGCGTTTGCCTGGTGATGTTCGCCGGTTTCAGCGTGGCACCAGTCTTCCACCGCCAGCATGTAACGTGTGTATTCCGCGCCGGCATGCGGCCGGGTTGTAAACAGCATTTTGGCAAAGGGGCCGGTCAGCCGGAATGGCCGGTTGGGGGCGATTGTTTCAATACACCCACCAAGGCTGAGGCCCGCAGAACGGCCAGCCGCCCCCGCACCAGCCTGCACTGGCGCCTTACGCTCAGGTTTTGGCTGGCGGGTGAAGTCTGCTGCGGCTGGCCGTTGATTTGCGCAATACATCTACAACTTCCTTCTGTAACTCATGGCAGGCATGATAGGGCTTCGCACTGCGCCGGGGATAAAGAAATGTGAATTAATTCCTATTCGCCGTCGCCATTTTGCAATTGATGATGGTTTTCAGCGGTTTGAGGGTGATCTAAGGTTTTAGGCGCCGGTGAAATTTACCCGCATGACGAGAAACAATGTGGAGCGTTCGGTAAAAGGATTTGGGTCGGAACGCTCTAATCCCTCTTTTTTGGCGCAATGTCCGGACGAGAAACCGGTTCCCACTTTCTCTGGAATTGCTTGGGCCTTCGTCCGTGCCCGGCCCGCCACGGGTTAAACTAGCTGTTTGTGCTGCTCCACCGCATCGGCCCATTCGATGGCCGCGTAACGGCCAATCACCGTCTTGTCGTTATGGATGACATTGACGATGCG
This sequence comes from Rhizobium sp. CG4, assembly GCF_023701965.1. Classification (NCBI taxonomy): domain Bacteria; kingdom Pseudomonadati; phylum Pseudomonadota; class Alphaproteobacteria; order Hyphomicrobiales; family Rhizobiaceae; genus Rhizobium; species Rhizobium sp. CG4. The sequence continues at coordinate 9,414 of NZ_JABAEG010000017.1, read as the reverse complement.
CTTGAAAAGCTCCGTCTCGAAGGGCGTTTCGTCACTGGAATCGTGGCTTAAGCAGCTGCCATCCTCCAGAAACACTGCCGTGACGTAAAAATCGTCCGCATCACCTTCCAGCTCGGCGCGGCCGGAAATCAGAATGCCGCTGTCCATACGGCCATGGATGGCAATGTTCAGCTCATCAAAGTCGAGAAGCGCGGTTATTGGTGCGATATTGAGCGATGCCATGGGCCAATCTCCTGATTTATCCTGTCTTCACGCATGACCTGCGCGTTAAATTGTACGGCGGCGAAGGCCATCAGCGCGGCCGCAAGGGCAAGGCCGGAAAGGTTCTGCAAAATGCCTGATATGTGACGGCCCTCCACTGAACGCAACACAAACACAACAACAATAGCAACACGACGGACGCGCAAAACCGCTGGCTGTTACGGCCGGTCAAGTGCGGTTTGTCTCATTCCGTGACACTAGGCACGAACAAGGTTTTTAAGGTGAAATACTGGCACCGTTAGAGGCGTTTCACATAGGTGACCGCCCTTGTTCTGATGCGGCATTTATACACTCCGCAACATCACCGTCAACACTTCAGCAACACAAATCGCAACATTAATCACAACACTTTTGGGCAGCAGATTGCGGGTGGTTTGGTGTCGCAGCAATGCTGCTATTTTCTTGCTAGAGGATTGAAAATGAATAAGTGCTGCACTCTTTCCTTCAAAGACTGAAGAGAGACAGAAAGCAGCAAGCGTCGGTGCTGCGTTGGTTTGTGTTGAGTGCAAGGTTTATGGGCAGCAGGCTGCGCCACTTCAACATTATCATGGGCTTGGGTGGGGTTTCGGGTGTCAAAGCGCTGACGGTGAGCAAGCACACGAACCCCTCACCTGAAAAATCTATCACTTAGCAAGCTAAGGTGATGATTTTTCTTCCTCTCCCACAGGGGTAGAGGAAAGGTGCCGAGTGCCGCCCCAACCTCCCTCTCCTCTGCGCTCGCTGCGGGCATGGCACCGGCGTCGGTCAGCGCGGCGCGCGGTCGCGCAAGCAATAACCTCAGCGAATAGAGTGGCCCGATCTTATTATTGGACGGACTGTTTTGCCGGTCCCATAGTGTCATTGTCGGATGATGATGGTGATCCTCCCAAGCGTCACTCAATCCGTCGCAAAACAACATGGGGAACAAAATGAACAAGACACTTACTCATCTGCCGGTGTTTGCCGCGCTCGCTGTTCTATCACTCAGCGGCCAGAGCCTTGCGCAGAGTTTCGACACATCCTCCATCAAGGTTGAAGACAGTCTGGCCGCCCGATTGCCGGAAAAAATCAAGGCGAGCGGTGTCCTGACGATCGGCTCCGATACGGCCTATGCGCCCTGGGAGTTTCTGAGTGAAAAGGATGGCCAGACCCCTGAGGGTATCGATGTCGATATTGCCAATGCGATTGGCAGGAAGCTCGGCGTCAAGATCGATTTCCAGACATCGGCTTTTGAAGCCATCCTGCCGGCCCTTGGCAGCAAGTTTGACATTGGTGTTTCGGCATTTTCCGTCACCAATGAACGCATGAAAGCCGTCAATTTCGTCAGCTATGCGGATACGGGCAGCATGTGGGCGGTAAAAGCCGGCAACCCGGCCAAGTTCGATCCCGCTGACCTGTGCGGACGCAAGATCGCCATTCAGTCTGGCAGCTACCATGAAAAGGCAGTGATTGCTGAAAACGAACTGTGCAAATCCGCGGGCAAGGCCGAAATCGACATTCTGCCGTTTTCCAAACAGCCGGAAGCGCTGACCCGCGTTGCGGCTGGCGGTGCAGATGCCACCGTGTCCGGCGAGGCAGGTATCGGTTACGCGGCAAAGCAGTCCAACGGTGCGTTTGAAACCATGAAGCCGGCTGGCGGTGCGTTAAGCAAGCATGGTCCAAACGGCATTGCGGTTGCCAAATCCGATATGGCGCTGACGCAGTTGATCGCCGACACCATCAACTCTCTGATCGCCGATGGCACTTACAAGGCACTGCTCGACACCTGGGGTGTGGGTTCGGTGATCGTTGACCAGGCGCGCGTCAATCCCGAAGTGAAGATCTGAACCGATGGCCACAGATGTCGATAATATCGGAACCGGCTTTACGCCGGTTCCCCTCGCAAAGGCGACCGTCACGCGCAACATCGTCGTGCCGCGTCGCCATCCCGGCCGCTGGCTTGCCATTGCAATCCTGGCTGTTGTTTCGCTGCAAATCGCGCAGGCCGTTTCGGTCAATCCCAATTTCCACTGGGATGTTTACGCCACCCACCTGTTTTCCCCACAGGTCATACGGGGGGTCGGCTGGACGCTGATTTTGACCGTGGTCGCAATGACCGTTGCGATCGTTATGGCTGCGCTGCTGGTAATCATGCGCGATAGTGACAATCCCGTTTTGCGCGGCATTGCCTATGGCTGGGTGTGGTTTTTCCGGGGAACGCCGATTTATACGCAGCTGCTGTTCTGGGGTTTGTTTGCGGTTCTGTTTCCCAATCTCAGCCTTGCGATACCTTTTGGCCCGGAGGTCATCAGCGTCGAAACCAAATACATTGTCACGCCGGCCATGGCGGCCATTCTGGGTCTTGGCTTCAACGAGTCCGCCTATCTCACGGAAATCTTCCGGGCCGGTTTCAACTCGCTTGATCGTGGACAGGCTGAAGCGGCGCAGGCACTGGGCATGAAACCTGCGAAAATCTGGTGGCGCATTCTCATGCCGCAGGCGATGCGGGTGATTATACCGCCGACGGGCAACGAGACCATTGGCATGCTGAAAATGACATCGCTGGTGCTTGCCGTGCCGTTTACGCTCGACCTGACCTTTGCGACCAATGCCATCTCGAACCGGCTTTACCTGCCAATCCCGCTGCTGCTGGTTGCCGGCACCTGGTATCTCGCCATCACCAGCCTGCTGATGGTTGGCCAGCATTTCCTCGAACGCCATTTCGGTAAAGGCGTTTCCGTTCACCCGACACGGGCGGAGTAGACCATGAACGCACATGTTTCAGAGTTCTGCGTTGAAATGCAGAACATCCACAAATTCTATGGTCCCGTCCATGCGCTGAAGGGTGTGGACATGCGCGTGCGGCGTGGCGAAGTTTGCGTTGCCATAGGTCCGTCCGGTTCGGGAAAATCAACGCTGCTGCGATGCATCAACCAGCTGGAGAGCATTTCGGCCGGCCGGGTGTTTGTCAAAGGTGAGTTGCAGGGTTTTACCGAACGCAACGAGCGTTTTCACCCGCTCGCACCGGCGCAGATCGCCGCACAACGCCGCCTGACGGGCATGGTTTTCCAGCGTTTTCACCTGTTTCCGCACATGACCGCCCGCGAAAACGTCATGGAGGGGCCGCGCCACGTCAAGGGCTGGTCACGAGAGCAGGCCGGGAAAAAGGCCGATGATCTGCTGAGACGTGTCGGGCTGGATGGGTTTGGCAGCCGTTATCCCACGCAGCTTTCCGGTGGACAGCAACAGCGGGTGGCAATCGCGCGCGCACTGGCGATGGAGCCTGAGGTGATGCTGTTCGATGAGCCGACCTCCGCACTAGACCCGGAACTGGTCGGCGAGGTTCTCGATGTCATCAAGGATCTGGCACGCAGCGGCATCACCATGGTGGTCGTCACGCATGAAATCGGTTTTGCCCGGGAAGTGGGAAACCATCTCGTGTTCATGGATCAGGGGCAAATCGTCGAGGAAGGACATCCGCGCACCATGCTCACCAGCCCGCAAAACCCGCGCACAGCCGCCTTTCTCTCCAAGGTGCTGTGAGGCCGCGATGTTCATGACCAGGCCAAAGTACTCAAATCGCGTCGCGCAGCACCCGGATGAAGTCCTCCAGAATTGTGGACGGCAGACGATTGGGCGGCGTGATCAGCAGCGTTCTGAAATGGAGTGCCGGTTCGAAAGGTCGAAGGGTCAATCCGTGGCCTTCGTAAGGTTCGGCCGTAAGCGGGTTGACCAGGCCGACGCCGATGCCCGCGGCCACCATGGCGCAGATCGTCGTCGAATACGGCGTTTCCATCACGGTGCGGACAGTAATGCCCGCCTGTGCAAAGGCGATTTCCGCCTCACGCCGGGTGGTGTCTTCGGGCGCCAGTGCAACAAAGGCCTGGCCGGCAAGATCGACCGGGCGGATCACCTCAAGGGCTTCAAGCGCATGTCCCTTGGGCAGTGCGACGGCCACCCGGAACTGGGCGAATTCCTCAACCTCCACACCGGTGCGGTCAATCTCGTCGGCAACAATGCCAAGGTCGAATTGGCCAGATGCCACCAGATCGCGCACGTTGGACGACATGCGCGCCTGGAATGTGACGGCAACATTCGGATTGGCCAACATGAAGGCGTGAAGCGCGCGCGGCAGGACATTGGTCGACAGCGCCGACAGACAGGCAATGCGGATTTCTCCGGATCCGTAGTCTCGGATGCGGGCGGCCGCCCCGCGAAGATGGGTCAATCCGACAAAGGCCTGCTCGACCTCCCGGAAAAACAACTGTCCCTCCTGGGTCGGTTGCAAGCGCCCCTTGATCCGCTTGAAAAGATCAAAACCAAGCGAACGCTCCAGTTCCTGGATCATCTTGCTGATGGCGGGCTGGGAAACGTGAAGCACCTCGGCAGCGCGCGCCGTCGTGCCATTGGTCATCACCACGCGAAAGACTTCCACCTGTCTCAGGTTCACCAGCAGCTCCACCAACAATCAATAACTTTTACGAATAGCAGTAGCGCAGATTTGCCCGTTTCGGAATTGATTTCCGCAAACGCACAGCATTTGTTCCGAAAGGCCTTGCCATGAACGATCTCACCCAATGCGTCCTTACGCCCGCAGTACCAACGGAAGGTTTTACGCCGCTCGGTATTGGCACTCATCGCGCCTCGACGATCGTCTTCAAGGACGCCGCAGCCTATGCATCGCGCGGCGAACGCGGCCACGAGGGCTATTCCTACGGCCTTTATGGCACGCCAACCACCCGGACACTGGAAGCCAAGCTGACGAGCCTTGAGGAAGGTGCCTGGACATTTCTGACGCCTTCGGGCCAGGCGGCCAATGCACTGGCGGTTCTGCCGTTTCTGGCGGCCGGTGATCACATTCTGATAGCCGATACCGCCTACCCGCCGATGCGTGATCTCGCAGAAACCGATTTACGCCGCCTCGGTGTCGAGGTCGAATTCTTCGATCCCCGTTCGCCAGATGATGTCGCCTCCAGAATGCGGCCAACCACCAGGATTGTCTGGTGCGAAAGCCCCGGTTCGACAACGATGGAAATTCTGGACCTGCCACGCATCGCGGCCATCGCCCATGAGCATGGTGCATTGGTCGGTGTCGACAACACCTGGGCGACACCGCTCAATTTCAAACCGCTGGCGCATGGCGCCGATATCGTTACCGAGGCGCTGACCAAGTTCGTGTCCGGCCATTCCGATGTGCTGATGGGCTCCATCACCGTGCGGGATGACAGCCTGATCAAACCGATCCGCTCGCTGATCGGCAGAATGGGCATCGGTGTCTCGCCTGATGATGCATCACTTGTGCTGCGTGGCTTTGAGACGCTTGGCGTGCGCCTGCGCCATTCAGAGCGGGTTGCGCTTGATTTTGCCCGCAGGATTGAAGGCCATCCTCTGGTGACGCAGGTTCTTCATCCTGCACTGGAAACCTTCGCCGATCACGCGGTGTGGAAGCGGGATTTTCTCGGCTCAAGCGGTGTTTTCAGCATCGTTTTCACACCGGAGGCATCGGCCCATGTCGCGGCGTCGCTTGACGCGTTGCAGGTGTTTGCCATTGGCGCATCCTGGGGCGGCACACGCAGCCTTGCCGCACCCATGTCCATCACCGGCTTTCGCAGTGCGACCGACTGGAGCGGTCCCGACATCATATTGCGCCTCAGCATCGGCCTGGAAGATGAAGGCGAACTCTGGGAGGACGTGAGCCGCCTGCTGGCTTTCCTTGACGCAAAGTGCAGCGGCACAACAAGCGAGACGTCCGTGAAAACGGCCCGTCACGGCTGATTTTGGCCGCGATATTTCAACACTGCTGGAAGGACAAAACGTGCCAAAAACAGAAGACGTGCTGCGCGATATCGACGACAGTTTTGACATCACGCTCAGCAAATTGCTTGAACTGGTTTCGATCCCGTCGATATCCAGCGACCCTTCCGGCAGACAAGGGATTGAACGGGCAGCCGAATGGCTGAAACATGAGCTGTCGTCGATGGGACTTGCGGCCGATATTATCACGACCAAGGGGCACCCGGTCGTTCTTGCCCGCTCCCTTACGGCTTCAACCGAAACCCTTTCAGCCGGCAAAAAACCGCGTCTGCTATTTTACGGGCATTATGACGTTCAGCCAGTGGGTGACGAAGGCGCGTGGAAACACCCGCCCTTTGCGCCTGAAATCATTGAGGAAGATGGCGTCCACAGGTTTTACGGACGCGGCACATCCGACAGCAAGAGCCAGTTGTGGACGTTCATCGAGGCGTTGCGGGCGTGGAAAAGCGTGCATGGCGAATTTCCTGCAGAGGTTATCGTGCTGCTGGAGGGCGAGGAAGAGTGCGGATCTGCCAGCTTGCCGGCCTTCATTGAGGCACACAGGCATGAACTGGCCTGTGATGTCGCCTTCATTTGTGATGCCGAGATGTGGACCGCCACCCAGCCGGCCATCACCACCCAGCTCAAAGGGCTGGTGCATGAACGTGTCACGATCCTTGCGCCCAATGCGGATCTGCATTCGGGACATTACGGCGCGGTTGCCGCCAACCCGATAAGGGTGCTGAGCAGCATTCTGGCAGGCCTGCATGACGACAAGGGCCGTGTGACCATCCATGGTTTTTATGATGGGGTTCACGATATTCCGGACACCATACGCCAACAGTGGCAGGACCTTTCCCGGCAACCGGAACTGTTTGCCGATGTCGATCTGACCGGTGGTATCACCGAGGAAGGTTACTCGCCGATTGAAGCAATGTGGGGCCGTCCAACTGTCGATATCAACGGCATTACCGGCGGTAATCAGGGGCCGGGTGAACGGTCCGTCCTGCCGGGATCGGCCACTGCGCGGCTGTCGTTTCGGCTGGTGGCCGGACAATCGCCAGAGGCAATCCGCCGGCAATTCCGCAGCCATGTCGAACGGTTGATACCGAGAGGTTGCTGCGTTGAGTTCGAGGGTGACGGTGGCAGTTCGGCGGTGGTGCTGTCGCAAGACAGCCCCTACCTAAAAGCGGCGGCCCGCGGCCTTGAAAAGGAATGGCAAAGCCCGGCCATCTTGCGCGGAACAGGTGGTGCCATCCCGCTGGTTGAACAGCTCGGCAAGGCACTGCAGACAGAATGCGTGGTCATCGGCTTCATCTTGCCAAGCGATGCCATCCATGCCCCTGACGAACACTATGACAGCGAGCGCCTGCGCCGGGGCGCACGCAGCTGGATTCGTATTTTCGAGGAGATTGAGGCAGCGACAGATATTCAGACTTAGGCAGTCGATGACACAGACAGAACCGCCCCGGCACAATCAACCCTCCACCCCCATCGTGCAGAGTTACCGGCGTTTGGCGCGCGGCATGCGAGGGGTGCGTCAAAAAGACCGCTCCTTATATCTTGCAACGAAGGCTTCGGAGGCGCATTTCGAGTGGGCGCTATCCTTGCGGATAGACAATTCCAAGCAACAGAATGGAAGTACTCGAAATGTCTGACGGTTCTTGGGTAGAATTGTTTCCTTACATCTTCTTCCCGTTCAAGATCATAGTGCTCGGCATCGGCATGTTTTATGCCATCAAGTGGCACCGCGATCAGGCCAAGAAGGATGAGGCGACCAAGGGACACTGAGTCTAAACTGGCGTCCGCTTGCTTCAAGCCAACATCAGGCTAGAAGCGATAAGGGCCCGCTCCCAGGCCGCCACGACGAAACGTTGGGGCGACGTGCGTAGCAGAGTGCTGAGGACAACCTCGCCTCGTGCACCGGGTCCACACAATTTTGCCGAAAGCCTGTAGGCAGGAAACTCTCCCCCAACTCGACACCCCATCCCCCACGAGGATGGGCGGCGCAACCCGCATGACAGAACAACGCCGCCTGGATTAATCCAAGGCGGCATTGCATTGCCGTTGCTATCCCTCGCAAGCCGCGTCACGTAGGATTAGCCACTGATAAATCGAATGGTTTAGTTCTCTGTTCGCAATTCGTCTTTGGCGATTTCATGCAGGCGTTCGAATAAAGCGGTTTCGATATCAGGTTGAACGAAGAGCGCCGGATCAAGTGCGGCCGCCTCCAAAGTTCGGTCGGCAATCTTTCGCTTCTTCCACCTATTTGACGTATATAGGGATGCTCTATCGTAAAGAGCCTGTCGCACTTCAAAACGACTATCCTTGCGCGACGAAGGGTCCATGATGCTCCTCCATTATTCGCTGCTAAAGGATTATTTTAGCCAGAACTAAATAGGCTGTCGACTCATAAGTCAGCGTATTGTCGTGCTTGAACGAGCCACCCCATCATCATCTGATCGCAAATAAACAAAGCCGCCTGGAGTGATCCAAGGCGGCCTTTTGTTATCGCAATCCGTTCCTCACAAATCAGCGAACAACTTGTCTGCCGTATCTTCGCCGTTGCGATAGCGCTGCAAAATCAAACTGCAATGTGGCAGCAATTCTTCCGCGTTTCGGTCGTTTTTTTCGCACCACACAAGAAAAAGGTCGATTAGCAGTTCAAGTTCACCGGCCTCCACCTGCGCGGCGTGGCGTACAGGGTTATTTTGCACTGCTACCCCTCCCGTTGCCAAAGCTGATGTCCAATTGGACCTGGCTGGAACATGCTTTTGCTTATTTTTAGCTCCACAACGGCGGTCTCGTGCAGTAACCGTGCGAGCGCTATGTCGATGGGATCATCCTGCAAGATGGAGGGATCGCTCGTCGCCTTGAAAATTGTCTTTTCAACTATGCGCTGACGCATTTCCATGGACGATGTATAGAGCGCCACCCTCTTGGTGAGGAAGGGGCGTAGGTGAAACTGGACTACTGGATTTTCAATGGAGGGGATGGTCATGTGCCTCTCTCCGGTCCGGTAGGCTAGAGCACAGATCAACCCTCAGTCGTCAGCGCCTACGTGTTCGGTTGCTGACGATGGGCGATAATACGCCCTATTCTGCGGAGAGTCTAATAACCATTGCGGCCCGGTTACGAACCGCCGCCGTCATCAAAGGTAGAGGCAGGGCAGAACCCCTCACCTGAAAAATCTATCACTTAGCAAGCTAAGGTGATGATTTTTCTTCCTCTCCCACAAGGGTAGAGGTAAGGGCGCGAGTGGCAAACTCAACTTCCCTCATCAAGTCAGTCTTGATTGATTGTTTTCGTACTCTTTGAGCCTTGCATTTGCGATGACGATGATGTGGCGCATGAGGGCACCGAGCGCTGTGAGTTTGGATTTGCCTGCGGCCAGTAGACGTT
>NZ_JABAEG010000016.1:0-16593 GCF_023701965.1 Rhizobium sp. CG4 | reverse complement strand
CGCTCGCCTCCCTGGTTGCGGCGCGTCTCTGACGACCACCTTGCCCTCTCAGCAGCCGATCCTGCCAGCGCGCGCGCCCCGAAACTGCAGATTTTCTCGCCATTGCCACCGGATTAGCCCCGCTTACTTTCAGCAGGGTGTGGATGGGAAATTTGGCGAGATCGTAAACCATTGAAATCATGGTAAATGATTTGTTAAACGAATGCTATATGTCTTTTAATGTTCGCCAGTGGGCATGGTTAACAGTTGGTGTATCTACCATCGATAAGTTTTTCTTATCGATGATACAAGCGAGCCGCAAGCCGATGTTCTCCGTCGACGTTCATCTGTCGTTATGATCTGGGCCCTAACCCGGCTTTATAACGTGCGCGTTCCCGGCTCTCCTCAAAACCTAAGTCTCGCAGAAAACTTTCTTCGAGCTCCGGCAATGGGCCTCCGACTGCAACGAGGGTGAGACGGCCTGCTAAACGATATGTCTTGTCCATTCCTTCCTCAACTGCGAAACCAAAACGACGTTTACCCATCTCGCTCATAGCATCCTTCAAAGTGTTGAAAGCATGGATCTCGTTCATCAGCGTGAAGGCGAAGAAAGTGGCAAAGTCGTGAGTACCTGCGACTGTGGACACCACACACTGTTGCTTAGTGCAATCCGAAAGTTTTGTCCCACTTGGTTGTGATTTTAATATTTCTGATCGCGCCGTACGCGCGTCCAGGATACTTATGCCGACCTTATCAGCAGGAGAGTGATAGAAAGCATAATAACCGATTACGGCCGCGGAAGTGAGAGCAATAATCTGGTGATTTTTGCCGAGACGACTGCTTTCCCGGTAAAGGTTAGCCTGTGTGCCGACTGCCCGCTTGCCCTGCAAAAGTGCGCCACGTATCAACGTGGTTCCGTCTTCCAGTGTCATATAGAGGATTATACCCAAATCGGCCCCTACGTCGGCCTCTGACCCGTATTGATCGGTCGAGAATGTTGCTATTTCGAAAGGAAAAGCTGCAGAGTATCCAAGGTGACGGAACAAATCTCTGCCAATAGACGACGCTTGTTTACCGAGCGCAGCGATGATCCCGTCATTGTAGTCACTCTCCAGTTCAACGCCGAGAACCGATCCCAAAACAGATTCCTCGGCTGACGAACCGATCCAGTACAACGCGCCATTCACGTCTTGTTGTAGCGAACCGATTTGCGAGAGGTTGGTGAACAAACAGTCGATCTCTGTGGATGTCCATCCTGCCCTCAGGAATGGTTGGACAATGGCGAGGGCCGTTTCTACGACTTCTTGGTTTCTTGTCTCTTCGGCAAATAGAGCAAGAGGAATGGGATCCTTCCATTTATTTATCACGTTCTCGGCAATCGTCTTGAAGGCCGCTTTCCCTTCAAGGGTCGGCTGTAGTCTTAGGGGAACACTCTTTAGAAGCTCAAGTGCCTCTTCGAAGTTCCTGAGTTTCAACGTTTGTTCAAGCGGTCTGATAAGTCTCGCGTAATTATCATCCAACGCAACCTTCCCAGGACCAGAGGTGGCTCTCAAGTCGCAAGCGGCGTCTAGCGCACCTTCGAACTCGGAACAAAGCTTGTTGAACCGTGTGACCGCTTTCCTTGCGTCACTTATAGTACGGTTGCGCTGATCGCAGGCCAAATTTAGTTGTGAACTAACGGCGTCCAACTCTTGGCGGGTCATTAGTCGGGGAAGCATTCCGGATGCACTGATGTTTTGCTTATGCTCCTCAATTCCTGAGCATGCGGCTTGCAAAGAATTGAGACGTTCGTCCGCGTCAAACCCGGCACGTTTGCTCAAAGAGCTCAAGACTTGGCGTGCGAAGTCAAAAGTCCCCCACGTTTGAGCTGCAGAAAGAACAGCCGCAACCTTGGGATACCGCCGCTCGGCTTCCATTTTTTTCTTCTCAAGTAATTCGAGTTGGTCAAGTTGGAGCACATTAACCGCAGCGAGTTCGTTGGAGCTTGTAAGACGGCCCGGTTTTTTCTGAGCCTGCCGATTAGAGATTTCTAATTCTTTATTGAGCTTCTTCTTCAAAATTTCGAGTACGCGAATTAGTTCTTGCAAATAGGTCATCATACAATCTCTGGTTATGAAACTGTGTGATATTACATTGCAGTTGAATACTTAGATAAAAATATTGGTAAATGATAAGGCGCATATCGAAATGGGCCCGGTTTGAAAGTGAAGCGCGTGGGGGTCAGCTCGACAACGGGTCAAAACAATCAAGTGTGCATGCGTGGCATTAAGCGATGAGTGGAATGGTCGAAGGTATGTTCTTCCGTAGCAAGCTTTTAGCAATGCGCCATATCGAACTTATTACCGTAGACCGCGGAAAGGGTTGAATGACCAATGTGATACGGTGGTTAGTCTCTAACGAAGCGCCTGTAGTTTCTCCTCCAGGTAAGTCGACTGCTTTTGCACAATCGATCCATGTAAAGAGCGTGTAGACCGGGTAATCTTTACTGAGGCTTCCATACCGCCAACCCCGATGTGCAACGTGAGTGAGTTAGAGCCTCTGCAGTGAGGTCAACTTTCGATATTTTCGACGGGTGGAGAGCGACGACACACGACCCAGATCACGCAGTCGACAAATGGGGGTAGCCGCATCGGGGTATCTGAAGGCAGCGAATTTTCTTACCCATTTCTTGTATTCACTATGTGGAAAACAACAATTATTTGCTGCTATTAATCGTAAGTAATCTCGACCATGCCACATTCGGTTTTAGTAGGTTTTGCTCGAGCGAGGTGTGATAGAGAAACGGTGTGGCATTCACCGGACACCATAAGTCGGACTCTGGAATCGCGTTCGACATTGACCATATAGCGCTACGACCACATTCTCTATAGAAGAAACGATTATTTGGTAATAAAGCGTCAGTGTACCAACCTCCAAGTCTAGACTCGAGGTTCACCAAGATTTTTCTAGTTCAGATTCTCATTTTATGACGGCCCACGACACCGTGTGTTCAACTCCTCGGGTTCTTTACACTTAAGAAGTCCACGCTCACTTTCTCCATCGATTGTTTCCAGCCACCCTTGATTTGTGCCTCGGGTTGGTTTCGGTAAAACTTCCAGTTCCCATGGCCGTAGGTAGAAAGAAAATGTTCTTCGAAATCTGCTTGCATGGCTTCAACGTCCTCAATTTCTATTGCGTTAAACAATGACCAAGCTTTATTCTTTTCAACAGACTGTGTGTTCAAAAGTTCACCGGTCCTTTTCACCGCGAGTGAAATTTGCCAAGCAAACGGCTGATACGCTTTGTGGACGATCTCGCTGCACCACTCGTACAGGTGCCAAAGTTCCTCAATAACGACGTTTCGCTGTTTGAAGAAGTGCCCGCGAGAGCGGATGAACTCGAAGTAGAAGTCATGCTTCAAACGCGGCTCACTCGATTTGTCACTCAGCATGGAAACAGAGACGAGACGCTGGAAACGAAGTTCCATTGCTTGCCTTAACAGCACTATGGACGCAATCTGAGCGGTTCGGTGTTCCAGCGGGTTGCCGGTGCCAACGTAGCTCGAAATGTGCGACAAATCTCGGGCTAGTAAATAGACCTGCCAACTTGTCACATCCGATGTTTTCCCGCCGGCGATAAAACGCCAGTCCTGCTCGTTGCGCTGGAGCCAGGGTAGGATTTCGTTTAGGTCGAAAAGGTAGTCCAAAATGATTTCAGAATAGGGTTTCGTTTTCTCAAAAAGTATACGACCGTTTCCCGCAGCTTGAATTCTTTCGATGAGGCTGTCGAATTGGTTACGGGCAACTGCGAGATGGTCGCGGCAATAATTCAATTTCTCATTGTCATTTTTGAGATAAATTACTTTTCGGAACACCTGCTCTGATAGATGCTGGGCGTCGCGCTGTCTCTTATTGAACTTGCCATCTAGCGTGGCAATCTCACGCTGAACATCGAGAATTGCACTCTCGATTTCTGAATCAGATGGGCGCGATGTATTGTAACTCGCCAAAAGTTCTAGAACAATTTCAGCTTTCGTTTTTGAATAAAGATTGGACATGTCGACCCCCATCACTTCTTGTCTGAAGCCATATACGGATAATAATTATTTTCCATCGCGATTTTTTAGCAAGCGGTACGACGAATTGGATCTTATACCGTTCAGTATTCTTGACCACAGCGGGTTTCGCCTCCCTTTGCCCAAAGCAAGGTAGCTCTACTGACGGCGGTCCCGCTATTCGAGTAGATCAGAGCTCATTGCTGGACCAGTGTAACATTCGTTGCAAAGGCATCGGCGCTAGTTCGATGGTTTGGGGGAAGCCTGTTCAGCTTAACTTCCCTATGTCGGATACATTTTCATAAAGTGGTCGTCGGAGCTATTTTCTGAAGTGTGTCGCTGACTTTAAGGGTCACTTTCCCAGTTGTCCGCGGACAACAGTGGTAAGGACAAGGAATGTGATCTGCGCGATATGCCTGCAGGCCTAGTTGTCCGCGGACAACTAAATCCCATTCAACATAGTTACCCATTTGTAAATTGTTTACGAATCGGAGATTATGCTGGCTGCGCAATTATAGACAAAATTGTCAAAACTGCGCTGTTGAGGAATTCAAATGCTGCAAGCCGTATTATCAAACACCGACGTTGAGCACTTGCCGTCGACACTCTCGGCGGATGCTGCGGAATTGCAACGCCAACTTCAATTGCATCAGGCGCGTGTATTTCCTCCGACAGCTCAAAAGACAATTCGTCCATTCAGTCCAAGTGAAGCCGCGGGACTAATTGGAATCGGTGAAACATATCTTCGCCAAATCGCCGCAGAGATCAACGTCCCAGAACCATTGTCGAACGGTCGGCGGCTCTACAGCTCCGCAGATATGGACCAGATTAGAGTCGCGCTGGATAGCAAAAATGGTTCGCCAAAGTATGTTCCGGTTAGACGGGGCACTGAGAAGCTCCAAGTCATAGCGGCGATGAATTTTAAAGGTGGCTCGGCAAAGACTACAACCTCGGCGCACCTCGCACAGTATCTTGCGCTTCGTGGATACCGGACGCTTGCAATTGACCTGGACCCTCAGGCATCATTGAGTGCAATGTTTGGTCACCAACCAGAACTTGATGTTGGGGAAGGGGAGACACTCCACGGTGCAATTCGGTACGAGGATCCGCTTCCAATTTCTTCAATCGTACGGTCAACTTACACTCCTAACCTTCATATAATTCCCGGAAACCTCGAACTAATGGAGTTCGAGCACGAAACCCCGCGTCACATGGCTGGCGGAAATGCAGCGACGATGTTTTTCGCGCGGATCGGAGAAACGCTCAGCGAAATCGAAAGCCTTTACGATGTGGTGGTGATTGATTGCCCGCCTCAGCTTGGTTTTCTGACGATGTCAGCCCTGTGCGCAGCAACGTCAGTTTTGATCACAGTTCATCCTCAGATGCTTGACGTGATGTCGATGTCGCAGTTCCTTTCCATGACGAGTGAATTGATGAGCGTCGTGGAACGTGCTGGTGGGCGCACCAACTACGATTGGATGCGCTATCTATTGACGCGCTATGAGCCGAACGATGGACCACAGGCTCAGATGTCCGGCTTCATGCGGGCAATCTTCGGAAACCGTATGCTTCAAAATCCCATGTTAAAGTCGACTGCGATTTCGGACGCAGGGGTAACGAAACAGACCTTGTATGAGGTTGAGAGAAGTCAGTTCACGCGCGGCACCTACGATCGTGCAATGGAGTCTTTAGCGGCCGTCAACGGTGAAATAGAAGACTTGGTGCGAAACGTATGGGGAAGGAAGTAATCAATGGCCCGTAAGAACTTGATTGGAGTTTCCGCTGAGATAGATTCTCCAGCCCCAACTAATCCATCAAATACGAAGTCGAGACCCCTAGTCGGTTTTGTACCGCCGGTGAGGTCTAACGGGCCAGTTGGAGGTATTACAAAGTCTCTGAGCAACATCACCTCTACTATGGAGCGCGCTCAAGGCATTGAAAGACAGCTTGCAGAAGGTCAGACAATTATCGAGCTTGATACTTCTATTGTTGACTCATCTTTTGTCAGCGATCGTCTCGCAATTAATCAAATTGAGTTGTCTCAGCTCGCTGAGCAAATTCGTGAAAACGGCCAACAGGTGCCAATACTCGTTAGACCGAACCCAAATTCAATTGGGCGATATCAAGTAGCTTATGGTCATCGCCGGTTAGCGGCTGTTCGTCAACTGGGTATCACGGTTAGGGCAGTCGTTCGTGATTTAACTGATGAACAACTGGTGGTGAGCCAGGGGCAAGAGAACAACGCGCGCACTAATCTTTCGTACATCGAGCGGGCTTTGTTTGCTGCGAGGCTAGAGGATCGATCATTCACTCGTGAAGTGATCATGTCAGCTCTTGGCGTTGATAAAGCCGCACTATCGAAAATGTTGAGCGTAGTGAGACAAATTGATGTCGCATTGATTGAGGCAATCGGATCTGCCCCTGATGTAGGTCGCCGTCGTTGGATGGATTTGGCCGAGCTTCTGAATAATGAAAAAACGTCTGCAATCATAGCACTTCTGCAGTCTCAAGAAGCTTTGGCAGACGCGAGTGATGCGCGCTTTCAAATTGCATTCACGCATGCTGCGCAGAAATTATCACCTGGCGATAACAGCAAACGTGTTGAGCCAGGGAAGGTTGAATGGGTTCCGAGGGATGAAGAAGACGCGTCAGTGACTGTGTCGTTCAAAAATGGCGCGAAAAAAGCTGTCCTGACCCTCGAAGCTACGGATGGTCCGAAGTTCGCTAGATATATCACATCTCAGTTGGAACGCCTATACGAGGGTTTCAGGAGATCGGAAAATAGAAACACGGGAGACTGACCAGCAAAAGAAAAAGGCCCCCAAACGTTTCCGTCGTGGAAGCCCTTCTCGTATTCCCTAAGCAAGAATGAGAATCGCATTTTCACGAATCACAGTCAAGAGTCTTTGGCATCGTTTTGGTGAGTAGATTTCTTTTGCCTTTTAGAAGGTGAAACGAAAATGCAGATAGGACATGTGACGACGCCTTTCGGGCGGCGGCCGACTTCGCTTGCGCTCGTGAGGCAGCAGTTGGCTGCGAAAGACATCAAGGCCGGTAAGTCAGTCGAGAAGTGGAAAGTCTTCCGCGACGTTGCGGAAGCAAGAGAAGAGCTTGGCCTGCAGTCCAACAGCCTCGCTGTTTTGGATGCCTTGCTCAGTTTCTATCCAGAGAACACATTGAGCCAGGATGCGCAGTTGGTGGTCTTCCCATCGAATGCCCAATTGATCCTGCGTGCGCACGGCATGGCAGGGGCAACGCTTCGGCGCCATCTGGCGATACTGGTCGAAAGCGGTCTGATCGTTCGAAAGGACAGTGCAAACGGAAAACGATATGCGCGAAAGAACAACCAGGGAGAGATTGAAAACGCCTTTGGTTTCGACTTAGCACCCTTGCTGGCCCGGTCAGAAGAATTGGCGCAAATCGCTCAAAAGGTGGTTGCGGCGCGATCCGAGTTTCGCAAGGCCAAAGAGAACCTCACCATTTGCCGGCGCGATGTACGTAAACTGATCTCTGCGGCTGTAGAGGAGGGGGCTGACGGTAATTGGGCAGCAATTGAAGCTGTCTATATCGAGCTCGTTGCACGCATTCCTCGTTCACCGACACTCATCGACTTGAACAATACCCTCGATGAAATGGAGCTTTTGCGGGAAGAGGTCCTTAATCAGTTGGATCTCAAGACAAATTCAGAATTTAATAGCACCAATGCTGCTCATATTGGGCAGCACATACAGAATTCAAATCCCGAATCCTACAATGAACTTGAACCTAGCTCTGCAAATGAGCAGGGCGCAAAGTTGGAGAAACCCAACGTGCCTAAGAGTGAAACAGTTCGGGCCTTTCCTCTTGGTGTCGTCTTAAAGGCATGCCCGCAGATAATCGACTATGGGCCAGGTGGCTCCGTCGCAAGTTGGCGTGACCTCATGTCGGCGGCCGTCGTCGTAAGATCTATGCTCGGGGTAAGTCCGTCCGCTTATCAGGACGCCTGTGAAACCATGGGTCCTGAAAATTCGGCGATTGCGATTGCCTGTATTTTGGAGAGGGCAGGGCACATTTCGTCGGCCGGCGGATATCTGCGCCATCTGACCAGACGAACCGAACGTGGCGAGTTTTCCCTTGGACCGATGGTTATGGCACTGCTGCGAACGAACGGACATCCGACTGTGAGGGCGGTGTGAAACAACGATTGCCTTAGTGTCACTTTCCGTTGGGCGTAAATCCGGGGTAGATTAGAGATCGACTTATGAAAAGAGACATGGACATCCTAAAGATAAATGATCCTGCTAATTGAGGTGGAAGGTGTTGCACCACAAGTTATCGCGGAACATCCGAAACTTCTTATCGGAGCAATCGTGATACGGGGGCTGGTTATCCCCGATGGCTCTGAGACATTTGAACACATCGAACCGACCCGTCTGACTTGGGTGGCCACGACTTTGTTGAAACTATCCGGGATCCAGAGACTTGGAGAAAGACACGAGAGGGGGCTAGGCTAGCGAAGGACTACACCTTTGGGCTACTGGCGGAACTGGCAAAAGGTTTTATCAAGATGCAAATCAAGGAAAGAACGGGGATCGATATCTAAATATAACACCTCAGACCAAGGTACTGAGGTAGCTTAGCTTATGCAGCCAAGCCAAACTCTGCCGAATCTGTTTTGCGCTGCACGTTTTACCTCTTCGTCGCAACGGTCAGAAACAACCAACCCGAACGGTTTATAGTAAGGGTCTAAGAAATCACCGTTGTCGAACTCGTTAGAAAGAATCCCACCTGCGAGACCATATCTGATTGATGCCCATAGCGCCCAGGCGAGCGAAATCATTCCGTCATCATCGATTTGATACCTACTGGCCGGAACCATGCTGGTTTTAATACCAAGCTCATCTAGCAGCATAGTTGAAATTGTGTGTGCGCAACAATCGGCAAGTTGAATTCCGATTTCCTTCCGGGAGTCACAGTTCGGGACTACTTCGAAATCTCGTATCACGTTGGATGTTCGCCACCTTATACCTTCATCGAGATAAATCGTGCCGTACTTATAGCCGTCATTTATCGAAATAGCTTGAACGAGGTTCTCGACTAGAGCCGAAAGTGTCGAGCGATCGCTCAAAGGGTATATTCCGATTGCAATTTTACAATGCCTGATGATGCCGTGAAATCTTTCTCGGAGATCTTGTGCCCTTACGTTGCTGTGCATTGTCATGCTGCTTTTGAACTCGTCTCGCCCATAAACAAATCCACATTCCTCCATGGCTGTAATGGCGTCGACCAAGTCCTCTTCTTTGGCGCAAACCGCGGTCAATACAATAAAGTTTCCGCGGTCGTGGATACTATCATCAATGTATGATCGAACCGGAGGGTGCTTAGTGCTGTCGGGCATCCAGTTTTCCATGATTTTTTCGACTGATCGGTAATTTTAATATTACAACAACCAATGTTTGAAACCAACTTTTAGCTCAGCCATGAGTAGTGTCGAACTTAAACACTATGGGAGCTAGAATGCTTAGATTCTTTATTGCCTTCTTGACGTCCACCCTATTGGCTTCCCAAACAACGCTCGCAGCAAGCATCATGGACGCTTCTGGTTGGGCTTTCCGCAAAAATGGCGATCAGTGTGACCTAACATGGTCAACACCAAAACAACCGATGTCGATAAGTTTCCTGTTCGATCAAGGGTCGTATCGTCTGCAATCAACATATCGGCGATTACTTGCTCCAGAGGCTGGCGACATCCAATTGTCGTTGGAGGGTATTGATTTAAAGCAAAACTTCGAGACACAGCGCGAGACTGATGGAAGTGTAACAGCCAGCCTTCCCCCTGGCATAGCTTATGACATCGTTGCGGCGATGTCAGACGGATCTGCAGGACGTGGTGAGGTTCGCATTAAGGGTCAAGCAATTGCTGCGTGGGATCTTGATGATGCAAAGAGTGCAGCAACGATGATGCAGGACTGCTATTTCGCTTACATCAGTGAACTTGAGCGATCTGAAGAAGAAGACGCTGGCGAAGGTTACGCTGGTTCAATTGGTGATGATGAACCGATAGAATTCCTTAAAAAGTTCAGAGCGGAGCTATTTAATCTTCCCGAAGATGTTGGCCTGGTTCGTAACGAGCTAAGCATGGGATATGCTGCTTACATGATTGCTGAGCATTGTCTGCACTCCGGGATCGCAGTTCAGGAAAAGGAATTTCTGGATCTAAAAAAAACGGTACAGAAGGTTATCGAAAAAAATAACATCTCTCGAGAAATGGCGGACTATGTATGGAAAGGAGTGTCGTTAGGCATGGAATTTGATGGAGGAACGATCTCAAGCCGCGATTGCAGTGCCGTCATTCCAACTTACAAGCTTTTGCTAAAGAAATACTTGGTCTTGTCAGAGACACGGTCGATAAATCCGTTCACTAGCGAATAGGATAAATCTGCCAGGCGCGTTGTGCGCATCCCCTCCCGCGTGGAGAAAGCAAACGCAAAATTTCATATTGTCATGATATTTCAATTGTTTAGGTTGGTGATGCGTGCCTAAGAAATTCTCCAGAGATGAAATTATTTCGCTCTTCAAGGCCATCCACGGCGAAAGATACGATTATTCTCAGGTGGTTTATAGAAACATGGCGACGAAGATAACTGTGATCTGCAGGTCTCATGGCCCATTTGAAACCAATCCGGGTCACCATAAAAGTGGGACAGGGTGTGCCAAGTGCTTTTTTGCCTCTCAAAAGATCTCTCGAACAGAATTCATAGCAAGCTCGCGCGAGCGGCACGGAGATCTCTATAATTATGACCTCGTGTCTGAAGATTTAGACGTGTCGGCCGACACAGTCAAAATACGATGTAATTTCCACGATGTAATGTTCGTACAAGCTGCCAGCAACCATATGCGCGGACATCGCGGTTGCGCAAAATGCGTGGCGTTGAGCTTGACAGGCGACGTTGCGACCAGAGGTGCATTGAAGTCCCAGGACGAGCTCAATAAGCGCTACATCAGCCGAGCGATGGAGGTACACAATGGACGCTACGGCTATGATCGTATTGTTTATACTGGGATTGCTGCCAAGATCGAAGTAGTCTGCGAGATCCATGGTTCATTCGAGCAGATCGCTGGTAATCACCTTGATGGGTCTGGATGCCCCAAGTGTAGTCGCGTTGAAGGCCATTCAGATAGCTTCAAGCAGAAGTGTATGGAGATGGGTGTCGATTACTATCGGGCCCTTAAGCGGCGTGAGGCTGGTATGACCGACGAGCGGATCTTTGAACGGGAGACGCTCCGCCACCTCAGACGGGTCAACGAAGTTTCGGTCGACGGACACAATTATCCAAATCTCGGCGCCGCAGTTCGCCATATTCGGCCTCCGGCAACCGCGAAGACGATCGCTCGTTGGTTGGCGGACGGCATGGCGCCGGAAGAGGCTTTCACTCGGATCCCGAACCCTGGCCTGAAGGATGGCGCTATCTATCTCGTCACGCATCGCGAGACGGGAAAGAAATATGTAGGGCTGACGGTACAGACCATTGAGAGGCGCTGGGTTTACCATCAACAGCAAGCTCAAGCAGGATGGATCAAAAGCCTTGAAGGTCTCCATGCTGCGATCCGAAAATTTGGCCCGGATGCCTTCGACATCGAGTGTATTGACACCGGAAGAACGAAAATCGATCTCGAGGTTAAGGAACGGAACTGGATCAAGAAACATGATAGTTTGGTACCGGCCGGTTTTAACATCAGTCCGGGGGGAAGCAGTGGTGGTGTCGGCGCCAAACCTGTGGTCATCGACAAAATTACTTTCGCGAGTACCAAACTCGGAATAATCTATCTGGCAGAGACTCGGGGCATCTCTTACGAGGCAGCTAAGAAACGCCTCTCTAGCGGCCGGATCGACGTTCGAAAGCCCGCTGCGAAGGGAAAAAGTTTGATAATGACCCGCGCCTACAAAGCGTGGTCGCGAATCCGACATGGCGTGATAAATCCCAAGTCGAAAGAATTTATCGAGGGTGTCGGCCTTCATCCTGCATGGTATGATGCGCAAGTATTCATCAACGAATTAGGCCAACCTCCTAGAAGTGGGATGTCGTTCGTCCGGTTCGACAAGACAATGGGCTATGTACCTGGGAACTGCGGGTGGTTGGATAGGTCCGAGGCAGCAAGGCTTGCTGCCAATCATCAAGCCTCAACACGGCGCGCTGGGCACTGAGTTAGGTGATGTGCCCTCCACTTTTATTTTCATGGTTTTCCAAGCGTCGGAAAGGAGCATGACGACGTGCATCAATACTTTAGATAGATTGCCCCCGTCCTCGTTCGAGAAGAGTGACCAACAATTTACCCTATGTCGTCCCCCCAGAGTGTTGGATGATGTGGTGTCTGGCGCCACAAGTCGTTTCTTTTGGTTGCTGTAAGTTTATGATGCACCTATAAGGGGAATTCAGCGTGATCGAGGGATGATTATGGACACACCAGTCTGGGCGTATCAGGTTATCCCAGGCAGCGACGAATTGTTGTTTTATGCGGCAAGCGAAGAGCTTTGTCGCGAGACTGCAATGAGACAGCGGGCCGACATCATGGCCGTAGTGTCTGAGGATGTTGAACGGTTGGCACCCATGACCCTCTATCGTGTTGAACTTCATTCCATGACGGTGACTGAAGTTATTGGAGTTTTGAATGGGGATGTCGCGTTATCCGAGGCCTGCACGCTAAATCGCATTGTCGTCGGGCATGTCGGCGATTAGTTGAGATATGTTTGCAACGATTTTGCAGCCGTCGAGCAACTGACGTGAGATCTTCATATAATTCACGAAGTGCTGTTGTTCCGGATATCGGCGATTAAGGCATCGAGTTACGTAGTTCCGCGTCTCGTTGTCGCGCGTGCCGACTTAACGAGTTGGTCAGAAACTCCACCTACAGTATTATTTTAGCACATTGGCACATGCCCTTTGCTTCGAGAGATCGCCATGAATTTTCGCAGGCATATCGAAGAATTATTGGGCGGTCGCTGGAAATCGAAAGCCAAGAGTTGTCAGCAAGCCGCTGCGGTCTGTTGTCGGCTGGCCGCGCACGGCGAACTTGAGTTACTGCTTGTCACCAGTCGGGATACCTGCCGGTGGATATTACCCAAGGGCAATACAGAGCATAAGGAGGCTGCTTACCGGGCGGCTCAACGAGAAGCTTTTGAAGAAGCTGGAATTGAAGGAAAGGTGTGCAAGAAACCTATCGGTTTTTACTCATACCTGAAAGATGGAGAACGCGAGTTGTGCGTGTCGGTCCATCTCCTGCGAGTGACGAAAAATGCGGCCCATTTTCAGGAAGAGGGACAACGGCACCTAGCTTGGTTCCGCCCATCAGTGGGGGCGACACTCGTCGACGAACCGGAGCTTGGCGAATTGCTAGCATCGCTTACGGCACTGGAGGTGCGCACCTCTCAAGACAAAAGCCTCTCCAAAAAACTGGCCTTGAAACTTCCTGTACTGGCGACAGCCTCAAGTGGTGCCTAAGGTTATTAATCGCTGAGTTTATTAAACCCGTCTCCACGCAATAAAGCTCGTGAACGATGTGGCGAGCGTCCATCTTGCGACATGCATATTGTGGGGACAGAGGCGAACGCTTAAACGTTTCATCTAGCAACCTGTGGTAGAATGTTCGAGGTTGGTTCGCCGATTGTTCGTAAGAAAATTAGATATAACTCATATGAAGTCACAGTATGGCGGATAGGCTTGACTGAATGCGGGGCAATCATGTCGTTTGGTAAAATTGTCGTTTTGAGTATGTTTGGAGCCTTCACGTTGGGTGGAGGGTACAGCATTCTTGCCGACCGACATGGATTGCCTGTTCCATATGTGAATGCTCAGCAAAAGACGACGAAACCGCAGGTTGACACTCCATTGTCGTCGGTTAAGTCGGTAAAGAGCACACCGCAGGGAGCGTCACAGTCGCGTTTTCGTTCTTACACTCATTGCTCTGGATCTGTTCGCACGCACTATGTTGTTGACGGCGACACACTTTGGCATGAGGGGATAAAAATAAGGGTTGCTGACATCGATGCACCTGAGGTTGGCAGTCCTAAATGTTCATACGAAGCGGCTCTAGGAGCCAAGGCGACATCACGGCTGTTGCAACTGGTCAACATGGGGCCGTTCCAAATGCAATCATGGCAAGGGCGTGACCAGGACAAGTACGGCCGCAAACTTCGTGTGCTAGTTCGAGACGGTCGCACTCTTGGCGATATTCTTGTGTCAGAAGGCCTTGCACGCACCTGGAGCGGGCGACGGGAACCTTGGTGCAAGTAGAGCGAACTAAGGTGCAGCCTCAAAGATAAAGTTTGTGGCCACTCTTACCCAACTTGCGATAACGGTCCGGACAGAATGGTATGCTTTTCGCAAAGCGCCTTGGATGGCCAGCACCCGTCGATGATGAGATGGGAAGATCAATCAAAGATTAAGTTTATTGTGGGTTGCAATCAAAAGATGCATGTCAAAGCTGAATAGGGCTGCGACGCTGTCGGCCAGTTAGAAATGCGACAATGGCTCCGACAATCAGCCCCCGACCGGACCGGCTGGGCCGGGTCGCAAGGGTAGGGAGGGGCGGGTGGTAGAACTCCCTCTTCGGCTTTAGCTTCCTCAGTAGCAATTATCTCGTTGCCAGCAGATAATCGTTTTGCACCTGCATCAAAGCGACATGATGCTTCCGGAAATCAAGCTGCATGGTGACGTCGATGTCTCCGCGCTGTCACCACTTCTTCGCGGCATGCTTCTTTCGGTTGCCTATGCTGACGGTGAAGGGGGCATAGGATTGACGGCAACCGGCGCCATGAACCGCAAGTTCGTGCATTGGGCCGCTGTTAACTTCCTCTGGCCCGACTTTACAGCCGAAGATCTCTACAGCATGCACAAGGTGCGCAATGAACGCGACATGCCGCCACTCTGGGTCGTGCGGGACATGACCCGTCATCTGAAGCTGTTGCGTCGGAAAAAGGATGTGCTGCTGCCAACCAAACGCGGCCGGGAGTTTCTGCTGGACCCGAACGCCTTCTTTGATCTGATCGCCACGGATTATCTCTATTCCTATGTCCACGACGCCGAACGGGAAGAGGAGGT
The DNA here is from genome assembly GCF_023701965.1 of Rhizobium sp. CG4. Taxonomy (NCBI): domain Bacteria; kingdom Pseudomonadati; phylum Pseudomonadota; class Alphaproteobacteria; order Hyphomicrobiales; family Rhizobiaceae; genus Rhizobium; species Rhizobium sp. CG4. The sequence goes on along the minus strand of NZ_JABAEG010000016.1, from coordinate 1,503 downwards.
CCGAGCACGGTTACGCTGGTGGCGCATGTTCCTCAATCTTCTCAATATCAAAGCCAGAGAAGGGTGCACGCCATTGCAGATTGTAAAAATCCTCAATCCAGACTTCGCCCATCTGTCGGATACCGAAATGACCCTAGAAGCCTGGGAGCTGAAATCCGATGTCCAATATGGCGTGCTGAGGCGCCTGTGCTGGCTGGGCCTGCTCTACGAGGCACGAGAGGGGCTCACGCTCCTCCAGGACGGATCCTTCCACAAGACGCCACTTTGGCCAGCGTGCCTGCAACTGGAATCGGATACGCAGAGCGACATCGGCGTGCATTGAGATCGTTATTCTGCCGCCGGCTGCCTCACCAACGCTTTCTCTCGACGTGCAATCACCGCCGGATCGTTCATGTAATCTGTCCTCGGCTTACGGCCACGCTTCTTATAGCCGTTACCCGTACTGCCGTCCCGAATGCCGAACATATGATCTTTCTGCCCGGTGCGCCGTGGTCCGCCCTTGCTGCGCTGCTGTTCGCGACCAGCCTGCATCTCGGCAACCAGCGACAGCATGTCATCCAGTCGCTTGTTGTCGACGACTTCGGCGCGATGTACCGAGCGTAACGTGTCAAAGGTTCTATAGGGCAGGGCAAAGCTCTCGTGCATGATCTCGAGCCGGCCGTCGGGATAATCGCACACGATCACCTTCTGGCCCGCCAAGGGCCTGGATATCTCGGTCGGATCGAGAATGAACAGCACCTTGTCGTAACGCAGTGTCAGAGATTGCGACAGGGTGCGGACTTCCTTGCGGCACATAGCGCCATCGAGGTTCTCGTGATCGGCCAACGGCCTGTGCATGTCCTTCGGATTGCGCGGTTCCTTGCCGAAGCGCGCGTTGAAATCTAAAATGAACTCAGGTGCAAAGGCATTGGCTTCTTCAATCGTGTCGATACCGCGAAGCCGCATCTCTTTCACTAACCGATCCTGCAGCGTCTGATTGGCACGCTCCACCCGGCCTTTAGCCTGCGGGGTGTTGGCACAAATGATGTCGATGTTTAGCTCATAAAGCGCCCGGCCAAACTGCGTCAGTCCGCTGGTGCGGTCCTTCTTCGACGCATGCAGCGAGCGGAAAACGCCGTGCTTGTCGCTGTAGAAGGCCAGCGGCTTGCCCCATTGCTGCAGATAAGCCTTCGTCGCATGCAGATAGTCGAATGTATTCTCCGAGCCAGCAAAGCGTAGATGCAGCAGCCTGCCAGTCGCGTCATCGATATAGACTAGCAGGGCGCATTTGGGCCCACGGCTCTCGAACCACCAGTGATGTGAGCCATCGATCTGCACCAGTTCGCCAAAGCAGTCACGTCGGCCGCGTGGCTGGAAAACCCGCTTCTTGCGTTCTTTGCGTGAGACCCAGATACCAGCCTCAGTCATCCATTGTCGCAGCGTCTCCTTGGCGACAGAGATATGGTGCAGCTCAATCAGCTTCTCACGCGCCAGTGTCGGACCAAAATCCAGATAGCGATCCCG
>NZ_JABAEG010000015.1:0-32308 GCF_023701965.1 Rhizobium sp. CG4 | reverse complement strand
GGTCGCGACGAAGGGTGCGTGCGATCTCGGCCTGACTGATCTTCTTCTCATTCATCCGTGCGATGATGCGGCGTTCGTCCAAACTCAGCTGCACAAAAGAGCGGGCCATTCCATCCTCCTGAAACCATGGCCATTATTGTCTTCGTTGCATTTGAAAATGGAATCTGCCCCCCTTACAACGCAAAGTTGCATAATTTGTATTATGGAACTCATGCGAAGCCACTTTACTCAAACTTATCGAAATCGCTGTAAAGCGGGAGCCGATGCGTAGGGTAACATTCATTTTCGCTTCTTTGATTCATTTTACCTGGCCGGTAGAGTCCTTTGCTCAGGACCGTGCGCCTATCTTTTCCCAACTTTCTCCGGAATCAACGACACAAACACATCTAGGAATGGGACTGCTCGACTACGGAAAGTTGATATTGCTCGATGCGGAAGACTTAGCGGAGCAAGGCATCGCCGACGCCTATCAACGCCTTCTTCCGGATCTCACCAAGTACGTGGCACACCCTGCAGATGTAACGGAACTCTTGGATGGAGATGTTCCAAGCTACAAAATCCGATACGGAGGGCAAGAATTTCTCATTTACTCCTCGCAGCAAGGTGGCACTGAAAGTGAGAGTTGGGGAAGAGCCACATACTTTTTCTTCCATATTATAAATGAGCAACTCACCGGTACTGGCATACAACTTTACGCGATAGACAGCGGTAACGAACTAGGTGCCCTTTTTCTGACACCGGAGGAAGCGAAGGAAGCTCAAAGTGCTCTGCCGCATAAGACCGATTGGCCTTACATTCCTACGCTTGACGACAGGTGGTACGGTCAATTTCATTGAGGTAAGTGGCCTCGAGACGCAGTCTGTTTTTTTATCGGAGATTTCCCGGAGTTTGCTCGTCAAGTCATCGTTGATTTCGGATTTTCGGAGACCGTTTACGTTGACATGTGCAGCGCGATTCAAGGTAGCTCTAAAGAGTGTAGACCTCGACAGTTCTGGTTTACTCGACAAACTAAGCTGCAATCGATCTCAATCGTCATAAAGACGGTTAGCTGCGTTGGAATTACGGCACATGCGACGTGCTTCTCTTTATCGCGGTACTCCGAAGACTTTTATAACAAAAAAAACACCGCAACCTATCCCATAGTCTGCACAGTGCTTCAGCCACTGTGACCTACGAAAGATGATTTCTTGACAATGTAAGGAATATTCCTTACCTTCCTCGTAGTTTAATTTGGAGCGAACAGATGGGTGCGCTGGTTAAAGAAGAGAGTACAATCACAGCCAAGGGACAGACGACCGTGCCGAAGGCAGTGAGGCAGGCGTTGGGAGTTGATTACGGAGATCGCATCGCGTTCGTTGTTGACGACCACAGGCGCGTCTATGTCGAGCGAGTGGATCAAAAGGAAAGCGATCCGGTGGTCGAGGGGTTCCTTGAATTGTTGGCACGGGACATGCTTTTGCGTCCCGACGACTCTATTGTCAAACTCTCGTCACCGCTTCGGGATCGCGTGCAGGCCCTGGTAGGTGGAATGGACATCGACCTTGATGCCGATATCGAAGGGGATGTAGCGCTCTAGTCATGCTTATTGTAAATAGTTGGACAATCTTAGCGCACCCTCTTTTTCTCGACCAACTGGAGAAGCTGACCTCTGCGGTTGAGAACTTAAAGTTCAAGAAACCAGAGGACTACCAGAGCCACGCGAATACCAAACTGCTTGCCGCTCTACACAAGCTCGTGTTCGAGACAATCCCTACTGATCCGACCTTGAGCGTCTATAGGCAAGGCGCGACGCTTGGAGCCGGATACAAGCACTGGTTCCGTGCAAAGTTTGGAAATGGTCGCTTTCGACTTTTCTTTCGGTATGACTCAAGCTCCAAAGTCATAATATTTGCTTGGGTCAACGACGATAAGACTTTACGAACATACGGTTCAAAAACTGATGCCTACGGGGTGTTCAAGGCAATGCTTGAGGACGGAAATCCGCCAGATAGTTGGGAAGATTTGCGTAAGATTGCATCAAACCCTGATGAAATCGCCCGGATCTCAAAAGCTCGCCGTTAGCATGGTGACATCGGAAGCTGTGTGACCGCATATTCACGCCCTGGAATGCAGATTAGTCGGCCTCCTCGCCCATCGCTTCGGCTCCGCCAATGTGCTTGGCGGCCGTCCGAACGTTTGTCGATTACTTCTCTGCTGTTCAGCAAGCACTAGGCCTCAATATTTTTCCACCAAAAATCAGCGGCGTAAAAGGCCTTTGCGACGCGGGCCTGGCTGGCTCTGAGCATGTTGGCGCGAAGGTAAACCGGTGTGCCCTCACACCGCTTCACCGCATTGCCCCTAAACCGGTGTGGCAGTGTACCATTTTGAAGGTAAAGGGCGAAAGAGTTGTGACGTCATACGACCAAACATGCATAGCGCTAAACCGTTTATGCGGTAATAGGGTTTAAATGCAAACCCTCAAACCTGCATATTGGCCATCATCTGTGCAGGTTCACGTTACACCCGTTTAGGGGTATCCCCTCCCATTTTGAGTTTGGTATTGTAGGGGCGTATCGAACCCAGACCTCAACTGGTTTTTATGGCTGGTTTTTATGGCAGGATAGTACATTTTGTGATACAAAAATGTACGGGCGGTCCATTGAGACCTTTGCGCGGCTTTCAGCCTTAGCGTGGCGTTCGCCACTTAGCGGCCTGACGGCCTCAGCGCCCAAGGATGGGCTTGATGGAAAAGACGAAAACGGCGGCAAATTTTGCGCCGAAAAGAACGAAACGGTTGTCGGAGACAAAGCATATTCGCTTTGCTGCTGGCGAACTTGCATTCATTGAGGCCATCGCGGAGCGCGAAAATTCGACCTTCAGCGACGTAGTTCGCCGGATGATCCGATCCGAAGCAGACCTTATTCCAATGGTAGACAACGCACTTCGCCCTGAAATTCAGGCGATGAATGAGCAGCTTCGCAAGGTCGGGATCAACTTGAACCAAGCAGTCCGAGCCATGAATGAGGGTCGCGTGAACTATCAGGAGGATCTTGAGCGCGCACTGATCGCCGTTGGGCTGCTGGTTGTCGAGCAGCGCAACGATTTGCGCGAGGCGTTGAAGAGGCCGAAAAAGCCGAGAGCGTCGGCTAAATGAGCAGTCGTCTTGCAACATTTGCTGAGGAGATTGAGCGGTATCTCGGTGTAAAACGAGATCCTGAAAGTGAGCGCGAGGAAAATCGTGCTGCTGCTGCACGCGAACGTGGTGGCGTGGCGCAAGCCAGGTCACGAGATCCTGAAAGTGTCGCTGGAAAGTTTGGGCCGAAGATCGTTCAAAGACGCAGGGTATCATCAGCGCAGAGTGCGGTTGTTCAAAATTCGTCGAATGCCAAGTGTGGTGTCAGTGGATTTGGACGAGCTCATCAAACAGGGAGTGGGGCCGGGCCTTCGTTGACCATGACAGGTTTTTCGACAAGTGCAGTACCCTCTGCTCAACTTGCTATCAGCGTGTTCAATGCGGTGTTTGCTGCGGAGGAAAAAGACGACGATAGCCTCATGCGTGCGAGGGGCGGGTCACGCCGGTCGAGTGATGTTCTCGGGTCTGCTGGCAGCTTCGCGTTGCCTGGTCAGGTTGCCGCCCGCGCTGCGTATTCTGCTGGCGCCCAAGAGGCTGTGTTCAAGGTTATATCGTCCACACCGACAAAAGTTCGTGCTGCCGCGCTGCTTGCATACGTTGGTACGCGTGAAGGCGAGGACGGAAAGAAGCAGGATATCGCGGTCTACACCGATGAAGGCCATGTGCTGAACGACGCCCAGGACCGGAAAGACTTCTTGGGTGGTTTTGCGGAGAGTTTCGAACCAGCGCTTCAGAACACAAATTTCATTGAAGTGAAATTCGTGATGCAGGATCCGGTGAAAGATGACGAGCTGCGTGACGCGCTCAATCAGGTGTTCGGTAGCAAGCCGTTTGTTTACGCTCGCTCGGGTCAGACGGTGAAGACCTATGCGCTAACGGATAAAAAAGCCGCGACTATCTCGAAAGTTCTGTCTGAAGGTCGAGAAAATTCCCGCAGCAAAATCGTGGAAAAGATCGAGGCAGGATTCCAAGATAGTCTTTCGCGTTCGAACATCGCAGCGTCGGCCGAGATTGTTGGTGCAGTCGGAAATGAGCGCCAGGCTGTCTATTTCCTTCAGAAGTTCATTCGTACCAACCGTAATGTCAAATCCGCGAACGGCGATCCGGCAAAGGGTGCCGGCAACCCGCAGCGCGCGGCAACCAAGCTGTTCGACAGCTGGAAAAAGGACATGGCCGGCAACGAGCGCCGCAATGCCTTCCATTTGCTGTTTTCCGCGAAGGCCGGGACAGATCCGCAAGCAGTGATGCAGGCGGCGAGGGCGGTTCTGGAAGACAAAGCCCACGGCCATAAATACGCTTTTGCCCATCATGGCGACACGCAGCATGTGCATGTTCACGTCATGGTGCAGGCAGTCAGTGATATTGGTGAACGACTGAACTTCAAAAAAGCTGACCTTTATGAATGGCGTGAGGCATTCGCTGAAAAGGCCCGTGAGAACGGTATTGCCATGGTTGCCACGCGGCGCCAGGAGCACGCTAAACCACGTCCATATACCAAGGAGCATGCTGGTGCGCTGAAAAGAGCGCAGCAGGACACAGGCTATAGCGTGTCGTCCGCGACTGAAAATCGGGTGCTGGACAAACGCTCTGGCATGATCGATCCGGAAACAGCGCGCCGTGATGGTTCCTCGATCGCGGCGGCATGGAGGCAGACGGCGCGTGTTATGGAAGATGCTGGCGTAGAGCCACGCTTTGTCGCAAACGCTGACCGTTTTGCAGATAACGTCGTTCGGTTTGTGTCGAAAGAAAACAGGCCGCAAACGGAGACGTCTCTAGAGGACTTGGACATGGCCCCAGCTGCCAAGTTGCTCGAGGAGATGGAAACCGCTGGTACCCCACGCGCGATGGCTCAAATAATTAATATGATCAATGAAACGTTGGACACGCTTTATGCTACACTCCGCGTATCAGACAGAGTGCGGTTCAATGAGCTTCGCGCCGAGCTTTACGAGGTTCTAAACGCACGTCATGCGAAGCTCGAGCAAGAATTGCACTATCCTTCCGGTGGTTCAAATAACAGCGATGACGGAAATCCAGATAATGTTGGCGCGCGAGAACTGAGCGCAGCACAGCAATCTGGCAATGAAAAGCCGACAGTGGATGCTGCGGTCAAAAAAAATGATGAGAAAAAGCTTGAGGTCAAGAAGCACAGCGAGACTATCAAAGCCCGGCGTCAGCGAGAGCGCGATAACGATAAGGGTCGGTAATTGGAGTGTTTGAGTAGCTGGTTCAGTTTTTTGACACCAACGGGTAATGCGTCACGATTACCCGTATGGTAATGTTTTTCAAAGTGTCATGAGTTCGATGCAGGACTGTTCATAAGGTGATTGGGAGTAGCTAGGATGCCAGGACTTCACATCAGAGATGAGACTGTTAACGATCTCGCGATAGCGGTCATGAAAGCTACCAATGCGCCGAATAAGACTGAAGCCGTGCGACGCGCCCTGCAGAACGAGCTCGCGCGGCTAAGGAAAGAAGTTCCTTTGAAAGAGCGTATCAAAGAAATTCAGGATCGCATCGAAAGCAGGATAGGTCCAAATCCGAAATCCGAGCCGTTCGACATGAAGGCTTTTATGGACGAACAATGGGAAAGATAGTTCTATTGACTAAGCTCGCGTGGCGGCATTTTCAGCATCTAGAGCCATCCGTGGTCGAGTATAACGTACCGGGGGCAAACCTCTTTGATTGAAAAACGAGGGGTCTTCTGATCTCGGTCTGCACTTACGGATCTACGGCGGCAAGCCATGCTCACACCTTGCTGCCAAGGATATCTCAATGGCACAAATGAGGATATCCAATCTTGGAGGTTTTGAGATGGGACAACTCTATATCAAAGACGAAGCCGTTTATGACCTGGCGTGGCGGTTATGAAGGCGACGAACACAGGGAGCACAACGGAAGCGGTTCGCCACACGCTTCAGGATGCATTGAAGCGTGCGCAGGAAGCCGTGCCTTTGCGGGAGCGCGTTCGAGAACTTCAGGATGCCGTCGCCGACAAGCGTGGACCAAACCCAACCCCTGTTGATCTGAAGAAAATCTCTGACGAATTGTGGGACGACTAATATATCTGAGTGCATCCGCAATGATTTCGATCTTGGCCAATGAGGATGATGACGGCGTTTTTTGGCAGAGATTGAGATGAGCAATGAGCCGATTGCGTAGACGTCGCTGACGACATATGCAGCGGTTGTCAGCTTGGCACAGATCTTCACAGAAAATCGGATCGGGTCCAACAAACCCATCCCGAAGGCGCTCTCGCGGCAGGACGCCGCGGAGTGAGGCGTCGGTCCATCGTCTTGGAGCTAAAGCCGAAGGGCTGTGCCCCACCCGCCCCGATCTGATCTTGCAAGGGGAGCAGCCACTCAGATCGGGGCTGGCCAGTGTGCCAGAGCGCGCCACCGCGGACATTTCAACTTTGCTGCCACAGGGTGACTGCTTTGTTTTTGTGCTGGCAATGGAACACCGTCTGCCCCGCGAAGGCGACGATTTCACGAAAACTGATATTGAGCAGGCATAACGCGACATAGTAGGCAACATATGCGGACGCTTTAACCGTGACACGACCTGAAGCAAGATCAACGCGCTCTAAGTCAATCTACATAAGAGCCCCCCACCCTCGAATATGCCGCTTCGATACTACATTGCGCCCATCCGACGATCCTTGCTCGGTGTTATCCCGATTTGGAGGTGGCCCCCGAAGCACGAATAAGTTCCGTTGGGTAATAATTTGGATCGGATCACCTCTTCAGATGATAAGTCATATGGTCCTTCAGTTCTTTAAGTATGAGTGTATTTTCCGTTCTCCATCCCTTTCAATTCGAGCGCCCTCGCGTTAGTCCCTTCATCATTGATCGGGGATGTAGTAACCGTCCTCGAACGGCCCCATGGCCTTTAGGTGGGACACCTTGGACATACGAGTAGGGCTCCCCGACCATATGCCACCCTGAACATAGCTGCTATGATCATGTCCGGATTTCAGTTTATCTGAGCCTCACGAGATAGCTCGGTTATTTTGCAAATGATATATCTCCAAAGTCTGCCGATGGGTTAGAGGTGCATCGTTTGTCGCTCAGCGCAGAGCAGTAAAACCGAGGGCTAACGGCGACAACAGCCAGCGTTAGGCCGATTGAAGTGCGGGCCGCTCCTTCGTTGAGACGGCCCGCTAGGTGGATGATCGAGGGCAAGACCACTGTAAGCGCTGCAAGAGTTTTCACGGCTTTATCTATAAAGATTGCCATTACCTGAAACGCAGAGCAAACGCCTGTAGATCGGACGTATTCTAGATACACCCAGATATTCGGTCTATTCGCTCTCTGGTTCGCTTCCTGTAAGCTAATCGTCGACCGCCACCTATTCAAACCCTAAGAGGTTATCGCTCATTCACAAGGCGCGGATACTTGGCGGTATCCCGGATCGTAAACTCCGCCTTTTGCCAAAAGCGCCCAAATGATGCGCGCGATACGGTTCGCCACAGCGGTAGCGGCGACTTTGAACGGTCGTCGTGTACGCAACCGAACGGCCCAACGACCTATCGGAGTTTTGCTATCTCGAACTATAAGCGTTGTAGCCCCCAGATAAAGCATGGTTCGGAGTTCGGTATTCCCCATTTTCGTGATGCGCCCTAAAAGCGAACGACCACCGCTAGAATGCGTACGAGGAGTTAGACCCAGCCAGGACGAGAAATTGCGACCAGAGGGAAACCGATGAATATCAGGTACTGTCGCAATAACGCACATCGCGGTTTTCGGTCCAACACCGGGTATAGTTAGAAGCCTACGTGCATCCTCATCGCCTGCCACGCGGCGTTCAATCTCTTTGTCTAGTTTCATGATCAAGTCATTTAATCGAAGCATCTGATCGCTAACGTCGGTAAGGGCCTGCTTCATCACGGTGGGCAAGACGGTATCGGTTGCGTTCTCCATCAACTTAACCAGTTTAGAAGAATTCCTAACGCCCCTTGCCGCTACTAAGCCGGCCTCCGCTAAGTGTCCTCGAAGCGCGTTGACGAGTTGAGTCCGTTGCGAAACGAAAAGGCTACGGGTTCGAAAAATCGTAACCGCCGCTTGTTGGTTTAGGGTTTTGACCGGGACAAAGCGCATTGTTTTTTGCACAAGCGCAACGTTGATCGCCTCTGCATCGTTCGCGTCTGTTTTGCCTCGTTTCACGAACGGCTTTACGTAGCCCGTATGGACCAAACGCACCTCATGACCGAGCTCTGATAACTGGCGCGCCCAGTAATAACTTGTAGCGCAGGCTTCTATTCCGATGAGGCAAGGATTGAGCTTGCTGAAGAACTCCAGAACGTTCTCCCGTTTGATTTGCGTGTTGAAGAGGGTCTCTCCGCTCGCATCTGCTCCGTGCGCCTGGAATACCTGCTTGGCTATATCAAGTCCCACCGTTGCCACGCCGTGCATCGCTCGCTCCCTTGACACCCCGAGGGTCATCAGTACCAAGATATCATCGGTCGATTTCAGATTTATGATGCGATTCGCTATGCGCGCGACCGTGGTAAACCACACCCCTAGAGCAATGTGGAGTGGCATTAGCCCACTATCGCAGCTAGGATCGCTGCTTAGAAGAATCGATGGTGAAGGCGATGAAATCGGATATCGGACATCTTCCGCAGGCAAAGCAGGTCGAACTGGAAAAGATCGTCCGCATCATCCAGGAAGAGTTTGCTGGCGTGGTCGAGCGTTCGAAGTCGGATGCGAAAAAAGACGGGCGGATCTACAAGATCATCCTGTTTGGTTCCTACGCCCGCGGCACCTTCGTCGACGAACCGCATACCTCGAAAGGCTATCGTTCAGATTTCGATATTCTGGTCATCGTCAGCAACAAGGAACTGGCCGACCCAAAATACTGGGACAAGGCCACCGACAGGGTGATGTGGGACAAGGAAATCGAAACGCCGGTTGGCCTGATCGTGCATGGTGCCCGCGAGATCAGTAATTTCCTGCATGACGGGCAGTATTTCTTTGTCGATCTCGCTCGTGAAGGCATCATTCTCTACGAGTTCGATGACCGGCCATTGGCCGAACCAAAGCCGCTCAGCCCAGCGGATGCGCTGAGGGTGGCAGAGGAACATTTTAACGAGGGAACTGCTGCTGCAGGCTCGTTTCTCGACACGTCGAGATATCTGACACAAAAAAGGCGGCTAAAGCACGCAGTTTTCGAACTGCACCAAGCAGTCGAATCTGCCTATTCCTGTTACCTACTTACGCTGACCAACTACTCCCCGCCCTCGCACAATCTGAAATTTCTGCGCGGGCTTTCCGAGGATCGTGACCGTCGTCTCGTCGATATCTGGCCGCGTGACCACCAACGCTTTACCGCATGGTACAACATTCTCAACGAAGCCTACGTCAAGGCGCGCTATTCAAAACAGTTCGAGATCAGCGAAGAGGCACTTGCCTGGCTTCAGGAAAGGACGGCTGAACTCCATACCCTGCTAGAAGCGCTCTGCGGCGAGCATATCAAGCAGCTGCAGCAGGCAGCCAAGGCGACGGGCATTTCGTAGTAACACTACAGGGCAATTTCAAAGTCGACGCTCTTGAAGCGATCCGAAACTGTAATTCGAGATTTGGAAATCAGTGAAAATTACGACTTTTCACTTTGAGCGTATCAATGTGGAGATCACGGACAAACATATCCCTTGGCTGTACCACCTTAGGTCTGTCTCGGGAATCCGGTCCCCCGCCATGCGCAAATTCGTCGCCTCTTCCGGTTGGAGGCCTGAACGCAGTGTCCCTGTCAGCCAGCCCTGACAGCTCTGAGGTCAGATCGAACAGTTGTTGTGCCACGAGATGGACGACCTCCCCTTCCCGCTGAATACGACCGTTTACCGCCATCATTGAGGATCCGAGCACGACGCGCCGGCGTTTCTCAAACAATGTTGGCCAGACGACAAGATTGGCCGGACCCGTTTCATCCTCGATGGTGATGAACATCACACCTTTGGCAGATCCCGGTTTTTGTCGCACAAGAACAAGTCCCGCCGTATAGACCCACCGCCCGTCCCTGGCATTCATCGCATCCGCACAGGTGATGATGTTGCGCGTTGAAAGGTCCTTGCGAAGAAAGCTGACGGGATGGTCCCGCAGGGTCAGCCCCACGTGGCTGTAATCCTGCACGACGTTGTGGCCCTCGGTCATCGGCCTCAAGACTACTTCTGGTTCATGCTGCTCGGCAATGGAGGCCATCTCACGATCAGCTGCAGCCGCAAACAACGGCAGAGGTTCGTCACGCAATGCCTTGATGGCCCAGAGCGCATCACGACGTTCAAGTTTCAATGACGGCAGGAATGCGCCAGCTTTGGCCAGTTGCACGAGCGCGTCGGACGGTACGCCGGAGCGGCGCCACATATCGTCGACTGAGATGAAATTGCTGTTCATACGTGCGGCGACGATGCGCGCCGCGTCAGCGATCGCCAGTCCTTTTACCTGCCGAAACCCGAGACGGACAGCATGCCGACCGCCGTTGCCGATCTGCTCAAGTGTACAGTCCCAACGGGATCGATTGATACAGACTGGCCGGACCTCGACGCCATGAGCGCGGGCATCACCGACGATCTGGGCTGGCGCATAAAAGCCCATAGGCTGTGAGTTGATCAGCGCAGCGCAGAAGACGTCCGGATAGTGGCACTTGATGAAGTTGGAAGCATAAGCGATCAGCGCGAACGACGCTGCATGGCTTTCGGGAAATCCATAAGAGCCAAAACCTTCGAGCTGGCTGAATGTCTTTTCTGCAAATTCCGAGGTGTAGCCGTTCTTCACCATGCCGGAGACGAGCTTGTCCTTGAACCTGCTGACGCCGCCCGTGAACTTGAATGTCGCCATCGACTTGCGCAACTGGTCGGCCTCACCACCGGTAAAACCAGCACACACCATAGCGACGCGCATGGCGCTTTCCTGAAACAGCGGCACGCCGAGCGTCTTGCCAAGAACTGCCTCGAGTTCGGGCGTTGGATACTCGACCGGCTCCTTCCCCTCACGCCGACGCAGGTAGGGATGCACCATATCACCCTGGATAGGTCCCGGTCTGACGATCGCGACCTGAACGACGAGATCGTAAAACGTCTGAGGTTTCAGGCGCGGCAACATGGCCATTTGCGCTCTGGACTCGATCTGGAAAGTGCCGAGCGTGTCGGCCTTGCGGATCATCGCATAGGTCGCGGCATCCTCCTGCTCGATCTTCGACAGATCGAGATCACGGTCCTTGTGCTCGCGGATAAGCTCGAAGGCTTTCGCCATGCAGGTCAGCATACCGAGCGCCAGCACATCAACCTTCATGAATTTGAGCGCTTCGACGTCATCCTTGTCCCATTCGATGATCTGACGATCCTTCATCGTCGCGGGTTCAATCGGGACCAGATCATCAAGGCGATCACGGGTGAGCACAAATCCGCCGGGATGCTGACCAAGATGCCGGGGGGCACCCATCAACTGCTGCGCAAGCTTCAGGGTCAGGACGAGCCGACGGTCTTCGGGATTGAGATTGAGCTCGCGTATGTTGCGGTCAGGGACTTCCTCTGACCAGGACCACATGCCCGATGACAGCGCCTTGATGACATCTTCAGGCAGACCCAGCGCCTTGCCGACGTCACGGATCGCGCCTTTTGCCCTGTATCGGGTGACGGTAGCGCAGAGTGCTGCCTTCTCTCGTGTGTAGGTCTTGTAGATCCACTGGATGACCTCCTCGCGCCGCTCGTGCTCGAAGTCGACATCGATATCCGGTGGCTCGTCACGTTCCTGGCTGACGAAACGCTCAAATAGGAGATCATTAGTGGATGGATCGATGCTGGTCACACCGAGGATATAACAGACCGCGCTATTGGCGGCTGAGCCGCGGCCCTGACAGAGGATCCCTTCATTCCGTGCAAAGCGCACGATCGAAAACACCGTCAGGAAATACGGCGCGTATTTCATGGTGCGGATGAGATCGAGTTCATGGCGGACGGTTTTCAGCACATCGGGCGGCAGACCTTCCGGATAGCGCGATGGCACACATTCCCAGACATAATGTTCCAGCGAGGCCTGGGCATCTTTGCCGGGCACAATCGCTTCCTCCGGATATTGATAGGTCAGCTCTTCAAGCGAGAATTTGGCTCGTGCGACGATTTCCATGGTCCGTGCCAAGGCTTCGGGATAACGGGGGAATAGGCGCAACATCTCCCCCGGTGGTTTCAGGTATCGATCGGCATGGCGCTCCCGCTCGAAACCGACGTCGTCAATGGTCGTTCCGGTTCGAATACAGGTGACAATGTCCTGAAGCTGCCGCCTGCCCGGTTCATGAAACAGCACGTCATTGGTGACCACCGTCCTCACCTTGAACCGTGTTGCCAGATTGGAAATCTCATGAAGCCGCATCTGGTCATTCGGTCGGCGGCGTAGGCACAGCGAAACGTAGGCACGGTCAGCAAACATGTCAGCCATTTTTCGCAGGCGCATGGCGCAGACATCGTCGGCAAGGTCAGGCACCAGTATGCCGATCATGCCGTCGCTATAGGCAATCACATCATCCCAGTGCAGGATGCAATTGTTCTTACCGCCGCGCGACTTGCCGAGTGTGATCAGCCGGGTCAGTCGGGAGTAAGCGGTGCGGTCAGTGGGATAGACCAGTACGGACATGCCATCGGCAAGATCCAGGCGACAGCCGACAACCAGCCTTATCCCTGTTCCGCGAGATGCCTCAAGCGCTCGAACGATGCCCGCCAGACTGTTGCGATCAACAACGCCGACAGCATCGATACCAAGGATCTTGGCGGTTTCGAACAGTTCCTGCGCCGAGCTTGCCCCGCGTAGAAAGGAGAATTGCGTGGTGACCTGAAGCTCTGCGTATCTCATGCGAATATTCCATGTACGAACCACCGGTGGTTTCCGGTCTCGGGATCGACGCCGTCGCCGGATCGGAACACCCACAGGCGCTCACCGCTCTCGTCTTCGACAACAAAGTAATCGCGCACCGCGTCCATTTCGCTGTCGCGCTGCCACCATTCACCGAATATGCGCTCAGGCCCGTCTGCCCGCTTCACCTTGCGGCGCTTGCCGCGCCAGGTGACGGAAACCGGCGGATGGTCCGGCATCAGGGCAATAACCTCGATCAGTTCAGGTCGCACAAGCAACCTGACCGGCCGTCGCCAGTGATGAACCCACGACACTGCGACAGGATCGGCCGCCGCGCTAATACGCTGGACCGAACGCTCGGGGACATCTGAAGCCACAGGAGCCACGCGAAAAACCCTGTGGCCGCGGTTGCCATAGATATCGATCAGCGGCGAAACGTCGGTGACCTCTTCTTCCACCAGACCCGATGATTTCTGCATCTCTTCAAGCGGCTCGGCCATGATGGCGACCAGTGTCAGTTTCTCGATGCCGAAACCCGGTTCGATCTTTTCCGTGCGATCGCGAAAGAGCTTGGTCAACCAGGCAACATCGCGAGCCGGTTTGACCGTGCCAGCGCGGATCGCCTGCCGGGTGCCATCGACTTTGTCGACGATCAGGTCGGCGCGTCTTACACCGAGCCCCTTTTTCTGAAGCTCGTGGATCAATTCGATAACGAGCCGACCGACATATTTGTCGATCGTCTCGGCAGCACCAATTGGTTCGGCAAACGCGCGGCTGACCTCGATCAAGTCTACGGATCGGATCGGATCGATCGGCTCGGAGGCCCGTCCGAACATCTGATCAAGGCGGCGACCGATTTCCGGACCAAAGCGAAGGGTTAGTGGTGCGCGCGCAGTGTTTGCCAACTCGCCAATGGACTGGAATCCAAGCGTATGGAGGTCACTGACAATCTTCAGCGGCAGGCGCAGTAGCGATATCGGCAGTTTTTCGACAGCACGCACGGTCTCTCCGATCGGCACGATAACGGTTTCCCGGCTGATGGCACGCGCGCAGGCATGCGCGGCACCCCAGCTATCGGCGACGGCCACGCGGGCCGTCAGCTTTTTTGCGATGAACTGGTTTGCGATCTTCGTCACCATCGGCAGTTCACCACCCTGCAAGTGATCAGCACCCTCGGTATCCATGACAATCCCGTCCACTCCGTCGACAGCAACGATCGGGGAATAGAGCGTCAGGGCCCAAAGCGTGATCCGCTCCAGCGCCGCAGCATCCATACGAGGATCTGCGTCGACCATCATCAGGCCGCGAAACAGCGCCTGCGCTTTGGCCGCCGGCATTCCGACACGAACCCCTGCTTTTCTTGCAGCCGTGTCAGCCGCCGACACCCATCGTTTCGATCCGCTTCGGGCGATCACGGCGATGGCCTGTTCAGGCGGAATAGCCGGATCGTCGCGGCGAATGCGATCGGTCGGCAGATCGGGTAGATAGATCGAGACGACCCTTGTCATCACACGCCCTCACGAGAAACTCAGCACACTCACCCGCTTTCACGCGCATCAACTCCACAAACCAACGCGGCCTTCCAACGCCTGGAACCGGTAGCTCATCGGAGGGCATCACGCTCACCCTCCACCGGGTGGTCGAGGCCGTCGGCTGCCCGAAGTCACTCGCTTCGGTCTGTCGCCTCCAACGGCGAACGGCCAGTGCCATCGTGCCTGTGCGCTCGGCCGCAAGCTGCAGCCGGCGCGAGCCGACCATTGGCAAACGGACGAGCTCACCGACGACGGCGCCGAGACCTCCGAAAGAAAGCCCCTCCTCCATATTGGCAAGCACGTCCTCTTCCCTGTCGGACTCGACAAAGATCACCCGATCGGCATGCAGGCCGACCTGCGCGAGCGCCGGGAAAAACAGATCCGGTCGTGTCAGACACCAGACGATCGGTCCCTTCGTTCGTGCTGCTATGCCAGCCACAAAAAGAGCAGCGGCCGCACCATCGATAGTGCCAGCTCCACCTCCGGCAAACTCGTGAAGCGCACCGTGGGCGAGACCCCCGCCCGGCAGAGCGGCATCCATTTCAGGCACGCCGAAAGCCAGACAACCGGATTTTTTCAGTGTCGTGGTTTCGAGCGACGCGATACGCTCACGCAGATCAGCAATCACACCGTCTGACACCCTTGGGGCGCGTGCAGCAGTCATTGTTCACGGCTCCCTTCAAGGTCGTGTTGGCAGGCCGACATCATGTCGTGCAAATGTAGATGTTCTGTTTTTGTTCCTGCGCAAGAAAAGAGTCAAGTCAGCGAATTTGCGCGAAGACTATTCCGAACATTAGAAGTTAGAGAATCTGCATGAGAATCAGCTGTGTAGCCACACAAAGAAATTTTGACCCTTCCGGCGCTGCCCGGTGGATAGCGGGGACAATATGAGGACCGTCATAATGTCCTTAAGGTTTTTCTGTTGAACTGGTGGCATGACGAAGTCTCCGAGATCCAAACCGCTCCTTGGTGATACCGAAGCAAAGATCCGCTCTAAGCCTCGCCGGAAGCGCAATCCGGCTCAGCCACAGCTGCTGTTCGATCCCATGCCGGAGCGTGTTGAGCCGACGCTTGCTCAGCTGAAGGCACATCCGCCTCAAGGACCCGAATGGTCCTGGGAGGTGAAATGGGATGGATACCGCCTTGCTGTACATATCGAGCCGCAGGGCGTGAGAATTCTGACCCGTGGCGGCCATGACTGGACACACCGTTTTCCTGCGATCGAACAGGCGGCAAGCGCGCTTGGACCAGCGACGATGATTATCGATGGTGAGGCCGTTGTCCTTGATGAAGAGGGACGCTCGGATTTCGGATTGCTGCAGCAGTCTCTCGGCGCATCGGGCAAAAGACCCGGCACGCGCGCCTCCGATGCCATCCTTTACGCCTTCGACCTGCTTTATCTCGATGGCCATGATCTGCGTGGCATCGAATACCGATCACGGCGGCATCTGCTCGAAGACACGGTGAAGGGTCAGGACGGCGCCATCCGGGTATCGGAAACCCTAGACGCCGATCCCACTATCCTGCTCGAACATGCCTGCCGCCTTGGGCTGGAAGGGATCGTTGGCAAACACCGCGATGCGCAATACCGATCCGGTCGGACCGGCGACTGGGTGAAGGTCAAATGCGTTGCGAGCGAGGCATTTTTCATCGTCGGCTATGCGCCATCGAGCGCCTCGCCGACCGGCTTCGGTTCACTGCTGCTGGGCGCGTACCGTGATGGCACGATCGTTGATGTTGGCAGCGTCGGGACAGGGGTCAGCCAAGCTGAGGCCACCAAGCTGCGCAAGATGCTGGACAAGCTGCGCTGGAAGCAGAAACAGCCGCCGGTGTCCTATACCGGAGAGGCGGATATCGTCTGGGTGCATCCGACGCTGATAGCCGAAATCGAGTTTCGTGCCTGGACGAGCGATGGCAAGCTGCGCCATGCAGCCTACAAAGGTTTGCGTGAACGGCAGGACAATGCCGACGTTTATCAGCTTGAGTAGCGGATTGCGTATGACGCGCCATGTTATCCGCCATCTGGTCTAAGCAGTGGGGATCGCGTGACGTGTGCAATCTTTATCGCATGGAAGACGGGATTGGGTCTCGCAGTGGGCGCAGGACGCCGAGCGCCTGATCAACCTGATGCCAGCCTATCAGATGAACCCCGACCAGATGGGACCGATCGTTCGCAACACCGCAGACGGGAAGAAGCAACTGGTTCATGCGCGCTGGGGATTACCCTCGCCGCGCTTCGCCCTGGAGAAGGCGGCAAAGACCAGGGCGGAAAAGCTCGCAGCAAAGGGCAAGTCCTTCGATCTTGAAGAACTGATCCGCATGGAAGCCGACCGCGGTACGACAAATGTGCGCAAACTCAGTTTTCCGCATTGGAAGCGATGGTTCGGTGTTGAGCACCGATGCATTGTGCCAGTCACCAGCTTTGCCGAACCGGATCCCGGAAGCAAAGAGGAAGGCGGAAATGTGCCGAATGCCTGGTTCGCACGCGATGAACAGAAATCGCTGATGTTCTTTGCCGGTATTCATGTGCCGCAATGGCAAAGTGTCAGAAAAGTCAGTGATGGCCTAACCACCGACGATCTCTATGGTTTTCTCACCACCGACCCGAACCAGGTGGTGAAACCGATCCATGAAAAGGCGATGCCGGTGCTCTTGCTGACACATGAGGAAACCGACATCTGGCTATGCCCGCCCTCTACCGGACGATGCGCTGTTTATTTCGTCACGCGAACCCTATGGGTCGTCAATCGTAACAAAGGAAGGCGAGACCATCGATCAACCCGGTCTGTTCCAGCACCTCGCCAGCGAAGAGCCGGCAAGGTGATTGAAGTTCCTGCAACGCGGGAAATCTGAAGATTTTCGACCTGATGTCAGTCAATCCGCGCACTGGACTCGGGTAGATAGATTGCTTCCCGTTGAACGCAGTCACAGAGCGTACGAAACCTTTCTCAATCTGAGAGAGGCTCGAACCTGAGTACAAAATCAATGACCTTCGCCGATGACATTTCGCATGGCTTCAACACCATAGCGTCAGTCGAAAGCCTGTAGAGGTTGAAGCTGACGATTTCCGTTCCGCCACGCTCCTCGCCGTAAAGCCAGATCCTCTTGCCATCCGGCGATCGTTTGGTTGTTAAGGACCATGGCCGACCGGCAAAACGACCGCTGACGTAGCCGTTCGGAAGTCTGGAAAGTGCATGTTCGAAGCAGGTGGTCAGTGGTGGCGTTATATCCGGTGACCTCCCGGTCATGGCGCAAGGCATTCGTCACAGATACCGCAGCCATCATCGTCCATGCCGGACTTGCTCCTAACCTTCCGGCAACATGGACATGTCACCGTATCAGTTCCTGCGGGGATTTTGCGCGCAGGCGGCAGGATCTCGACGATGCATTCCGACAGCACATCAACGTTGCGTCGTTCCATTGCGGTGCTCCCTGTCCTTCGTGTGAGATTTCATCCAGAGATAAGGCGTCTGGACGGTTGCACAAGACAGCGGTGCATCTATTTCAGAAGGAGAGGAAACCACCATGGATCATAGCAATCACATCCGCCTCACTCCCACCGAACTCACGCCGGCTATTCTAGAAGGTGCTACCGTCTACGGTGCAGATGACCATAAGATAGGCAAGGTCGATTATGTGCATGGCGCGGGTGCCGGTAGCTAGGCGATCGTCAACGTCGGCGGGTTTCCTAGTATCGGTGCAAAGCCGGTTGCTGTCCCGCTGGTCGACCTCAATTCCATGCGGGATGAACACGGTGACGACCTAGACCCAAGACCAAGTCAAGGACATGCCCGAACACCGTCATTAAAAATTAGAATTGAGTTGAATTTAACGGTCCAGCGTCGACGCCGGTCTGTTTCGTCTGAAAATATGCGTCACCCACTAGGACGAGGAATGTCACACAGAACCGGAAAGAATTGCCCCCGGCCGTGTTGAACCACACCAGACTTTCCTAGAAGCCTTGCAATAAAAGTTATCATCCCGTTAAGCTGGGTCGTCATAAAACTCGACATTAACTTCTAGATCGCGCAGCTGATGAGAGGGAAGCTTTATTGCATAGCTTCTCAGGTCACCCACATCGAGCGTAACAGGAGCGGTCCCGCTCGCCTCAAACGCCAATCGGAATTCCCGCTGATATGCAAATCGATTTGATTTTCTGAAAGCTACGTTTCCCTCAGCAAACCTTCCTGTGATTGCGCTATCGTCGTAATATCTGACCAATCCGTACTGGATTTTCTGACCTGTCTTATCACTAAACGCGCCCAGCGCCTCCAGAAACTTCTGACCGTTGTGAATATAAACAGCGTGGCTGCCCAATTGATAGCACCTCTCATCCACTTGAAAGCGGTTTTTCACACTTTGAAGCCGAATGTCGCTGTCCACGTCATCCATAGTGAATTCAAGTTCATCTTTCTGGAAATGAAACGCGTACATGCAAAAAACGCGCTGCAAAAGATCTGCATCCCTATGGAAGATAACCGGACCCGCCAAGCTATTCTGGTTCAGCTTTAGTGGGGGTAAGTCAGTTCCTGGCGCAGAGATTGTTATTGCCTTTAATTCGTGTGGCTGCAAAATTCCGATCGCACCTTCAAGAGGGTCTCCCCGGCCATCATCGCCAATTTCACGCTGCTTAAAGAACTTCAATGGGTTGCAGAATATATTCCCGGCGAGAAACTGGTCGGCATACTCCTCACACTCAAATATCTTCAAATATCCGAAATACGTGTTCATCTGGCCCCCAGCAGCATTAAAGCACCGCCCCAATTTACCGAAATAATCTGTGACGACAAACAGTAGCGCTGTCGCGCACTAAAGTTTCATCCGCTCACGCCAACGAGAGGCCCACTTGACAGCCGAGCCGTCAACGCAAATTTTACCGATAGGTAAAGTAGTTACCGACCAGCACACGTTGCAGATCTGGAAAAGAAATTGTCATGTCAGGCCCGCCGCTTCCACCCGTCACCCGTGAAACTGCCGTCGATAAGGTTCGTTTGGCCGAACACGGCTGGAACACTCGCGACGCCGCCAAAGTCGCTCTGGCCTATACAAGTTACCTAACCGTTGCCTCGGAATTTGTGCAGGGTTCCGTGGGTGGACCATCCGCTAGGCTCAATCGTGCCGATTTTCGCGACACCTAACAGATGGCGGGATTGAAAAACCTTCCAGTTGGCGACAGTGAAAAGAGACGGCTTTGGGTTACTATAAGACTTGATGTTCAACATTCGTTCCGATAACAAAAAAGGGAAAAGGCGATGAACGATGCTACAAATAAGCCTACCAGGATGGGTCTAACCTGAGCCATTCTGAAACTTAGAAGGCCTATAGTCACAGTGGATCGCGCAGCATGCCACCCCTTAGCTGCATTTTATCGAGAGATTCGGATTTGTATGAATGAAACAGACATTATCTTGTGCGGCTCGGGGAAGAGCGATGGGATCGTCTGAATGACAAACAAGGGGTAAAATGTCAGGCTAGTTCACGGATATATCCAGTCGCTCCAAATTGGAAGTAGCAGCTTTACAGACGGCTCCGGAGAGAGGTGCTGAGCCGAATCAGACGGTCCGGATTGCGTACTTGATTGTTTACACTTTGGCACCTTGAACCTAAGAGGACCCGTGCTAGCCTATCGGCAGAGAACACGAGGAAGAGATATGCTTATATACAGGCGCACAAGTATCCTGGAATCGTCGGCACAAACGCTGGTCAATACGGTCAACTGCGTTGGCGTGATGGGCAAGGGGCTCGCAAAAGAATTCAAAGATCGTGAACCCGAAATGTTTAAGTCCTATAAGCGCATTTGTGATCAGAAGCTTTTGCGGCCGGGTAAGTTGTGGCTTTACAAGGGCACAACGAATTGGATTCTGAACTTCCCAACAAAGGACCATTGGCGTAATCCCTCAAAAATCGAGTGGATCGAGCAAGGTTTGCAGAAATTCGTGGTCGGCCACGCGGAGCTCGGCATTCGTGAAGTATCATTTCCTCGCCTAGGGTGTGGGAACGGTGGGCTTAACTGGGACGACGTCCGACCATTGATGGAGAGTTACCTCTCGCCACTTAAAATATCCGTGTTCATCCATGACTTCGATAAAGCCGTTGGTCTGCCCGAACACTTGGAACATATTCCTTCAATTCTGAGTGCAGAGTTTGGCGGGACATTTGCCTTCTCGGACTTTTTGAGGGCTCTGCCAAGAGCTGTTGAACTTTCCGGCTCCCACTTGATAGATCTCCAGTCACACGAGCGACTGCACGCTGAGTATCGCGACGAGATACTCAGTCTTTCCGTCGCAAATACCAAGTGGGAACTTGACGGAGAAGATCTCTGGGGTATCTGGGTGTCACTCCAGAAAGGATTTCTAACACGAGAGAAAGCTGGTTGGGCATCAATTGAGAGCGGCGGTCCGCTCATCTCATTGCTCAGTCTCCTTCCGATGGTCCGGCTGATCGAGATCCAGAGATTTGACGCAGGTCGGCCGGAGTTTGCTTTGGAAGTTAGAGATCCTTCCCCTGACGCACCGCCAGTTACCGCTGAAGCGAATGAACAGATGGCGCTTCCATGGCACTGAGCCCTGCCTTTGTCGACACGCATGTCGAGCAGTGGGCGACGGCCATGCGTTCGTCATATCGGCCCTATCGCGAAAAGTGGCCAAGTCGACTGTTCCATCACGCACCAATCGAAAATGCTGCAGCAATTTTGGTCGATGGCCACTTGAGATCGAGGAATGACCCTTCAAATGGGCGAGCGAAGGACGTTGCTGCCCCTGGCGTGATCGATACCAGAGTCGAAGCGCACGACTACGGCCGTTTGTATTTTCGACCCCGCACTCCTACACAATGGCATATTGAGGGGATACGTAAAGCTGGGGAGTGTACTCATGGTGAGAGAGCGCATGCACCTATCCTCGTGATGATGGTCTTTGGAGCAAAACCAGTCTTAATTAGGCCGGGCGTTCGTTTCTCCGATAGGAACATGCAGCTCAGTTATACCCAAGCTGGAGAAACTGAAGAATATTTTTCCGCCATTCCTTTTGAAAAGGTATTTCATGAGGGTGGAATAAACGGCGATCGCTCTATCATTGATCACCGATGCGCCGAGGTGTTAGTCACCTCGCCAATGCCATTGTCTGAAAGCCTCCAGTGGATTTACTGCCGCACTGAAGCAGAAAAAGATACCCTCTTACACATGCTCGGCACAAAGGCTGACTTTTGGAGACCAGCGATACAGATATCTGATGATCTACAAGTGTTCGACCGTAGGTTCACCTTCGTAGAGAAGGTTATGATAGATAACAAAGGAATAGTCGCGCGCTTCAATCCAAGGCAAGATCGCCAACAGATTAGCATCCGCGTTACAGCGCTGGCTTCAGACGGAGCAATTGCCCTAAGCTTTGAGAACAGCGCGATAGATGCTATCCCGCAGCCGCCTGCAACTAGTTGGCGGTTCAACGGCACCTTACCCGACGGCCGCTATCTAGTGGAAATCGTGCTTGAGGGACATCTTGCTTATCGGGCTTACATGATGGTAGGCCAAGACATATTCCTGTGATCTCTTCCCTGTCCGAATACAATGTACATTGTACGGCAGACTGCGAGCCGAATTGCAAGAATCTTGGAGATGGAACAAGAGCATAGCAAAACCGTAAGCTAAAGGCGAACGATGAGAACTTATGTGACCGGCCCCAAGTTAACTAGACTGTGGAGCGCGCGGGATCGGTTCCGCATTTGATCGATCGAAACGACCTGCGGGCAGGGCTTGATAACTACGACGGGTGCAAATAGTGGTTGATTTCAGTGCGCCATTGAAGCTTGAGAAACCAAATCAGCATTTCGTGCCGAGATTCTGGCAAAAGCATTTTAGAAGTAATACTGGAGGTCTGTTTAAAACTGAACGAGGAAGTGTTGTCAGAGCTTCTGTTGGTGACACGATGACCTCGGACTGGACCTATATCGTATTCGATGAAGGCTGGAGAGCTTCCGATGACGTGGAGGATCAACTTTCGAAATGGGAGAGCGAGGCATCGCGACTGATCAAAGCCGTCCTTCCATTTGGCACGCCACTGGCCGAGGATGACTGGCGGTCACTGTGCAGGTGGCTTGGTATTGCAACGAGCCGTCATCCGAATGTAATGATCGATACAGCCCCCTCGCCTCTTCTTTCACAGCCGAGCTGGCTACCATCCACACCTATCCCGATCTAGAGACTTTCAATGTTGATTTGATCGCAAAGTTTGGGGCTGGCATCGACGAGGAACTTTTCACATATCTGACAACTTGTTCGAAAGAAGTCATTCTAGCTAGCGCCGATCAAATTGCTTCGATGCTGCCCTACGATCCCGCCTTACCGCAAACTGAGGCACTGGAGGCCAGATTTCCACTGGCAGATCACATCTACACGATGGACCTCACCCTCTATGACTCATGTTCAAACGAATTTATTCTCGGTTCAAACCCATTGCCGAATAAGGACTTGGGGCTGGGTTTCTCGGTACCATTAAGCAAAAACGTAGCGCTTCTATGCTCACCACCAGCAAATCAGACATCCCCTGTCAGAGCGCGGAAGACCGCCGCCCTGCTGGACGTAGAAGTCGTTAATCTCGAACAACTGAGCAGAGCAGAGGAAGCCATTGCGTCATCAAAGGTGAATCTAGAGTATTGGGTGAACCAGTTGGATTCCCAGTGAGTACCCAATGTCAGTTTCGAGATTTTCCGATCTATTGAAACCAGAGGAGTTTGGCGGGGTCGAAGCGACACCTCCATCTTGCCTTTACAAGTATATGATTGCCGACCGTATCAGGGATGTTCTTGAGGATGGCATGGTGCGTTTCACTCACCTGATCAACACCAACGATAGCTTTGAAATCAGGAAAACGTTTAAGTCGTTTACCGGTCCGAAGTTCAAGAAGCTCATGAATAACGCTATCGCGGAAACAATGACGCCGGAACGTGTAGAAGACCAGTTAAAGAGCAGTCTTGCTGACCGTGGTCTAAGAATATCGACGTCTCGAGTCAGACAGCTACTTAAGCAACAGACTGGTATGACCATCGAGGACGCTCTAAGAGCCCAAGTCGGCGTCATGCTGGATATGTTCGCTCAAACGTTTGATGAGGTGAAAAAGCCCGAAGACTTTTTAGAAGAGCTAGGCTCACAGATCTTGTGCTTTTCACTTTCTGAGAGGTTCGATTTACCCGCAATGTGGGCGCATTACGGCGGCGGACATACTGGCGTTGTTGTTGTTTTCGACACAAATAACGAATGGTTTAAACGCGACAATAAACCAAACGAGTCGAAATTGCAGAAGATCATTTATTTCGATGACCAGTTAGATGAGCCGTTTGAAAATTTACAGGCAGCGTTCTCATCAAAGACAATCGACTGGGCTTCGGAGCGCGAATGGCGTCTTAACTGCTCTATTAAGCACATCGAGAAAACCGTTGATTTGGGGTCCGACCAAATACACCTGCGGTCTTTTCCACCAAGGGCTGTCTCGGCCATTATCATTGGATCAAAAGCTTCTCCTGCAACAATCGACGAGGTTCGCGATGTAACGAGACGCAAATACCCGCACGCCAAACTTCAGCAGACGGCGCCACAACGCATGGCGGGAACGTTTACCCTTGTAGAATTATAGAAAGACATTCTCCAGCTCCTATAAGGTTGCTGTTTAAAGTCAGCGCACAAGATTACAGGACGTAGGTGTGCGGATCACGATAAATTGAAACAGGTCTATTTCAGGCGCATACAAGTTTGAGATGCGGTCGCCAAGCTTCCCGAGCGATTTTGGAAACAAAGAGCGACTTTTATTAAAGTGCATATTTTTGACACGTCTCAAAGTTGCTTCGCGGAGTTTGGTTTCCGCATGAGAAGGGTTCGATCAGTAGAGTCGGAAGCGATTGCGGATAGTGTGGCACGCCGATGAACAGGGAAAATCGCCGCTCGATCACCCTATCATAGCCATAAAAAATGTAACCGCCACAGAGGTTTCCGTTCAGTCGGCGTCGCACTCCGACCGCAACCCTAACTTTATTAAGCTCTAGAAATGCTCGTTGTGATGTGCGATCAAATGCGTGGTGAATGATCGCATCGGGAGGGGCTGGTGAACGGAAGAAACGACTCTACATACTGGTCGGAAAGACGACGTCGGGGCAATCTACAACGAGCTCACATTTGGGAAGCCTAACTGTCGTGAGGACCATGCGAAACGGCTTCGACCGCTCCGGTGCGCGAAGGCTTGGGGCAACCTATGCTGCGGATGTTTTACGAAAATGCTAAATCCTGCAGATATCATCGCGGGATCCAGTATAGCGGCCCATCCGGGTGTCTACGTCCTTGGATGTTATGACACACGAATCACTTTCTATTCGCAGCAAGTCAGAGCTCTTGAACTCGCGCATGCGCTCTTCCACGAGCACCGGCTTCCGGCTAACGCGCGTGTTGCAGTCATCGGCGGTGGTGCAGCCGGACTGACTATTTCTGCTGGGCTCGCGTTACAGGGCGGCGTTAGCGTCCACCTTTTCGAGAAAGCCCACCACCTATTGCCTTTGCAGGGAGATTCACGACGTCGACGTATTGACCCACATATATATGACTGGCCGAACTACGAGGCAGTTCACGAAAGAGCTGAGCTGCCGCTGCTGGACTGGGACTCTGGATCAGCAGTTGATGTCCGTAGGGACGTCCTGCATGCATTCGGAGAAGTCAGAAATGCGACTGATGGGAGGCTGGTGGTGCGTGAGCAGCATCAAGTAACAGCTGTGACCCCCCATAACGGACGCTTTATTGTAGCCTTCGAACGCGAAGGGGTCGAAGGCGTGCGCGAAAACTTATCAATTGAAGTTGACGTTGTCGTCTTGGCGATCGGGTTTGGCTTAGAAGACCGCTTCGCGCTGGCAGGCACCGAAACGGCGAGTTACTGGCACGATGCCGGCGTTCCGGGTGCGGAAATCGATGGAAACCCCCGACCCACATTCCTCGTTAGCGGCAATGGTGACGGAGGGCTCATCGACCTGATAGCCGCTGCCAGCGCAACCTTCCGGCATGACGATATAGTCCGCGGAATCGCACAACGTCAGGGCGTCCAAGACCTCCGCGAGTCGATTTTGGAAATCGATGGGCAGGCGATGGCCGACGCCGCCGTGGGGCAGGGTTTCGACTTTATATCAGCATACGAAAACGCCATCGGTACCCAAGTAGAAGCCCTTGGCCTGGTTGATCAAATGCAAGGTCAACTGCGCGCCGGTGTTCAACTTTTCTTCCAGACGCGTGAGCCGGAACTGTTATCTGTTAAGACAGCGCGGCTGAATCGCGTCGCAGTATATCTACTGCGGAAAGCTTGTGCGCGCCCAGGTCCGCAGACTTTCGTCCATCTTGTCTGTGATGATATGTCTCGCGTACCATCCGAGCTAGGCGATCGACCAGGGTCCCGGCGCTTCCTCTGCGGGACCGAAATCGCAGTTACTGACTGGGTAATTGCCCGACGCGGGCCTGGGCGGGCCTCAATCCGCCAACCATTTGCCAACCTTCTCGAAGGTTATGTTGCTGAGCATGAGGCTTGGGTCCAGAGCTTTCCCGCCGATAGCATTGCACCAAAGCTCAACCCGGTAACACGAAACTATTTCAAGCGGCTCTCGCAGCTGGCAAATCTACCGCCCCCGAGATATCAGCTGGCCGCTATGATGGCCGCTTTGCCGAGAACGGCCAAAATCTGTTTGACAGAAGGCGGAGCACGGTGGACGGGTGAACTGGGACCAACCGAGGTCGGAGCACTCTGGTCCAACGACGCTCAGCCTCTCGAGTTGACAGTGATAGATGCGCCCGAGCAACTCGGAAACACTATGGCGCATGCAGTGGCTCGCTTGGCCATCCATGCTCCACGTGTTGATCTTCGCGTTGATGTCGCACGATGGCACCCGTTCCTGTCGGCATTATCGAGCGGGTCTTCGATCGCAGCCGGGTTGCATATGCCACAGCTGAAAGCGCTCGGAGGCCATCCTTCAATACAAGATCCCATCATAATGCCCACGGATGATCTCGCGACAATTATTAACGGCGCGCTCGACACTTGGCTTATCCGAACTGTGAATCTCCACTTAACGCGCTACATGCTGCAGGCCGAGGATCCCGGCCATTTTGTATCCTTCATCGCGGCGCCCGATCTTCGTCGCCAAATGGTACCGATCTGGGCTGATTGGGTCTCTCGATTCCAAGCCGACCCCGAGCTTTTGTCACGTTTCATAAGGCTATCCTTGTGTGCGGTCGACGATGAAGATGCCGTTGTTGGCGCGTCGGTTGTCGCTGGATCTCGACTCCTCCCGCAACTCGTGCGGGCATGCGCAGTCGCACTTGCCGTCGCAACGACATGGCAGGTTACAACACCCCGCCTAACACGACCGGGCAACCTTGGGCGTGACATCGGCGAAACTCAACGAACAGGTCATACTTGTGCCGCAGGGCTAATCGATAGCGAGGAGATGCTGCTGGCCGCCATGCGGCACGCCTGGACGGCAGAATTTGTTCTACTGCCAATGCAAACTATACCCGCGTCGCTTTTGGCCGCGGCCAACAACTCGCTAAACAGTACTGGCAGTGATATACCATTACTGGTGGAACCCGGCACGGGTGGAAAGCTATTGATCACTGTCGATCAGCGTTTCCGAGCTGCTGCTCACACCGGCGCACAGGAGCTCGAAAACCTTTTGCGCGGTATCGAGGAAGACCATTTCGCTAAGTTGCACGCCGCAATTGAACCCGCTGGAGTTTCATAATGAGCGAATCTTCTGCTACGTCTCCGGTCCAGAAAACTCTTGATACAGTTCAAGGCCTCCTCGCCGCGCGAGCGATCCACGCTAATCTTGCTGTCGAAGTGAGGCCCGAGTTTGCTGGGAGAATATTCGCGGGCGGCAGTGACACTCCATCTGCCCGCATCGAGGCCAGTGATTTGCCCAATCATGTCCGCGGCTTTCAACTTGGACGCTATCCTGTGCTCTTGACAATGCTGCCCGAGGCTCCGGATGAGGAAGAAATAAGGGACGTCGTCAGACGCGTGCGAAACCAATGCGTCGTGATCCGGTCCTATCTAAGCCCTCAGGCAGCACTCGATCTCCATGCAATCTTGCTTGGTCCTCGAGGCAGTGAAAGTGTCGATCGATGGCGTGCGCTGGCGCTGATTGCCGAGCGAGACGAACGCGTTGCCAGAAAGCTAGTCTGGCTGCGTCCCAAGGACGCCGCTGCCGACGAACGTAGTTTCGAAGATTTCTCAAAACGCACCTTCCTCTCTCGGCCCTGGGTCACTCGTGCCATCTTCTCCATGGCGCCACTCGACAATGTGAGCAGTGTGGCGTCCTATGGCGACGTTCCTAGGGATACAGCAGGCGAATGGATTCGCGCCGCGAGCGAGCCGGGGGTAGAAGCGGACCAACTTGTTGGGAATCTGGTGGCTTCCTGGCAACGACGGAGCGCAAAATGAACAAGACTTATCTTCGGGAAGTTCATCTTCAGGATTTTCGAACCTTCGGCGATTTCAGGCTTCCTGTAGCGCCCGGCCCGGGCCTGACATTGCTCGTCGGAACGAACGGACTAGGGAAAAGCAGTTTCTTCGATGGCATAGAATGGGGTCTGACCGGCCGAATTCGCCGTTTCGAAAATTATGTTGGCCGCCTTAAAGAGAGTGACTACATCACCCGTCGCGATGCCTTGCCGGGAAGCCATATGGTCAGCCTAAGATTTTCCGAAGGATCGCCCTTGACGCGTGGGTTCCTCGAAGAGCCCGATAAAAACGTCTTGATCGCACTGCTCAAAGATTCCAGTTGGACCAAGATAGAT
Organism: Rhizobium sp. CG4; assembly: GCF_023701965.1. Classification (NCBI taxonomy): domain Bacteria; kingdom Pseudomonadati; phylum Pseudomonadota; class Alphaproteobacteria; order Hyphomicrobiales; family Rhizobiaceae; genus Rhizobium; species Rhizobium sp. CG4. The sequence continues at coordinate 4,006 of NZ_JABAEG010000015.1, read as the reverse complement.
GACATCGGTGCCTATTTAGGTTTCACACATTTTCTTGGGCAAGCGTCCCAACAGCGCTTCACCAGCCGCCAGAAGACCGACCAATGGGAGGCTCTCAAGGGCCCGAGCGGCATCGACCGCCTCGAAGAGATTCGCACTACACTACGCGGCCGAGCTACTATGAACGCTTTCAAGCGCCGGGCAGAAACCGAGGAGATCGCGGTTTCGAGAGCTGCTGGCGCGCTTGAGGAATGGCAGGCATATGCGGCGAAGTTGGCCGAGTTGCGTGCGCGTGGTGCCGCACTAGGGGCGCAGTCAGAAGCTGAGCTTCAGCAGCGCCTAGCCACCCTAGAAGGTTTTCTCGTCCTCGACGGAAATCCGTTAGGCCACCTGACAGCTCGGCTCTCTCTGGTCCGGTCAACGATCGAAGAAAAAGAACGTGAGCTCGCTCAGGATCGTGCTGCATCTGATGGTCTCCGGTCTATCGTTGACCAGTTCAGTTTATCATCTGCGAACCTCGAAGCCCACAGCTTGCGTCGAGCGGTAGCAGACGAGGCAGTCGCGGCGGCCACCGCGCACCTAACCCAGGCAATGTTATCGGCAAACGAAGCAGACAAGGCCGCAGCGGAGCAGGCCGAGCTCGTTGCCCGCGTGCAATCTGAGCATAGCGAGCGCGTTCGCGAGCGCACAGCAATCGCAGAATTTGCTGCTCTTGAGAACGAGCAGCAAGGAGTGCGGGATCTTGCTATTTCACTCGCGGCAGATCGGGAAATTTGCCAACAAAGCGCTGCTGACGCACAGGCCGATCTAGATCGCGCTCAGCAGGCACAAGCGGCCCTTGGGCGCTTAGAGAGCGAACACGCGGCGCTTCAACTCTGGTCTTCACGCGCTTCAGCCCTTGAAGCGCAGGAAGCGTCCGCACGCGAGCTCCGCGATGCAGCTATTTCGACTAGAGCTGCGGCTGATCGAGCGCGCACTGAGCTACCCGCCCTCGAGGTGGCAGTCAGCAAGGCGCAAGATACCGAAGCCATGGCTCGAGAACGCCTGGCGTCCCACCAGCGTGATGCTTCCGAACTAGCCGAACTTTTGTCGGGTCTTACCGCGCATATTGGACACGACGACACCGACTGCCCAGTTTGTGCCACTCGCTTCGAGCCCGGCAACCTCCAGAAACGCGCTCGCAATTCCTTGGCCGCTCAGGACGCCCAATTGGCCGAGGAAGTAAGGTCGGTAAGTACGCTTGCCGATGCAACAGAAGCAGCTAGGCAGGCACTCAGCCAGGCACATGCCCTAACTTCTGCAGCTATCAGAGCAGAAAATCTCGCACTGGCAGAAGAGGAAGCCGCTGCGATGGAGCGCGGCAACATTGCTGAGGCACTCGATATCCATGCCGACACTTCTTTTACCACATTTGTCAGCGAACAACTTGCACAGGCAGGCCGAGCGCGTGCTGCTCATGTTCGAGCTGTCGGTGGCAGCTCGATCGATGTCAGCGTGGCGCAATCGCGCCTAGACTCGCTGTCTGCATCGCTCGCTTCGCTTGATGAGCGGTTGGCAGTCGCTGTACAGCGTCGGACAGTGAACGACATAACGCTTAAATCCATGTGGGAACGCCTTAGCATGCTCCCACAGCCATGGAGTAGTGATTCGGCCGCCGCGGCGGTCGAAGCGCAATTGCATGCGCTAGACACAGCTCGGACCAGCTTGGATGACTTAACGCTTAAAAGGGCAATAGCTACCAATGCGGAATCCGCGGCTCGGGAGCGACTCGCTACGGCTGAGGCCGACCGGGATCGAATTGCGAAAGCGTGCTCCGATGCCAATTCTTCCCGCACTTCGGCGCTGAGGGCATGGCAGGAAGCAGGCATGTTAGGAGTTCCATCGTTACAGGCCATTGACGCGAGAACTGTGGCGCTCAGCGATCGTAGCACCACGCTAACTCAATATTTGGAAGATACCGGCGCGCTTTCTCGAGCCTATGAAGCATGGCTCGGACAGAACGACCTTCACGAGTTGTGCAAGCTCATGGAGCGGCTTGGTGGCGTTGGAGCGGCAGATAACCCTGTCGTCCGCGAACAGACCCTCCAAGCAAGGCTCGTGGCCGCGCGCTCGGCGCTAGAGCTGACTTGCGAGACACGCGATGCGGTCATGGCCTATGGCGAGAAGCTCAAAGAGGAAGCCGATGCTTTTTCGACAAAATTCCTACTGCCGCTCAATGACTTGATCGAGGCATTCAACCGCGCGCTCCTGAGCACTCCGGGTGAAACCGTGCAGTTTACGGCTGACCATACTGTTGAAAGATCGTCGCTTACTATGGCGCTCCGCTACGCCGATCCGATCGAAAACTCTCAATACAGAACGTCTCTCCCGCCGCAACTGGTCCTGAGTGAGGGCCAGATGGCGGCAAACGGCTTCAGCATCCTATGCGCAGCAAGCACGGCCTATCGCTGGTCACGCTGGCGCGCGCTTTTGCTCGACGATCCCCTGCAGCACAATGACATCATCCATGCGGCAGCCTTTGTCGATGTGATGCGAAATCTGGTGGAGCTCGAGGGCTACCAGCTACTAATGTCTAGCCATAAGCGTGATGAAGGTGAGTTCATCGCTCGCAAGTTCGATGCGGCAGGTTTGCCGTGTACCGTCGTCGAACTGGTCGGCGCTTCTAAGGACGGTGTCCGAATAGAGCCACCGCGCCACAATGCCGCCGCTAGCCGTTTACTTGAGGAATCCGTCGCTAAGTTCGCCTAAGCGTCCTACTCTTCGACATGTGGTGAATCGCCGGACCAGGCAAAAATACTTATCTCGCAAACTACCTCAACGGGCACCTTTAGACGTTGTCTCCGATGGTAATTCTACTAGGAATGTTCTTAAGTGTAGGTCATTTTGACTGCATGTGGAAATAGCTACAGTTTCTGCTCGATTGACATTGTAAGTCATAATTTCCTTTCGCCAATCCTAATCGACTATAAGGTTCCCCAAGCCCGAAACCTTCCCCTGCCCGTCATCTCGCGCAGGCCAAGTTCCTGAACAATGCGCCGGGCGGCCTGCGGTGTGACGTCGAGGGTTTTTGAAATCATGCCGGCGGAGACCAGAGGCTTTGCGATGACAAGCTCGATCAGTTCGGGGATTTTGGACGAGGTGCGGCGGCCCAACAGTTTGCGCTCCATCATCTGGCGGGCCAGTGCCAACCGGTCATGTTCCTTCAAGCCAATCTCGGCTGTCGCGACAAAGCCTTCAGCGATTGCCAGCAGTCGGACTTCGCGGCTGCGATGGCGGCGGCGATCGACCGGAATGGTTTTCAGGCCGGTATTGATGGCGGCGAGATGGTTTTGCGTGGTGATGCCGGCCTGCCGCAAAAGCGCGGCCGACAGCAACCGACCAAGCCACGGCGCATGCTGCAGCACATCCAAACTGTTCCAGGCGTCGAGCACAACAATCGCCTGCAACACCGCCGGCAGATCTCTGGCCTGTCGCAGCACCGTGCGCCATTCCTCAAGCCGGGCATCTTCATCCCAGTCGAGATCATAGACCAGCGGATCTTTTTCGGCCGGGTCGACCCGGCCCGGTGTTCGAGCTTGGGCGATGGCGGCTTCCGTGCGGGCCAAGAGCGCATCAATCTCGGCGAATTCGTCAGGTGGCTGATCTGTGTCGCCGTCCTCAAAAGTCCCGTCCCCTGCCGCGACCGGATTATTATCCGCGATCTCATTTTTCGCGACCGAACCTGTCTTTCCAGAAGTTTCTGCAGGCCATGACAGTTCGGTGGACGCCTGCCGCAAACTTCTGATGCCGTTTGGCGACAGTGCCCAATTGGATGGTTGCGCGACGATCCGCCGACGGGTTTTCAAAACATCGCGGGCGATGGTCAGTTCATGGGTTGGGGCACGCACATCGCGAGTGGCATCATGGAGGACGAGGTCTTCGAGATGCACCAACTCACCGTCGATCCACAGAGACGCACAGGCGTCGCTAAAATTCTGGCGCTCACACCAGCTAGCACCGACGGATGAGCGGGCAACACGCTCATCGA
>NZ_JABAEG010000014.1:0-64373 GCF_023701965.1 Rhizobium sp. CG4 | reverse complement strand
GCGGCCCATTATGAGGACGGTCGATGAGACCAACTCCCGTTCGGGCGCACGACCGCATGCTCCTCGGGGTGGCCACCTCGGGGAGCATCCAACTTCTCAAGCATTAAAGCATAAATCGGACAGACAATTCCCGTGCTTGTCACGGGAATCTAGTCATCCCCAGTCCCGGGGGATGAAAAGACCCTTTCCGCTGCGCAGACGTGCGTCGACTGGATTTCTGTGACGAGCACAGAAATGAGGGCCGCTCGTTGAAAATGTTCGCGCCAAATAATTCACGCTACAAGTCAATGACCGACCCGGTGTAAATGCAGCGTCCACGAAACGAGAGTGCACCATGACCGACGCCCGCCAGTTCAACGTCCGCGATGAGGAAGGCCGCACGATATGTCCCGCATGCGGTTTTCCAAACTATGCATACCGCGATGCATACACCGAAAGAGGCGGATTGATTGGAGTAACAATCTGCCCGGCTTGCTTCTGGGAACCGGGTTTTGATGACCATCAACTCGCTAGTGCCGCCGCCAAGGACACGATAATGGAATCGGTGCATGCGTACCGGGCCGAGTGGAGCAAGACACTTGAATGGCGGGGACACGAGGAGCGAAAACCTGACAACTGGGACGCCAAGAAGCACCTAGATCGTCTTTTCGAGCTGGCACCACATCTCCGTTGATTGCCGCGCAGGCGCACCAACCCCTCACCTGAAAAATCTATCACTTAGCGTTGCTAAGACCATGATTTTTTCTCCTCTCCCACAAGGGTAGAGGTAAAGGCGCAAGCGGCTCAGCACCCGCCTTATCTCTCCCCTTGTGGGAGAGAAAGCGATTTCAACATCTTGAAGCGCGCTAAGCCCTTAAGTGTTAGAAATTGCAAGTGAGGGGTCAGATCAGCGCGTGGTTTCCGTAGTCAAGCGCAGCCACCATCACCCCGGCAGCTTGAAGTCAGGTGCCACCAGACCGCCTGATATCAGCAACTTGGCGCCGTCTTCAGGGGTCATGTCCAACATGATGATCTTGTCCTTGGGCACGAACAGCAGGAAACCCGCTGTCGGTACCGGGGTTGGCGGCAGAAACACAGCCACCATTTCCTGCCCCATCTCGTTAAAACGATAGGCAAGTTCACCTTTGGCGTCGGACGACACGAATACCAGCGCCCAGGTGCCGGATGATGGAAACTCGATCATGCCGACCTTCTTGAACGAGCTGGAATGCTCCTTCAGAACGGATTCGAAAATCTGTTTCAGGCTCTTATAGACCGGGCGAACCAGCGGCATGCGATTGACGAGAGATTCGCTGAAACCGACAACCCATTTGCCAATCAGGTTGTTGCCGAGAAAGCCAATGATGGTAATGCCAACCATCGCAATCAGCAGGCCAAAGCCTGGAATGGCAATGTCGAAATACTGCTCCGGGTCGTAACGTGCGGGAATGTAGGGTTTGACCCAGCTATCTGCCCACTGCAGGAAAGACCAAACAATCCAGATGGTTATCGCAACAGGCGCAAGTATGATGACGCCCGTCAGGAAATTGTTCCTGATACGTGAGGCAAGCGAAATTCTGAGGGGGTTATCGGCCATTACTCATTCATTTTGTGGCGGCAATCTGCGCCTGCAACTATGTGCCCGCATCGCCGTAAAAACCCGGGTGATAATGCACAATGCCGGATGGCTTGTTGCCATGCAAGCTGACGAACATGAAATATTCGTTAGGTATGCCGTCGGTGTTCAGCGTCTCGGAATTTACAAAACCGAAGCGGCCGTAAAACTCCGGATCGCCAGCGACAACGCAGCCTGCGGCCTGCATGCGCTCCAGCATATCCAGCCCCGCCTTTACCAGACGGCTGCCAATGCCCTGCCCCTGCCGTTCCGGCGCAACTGACAGCGGGCCAAGCCCGTACCAACTGCCTTCACCATCTTCCACGCTGACATGCGAAAAGGCAATGTGTCCCACAATGCCTTCGCTGTCTTCCGCCACAAGAGAAATGGTCAGGGCGTCTGCCGCCCTTAACCGATCGATAATCAGATGCTCGGTCTGATCGCTCTGTTCCATGTCCCGAAACGCCGCTTGCGTTACTGCGGAGATTGCCTCAGCATCGGCAGGCTTTTCGGGACGGATGATCATTCCACGGTGACCGATTTTGCCAGGTTACGCGGCTGGTCCACATCCGTGCCCATGAACACAGCAGTGTGGTAGGCGAGCAGCTGGATTGGCAGAGAGAACACCATCGGCGTGGTGATTTCATCGACATTCGGCAGAATGATCGTTGCCATGGTCGGCAGCTTGGAGGCTGCGGCACCCTTTTCATCGGTGATGAAAATGATCTTGCCGCCGCGGGCTGCCACTTCCTGCATGTTGGACACGGTCTTTTCAAAGAACCGGTCAAACGGTGCAATGACGATGACAGGCATATTCTCGTCGATCAGCGCAATCGGACCATGTTTCAGCTCGCCAGCGGCATAACCTTCGGCGTGAATGTAGGAAATTTCCTTCAGCTTCAACGCGCCTTCGAGCGCCAGCGGGAAGCTGGTTCCACGGCCGAGATAAAGCACGTCCTTGAAGCGTGACAGGTCACGCGACAGCGCTTCGATCTGTGGTTGGATGCTGTTGAGAATGGAACTCATCACACGCGGCATCTCGATGAGATGTTTGACGATTTCCTTTTCCTGCTCCGGCGTAATGGTGCCGCGTGCCTTGCCTGCCGCAACGGCAAGCGAAGCCAGCACCGCCAGCTGGCAGGTAAACGCCTTGGTCGAGGCAACGCCGATTTCCGGACCGGCCAGGATCGGGAAGATGGCGTCGGATTCACGCGCAATCGTCGATTCCTTGACATTGACCACGGCGCCAATCTTCAAACCGGCATCCTTGCAATAGCGCAGCGAGGCCAGCGTATCAGCCGTTTCACCGGACTGCGAAATGAACAGCGCCGCCTGTGTCGGCAACAACGGCATTTCGCGGTAACGGAACTCGGAGGCCACATCGATTTCCACCGGCAGACGCGCATAACGCTCAAACCAGTATTTGCCAACCAGACCGGACAAATACGCCGTGCCGCATGCGGAAATGGCCAGACCGGACACCTTGGAGAAATCAATCGCCGGGTCAATCGGCTTGATGGCGCCGGCGGCAAAGTCCACATAGTGGCTCAGCGCATGCGAAATCACTTCCGGCTGTTCGTAGATTTCCTTTTCCATGAAGTGGCGGTGGTTGCCCTTGTCGACCACGTATGCGGTTGCCTGCGAAATCTGGCGGGCGCGAGTGACAGGTTTGCCGGTAAAATCGGTAATCTCGGCGCCAGCATGGGTCACAACCGCACAGTCACCGTCAACCAGATAGCTGATTTCATTGGTAAACGGCGACAGCGCAATGGCGTCGGAACCGAGGAACATTTCACCCTTGCCGTAACCAACCGCAAGCGGCGGTCCGAAACGGGCGGCCAGCAGCGTGTCGGGATCATCCTGGAACATCACCACCAGTGCGTAAGCGCCGGTCACGCGGTTCAGCATGGCCAGCATCGCTTCGCGGTGGCCCAGGCCTTCGCGGGTAAACTTGGCCAGCAGCTGTGCCACAACTTCCGTATCGGTCTGTGTGGTAAACACGGCACCTTCGGCGGAAAGCTCATCACGCAGTTCGGAGAAGTTTTCGATAATGCCGTTGTGAACAACCGCCACGCCATCAATGAAATGCGGGTGGGCATTGGTTTCGTTCGGCACGCCGTGGGTTGCCCAGCGGGTGTGGGCAATGCCTGTCTTGCCTGGCAGAGGCTCGTCGGCTAGCCTTTTTTCAAGGTTGAAAAGTTTGCCCTCGGCGCGGCGACGGGCCATCACGCCATTATCAATGGTTGCGACACCGGCAGAATCATAACCACGATATTCGAGGCGTTTCAGCGCATCGACAAGACGCTCCGATACCGGCTGTGTTCCGACAATTCCGACAATTCCGCACATGCAATTCTCCATACGGCACTTCTATGGCCGCCAGTCCTAATCATTTCGCGGAAATCCGCAATTCCGTCGCCGGTCACTTTCGGTTTCGGCCGGTAACGAAGGTCAGGCCTTCTTACTCTTTTCAGCCTTAAGTGCCTTTGCCCGCTCACGAATTACCGTTGCGCGACCTTCCTTTATCTCCTGGCGCGCACGGCCCAACGCCAGCGCATCGGCAGGCACATCTGCGGTGATCACGCTGCCGGAAGCCACATAGGCACCATCGCCAACGCTGACCGGTGCGACCAGCGAGGAGTTGGAGCCGATAAAGGCACCCTCGCCGATTCTGGTGATGTGTTTGTTGATGCCGTCATAGTTGCAGGTAATCGTACCGGCACCAATATTGCTGCCAGCGCCGACAAAGGCGTCGCCAATGTAAGTCAGATGGTTGACCTTGGCGCCAGCGCCGATCTCGGCCTTCTTGACCTCACAGAAATTTCCGACCTTGGCATCCGCGGCCAGATTGGCACCGGGGCGCAGCCGCGCATATGGGCCAACTGTGGCACCGGCGCTGACATAGGCACCTTCCAGATGCGAAAAGGCGTGAATAACCGCGCCGCTTTCAATGGTCACGCCAGGTCCAATCACCACATTCGGCTCAATCAGCGCGTCCTGGCCAATCGCAGTGTCCCAGGACAGGAATACGGTTTCCGGCGCAATCATCGACACGCCAGATATCATCAGCTCATTGCGGCGACGCTCCTGCCACAGACGCTCGACATAGGCCAGCTCCGCGCGGTTGTTGCAGCCGGTCAGTTCAGTTTCCGGCGCATCGATGGCAACGGTCTTGCCGCCCAGCGAGCGGGCAATTTCCACGATGTCGGTCAGGTAATATTCGCCCTTGGCATTGTTGTTGCCAATGCGGTTCAAAAGGTCCAGTGCCTTGGCACCCTTGATCGCCATCAGGCCGCTGTTGCACCAGGTAACCTTGCGCTCCTCGTCAGTGGCATCCTTTTCCTCACGGATAGCCACCAGCTCACCATTTTCCACCAGCAGACGACCATAACCGGTTGGGTTGGCAGTGTGGAAACCGATGACCACAACATCAACATCCTGCGCCAGTTCTGCCCGCGCCGCATTCAGCGTCTCAGACGTCAACAGCGGTACATCGCCGTAAGCAATCAGAACGTCATCATATCCACGCTCGATTGCCGCCTTTGCTGCCAGCACCGCGTTGCCAGTGCCAAGGCGCTCTTTCTGGAGATAGGATTCAACCTCGACATCCGGCCGTTCGGCAGCCCTGCTGACGTTTTCGGCATCGCGGCCAACCACGAGTGCTGCGGTACTGACGCCAGCACCTGCAATCGCCTGCATGACATGGGCAATCATCGGCCGGCCAGCAACGGGATGCAGAACCTTCGAGATGGAGGATTTCATGCGCGTGCTTTCGCCCGCAGCCAGAATAACAGAAAGACAACTACGTTCCATAAAACCTCCATGCTGCAGCGACGGGCACGCCGTCCGGCAGGCATTTATCCAAGTACCATTCAGTTCGCGTATTTATACGTTTGCGTGATGAGTTACAGCGCACACCTTAAGAAATCCACGTTTGGCTTCTTAAAATGGCAGCAAAACGTGGATAATCCGCAAATATCAGGCGGTCGTGCGGGAATTCACAAAAGACATGATCTGGTTGCGACCATTCTCGATCAGCGTTTCCATCTGCTTGCGGGCACTGGCTGCATCATGGGCGCGCAGCGCCTCCACCAGCTGCAAATGGGTACGGGAAACATCGGCAATCTCATTGCTGTCGGTTTCCGGATTGCTCATGCGGAAAATCCCGATCAGCGACGCCTTGATCAGCGTGCCGACCGTGCGCATGAACGGATTGCCCGATACCTCGGCCAGCAGAATATGAAACTCCATGTCGGCAATGGCGCGCTTTTCCTTGGAAAACGAAGGATCACCCATCGTGGTTGCCAGCATTTCCAGTCTGACAAGATCGGCATCACATGCATGTGTTGCGGCCAGCGACGCGGCAAAGGGCTCGAATGCCAGCCGCATGTCGTAGAGGTGCAGCAGAAATTCAGTGTTGATGCCGCTCTCGAAGTGCCAGTGCAGCACGTCGCTGTCGAACATGTTCCACTTGTCGCGCGAAGTCACACGCGTGCCAATTCTTGCCTTCGGCGCCACCATGCCCTTGGCCGTCAGGGTTTTCATCGCCTCGCGCAGAATGGTGCGGGATACCTTGAACCGGCCAACAAGCTCAGCATCTCCGGGCAAAATCTCACCGGCTGAAAATTCGCCGGAAACAATGCCCTGCCCCAGCTTGTGAACGACCTGCGCATGACTGGTGCGCGGACGCGCCACCTTCATGACATTATCGAGATTTTCTCGAACCAAAGACCAGACCCCATTATTATTATTGGACGTTTCGATTGCCGGATCGCCCCTGTAAGACACTTAATCTGTAACGATTCAGCTGGTTATCAAACCAAAGTCGTGTCGTAACACTGGTAATCAGCAACGCCAAGAAAACGCCATTTCAACAAATAAGATGCAAAACTAACAAAAATCACCAGCCGGTTGCAATCAGCAACTTGGCCGCACCGGCAGTCCAAAATTCAAACGACGGCTCTTTCCGCCAAAAAGCCGCGCGGGGTAATCACGCGCGGCTTTTCGTAGTCATGACTGCGGCAGATTATTGCGGCAGCTTGTCGTCAACGCCAGCAACGTAGAAGTTCAGGCCGAGAAGTACGCCGTCTTCAGCCTTTTCGCCGTCCTTCAGCCACTCGGAACCGTCCTGCTTCTTGATCGGGCCGGTGAATGGATGCAGTTCGCCGGACTTGATCTTGGCTTCGGTTTCTTCCGCCATTTTCTTCACGTCGTCAGGCATGTTTGTATAAGGCGCCATGGTCAGGATGCCGTCTTTCAGGCCGTCCCAAACCGATTCCGACTTCCACTTGCCGTCGAGCAGGTCCTGCGTGCGCTTGATGTAATAAGCACCCCAGGTGTCGACAATCGCGGTCAGCTGGGTCTCAGGACCAGCCTTGATCATGTCGGAAGCCTGGCCGAAAGCCTTGATGCCACGCTCGGTCGCAACCTGCATTGGAGCAGTCGTGTCGGTGTGCTGCGTCAGGATATCAACGCCCTGGTCGATAAGAGCCTTGGCAGCGTCGGCTTCCTTGCCTGGGTCAAACCAGGTGTTGGCCCAAACAACCTTCACCTTGAATTCTGGGTTCACGGACTGTGCGCCGAGAACGAAGGCGTCAATGCCCATCACAACTTCCGGAATCGGGAAGGACGCGATGTAACCTGCAACACCCTTCTGCGACATCTTCGCAGCGATCTGGCCCTGAATGTAACGGCCTTCGTAGAAGCGCGAGTTGTAGGTCGCCAGGTTTTCAGCTGTCTTGAAGCCGGTCGCGTGTTCGAACTTCACCTTCGGGAACTTCTCGGCAACCTTGACGGTGGCGTCCATGAAGCCGAACGAGGTGGTGAAGATCATTTCGCAGCCAGAACGGGCCATACGCTCGATAGCGCGCTCGGCATCTGGACCTTCCGGAACGCTTTCAAGGAAAGGCGTTTCGATCTTGTCGCCGAAATGCTTCTGCAGTTCGAGACGACCAATGTCATGCGCCTGTGTCCAGCCGCCATCGGTGCGGGAACCGACGTAGACGAAGCAGATCTTCTTTGGATCTTCGGCGCGAGCGGCCGAAGACAGGCCGCCGAGAACGGCTGCCGTTGCGGTGAGTGCGAGAATGAACTTCTTCATTTTTACCCCTGCTGTGGTTTGATTGCAGTTATTCCAAAACGCATTGTCTCTTCATCCAAGACATTGTTTTTCATCCAAGACAAGGCGTTTTAAGCTTCGAATGCTGTTACCGGTCCGGCACGAATGGTTTGCCAAGCGATGCCGGAGTATTGATGAGCGTCGTGCGGCGATTATAGGAAATAAGAACCAGCACGATGATTGTTGCCGCATAAGGCATGGCCGAAAGCAGCTGTGACGGAATGCCAAGACCAAAGGCCTGCGCATGCAGCTGGCCAATAGTGACGGCCCCAAACAGATAGCCACCGGCCAGCACCCGCCATGGCCGCCATGAGGCAAACACCACCAGCGCCAGTGCAATCCAGCCGCGACCGGCCGACATGTTTTCCACCCATTGCGGTGTGTAGACCAGCGACAGCTGTGCGCCTGCCAGACCCGCGCAGGCACCACCAAACATGATGGCCAGATAGCGGGTGGCAATAACATTGATACCAAGCGCATGCGCCGAGGCGTGGCTGTCGCCAATCGCCCGCAGCTTGAGGCCCGTGCGGCTTTTGAACAGGAACCAGCTGATACCGACCACCAGCGCAATCGACATGTAGAAGATCAGGTCCTGGCGAAACAGCAGAGGCCCGATGAATGGAATGTCCGAGAGGAGCGGAAAGACGATCGGCTGCAATTTGACGCCCGGCAGGCCGACGAAACTTTCACCCAGCATACCGGAAAGCCCAAGGCCGAGAATGGTCAATGCCAGACCCGTTGCTACCTGGTTGGTGACCAGCGTCAGTGTCAGGAAACCGAATAACAGTGAAAACACCGTGCCGCCGGCAATACCGGCGATAATGCCGAGATAGGGAGAGCCGGACATGTGGGCGGCAGCAAATGCGCAGACCGCACCCATGATCATCATGCCTTCCACGCCAAGGTTCAGCACACCCGAACGTTCCGTGACCAGTTCACCCAGGGATGCAATCACCAGCGGTGTTGCCGCGGTAATGACCGTGAGAAGTATCGCCTGTGCCATATCCATTAGACGGCCCCCTCACTGGATACACCCCGGTTAAATCTGATGCGGATCCTGTAGAGAATGAGTGTGTCGCAGGACAGCACGAAGAACAGCATAAGCCCCTGGAAAACACGGGTCACCTTGTCGGAAACACCGATAGAAAGCTGTGCCGCTTCACCACCGAGATAGGTCAGCGCCAGAACCAGACCCGAAGCAATGATGCCAAGCGGGTTGAGGCGTCCAAGGAAGGCAACGATGATAGCGGTAAAACCGTAACCGGGCGAAATGGCCGGCTGTAAATGACCAATCGAACCGGACACTTCCGAAATACCGGCAAGACCCGCCAGTGCGCCAGACAGAAGCAGCGAGAACCACACCGTGCCGGACGTCGAGAAACCTGCAAAGCGGCCTGCTCGTGCCGACTGGCCAAGCACGCCAATCTGGAAGCCTTTCAGCATGTAGCGCATCATGAACCACAGCGCGACGGCGGACACGATTGCGAAGACAAAACCCCAATGCGCACGGCCGGATGACAGCAGTTCCGGTAGAACGGCGTCACTCGAAAACGGCTGTGTTTGCGGGAAGTTATAACCCTTCGGATCGCGCCAGATACCGCGCACCAGCCAGTCCAGAAACAGCTGGGCAATATAGACCAGCATCAGGCTGGTCAGGATTTCATTGGTGTTGAAGCGGGTCTTCAGCAGGGCGGGAATGGAGGCGTAAAGCGCGCCACCGATAAAGCCCATGATCATCATCAGCGGCAGCACCAGCGGCGAGTGCCATTCAGGATAGAGCACCGGTATAATGGAGCCGGCAATCGCGCCGATGGTGAACTGACCTTCCGCACCGATATTCCAATTATTGGAGCGATAACAGATCGATAGTCCAACGGCGATCAGGATCAGCGGTCCGGCCTTGATAACCAGTTCATGCAGCGACCACACTTCAAGCAGCGGCTCTACAAAAAAACTGTAGAGCGCATTGAACGGGTCCTTGCCCAGCATCGCAAACATGATGGCGCCGAAAACCAGTGTCAGCACCAGCGCCAGCAAGGGCGAAAAAATCGCGAAAAATGCGGAAACGCCGCTGCGCCTTTCAAGCTCAATGCGCATGGGCGACAGCCTCCGGTTTGCTTTCGTGCAGACCACCCATCAGCAATCCGATCTTCTCACGCGTCATGTCTTCCCGTGCATAGGCATCCGACAGGCGGCCATCGGAGATAACCGCAATGTTGGTTGCGACTTCAAAGATTTCGTCGAGATCCTGGCTGATGACAACAAGCGCAGAACCGCTTTTGGCGAGATCAACCAGCGCCTGACGAATACGGCTGGCTGCACCGGCATCCACACCCCAGGTCGGCTGGTTCACCACCAGCAGCGATGGCTGGCGGTCCAGTTCACGTCCCACGATGAATTTTTGCAGGTTGCCGCCAGACAGCGAACCGGCTGCCGGGTCTTCCGCACTTTTACGCACATCCATGGTGTCACAGATACGCTTGGTTGCCTGTTTAATGGCCGAATAACGGATGACGTTGAACAGGCCACCACCGAGGAAACTCTTGGCGTCCGAACGATGGCGGGCCAGCAGCAGGTTTTCAGACAGGCTGAGTGCAGTGACCGCCGCATGGCCGTGGCGTTCTTCCGGCACGAAACCAGCCCCCAAAAGGCGCCGCCCATTGATGCCGGTGCGGCCAACCGCCTTGCCCCTGATAAGGATCGCTTCGTCATTTGCAACGGGATATTCACCCGAGAGGGCATCGAACAACTCGCCCTGCCCGTTGCCAGCAATACCGGCAATGGCCAAAATCTCGCCGGCGCGGACCTTCATGGTGACGGATTTGAGCGACACTGCAAAAGGAGTGCGGGCCGGTACCGAAAGCGCCGTGACTTCCAGCTGGTTGTCGCCCAGCGTGCAATAGGCGTCACGCTCAATGCCCGCCACGTCATTGCCCACCATCATGCGGGCAAGCGAGGCAGGCGTTTCCTGCCTTGGGTCACAGCTGCCGGTGACCTTGCCGTGCCGCAGCACCGTGGCGCGATCACAGATGCGCTGCACTTCTTCCAGACGGTGGCTGATATAAAGAACGGAACGGCCTTCGGCCTTCAGTTTCGCAAGGGTTTCAAACAGCCGGTCGGCTTCCTGCGGGGTCAGAACCGAGGTTGGCTCGTCGAGAATGATCAGCTCAGGGTTTTGCAGCAATGCGCGGACAATTTCGATGCGCTGACGCTCACCCACCGAAAGGTCGGCAACATGGGCATTGGGGTCGAGCGGCAGGCCGTAAGCGTTGGAAAGCTCTTCCGCCTTGCGGGCAATTTCCTTGATTGAGATACCCGGATCGAGAGACAGCGCAATGTTTTCTGCAACGGTCAGCGCTTCAAACAGCGAAAAATGCTGGAATACCATGCCGATGCCGGTCTTGCGCGCCACGCCGGGGGAGCTGATGCGAACCGGTTTTCCGTGCCAGAGAATGTCGCCGCTTGTCGGTTCCAGCACCCCGAACAGCATTTTGACGAGCGTGGATTTTCCCGCGCCATTTTCACCCAGAAGGGCGTGAATTTCGCCCCGCTGAACAGTCAGGTCAATTTCGTTGCATGCTGCGAAATTGCCGAAATATTTGGAAAGCTGAGAAACAGCTAAGAGTGGCGCATTCTGCTGCGCGGTCGATTGCGTCACCATTCCCCTCTTTCGTCTGCCTTCTACGAGGCTTTGACAAAACAAACTCTATGCTTTTCTACGACGTTTCAGCACTTACTCAATATGTTTTTTGACTTATTGATAAAGACTTTGCTGCCATGCACAACAGAATTTCATTATTAAGCCTAATGTGCAGCGGCAGGCCGCCTTATTTGGTGCCAAGCGACGGGAAAAGCTGCAATATTCCACCGATGCAGTAGAGGTAGATGCCGGAGACGACAACGCCGGTGCTGACCCAGACAGGTGTGTCGAAGTGCAGAAGCAGCGCGTAACCGCCAAGCGCGCACCACAGCAGGAAAATTGCCATATTGAGGCCGCGCAGACGCTTGACGCGCACCGGGTGCAGGAAGTTGATCGGCAGGAAGGTCAAGACAACGGACACGGTGACAACGGCCATGGCGGCCATCGCACTGGCATCGATGACGAACAGCGTGAACACCACCATGTTCCACACTACGGGGAAACCGGAGAAGAAATATTCATCGGTCTTCATGCCCATGTCGGCATAATAAATGGCACTGGACACCACGATCATGCCGGCGGCAACAAACGACCAGGGTTCGCCAATCATGCCGCTTTGATAAAGCGCAAAGGCCGGCAGCAGCACATAGGTCACGTAGTCGATGATATTGTCGAGCGTATCGCCCGACCAATTGGGTAAAACTTCTTTGACCCGCACCTTGCGGGCAATAGGCCCATCTATACCGTCCACAAGCAACGCCAGACCGAGCCACCAGAACATATCGACAAAACGATGTTCTGCGGCGGCAACAACGCCTAGGAATGCCAGGAAAGAACCGGATGCTGTCAGTATATGCACGGAAAAAGCGCGGATTTCCGCATAGGGCACGCGCTTGTATTTGAATATTTTCATCACTGCGGGTGCGCCTCGTTTTTCAATCTTCAGTCCACGTCCGGTATGCGACCATTCAACACGCAATGCAACCGTCGAAAATGTATTATCCTAAGGCATCTTACAGCATGTTACAGGAACAGAAGCATAAGACAAACAGCGGTTGCAGTGGATTTCAAACGGCAATGTCTTTATGCTTGACGCGCAGATAAACGGATAATGACCATGACGGATTACGATATTTCAGTTGTTGGCGCTGGCCTTGCCGGACAGATCGCAGCCATTGCGCTGGCGCGTTCTGGCCGCCACGTCGCACTCATTGCGCCGAACACCGCCCGCAACGATCAGCGCACCACCGCACTGATGGACCAGTCCATCCGTTTTCTGGACCGGTTGGGCCTGTGGAAAAATATCGAACCGTCCTCGGCCGCCCTGTCCATCATGCAGATTATCGATGGCACGGACCGGTTGCTGCGCGCGCCAACCGTGCAATTCCGTTCCTCCGAGATCAGCCTGCCAGCCTTTGGCTGGAACATTCCCAACAAGCCGCTCAATGACGCGTTGGAACAGGCCATTGCGATTGAACCCAACATCACCGTCATTGAAGCCGTTGCCGACACCATAGAGCTGACACCGGAACAAGTTGAGATCACGCTGGACAACGGTGAAACGGTAACCTCCGCTTTCGTGATTGGTGCCGATGGCCGCAAATCCAAGGTGCGTGATGCCGCCGGCATTGGCGTGCGCAGCTGGGGTCACCCGCAAACCGCGCTGGTCATGAACTTCGCCCACACCCTGCCGCACGGCAATGTCTCTACCGAGTTTCACACCCCAACCGGCCCGTTTACGCAGGTACCGTTGCCGGGCAACCGTTCCAGCCTCGTTTGGGTGGTCAAACCGGAACAGGCAGCCGAGATGCTGGCACTTTCGACAGAAGAATTGAGCGCTCGTGTCGAACAGCGTATGCAATCCATGCTCGGCAAGGTCACGGTGGAAGACGGCGTGCAGAGCTGGCCACTGTCCAGCATGACGGCCGACCGTTTTGGCAAGGGTCGCGTTGCATTGGTTGGCGAAGCCGGCCATGCCTTCCCGCCAATTGGCGCACAAGGCCTGAACCTCAGCCTGCGCGATATCATGACCTTGACCGATCTTCTCGGCGCCTCCACTGACAAGCCGATTGCTGGCGATGCCGGTAACGCCTTCGAGCGCCGCCGCAAGGTGGATGTGATGAGCCGCACCTGGAGCGTTGACCTGCTCAACCGCTCGCTACTGTCGTCTTTCCTGCCGGTGCAGATGTTGCGCGCCGCCGGTCTTCACCTTCTTTCCGGCCTGTCACCACTGCGCAGCACCATCATGCGCGAAGGCATCGAGCCTGGCCGTGGGTTGAAAGCCATTCCGTCTTTGCTGTGGGCCGGTCTCAAAAGATAAGACCGCCGACCGGATCACCCTTGAATACCGAGACGACACTTTCGAATGTTGCTTATGTCTTCGGATGCCAACCCCGACCTCCCTTATTCCCTCACTTGTTGCGGGAATCCAGCGGAGTGTGTCGGCGCGACGAAAGAGCCTTTTCAGCCCAAAGACTTGGGCTGACTAGATTCTCGGGACAAGCCCGAGAATGACGACGAACGGGAAAGCCGCGCAAGGCTCACCCCGCAAGCTGCCGCACGATATAAAGTACCGCCGTCAGCGTCACGACCGACAGCACCGTACTGATCAGGATCGAGGCGGACGCCCTCTCCTGCCACACCTGATATTGCTGGCCTATGACGAAAACATTGGTCGCCGTCGGCAAGGCCGCCAGCAGCACGGCAGAATAGACCCAGACCGGGTCGAATGTGCCGAACGACGTCAGGAACACATAGGCCACCAACGGGTGCAGAATAAGTTTTGCCGGCACGATATAGGCCATTTCCACCGACAGACGTTTGATCGGCCGCAGCGCCAGTGTAACACCCATGGCAAACAGCGCGCAGGGTGCTGCCGTCTGCGCCAGATAATCGATCAATCGCTGGAAGGCCAAAGGTGGCTCCCATGAGGTTCCGGCCGCCAGAAACCCGGCAATGACAGCCAGAATGAATGGATGGGTCAGCACCTTTTTCAGGATGTCAGCGGCCAGCTTCAACGGTGAACGTTTGTCTCCTCCGGCAATCGCCATCATCGCCGGTGCCACGATAAAATGCGTGGCATTTTCCAGACAGACGATCAGCGCCACCGGCACGGCCGCCGTCTCGCCAAACACCAGCAGCGAAAGCCCCGGCCCCATGTAACCGATATTGCCGTAACTGCCGGCAAAACTCTGGATCGTGGTCTCGGCAATGCTGTTTTTGCGAATGAACACACCAATGACGAACAGCAACGCAAAAATCGAATAGGTGGCGAGCAGGCTGGTTCCGACAAAATCCATCCGCGCCAGCTGCTCCATCGGTGTTTTGGAAATCAGCTTGAAGAACAGCGCCGGCAGGGCAGCGTAAATGATGAACACATTCAGCCAGCCCATGGCCTCTGCCGGTTGGCGGATCAGCTTCGCGGCGACATAGCCAATGAGAATCATGCCGAAAAACGGCAGCAACAGACTGATAATGTCAGACATAATACCCTACCCGTCGATTGGGAGATGGATCGACGGGGCGACGCTTAGCCTATTTGCATCAGGATTGGGAAGGTTTCCTGGAACCAGATTGCCATGTTGGTGATAAAGCCGGTCATGAAAGCAATACCGGTGAGGATCAGGAACACACCCATGATCTTTTCGATCAGGCCCAGATGGCGGCGGAAACGCACCATGAAGCGCATGAAAGAGCCGGAGAAGCTGGCGGCAATCCAGAACGGTACGGCAAGACCCAGCGAATAGATGGCCAGCAGAATGGCACCATCACCCACCGTATCACGCATGGAAGCAACACCGAGGATCGCACCGAGAACCGGGCCAATGCAGGGTGTCCAGCCAAAAGCAAAGGCAAGGCCCATGACATAGGCGCCGGACAGCGTCGCCGGTTTGCCGCCGCCCTGAAAACGCGCCTCGCGCGACAGAATACCGATGCGGAATACGCCGAGGAAGTTCAGGCCCATGATGATGATAATCAGGCCGCCGATTTTTGCCAGAATATCGAGGTTCTGGCGAAGCAACATGCCAATGCTGGAGGCTGCAGCACCAAGACCGATAAACACGGTGGAAAAACCAAGCGTGAAGAAAAGCGCCGACAGCAGCACCGCCCATTTGACACGCGGCTCCGCCTGAACATTCTCCGACTTGAACTGCTCAACCGACACGCCCGCCATGTAACACAGGTACGGTGGAACCAGCGGCAACACACAGGGCGAGAGAAAAGACAGGGCACCGGCAAACAATGCACTGAACAGGGAAATTTCGGCGATGGACACGTGTAACTCCGTATTTTTCAAGGAGTTTTAATCTTTGCACCACCGCTTCGCCAATCACCTTTTAGGGGGTGAGACAAAAAAACGCGGAATAGTGAAATAAAGTTGTTTTTGAGGGTTGACCCGAACCGAGGCCGTAAATATGTTCCGCCCACTTCCGCAGGGCAGACGAACTGCAAGGGAGAGCATAGCTCAGCCGGTAGAGCAACTGACTTTTAATCAGTAGGTCCAGGGTTCGAATCCCTGTGCTCTCACCACTTCTCTCAACGAAGTGGTTGATATCAAATCAAGTCTATAAAACACAACAATCCCCACATACCGCGCAATAAGCCTTTTCGGCTTTGCAGGCCCTACCCGCCTTGGGTCACCATTTGCGATCTGACACGTTCCACCAAAACGCAATCATGACAAACGAATCACCCGCGAAGCGCTGCTGTGATTCTGCTCGACGATTCTCATTTGCATCGGTGATTCCCATTCGGCGATTGGAAATGGATCATGTACGGAGCAGATGCCGTCCTCACGCTTTAAAATTATAGATGTAGACGACCGCTAACGGCTCGCTTCAACGAAGCCCCGAATAGCAACAAAGCGAGGTAAATTAGCAAACAACTCTAGGGTTGTCGTATTCGCTTGCTGATTGCAAATCCACAAACTACTAAACCTGAAAATCGCGATATGATTCGATAACAACCGCTTGCGTATTTTCAGAGGCATTTGAGATGAAGTTTGTTTTTCCAATATTGGTTGCTGCTTTGGCTCTTTCGCTGCAGGGATGTTCAGCGAAAGACAGTACGCTTACGGTGGTGATGTTGCACACGGATGCCAAGGGCAAACTTGCATCAACGACAATCGCCAAATCTTCAGGTGACATGGACAAAGACGCCTATGCGGTCAATTTGGCAAAAAACTATTTCAAATCAAAGGTTCCGCAACCTCAAGCTTCGCACACATACAGACAGCCCGTCGAAATTAGTGAAGTAAGACCACTGATCACTACCAAAGAAAAGAGCGCGGCAGATACCAAGGAAAAAACCAAGAGTGCGTCCGGCACAAAATAATGCTTCCGCTGGATACATATTCTTCAGAAAGCCTTTGAGATGAAATTCCGTTTGCCAGTCGTTGTTGGCGCGTTGGCGCTTTTGCTTCAGGCCTGAACGACCGTCCATTCCGATACCGTTTATGTGACGATCAAGACGGATGCGCGGGGTAATATTTCGTCGACGCAACTCAGCAGTGTCACCGGGGATCGTAAGGAAGATGGTATGGCGCTTCATCTGGCGCTGCTGGCATTTTATCACAAGATACCGAACCCGAGAGCCAATCAGACATACCGCCAGCCAGTCAAGTTTGATTACACCAAATCGAACGCAGCAAAGGCAGCCGCGGCTGCAGCAAAGACAACGAAGACGACCCAGACCACGAGATAAGCTGGCCGCCGACGGGTTACCCTGCCGCAGAAACGGCGCAGCTGGCGACCGACTTCTATCCAGAAATCAGGTCGCCCTTCTGCCAGCCTTTGACACCCCAATTGCGGATGCGCATGCGGCGAGCGAAAAAGCCGACCAGAAAAGGTGTCAGCACAAAACTGGCAACGACGACGGCGGGGATCAGGTATTTGGCGTGTTCCGCCAATGCCGGGATAGACAGCGTGGTGACAACACCGACACCAAACAGCATCGCATTGACCATCAATCCGCACATGATCTTCAGCCACGTGTCGGTACTTATTCGGTCGGTGGAAATTGCGTGTTTAGAAAACATGTCTTCCTCCCTTGCTATATCAGTAAAAGCAAATGAAGGTGTTTGGTTCCGAGAAATGGCGGATGGAGCGTACCGCCCCACCCGCCATCTGACGGTCCCTATGGCATGATCATCAACCGGATGGCATAGGCCACCACCGTCAGCGCCAGCACGCTGGCCAGCCATATCGCCGCAAACCACAGCAGGCGCTTGGGCAAACGTTCTTGAGGTGCTGGGTCAGCCATTAGTGATAGCCCTCTTCCGGATCGATCTTGCCGCGAAATACCCAATAGGCATAACCGGTATAGGCAAGAATGGTGGGGATCAGCACCAGCGCGCCAACCAGCAGGAAGGCAAGCGAACTTTCAGGTGCCGCCGCTTCCCAGATGGTGAGCGAACCCGGCACAATATAGGGGTAAAAGCTGATGCCGATGCCTGCAAAACTGAGGACGAACAGTCCCAGTGCCGCCAGAAACGGTTGCAGGTGTTTGTCGTGCGTCAGGCCATGCCACAGCGCCAATGCGCAGATGGCAACCAGCAATGGCACCAGTGCCGAGAAAAACGCCGTTGGCCAACCGAACCAGCGATCAAAGTAAACGCGGTCGATAAACGGTGTCCACAGGCTGACAGTGCCGATCAAAAGCAGCGTACCGACACCCGCGACCATGGAGAGTTTGCGGCACCGGGCCTGCAAATCACCTGTGGTTTTCAGGTTGAGCCACGTGGCGCCCAACAATGCGTAACCGACGACCACCGCTAGGCCGGTAACGATGCTGAATGGTGTCAGCCAGTCCCACCAGCCACCGGCATAGGCGCGGTCCACCACCTTGATACCCTGCACTAGCGCGCCAAGCGCCACGCCCTGCATGAAGGCCGCAACGGTGGAGCCGACAAAGAAACCTCCGTCCCACCAGATGCTGCCGCGTTTGGTGCGCCAACGAAATTCAAACGCCACACCGCGAAAGATCAGCCCGAGCAGCATCAGAATAATCGGCATATAGAGGGCTGGCAGCACAGTGGCATAGGCCAGCGGAAACACCGCCATCAGGCCACCGCCACCCAGCACCAGCCAGGTTTCATTACCGTCCCAAACAGGCGCAATGGAATTGGTCATCACGTCCCGGTCATGCCGGTTGGGGAACATCGGAAACAATATGCCAATGCCGAGGTCAAACCCATCAAGAATGACATAGGCCAACACGGCAAAGGCGATCAGCGCCGCCCAGATAAACGCAAGATCAAACATCATGGCGGCCTCCCGCATTAAGTTCATGAGCAATCGCCGGGGTAATTCCCGTTGCTCGTGATGGGGCGTGGTCCAGCTCATGGTCTTCATCCAGTACCGGCGTGCGGTACATCAGCCGCAGCAGGTAAAAGACCCCTGCCCCGAACACGATGAAATACACCACGATAAAGGCCATCAGCGACGCACCGACAGCGGGCGCATCGACCGGCGACAGGCTCTCAGATGTGCGCAACAGCCCGTAAACCGTATAGGGCTGACGGCCGACTTCGGTGGTAAACCAGCCTGCCAGCACCGCAATGAAACCCGATGGCCCCATGCAGATGGCGGCACGGTGCAACAACCGGCTTTCGTAAAGACAGCCTCGCCACCTGGCCAATAGCGACCAAAGGCCAACACCCAGCATCAACATGCCAAGCCCAACCATCACCCGGAAGGCCATGAAGGGAATAAGCGCCGGTGGCCGGTCCTCGGGAGCCCACTCTTTCAGGCCCTTGATTTCGCCATTGAGATCATGGGTGAGGATCAACGAGCCGAGCTTTGGAATTTCGACTGCATATCGGGTGACTTCGGCCTTATCATCGGGAATGCCGAACAGAATGAGCGGCGCGCCATTATGGCTTTCATAATGGCCTTCCATGGCGGCAATCTTTGCCGGCTGATGCTCCAGTGTGTTGATGCCATGCAGGTCACCAACGAAAATCTGCACCGGCGTTACCAGTGCCGCCATCCACATCGCCATGGAAAACATCACCCGCGCCTGTTTATTCGTGCGGTCTCGCAACAGATGGAACGCACCCACTGCGCCAACGCCGAAAGCCGTCGTCAGGAACGCGGCAAGCACGGTATGGGTGAGCCGATACGGAAAGGATGGGTTGAAAATGATCTTCCACCAGTCCTGTGGCAGAAACTGGCCGTTTTCACCAATGATGTGACCTTGCGGCGTATGCATCCAGCTATTGGCAGACAGGATCCAGGTGGCGGAAATCAAGGTACCCACGGCCACCATGGCGACGGCAAACATGTGCAGCCGATCACCGACACGTTTGCGCCCGAACAACGCAATACCAAGAAAACCTGCCTCCAGGAAAAAGGCGGTCAGCACTTCATATCCCATCAGCGGGCCAATCACCGGACCAGCCTTGTCGGAAAACACCGCCCAGTTGGTGCCGAACTGGTAGCTCATGACGATGCCGGACACCACGCCCATGCCGAAGGTAATGGCAAAGATCGGTTTCCAGTATTCGAACAGCTTGAGATAAACGGGATCGCGCTTCCACAGCCACAACGCATTGAGAACGGCAAGATAACTCGCCGTGCCAATGGAAAACGCCGGAAACAGAAAGTGGAACGACACAGTAAAGGCAAACTGTATTCGTGCCAGAATCTCGGCGCTGAAACCTTCAAACACTTTGATCTCCATCAATGAGTGAAATGGATCTCTGGTCTATTTGAAACAATAACCGAACGCGCTGTGATCAATTACCGCGCGGTAATCTGGCGCGCGTGGCATTGTGACGCTATGCGCCGGAAAGTACAGCTTAAAGATTTTAAACGTAAAAAGGCGCCAGCCAGAACGCGATGGCATTGATTTCCGGTGCGGTGCGGTTGCGTTGCCACGCTCAAGACTCAGCGCAATAGCAAAGCCACACCACACAACCTTAGAAAATAAAAATCGACGACAAACAACTACAAGGCGTCACTTCACCTCGCCCGGCTGTTGCTCGCGCAACGCATCATGACAAAGTTGTGTCAAAATATCATATTTATTACGGCGAAATCTTGACTCATACAGTCACATTTTATTATCCCACCTCCAACGCGCCATAACGCAGAATTTTCTGGAGGTTTTTCAAACATGTATCCGAACTTGAAAACGTCACGACACGTGGCGAAGGCTTCCGTGTGCCTGCTTGTTACCGTTGGTGGTATCGTCTCCATTTCACCTGTCATGGCGCAGGACACAACTCTTGCACCAGCCAACGCGACGGTTCTTGATAACATCATTGTCAAGCTACCCAACTGGCTACGCTTGGGTGGCAAAGGCAAATCGGATATCGGCACGACAATTCTTGAGGGTGAACTTATTAGCAACAAGGCAAGCGGTCTCGGCGATGCAAACTCGATCCTGCGCAACCTGCCCAATGTCCAGTATCAGAACGATTCCGACAATGATGCCGGTGTCGATGGTCAAGACATGATCAACCTGCGTCCGCAGGAGATGTCAATCTCCGGCGGTAAGGTCTATGAAAACAACTTCATCCTCAATGGCATCGGCATCAACAATGTCACGGGATCGCAGGATCCATTTGGCGGTACGCTTGGAAGTTACGAGAATACTCCCAACATCAACGAGGTTTTTGGCCTTCATTCCCAAACCGTGTTTGTACCAGCAGAATTCCTGGACAATGTTAGTGTTATGGATAGCAATGTTTCGGCCCGTTACGGCCAATTTCAGGGCGGCGTGGTTGAATATACACTGGCAAAACCAAAAACAGACAAGGTCACCGGTTCGGTCAGCTATGGTTTTGAAAGCGACAGCACGACAAGTTACGTTTTGGGAACAGAAGACGGGCTCAATCCACAAAACAACCCGCCACCGGAATTTTACCGCTACAAAACATCTGCAACCGTCAACGTGCCAATCACTGACAATTGGGCGGTAGTTGGCCAGTACAGCCGTTCTGGTGCGGACACCAATAAGGTCAAAGATTACAGGTACTATGGTCTTGAAGCGGAAGAGTTCTCAGAGAACAATTTCTACCGCCTTTCCAGTCGGCATGACACAGACCTCGGCGTCTTCACACTGGATGGCTCTTACACAGATTACGAGCAGGAGTGGGATGGTTACTTCTATCGCGACACGCAAATCATGTCACAGAGCAAAGGATTAACCAGCCAGTTGCAATGGGAAAATGATCTTGATGCAATCGTCTTTGAGCCTTTCGGCGTGAAGGACGTGAAGATAGACGCGAGAGCCTATTTCAACAAATCCCGAACCGTTAATGACGGTGGGGCAAATGAAACATTGTATCGCACTGTTTGGGCGAGATCGGCTGTGTCTAATACCAACCCAGCTACATGGTTCTATTCGACAGATCCAAGCATATTATCCTGGTGCCAGGTACCACTGGCATCCGGTTTGACCGGAACATCCCAACTCTGCCGTGAAGGCGGTTACGGCAACAAGGCGCAGGGACAGGAAGAAAAAGGCTTCAAGGCAGATATCGACGGTGATTTTCTAGCAGGTACGTTCTCGACTGGTTTTGATTACCGAAAGACAGACGCATATCGACAGGCAGATGAATACACGCTCTACTCGTCGAACTATACGCTGCTGAATACGCCCCTCGTTTCCTCGTTTACGTGCCCAACCGGCGATGCCTCATGCTCATACGAGCAGTACACACGGGTAAAGACCGTGACACCGGGCTATCACAACAAGGCATCAATCAATTCGCTTGATGCATATGCCGAAGTGGATCAGACTTGGGACTGGCTGAATGTACGGGCCGGTGTGCATGCCAGCTATGAAGACTTTTTCGGCAATCTGAACTTCGCTCCGCGTCTGACGGCAACCATATCACCGACTGAAGACTTCTCGGTCATTGGCGGTTTCAATCGTTATTACAATGCCGATGCCGTCTATTATGCCATCCGAAACAACCAGCCATTCGCACGCGCTTATAATCGTTCCCACACTTCAAGTGGCGTGGTTACAAATTGGGTCGGCGCAGGCACACAGCGTTATTACTCGTTCTTAGGCGATGATCTTGTCACACCTTACGTTGATGAATTTACGGCCGGAATAGATTGGAATGACCCATGGTTCGATGGTGAACTACGCATTCGCTACTTGAACCGACACGGCAAGGATCAGTACCTCAAGTCCGTGGATTCCACCAGCAGTGTTATGACGCTGACCAATGAAGGAAAATCTGCGTTTCAATCGGCGACGATCGAATACGGAAAGACATGGGGACTACAAAATGCCAATCTGGAGACAGTAGGCCTGTTCGGAAGCCTAACGTGGTCAAAGCGTAAGTCCACGTCCAATGGTTACTTCGATGACCCAAGCGATACGCGCATTTGGTACAACGACCAATCCTATGGTCTCGGAGATTTCGAGATGGTGCAAGGTAACATGGATATCCCCATCAAGGGATCTCTGGACCTCGTCACCTCCTGGTTTGATGACAAATTCAAGTTCGGCGTTACCGGCAATGTGATTTTACCATATGACGGTGTTCGCAAAACGGATACGACATGCACACCCTCAGTAAGTCTTACTGCAGCATGCCATCTACCAGCTGGCTCAGAGGGTTTGGGCATGGTGCATGAAATCCGGGAAGACTATCGTTTCAGAACAGCCGTGACGGTTGATCTCAATGCAAAATACCGTGCATTCGAATCCAAATATGGCTCGCTGGATCTTGAGATGAGAGTGCAAAACGCTTTCAACGACGTTGGAAACCGTAACGCCAAACCCGCCCAACCATGGGTTCCCGGCCGCATGGTATGGCTTGGCGCGAAGGCAACCTTCTGATGTCGACGCATCTCAGACTGCTCTATGTCTTTTGTGCCGTTGCCGCATCCGTTATCCTGGCAATCTCGTGCTACGAGGTTGCCAAGGGACGCAGGCTGGCAAATGAAGAACGGCTGGCGGCGCTGCAAGAACGGGCCATTGAACAGCGCCGGCAAAATCTGCTGGTCGAGTTCCCAGCAAATCCAACCGAACATGACCTTTCATTGCTCGCGCAAACCTATCGGCAACCGGCGGAAAACTTTCCGCCGCTGTCGCTATTTTCAGGTATCAAAGCAGAAGAGCTGGCACCCTTGCCAATACCGCCGCGCCCGCAGGGCCAGCAACTGGCCAAGGCGCAGCTTGGCTTCAAGCTGTTCCGCGATCCTCAGCTTTCGCGCTCTGGCCAGATTTCCTGCCAGAACTGTCATAACAGGGAGCTTGGCTGGGGCGATGGCCTGCAAAGCTCCTTCGGCCATGACCGCGCCAGGGGAAAACGCAACGCGCCGCCTTTGTTCAATGTCGGTTTGCGCTCACCTTTGTTCTGGGATGGCCGCGCAGAGACGCTGGAGGAACAGGCGCTGATGCCCATGACAGACCAGCGCGAAATGGCAAACCACGATATCGCCTCTGCCGTTCAGCGGATTGCCGCCCGGCCGGATTATCAGGAGGCTTTTCAGGCGGTCTACAACGTCTCCACGCCAACCGCCGCAGAACTGACCGATGCCATCGCCACCTTCCAGCGCACGCTTGAAGAACCGACACGGCTCGACCGTTTCCTGTCGGGTCAGTACCGCGCCTTCAATAATGAGCAGATCTGGGGCATGCATCTGTTCCGCACCAAGGGTGGTTGCGCCAACTGTCACAACGGTCCGCTGCTGACCGACAACAAGTTTCACAATCTTGGGCTTTCGTTGCTGGGCCGTCCGCGTGAAGACGTTGGCCGATACGCCATTACCAACCAGTTGCTGGATGTCGGCCGGTTCAGAACCCCCAGCATTCGCCACGTCTCGCAAACGGCGCCTTACATGCACAACGGTATCATCCGGGATTTGCGGCGCGTCGTGCGTTTTTATGAAGTGGGTGGCGGCAGAACGCGGCCACGCAACGAGCAGGAACGCGCCAATCCCTTCATGCCCTATGCCGGCATGACATCGCCGTTCCTCAAGCCGTTTTCACTGACGGTAAGAGAACGCGAAGCGCTGATTGCATTTCTTGAGGCAATCTGAACCATGTTTTACCAACCGGTGGGGTCTGACATATGGCCCCACTTAGCGTGAGCGGGACACATGCTGCCAACCCGTAACCATGCGTTCCAGCGCCATGAGGGCGTCATAGACAAATATCGCAAGCAAACCAACCACCAGCCCGCCTTGCAGGATAAAGGCCATATTGCTGGATTGCAGGCCGGCAATAATCACCTCGCCGAGCGTTTTCGCGGCGACCGTCGAGCCGATCGTTGCCGTCGCCAGACTGATGACAACCGATATGCGCACGCCTGACAGGATGACCGGCAAGGCCAGTGGCAATTCCACGCTCACAAGGCTTTGCCATGGGGTCATGCCGGTGCCGCGGGCCGCTTCTTTCGTCACATCCGGCACATTGGCAAGCCCGGTCAGCGTGCTCTCGAAAATCGGCAACAGTGCATAAAGAAACAACGCCACAAGCGTTGGTGTTTCACCAAAACCCAGCATCGGCACGGCAAGCGCCAGCACGGCAACCGGGGGGAATGTTTGCCCGGTATTCACCACCAGACGTGACAGGGGCAGAAACTCCCGGCAGGATGGCCGTGTCACGATGATTGCCAGCGTTATCGCCAGCAGACTCGCCAGCACCGTGGCAATCAGCACCGTGCGCAGATGTTGTCCGGTCAACACCAGCAAGTCGGCCTGGGTATAGATGGCAGGCGCATTGGCTGGCGCCAGCGGCCGGAAAACCGGTTCAAACCAATGTGGCTGCACGAGAAATGAAACCAGAAGCACAAGACCAAACACCCGCAATGCGTGCGCCAGCCACTGCGTTGGTATTTTTGCAGCCTTCATCTCGCTGGTCGCGGTCGTTGTTTGAATGGTCATGGGCTGCCCGCAGCCTGCTGGCAAAGTGCTGCCATGGTTACCTTGCCGAGCACCTGTCCCTCATCATTCGCAACAGGGGCTTCCTGCCGTCCCGTCCAGACAAGATTTGACAGGGCTTCGCGCTGACTGAGCGCTGCAGGGATCGGCTCGCCCCCGGCAGTACCCTGCTCTATTGCCTCGGAAACCGGCCGTAATGCCAGCAACCGGAATGGTCGCTCCTCCGGTCCGATCATTGCGGCAACAAACTCTGTTGCCGGCTTGTGCACCAGTTCCGCCGGCGTGCCGTATTGGACAAGAACGCCCTTGTCCATGACAGCAATATGGTCGGCAATGGCAAAGGCCTCATCCATGTCATGGGTCACAAGAATGATGGTCGTGCCCAACAGCGCCTTGATATCAAGAAGGTCGCGCCGGGCTCTGGTACGGATAACCGGGTCCAAAGCGCCAAAGGGTTCGTCCATCAACAGCAGTTCAGGTTCGGCCGCCAGCGCCCGTGCCACGCCAATGCGCTGCTGCTGGCCGCCGGACAATTCATGCGGAAACCGTTTGGCAAATACGCCTGGCTCAAGCTGGAAAAGCTCCAGCAGTTCACGCACCCGCGCATCGATCCGTGCCTTGTCCCAGCCCAGCAACTGCGGCACCGTGGCAATGTTTTGCGCAACGCTACGGTGCGGAAACAGGCCGTAACCCTGAATGGCGTAACCGATGCTGCGGCGCAGTTCG
The DNA here is from genome assembly GCF_023701965.1 of Rhizobium sp. CG4. Classification (NCBI taxonomy): domain Bacteria; kingdom Pseudomonadati; phylum Pseudomonadota; class Alphaproteobacteria; order Hyphomicrobiales; family Rhizobiaceae; genus Rhizobium; species Rhizobium sp. CG4. The sequence goes on along the minus strand of NZ_JABAEG010000014.1, from coordinate 38,442 downwards.
TGCCCGGCAATGGATTTATTGTCGCGTCCATTGATCCGCACACTGCCGGAGGTTGGCTCGATCAGCCGGTTGATCATCCGCAGCAAGGTCGTCTTACCGGAGCCCGAGGAGCCCACGATAACCGTCACGCTATGCGCTTTGACGGTAAGGGACACATCATTGACGGCAACCGCACCTTCAAAACGTTTGGTCAGATGGTCGATCTCGATCATGCTGTGGCACTCCCGCCTTCTTTTCTGGCAGACAATTCAATCAGGGCGTCAAAAATAATGGCACCGGCAAAGGCCAGTGCCACGGTGGGTATCGCACCCAGCAGCACCAGATCCATGGCCATCTGTCCGACCCCTTGAAAAACAAACACTCCAAAACCGCCGCCGCCAATCAGTGCGGCAATGGTTGCCATGCCGATATTCTGAACCAGCACGATACGGATACCGGTCAGGATGACCGGTGCGGCAAGCGGCATTTCAACGCCCAGCAGACGTTGGCCTCTCGTCATGCCAACACCCTTCGCTGCTTCGGTGATGGATTGCGGCACGCCCGCGAGGCCCGCGACCGTGTTGGCAACAACCGGCAGAAGGGAATAGAGAAACAGCGCCACAAAGGCCGGTGCTGCACCAATACCGGCAATGCCAAGCGCAGACGCGCCGGGCACATTGACCGCAATCCAGCCAAGCGGCGCGATCAGAATGGCAAACAGCGCAATCGACGGAATGGTCTGGATCATGTTCAGCGTATTGAGAACAGCGCTGCGCAGCGCCGTTACCCTGTGCGCCACAATGCCAAGCGGCAGCCCAACCACAATTGCCGCCGCCAGTGATCCGACCGCCAGCGTGATGTGACGCGCACCTTCGCGCCAGAACACATCGGCGCGGTTGGCATATTCCTTCATGATCGAAAGATTGTCCCACACGCCGGTCATCAGCACGGCTGCAGCACCGGCAAAACCGAAAACCAGCAGGACGATGCGAAACAGTGGATGCGGGCGAAGCCGTGTTACACAGTCGGCAGTGGCCAGCAGCAGTGCTGCCAGCAACACCCACACGCCAGCCCCCGGCGAGACACGGGCATAGCTGTTGCCTTCCGGCATCACGAAACTGGCCGCCATGCCGGCAGCAACAACCAACAATGCCAGTGTCACGGCAACAAGCCCAAGCCGCAGTGCAGCCGATATTCTGATGGACATGGCAAGCGCTGTCACCACCAGAAGACAGGCCAGTGCCGTCATCAAATACACAGGCAGCGATTGAAAAATCGACAGCGCCTCACCGGCCACAATGCGGTTTGGCCGCAGGATGACGAATGGCAGGCCGAAGGCACCGGCAACCAGCATAAGCGCAATGACGATGCCGGGTTTGTCAGTTTTTACCCCGACAAACCCGGTCTTCTCAGGAATAATGACGGCCAAGTCGCTTCGGCTCCGCTTATTTCAGGAACCCATTCTTGGTCAGGAAGTCCGTGGCAACCGCCTTGGCGGGTTCACCGCCCACCTGCACGCGTCCGTTCAGTTCCTGCAAGGTTGCGGCATCAAGCTTACCGAATACCGGCTTCAGCAGTTCGGCAATCTGCGGGTTCTTGTCGAGGATATCTTTGCGGATAACCGGCGCTGGCTGGTAAACCGGCTGAACGGATTTGTCGTCTTCCAACAGCACCAGACCAGAGGCCGCAATGCCGCCATCCGTGCCATAAACCATCGCTGCATTGGCATTGTTGGTCTGGTTGGCCGCAGCTGCAATGGTTGCCGCCGTATCACCACCCGACAGTGTAATCAGCTGGTCAGGCTTCAGCGTAAAACCATAGGCTGTCTGGAAGGCAGGCAGCGCCGCAGCGGAATTGACGAACTCGGAGGATGCCGCCAGCACGACCTGACCACCACCGGCAATATATTTGCCGAAATCGCTGAAGGTGATGATCTTTTCGCTGTTGGCCAGATCCTTGCGGATGGCAACACCCCAGGTGTTGTTGGCACTGGATGGCGTCAGCCAGACCAGCTTGTTGGCCTCCAGATCAAGCTTGGCTGCCTCTTCATAGGCTTTCGCCGCATCTTTCCAGATCGGGTCCTCGGCGCGGTTGAAGAAATAGGCCGCATTGCCCGTGTATTCCGGGTAAATGTCGATAGCGCCAGTCACCAGCGCCTCACGCACAACTGGCGTCGCGCCAAGCTGCAATTTGTCGGTGACCTCAATGCCGTTATGGCTCAGGACCGACAGGATGATATTTCCCAACACGCCACCTTCGGTGTCGATCTTTGAGGATACGACGACTTGGGAAAACGCTGGCGCAACTGGCAGCGAAACGGCAAGAGCAATGGCTACGATAAGGCTTTTCACAATTTGACTCCCCGGAATTGTGATTTCAAAAACGGCTGCGAACGGAACACAACCGTTTTTCACCAGCGCGTAAACAGCAAACCTGCCGTTACGGTTCCCTACCGTGCCACATTTTGTTTCGGCGAGACAACAACGCCCTTCCTCGCCCCACATCACCGGGCAGAGACACCTCTTCCGGGCGCGAGGCACGGTGGCATCAATCCCAACGGGGCGGCGTGCCGATAAACGACTTGAGAGCATCCGTGAAAGCCCGGATTTTTGCCGACGGCACCTGAAGTGCCCGCAACAAATATATGCCGGAAGGATTGTCGTTCCAGGGCTCTCCTGAAAATGCTTCTGCCGAAAGCGGAAGTCGTATGAGATCGCCCGATTTGACAGAAGGCCCCGCCACCCAACTGGGCAACAGCGCAATTCCCATTCCCGTCAAGGCAGCGCCATTCAAGGCTTCAAAATCATCGCAGCGAAGTACCACTTGGCCAGCAGCATCGCCTGCGGCACAGCCCAGCACACGAGACCATTCAAGCAGGTCGTTACCATGTAATTTGTCGAGCAGGCGGTGGGTGCGTAGGTCAGCAACTGTGCTCGGTACGCCGTGTTTTTCCAGATAGTCCGCACTTGCCACCAGAATTCGTGTCAGCGGCGCAAGCCGCATGGCGATCAGCGAACTGTCCTGCAACTCCCCCATTCTGATAACCAGATCCAGCCGCTCGGCAACGGGATCGGCAAGCCGTTCGGTAAGGTCGAGTTCCACATGCAGGTTTGGGTGTTGTTGCGCCAGCAACGCCATCACAGGGATGACATACCGTTTTCCGAATGTCGGAAAACAGGCAACACGCAGGGTGCCCGTCACTTCGCTATCGAAGGCGGCGACCTCGGCATGGGTATCGGCCAGATCCTCAAGCAGCCGTTGCGCGCGGTCAAATAAATGCTGCCCGGCATCGGTCAGCCCCAGCGCCCGGGTGGATCGCACCAGAAGCGTCACCCCAAGATCCTGCTCCAGCGCATCAATCTGCCGCACCACTGCGGATGGTGTGACGGCACGCCGGCGCGACGCTGCAGAAAAACTGCCTGTGCGCACCACATCGACATAGACGGCAAGATGTTCCGCGAACCTTGGATCTTTCATGTCTGCCCCGTTACCCGTTTGACCCCGTCATCTTTGCTTACAGCGCAAAACTGTTTCGAGCATTCAGTTCGTTATCATTTGCGGGCATCCGGAGCACATTCCTTCTCGTCAACAATCAACGCTCACTTAACCGAAGGAATAACAACATGGTCAAGGTTCTCGATACCATTCTCTCACAATCGGCATATTCTGCAGAAATCGACGTCCCCTTTGAAAAGATCGACATTGCTGACTGGCTGTTCACGCTGCCGGAAGCGGAATATCTGCGCTGCTGCGCACCAGACCACATCGCCGCCGGCATCACATGGACAGACGACGGACGCCGCATGTCGATCAATGTCGAGCAGATCGGCACCGGCCTGGTGGTCCAGCACTATGTGGCAGAGGTCGCAGAGCCCGCCTATTGCCGAATGAATTCGATCTCGGATGTGTTCACCGCCAGCGGTCGCACCCAGGTCAACGTGGTCTGGGAACTGATTGCCGAAAAGGTCAGCGAAAACCGCACCCGCTACACAAATCGTGTCACCGCCCATCCGACCGACGCTTTCATGACATTCATTGAAAGCCATGGCGTCAGCTATGAAGACGCCGCCGCTGCACGCCAGGCCGCAGGTGGTGACCATAACAGTCGTGAGACACCCCTTTTTGCTGCCAGCATCGCACGTCGGGCACTGGCAACTCCAGCACAGGCAAACTGAGGGACATTATGATGAAAGCCATCCTGTTTGACGACTTCGGAGGTGCAGATGTTCTGCACCTCGGTGATGCCCCACGGCCTGAAATCCGCCCAGACGATCTCCTGGTCAAAGTCATGGCAGCCGGCGTCAATCGCGCCGACATTCTCCAGCGCGAAGGCGTCTATGGCACCCGGTGTTATGGCGACAGCACCTTGTTGGGTTTGGAGATCGCTGGCGAGGTTTTGGCCACGGGCAGCGCCGTGCAAGGTTTCGCCGTCGGTGACCGTGTCATGGGCATTGTCGGCGGCGGCGCCTATGCGCAATATGCCCGCCTCGACAGCGGTATGGCTGCCAAGATCCCTGACGGACTGTCGTTTACGCAGGCGGCCGCTGTCATGGAAAGCTTTGTGACCGGCTGGGAAGCTGTTGGCCACCTCGGTCGTGTCCACACAGCCGAAACCGTGCTCATCCATGCCGCAGCCGGAGGCATCGGCTCCGCTACCGTTCAATTGGCAAAAGCGTCAGGGGCACATGTTCTGGCAACCGCCGCCTCTACCAACATAGACAATGTCCTGTCTATCGGTGCCGACGCGGTGTTTGACTACCGACGCTCCGATTTCGAGGCAGATGTCATCGATGCAACCGCCTCGCATGGCGTTGATCTGATTGTCGATTTCGTGGGCGGTGCCTATCTTGCCCGCAACATCCGCAGTCTTGCGCCGGGCGGTCGCCTTGTTCAGGTTGGGCTGCTCGGCCGCGAAGACAATGCCATCATCCCGCTGGACGTCGTCTTGCACAACCACTTGCAACTTATCGGCACGGTCATGAAGTCACGGTCCCGGACAGAAAAACGGCAAATGGTCGCTCGTTTCAGAGACAATGTCCTGCCTTTGCTCGGCAAGTCCGTGCACCCGGTTATCGGCGCCGTATATCCTTTCACGCAGGTGGCAGATGCACACCGACACATGGAAAAGGGTGGCGTGTTCGGGAAGGTCGTGCTGGAAGGCTTCCACCCCTGACACATTCAACGTCCCATTCCGCCACTGACGAAATGACCGACGCCGACGGATGGAAACCTGGATGGTTGCGATCAGATTTGTGAGAGGTCAGCTTCCACGACGCAGATAACACCACTTTCTTCGTAGGAGATCTGCGCGTAGCCCTTCAATTCGGCTGTCAACAAACGCTCCACCAGTGTCGAACCAAACCCTTTGCGGGTTGGTGTTACCACCTCGGGGCCGCCCTCTTCCCGCCATTGCAGTCGCAGATGCGAGCTTGAACGGTCATAGTCCCAACTGACGGTAATATGACCTGTGGATACCGAAAGCGCACCATATTTGGCGGCATTGGTGGCAAGCTCATGCAGGGCCAGCGACAACGAGACGACGGCCTTGGGTGGCAATGGCACGGCGGGCCCGCTGACGGTAAATGTCTCCACCGCATAAGGCGCCATTGCCTGCATCACCACGGATTTGAGATCGGCATATTGCCAGTCGCCGTGCAGCAGCAGGTCCTGCGCGCGGCTGAGCGATGACAGACGGTTGGTAAAGGCCTCCACATCCTCTCGGTTTGCCGTGTCGCGCCCCATGGTCTGGCGGGCAATCGCCGTGACGGTCGCCAGCACATTTTTCACGCGGTGGTGCAACTCTCCCACCAGAATGGCCTGCAGCCGCTCCGCCTCCTTGCGGGTCGAGATATCATGCGTAACCTTTGACGCGCCAATCACATGTCCCAAGGGGTCGAGAATGGGAGAAACACTCAACAACACGTCAACCAGCGTGCCATCCTTGCGAAGGCGTTTTGTCTCATAGGGTTCGACAATACGCCCCGCCTTGATCTGCCGCAGGATCGACGGTTCTTCTTCCTTGCGATCGTCGGGCACCAGCATCAACACGGAATGGCCAACCGCTTCGTCCTCGTAATAGCCATACAGCCGTTGCGCCGCCGCGTTCCAGCTGGTGATTGTCATGTCGAGATCAATGCCAAGGATTGCGTCATTGGAAGAACCAATGATCGAGGCCAGATGTTTTTCAATCTCCTGAGCACGCTTGCGTTCAGTAATATCGACCACGATGGCCACCGTTTGCTCTATCTCGCCATTTTCATCCCGGATGGCAGAGACGGAATTGGCAACCCAGATCAGGCTGCCATCAGCACGCAGGTAACGTTTTTCAATATCGAAACTTTCACCGGTTTCGATCAGTCTTTGAAACAGTGCGACATTGGCTGGCAGGTCCCCGGCAAAGGTCACGTCCTGCATCTGCGTACCAATCAGCTCATCAGCCGTTCGACCGACAATCTCGCAGTAGCGCTGGTTGACGTCGGTCAGCTTTCCAGTGAGATCGCTCAGCGCGATGCCGGCTGCTGATTGTGAAAATATCGCCCGGAAGCGCTCTTCACTTTCACGCATCGCAGCATCGGTCTTAACCCGCTCCGTGGTTTCGTTGACGATGCAGAAAACGCCAACAACATTTCTGTCCAGATCCCGCACCGGTGAATAGGAAATGTCGAAATACACGGTTTCGGGAAAGCCATGCCGTTCGATGTAAAACGCCCGATCCCTGGCAGCGACCGTTTCGCCATGCTCAAGCACACGCTTCAGCAACGGCTCAAGGTCGTCCCACAGCTCGCTCCAGTATTCACGACCCGGCCGGCCAAAGGCATGCGGATGTTTGTCGCCAATGGTCGGCGCATAAACGTCATTGTAAAGGGCAACGAATTCTGGCCCCCAGAACATCACGATCTGCGCCTGGGAGGGCACCATGATGTCTATGGCGGCATGCAGACAGGCTGGCCATTCGGACCTTTGACCAAGCGGTGTCGAACGCCAGTCTACAGTGTCCAGCAGGGTGGCAACAGAAACGGTATTCGTTGCCTCTCCTTGCCCAGCCAGACTTCCATCCCCCATTCGGTGCATCGTCGCAAGGCTCACGCAGCTACTGTTACAGTGTCATTAACATGACAGCACTTCCAGCCTTCGACAAGGTGGTGCTTGAGAGCGGATGAAATCGTTAAAATAAGGTCGCGACGTGACAGTCAGCACAACAAAAAACCAGGTCATCAACGGACAACCTGGCCTGGTAACAACAAAACATGGACAGGGAAAAACCTGTTCCCTCACAAGGTTGGCTTAGACGCGTCAGAACCGGCGATCTGGTCCATCAGATGGAACAGCGCTTCCTCGATATTGGCGTCGACACCAAGATCGATATGCGACACCGCACGCACCGTCCGATCTATGAGATCGAGACGAATCCGTTCGTTGCCGCTGTACAAGGTAGCGCGGTCGTAAAGCACGTCCTTCAACGTGTCGCTGTACGAAAATGTCATGTGGCTGCCCTCCTTTTGCAGACGGGAGCACATAGTAACTCTCGGTCGTCACCGCCTACGAAATCGGTTGGAAACGATGGCGCGGAGTTTACGCTTATTGTGTCCTATGTCTATGTGATATTGGGGGTAAGGCGAACTGCGGCCTATTGTATTGCCAGCAACCATTTGTTTTATCGATCAATTATTCCAACAGCACGATGAAATTTCTTCGATCACAATTACGTATTGTGCCGAGTAATGGTGCTGACACCGTTTTTCTGAAAATTATGTATCAGTCATATAACAATCATTAATGTCTTGCGCGCAGATTGCATGCTTATACGTGCGCAACCGAATCGACCTGCCGTAAACTGCGGGACGATCACTTAGTCATTTTCAGCGGATACAGGTGTGGCAGATGATTTCAGAAAGCGTTCTGGACGCAGCCTTGAAAGAGCTTTTTGATCTTTCGCCAGTACCATTTTCCATTTCCACAATTGATCACGATTCCCGTTACATCAAGGTGAACCCGGCCTATCTGCGGCTGGTTGGCCGCAGTTGGGAAGAGTTGAACGGCCAGTCACTGGGCAACGACCTGCCCTACCCGCTCGACGATCCAGCCCGTATGAAAAGACTGCATCTGCTCGACACGCAAGGGTTTTACGAGCTTGCCGAAGTGGACATGCTGCATTCCAGCGGCCGTGTCATTCCCGGATTGATCAGTGCACAGCGCCGCCGAATTGATGGCGAGAGTTTCGACATTGAAATCATTCTCGACAATTCCGAGCGCAAGGCTTATGAGCGCGCCATCATGGAAGCAGCTTTTGTGGATTCAATGACGGGGCTACAGAACCGCGCCTCGTTTGAAAGTTACCTGCGTCAGGCGTTGGCAACGCTTGAACCGGGCTGCCGGATCACGCTTGCCTACATCGATCTCAATCGCTTCAAGCAGGTCAATGACCAGCACGGCCACTCGATTGGTGACAAGCTGTTGCGTGTTATTGCCGATCGCCTGCGTGGCTGGACCAGCAAGGGCGACTTTATCGCCCGTCTCGGCGGTGACGAATTTGCAATCGTTTCAGTCATCCCGGCCGCTTTCGAGTTTTCCGCCTTGCGGTTTTTTGATCTCGGCACCCAGATCGCCCAGCACGTCACCATTGATGACAAGATGGTGCAGGTGGGTGCAGCCATCGGCATTGCCGAGGCCCAGGCCGGCATGACCTTCGACGTCCTTCTCGATCAGGCCGACAAGCTGATGTATGACGCCAAGTCCAGCGGTAAGATCGTGGACATCAGGTCCTCCCTCAACCCGATTGCAGCAAGCGAATTTGGTGCTTTGAATTACGCGGCACGTACGGGCTGAAAAAACCCCATGGCAAAGTCCGGTGCCTGCCTGCCATTGTCAGGGATCACGCCGCTTTGGCGCAACATCCATTCGATGATATCCCAGAACTCCGGCGGTACTTCGTGGCGTATCGTCTCGATGATGTGGGTGACCTGAGTGTAGGTGTATATCGCGCACAGTGTCAGCACCAACAAGACCACCCATGGCCACAGCGGCTTGCGGCGGCGTACCGGCGGTGTCTCATTGCGTTGAATGTGGCTGCTGTCGTCCGTCACTCATATCTCCATGCGCTGCAGACATCTCGTCTGTCGGTGCGTGTCCGCATCGATAAAACACCCTGATATCTAGATAGCGGCAATTTTCCCGTCTTCAATTGGCAGAAAGCAACGAAATCCATTCAGAAACAGCGTCACGACGGCTCCGGTACAACTGCAAATGTAACATTACCAAGATTTCACTTTTACAACCCCGTGACCTGTGTAACTGCCATCCCTACATCAATGTAAGATAGAGCGAGCAAATTCCGGTCAATCTTCAAGAGCATTGATGTCAGGAATTCTTTTTACAGGCGGACGCGATGAACAAGCGGGAAAATATCGACGACAAGACCAAGAGCGCCTCTACGCAGCCCAGCCTGCAGGAGATACTTGCGTCTACGGGCTCGAAACGTCGTAAAAGCCGCAAATACACCTACCTGTTTGGTGCTGCCATTATCATAGTGGCCGCAGGTGGTTATTATTATTTCTCTGCCTCCAGCGGCTCCACCTACACCTACACCACCACGGCGGCCAAGAAGGATGACCTCTCGGTCATCGTCACCTCCACCGGCTCGGTACAACCGACCGATCAGGTCGATATCTCAAGCGAATTGTCCGGAACTGTCCGCAAGGTCAACGTGACCTATAACAGCGAGGTCAAGGCCGGCGACGTACTGCTGGAACTCGACACCAACAAATTGGAAGCCGACGTGCAAAGCGCCAGAGCCAAGCTGGCATCCGCCAAGGCCAGTGTGCTGAAAGCCAAGGCAGAACTGGGCTCGGCCGAGACATCGCTGAACCGTCTGAAAAACTTGGTGCAGAACCGCGTCTCTACCCAGCAGGATCTGGATGCAGCCCAGTATAACTACAATTCTGCCGCAGCGACGCTTGAGGTCAACGAGGCCTCCGTGCTGTCTGCTGAAGCCGATCTGCGTCTGGCGGAACTGAACCTCGGCAAAGGCAAGATCGTCGCGCCAATCAACGGCGTCATCCTGACGCGTGACGTTGACCCCGGTGCCACCGTTGCCTCGTCACTGAATGCCCCTGTTCTGTTCACCATGGCCGGCGACCTCCGGAAAATGGAATTGCAGGTGGCCGTCGATGAGGCGGATGTCGGCAAGGTCAGCAACGGTCAGCAGGCAACATTCAGCGTCGATGCCTACCCGGAAGAAAGTTTTCCGGCCGAAATCCAGACCGTGCGCTACGCCTCTGAAACCGTGGCCAACGTCGTGACCTACAAGGCCATACTGACCGTCGATAACAGCAACCTGAAACTGCGCCCTGGCATGACAGCGACCGCCAATATTGTGGTGGAATCGATCAAGGACGCGCTGCTCATTCCAAACGCCGCGCTGCGTTACAGCCCGCCACGACAGAACGCCTCTTCCGCTGGCGGTCTGATGAGCCTGTTTCGTCCGCCACGCATGGGGCGTGGTGGGGGCCGTGGTGGTGACAGCGCCAGTGCCGCGGCTGGCCAGCGCACCGTGTGGGTGCTGAAAAACGGCACGCCGGTCTCCGAGCGTGTGGAAACCGGATCGACCGATGGGCAGTTCACCGTGGTAAAATCCGGCAACATCCAGCCGGATGATGAACTGATTACCGACGCCATTGCCCGCAGGAACTGAACGGAAGGTGCCAGACATGCAGACGGCTCCCCTCATAGAGTTTCGCAACGTGGTCAAGGAATACGGCATGGGCGAAGCGACCATCCGTGCTTTGGCCGGTGTCGACCTTGCCATTCACGAACATGAATTCGTGGCCATCATGGGTCCGTCCGGTTCTGGCAAATCCACCGCCATGAACATTATCGGCTGTCTCGACGTGGCGACATCGGGCGATTACCTGTTTCAGGGCATATCGACGTCAGGTTTTTCCGGTGGTCAGTTGACGTTGCTGCGCCGTCACATGCTGGGCTTCGTGTTTCAGGGTTTCAATCTTCTGCCACGCACCTCGGCAGTGGAAAATGTCGAACTGCCACTGGTCTATCGTGGCACACCGGCCAATGAGCGCCGCCAGATGGCCATGCGCGCCCTGGAAAGGGTTGGCCTGAAGGGACGCGAAGGTCACACCACGCAAGAGCTGTCCGGTGGCCAGCAACAGCGCGTTGCCATTGCCCGTGCGATTGTCACCAATCCCGCCGTTCTCCTGGCCGATGAGCCGACCGGTAATCTCGACACCAAGACCAGCGTTGAAATCATGGAACTGATCACGGAACTGAACCGTGAACAGGGCATCACCGTCATCATGGTCACCCATGAAGACGATATTGCCGCTTACGCCAAGCGTCTGCTGCGCTTTGTTGATGGCCATCTGGCATCTGACAGCATCAACACCCATGGAGAGCCCGCCCATGTTTCCTGAAACAATCAAACTGGCAATGCGCGCCATCAGCCGCAACCTGCTGCGCTCGTTCCTCACGGTTCTTGGCGTGGTAATCGGCGTGGCCGCGGTTATCGCCATGGTCACGGTTGGCAATGGCACAACGGCGCAGGTAAAATCCGAACTCTCACGACTGGGTACCAACATGCTGTTTGTGCGCCCCGGCCAGTTTGGTCCCGGCCGCGCCAGCACCGAAGCCAAACGTTTTAACGACAATGACGTGCAAGCCATGCGTGACCAGATCAGCGGGCTGCGTGCCGTGGCACCGGTCAACCGCAGCACGGCAACCGCAATTTTTGGCGGCAAGAACCATTCCAGCAGTGCACTTGGCACCACCAACGACTACCTGATTGCGCAGGACTGGCCACTGTCACTGGGTCGTGACTTCACTCCGGCAGAGGAACGCGGCGGCCAGATTGCCTGTATTCTTGGCGAGACCGTGCGCAAGGAACTGTTTGGCGACAGCAACCCGATTGGCCAGAGCGTGCGCGTCAGCAACATCTCCTGTCCAGTGGTGGGCGTTCTCGCCACCAAGGGGCAGTCCGGCATGGGCGATGATCAGGACGATACCATCCTGATGCCACTGAAAATCCATCAGCGCCGCATTGGCGGCACCAGCACCATCTCCAGCATCATGGTATCGGCGCAGGATGGCGTGCAAACCTCGAAAGTCCAGTCCGACCTTGAATCGCTGCTGCGGGAGAGACGCCGCATCGTCATTGGCCGCGAAGACGATTTTTCCGTCAATGACATGACTCAGATTGCCTCGGCCATGACTGGCACGACAACGCTGCTAACCGGTCTTCTTGGCTCGGTGGCCGCCGTCAGCCTGTTGGTCGGGGGTATCGGCATCATGAATATCATGCTGGTATCGGTCACCGAACGCACCCGTGAAATCGGCATTCGCCTGGCGATCGGCGCTCTTGAAACACAGGTTCTGCGACAATTTCTGGTGGAAGCCGTCATGCTGTCGGCCTTTGGCGGCATTGTCGGGATTTTGACCGGTCTTGGCCTCGCCTACGCGGTTGTCAGCTTCCTCAACGTGCCATTTGTGGCAAGCCCATCGATCATTTTCCTCGCCTTTGCATTTTCAGCCGCTATTGGCGTGGTTTTTGGCTATTTTCCGGCCCGCCGCGCCGCAAGTCTTAGTCCGATCGAGGCACTGCGACACGAATAACGGCGTAAATCGGCTTAATCCTGATTGCGCGACACAGGCTTATATGCACAGTTCGGAATATTGCATGTCGCAGGCCTTCGTGCCACTACTGGAACGAGTGCAATAACGAATCGATTTTCATGACGCAGGCTTCGCAGAGCCACCTTGCCTATCTGGCCCTTGAAAAGCTCATTGTTACACTGGGTGTAGAACCCGGTGCCATCGTAAACGAAAGACAGCTTATCGAACTGACCGGTCACGGCAGAACGCCGGTGCGGGAGGCCATCCAGAGGCTGGCCTGGGAAAATCTCATTCGCGTGCGGCCGCGTGTTGGCCTGCAGATTACCCATATCAACCCCATGGACCGCAACAACATCCTTCAAGCGCGCCGGCAGCTTGAACCGATGGCGGTGGCACTTGCTGCACAGAACATCTGTGAGCCGCTGCGCCGCGCGCTGGAAGACTGTTCTGGCAAAATGGTGCAGTCCTCTGATAATGACGACATTCTCACCTTTTACGAGGCAGACAAACATCTCGATGAAATTGTTGCCGAGGCCTGCCCCAATAGTTTTATCGCCTCGTCGCTGTGGCCGCTGCAAACGCATTTCCGACGTATCTGGTTTTCATCCGCCGATAGCACGGCACTTAAAACCGCAGTGCAAATGCATCTGGATATCATCAACGCCTTGTTGGATGGCAACTCAGAACGGGCCGAACAGGCAGATACAAAGCTGCTGTCTCACCACGCGACGACGTGACTGAGTGGTTGAGGTGGTTGACGTCTGCTAGCGTCGTGTCGATGCCAAGCAGTGTGCAGTATGCAGTGTGCAGTGTGCAGTGTGCAAGTACATAACCCCTCACCTGAAAAATCTATGACTTAGCAAGCTAAGACCATGATTTTTCTTCCTCTCCCACAAGGGTAGAGGTAGGGCGCACGGTGCCTTCAACCTCCCCTCATCTCTGTGCTCGTCACAGAGATCCAGTGGAGCGCGTCCGCGCGACAAGAGACTTTTCAGCCCAAGGACTTGGCTGGCCTGGATTCCCGTGACAAGCACGGTAATGAGGGAGGTTTTGGTGACACGCGAGCATTCAAAATCGCAGGAATTGAAATGTCTACCTATCCACCGTCATCCTCGGACGTGAACCAAGGAGAGGTATGAGGGGAGTTTTTGGAGACCCCTGCACCGACAATTGTCTCGGCGTCATCCTCGGGCCTGACCCGAGGATCCAATCACGCAAACCAAATTAGCGACGCTTGAGGAAGTGCGGGCGATATCAGGGACAGGCCCTGGTATGAAAATCGCTACCCGTTTTAATCCCGGGGCAACAATAAAATCAGGCGGTGGCCGCTTCGCGCTGCTTGGCAAGCTCGGCAAGATCTGCTGCTTGCAGCTCAACCGATTCACCGCAACCACATGCTGATGTCTGGTTGGGGTTACTGAAAATGAAGCCCGAGCGCATTTTTGTGACTTCGAAGTCCATTTGCGTGCCCAAAAGATAAAGTACGGCAGATGGCTGGATCCAGACCTTGGCACCTGCGGACTCGATCAGGTCATCCTTGGCGTCAGGTTCCTTGACCAGATCGATGGTGTATTCCATGCCGGCACAGCCGCCTTTTTTGATACCAACGCGCACACCCAGCGCATCTGGTCCGGAATTGGCGACAATAGCCTTCACGCGGTTGGCGGCGGCCTCGGTCATAGTCATCACGGCAAAGCCCATTGGCTCATTCTCCTGTCGCATCGAACCTTCAAAAACACCAAAGCGTTTTGTCTGGCAGCGACGCTATTAAAATACCACCGGGGTAAAGGCCCGATGTTTTCATACACTGAATTTAGCCCTAGCCCCCCTTGATATCAAGAGATGGCATTCGTCAAAAATGGGTGAGACTGTATCGCTACTCGCAATTCCCGCGAAACCAGCAACCTGATTTCGCAAGACTGACATCAATCTAAACTGCCAGAACCCAGCGTGGCTTAGTACCAGCCAACGGCAACCTGGGCTTCTTCGGACATGCGGTCTGGTGTCCATGGCGGATCAAACGTCATTGACACTTCAACGCCGGATACACCTTCAACGGCGCCAACGGCATTTTCCACCCAGCCCGGCATTTCGCCAGCCACCGGGCAACCCGGCGCGGTCAACGTCATGACGATCTTGACCATGCGGTCGTCTTCGATATCAATCTTGTAGACAAGGCCAAGCTCGAAAATATCTGCCGGAATCTCAGGGTCGTAAACCGTTTTGAGCGCAGCAATCACGTCATCGCTCAGACGCGCCAGCTCGGCCGGCGAGATGGACGAAGCGGATGAAGTTTCTACGATATCGACAGTCTTTTCGCTTGTTTCGGCGCTCATAATCCTGATCCTCAGGCAAAGAAATTGCGCGCATATTCCAGCGCATCGGCCAGTGCATCAACCTCGGCCCGTGTATTGTAAAGACCGAAGGATGCCCTGCATGTGGACGTCACGCCGAACCTTTTCAAGAGCGGCATGGCGCAATGTGTTCCGGCCCGCACGGCAACGCCGCGCCGGTCAATGACCATGGAAACGTCATGGGCGTGAATACCGGCAAGCTCGAACGAGAATATACCACCTTTGCCGGGGGCATCGCCAATAATCCGCAAGGAATTGATCGCCTGCAGGCGTTCCTTGGCGTAAGCGGCCAGATCTGCCTCATGCGCGGCAATGGCAGCACGGCCGAGATTATCCATATAATCCAGCGCGTAACCAAGGCCGATTGCCTGCACGATAGGTGGTGTACCAGCCTCGAAGCGGTGCGGTGGATCATTGTAGGTGACCATGTCTTCCGACACATCAAGGATCATTTCACCGCCACCCATGAATGGGCGCATTTCTTTCAAACGGTCAGCCTTGCCGTAGAGAACGCCAATCCCCGACGGCCCATACAGCTTGTGACCGGTCATCACATACCAGTCGCAATCAATGTCACGCACGTCGACGGGCATATGGACAGCGCCCTGAGAGCCATCGACCAGCACCGGAATGCCGCGCTCATGCGCAATACGGCAAATTTCCTTCACCGGCACCACGGTACCCAGCGCATTGGACATATGCGTGATGGCAACCAGTTTGGTGCGCTCGGTCAGGCTTTTTTCAAATGCCTCGATATGGAAGGCACCCTCGTCATCAACGGGCACCCAGACCAGCTTGGCGCCCTGGCGTTCACGAATGAAATGCCATGGAACGATGTTGGAGTGGTGCTCCATGATAGAAATGACGATCTCGTCACCCTCGCCGATCTTGGGCATGCCATAACCGTAGGCAACCGTGTTGATCGCTTCAGTGGAGGACTTGGTGAAGATGATTTCATCCACCGAACCGGCATTCAGAAAGCGGCGCACTTTTTCGCGCGACGCCTCATAAGCATCGGTTGCGGCATTGGACAGGAAATGAAGGCCGCGATGCACATTGGCATATTCATTCGAATAGGCATGCGACACCGCGTCGATCACGACCTGTGGTTTTTGTGCGGACGCGCCGTTGTCAAGATAGACAAGCGGTTTGCCATAGACTTCGCGCGACAGGATCGGAAAATCCCGGCGCACGGCTTCAACGTCATAAGGGGCCACCACTGCGGCGCGTTCGCTATCAGGCATGATTTTCCAGCCAATTGGAAATGATGGTTTCCAACGCCTCTACCAGGTGTTCAGCTTCCAGTTCTTCAACGATTTCAGCAACGAAAGCGTTGACGAGCATGGCACGTGCCTTTGCCCGAGGGATACCGCGCGCCATCAGGTAATAGAGATGGGTGTCGCTGATATCGGCAACCGTCGCGCCGTGACCGCACTGAACGTCGTCAGCAAAGATTTCAAGTTCCGGCTTTGCCGAAAACTCGCCATCGTCAGACATCAGCAGCGTGTTGCACGCCATCTTGGCGTCGGTCTTCTGGGCATCGGGAGCAACCCGGATCATGCCCTGGAAGATGCCCTTGGCACGGTCGAAAACGACGTTGCGGAAAATTTCCGTCGAGGTCGTGTTCGGTACGTTATGGCCAAGAACCATGGTCACGTCGGTATGCGTTTCGCCGCCGAGCAGGTTGACGCCACGAACGATCAGATCGCTGCCTTCACCTTCAACATCGATGCGCAGCTCCTGGCGAACCAGCTTGCCACCGGCATTGATGAAGAACAGACGCAGCTTGACATCCGCACCCATGCGGATGCGCAACTGGCCAAGATGGGTGTCAGCTGCGCCCTGCTGCTGCAGCAGAACCCATGTGACTTCCGCGCCGTCTTCGAGCGTAATGTCACTGATCGAGGACACGAACGCGCCGTCTTCCGTCGCGGCAAGGTGACGCTCAATGATGGTTGCCTTGGCGCCAGCGCCAAAACGGACCGGAAAACGGTTGTGAACCTGGCCACCGCCGTGGATCGCCTGGATCTCGATTGGTGTTTCAATCTCGGCATTGGCCGGAATGTCCACCACAAAACCGTCGCGCACGAAGCTGCCGTTGATACGGCCAATGACATCGTCCTTGTCCAATTCGCTGAGACCGGCTGCGGCAGAACCGTCAAGCAGGGCTTCGCCAAAGCTGGAAACGGAAAAACCTTCCGTTGTTACACCCTTTGCCGCCACGCCCTGCAAGGACGCGATGACAGGCGAACCGCTAACGATTGGGGCAGCAGCAGACAGAACCGGAACCGGCACGGTGTCCGGCAAGGCGCGCAGCAGCGTCTTGAGGTCCGTATAGTGCCATGCCTCGATACGGCGGGTCGGCAGACCAAGCCTCTTGAGGTTTTCCAGCAGGTTGTCGCGCGCTGCAATCACAGCACCGTTGCCCGGCAGATCGCCCAGTTGCGCGGTATAGGCTTCAACAAGCGCAGTCTCTGCGGCTGTTTGCCTGTTTGTGTTTTGAATATTCATCACATCATCCCTTTCGCGCCCGATCAGGCTGCTTCACCGATGATGTCGGCGTAACCGTTGGCTTCCAGTTCGTGCGCCAGCGTCTTGTCGCCGCTGCGGATGATCTGGCCCTTGTAGAGAACGTGGACGGTGTCCGGCACGATGTAGTCCAGCAGGCGCTGGTAGTGGGTGATGACAACAGTCGCCCGGTCAGGAGACCGCAGCGCATTGACGCCGTCAGCCACGATCTTCAGCGCATCGATGTCGAGACCGCTGTCGGTTTCGTCGAGAACGCACAGCTTTGGCTCAAGCAGTGCCATCTGCAGGATTTCCGCACGCTTCTTTTCACCGCCGGAGAAACCGACGTTGAGCGGACGCTTCAGCATGTCCATGTCGATCTTCAGATCGCCAGCAGCTTCCTTGACGCGCTTGATGAAGTCAGGCGTTGTCAGTTCGGATTCACCACGTGCCTTGCGCTGCTCGTTCATAGCAACCTTGAGGAACTGCATGGTGGCAACACCTGGAATTTCTACCGGGTACTGGAAGGCCAGGAAAACGCCCTTGGCCGCACGCTCTGCAGCGTCCAGTTCCAGAATGCTTTCGCCGTTATAAAGAATGTCACCAGAGGTCACTTCGTAATCTTCGCGGCCCGACAGGATGTAGGACAGCGTGGACTTGCCGGAACCGTTCGGGCCCATGATGGCAGCCACTTCGCCGGCCGCAACCTTCAGGTTCAGGCCACGGATGATTTCGGTTTCGGTGTCTGCGATCTTTGCGTGCAGGTCGATGATTTCAAGCATGATGTTTTCCTAAGAATAGTGTGATCGATGGTGCGCGAAAGCCGCGCACTCAGGGTCGTATTCGTAAAAGGCTCAGCCCACGGAACCTTCGAGCGAGATGCCGATCAGCTTTTGTGCTTCAACGGCAAATTCCATCGGCAGCTCCTGAATGACTTCCTTGACGAAGCCATTGACGATCAACGCAATCGCCGCTTCCTCAGGAATACCGCGCTGCAGGCAGTAGAAGAGCTGGTCTTCGGAAATCTTCGAGGTTGTCGCTTCGTGCTCAAAGTGAGCGGACGAGTTCTTTGCCTCGATGTAAGGCACGGTATGCGCGCCGCACTTGTCGCCAATTAGCAAGCTGTCACACTGGGTGAAGTTTCGGGTGTTGGTTGCCTTGCGGTGGGCAGACACCTGACCACGATAGACGTTTTCCGAAAAACCGGCCGCAATACCCTTGGCGATGATACGGCTCGACGTGTTCTTGCCGAGGTGGATCATCTTGGTGCCGCTGTCGATCTGCTGGTGACCGTTGGACACCGCAATCGAGTAGAACTCGCCACGGCTGTCATCGCCACGCAGAATGCACGATGGGTACTTCCAGGTAATCGCCGAACCGGTTTCAACCTGCGTCCAGGAAATCTTCGAACGGTTGCCACGGCAGTCGCCACGCTTGGTCACGAAGTTGTAGATACCGCCCTTGCCGTCCTTGTCGCCGGGATACCAGTTCTGGACGGTAGAATATTTGATTTCGGCATCATCAAGCGCCACAAGCTCGACCACGGCAGCATGAAGCTGGTTTTCGTCGCGCTGCGGGGCTGTACAGCCTTCGAGGTAGGACACGTAAGCGCCGTCCTCGGCAATGATCAGCGTGCGTTCGAACTGGCCCGTGTTCTTTTCATTGATACGGAAATAGGTCGAAAGCTCCATCGGGCAGCGAACGCCCTTTGGCACGAACACGAAGGAACCGTCGGTAAACACCGCCGCATTCAGCGTTGCATAGAAGTTGTCGGTGGTTGGAACAACCGAACCGAGATACTTCTTGATCAAGTCAGGATGTTCGCGGATGGCTTCAGAAATCGACATGAAGATCACGCCGGCCTTTTTCAGCTCTTCCTTGAAGGTCGTCACAACGGACACACTGTCGAACACCGCATCAACGGCAACTCTCGAGGTCTGCACGCCAGCCAGAATTTCCTGCTCACGCAGCGGAATACCAAGCTTTTCATAGGTCTTGATCAGTTCCGGGTCGACATCGTCAATCGACATCGGGCCGGTCATGTTCTTTGGTGCGGCATAATAATAGAGATCGTTGAAGTCGATCTTTGGATAGCTCACACGTGCCCAGGTGGGCTCTTCCATCGTCAACCAGCGACGATAGGCGTCAAGACGCCACTCGAGCATCCATTCCGGTTCCTGCTTCTTGGCAGAAATGAAACGGATCACCTCTTCAGACAGTCCCTTCGGGGCCTTGTCTACTTCGATATGGGTTTCAAACCCGTATTTGTACTGGTCGACATCGATCTGGCGTACCTGATCGATTGTTTCCTGCACCGCAGCCATTGCGTTCTCCAATCTCGCCGGATCCAAGGTCCGGTGGCTTGTCAACGTTAAGACGGATTAGTCCGCCTTGATGTAGTTGTCCGGATGGCGTTTTTCACCAGTTCCGGCAAGCGAAAATTTGACTTTCCGCAAATTCAATTCACTTTAGGCCGCCTGCCCGGCAGGTTTCCTGCGGCTGGCGATCTTTTCAAATGCGGCAAGCGCCTGGTCAATCTCGGCCTCAGATGTTGAAACACCGAGAGAGATGCGCAAGCCACCCAGCTTCGGGTCTTTACCCATGGCCGTCAGCACATGGCTTTCGCCCACCTTGCCAGACGAACACGCCGACCCTGCAGACAGCGCGATGCCTTCAATATCAAAGGCAATCTGCCCTGTCTCCGCCTTGAGACTTGGCAGGGTGAAGAAAGTCGTATTCGCCACCCGTTCAACCTCGGCCCCATGGATGATGACATCCACCGCGGCCTTGCGCATGCCGGTTTCAAGACGCTCACGCAAAGTCGCAATTGCGGCATTGCGTTCGACAAGTTCGTCAATCACAAAAGCGGCAGCGGCACCAAAGCCAATGATCGCCGTTGTGTTTTCCGTTCCCGAGCGATGCCCTTTTTCCTGTCCGCCACCATGAATAAGTGGCTTCGGCATCATGGCTTCACCGCACGTAACAAGAGCCCCAACCCCTTTGGGGCCACCAATCTTGTGCGAGGAGACAAACAGGAAATCGGCATCCAGCGCCTGAATATCAATAGGCACACGTCCCGCAGCCTGTACGGCGTCGACCACCATCAGGCCACCGGCGGCATGCACCAGTCTTGCCGCTTCTGCCACCGGCTGCACGATACCGGTCTCATTATTGACCAGCATCACCGCAACCATGGGCAGGCCGGTTGTCTTGTCATGGTCCTCCAGCAGCTTCTTCAGCACGTCGAGGTCCATAACACCGTCTGACGTAACAGCAATTTCCGTAACGTTATCCTTGGAAAAACGGCCACCCTCGCGCACGGCGGGATGTTCGATTGCCGAAACATAAAGCCTGCCAATCCGCAAAGCGGAGCGACCCATCTTGTAATCCGGCGTCAGCACCAAATTGGCAGCCTCGGTGGCACCGCTGGTAAACACCACATGCGACGCCTGTGCACCGACCAGATTTGCCACATTGCGGCGTGCCGATTCGACTGCCATACGGGCTGCACGCCCTTCCTTGTGGACCGACGACGGATTTCCCGAGAGATCGAAAGCATGCAGCAGGGCATCGCGAACGCACGGCAAAAGCGGTGCCGTCGCATTCCAATCCAGATATATGCGCGATGTATTTGCCATATCTGAGGAACCTGCTTCTCTACTTCCCGTTTACGCCGCAGCGCATTTTCCTTGAAATTTCAGCCACCATTGCCTTATGACACGTTCAAGTGTTCAAAACACGCAATAGTTTCGAATTGTTCTAAACTGGGTTCTAGAAAACCTGACACACCACGTCAAGTCTTGTTGCGCCCTGAAAATCATTTGGAACAGAAAACACGACCGGAGTATCAATGCCCGAAGTCATCTTCAACGGCCCAGCCGGCCGCCTCGAAGGCCGTTACCAGCCATCGAAAGAAAAAAGCGCCCCAATCGCCATTATCCTGCACCCGCATCCGCAGTTTGGCGGAACCATGAACAACCAGATTGTCTATCAGTTGTTCTACATGTTCCAGAAGCGCGGCTTTACCACGCTCCGGTTCAACTTCCGTTCCATCGGCCGCAGCCAGGGCGAATTCGACCACGGTGCTGGCGAATTGTCGGATGCCGCATCGGCACTGGACTGGGTACAGAGCCTGCATCCAGATTCCAAGAGCTGTTGGGTCGCCGGTTACTCGTTCGGCGCGTGGATTGGCATGCAGCTTCTGATGCGCCGTCCGGAAATCGAAGGTTTCATGTCGATTGCCCCGCAGCCGAACACCTATGACTTCTCATTCCTGGCGCCCTGCCCGTCTTCGGGCCTGATCATCAATGGCGATTCGGACAAGGTTGCGCCTGAAAAGGACGTCAACAATCTGGTTGAGAAGCTGAAGACCCAGAAGGGTATTCTCATCACCCACCGCACGGTGCCGGGTGCCAACCACTTCTTCAACGCCAAGGTCGATACACTGATGGCCGAGTGCGAGGATTACCTCGACCGCCGCCTGAATGGCGAACTGGTACCGGAACCGGCCGCCAAGCGTATTCGCTAAGCGATACCGGAAGCTGATAAATGCAGAAAGGCCGTAACGTCGTTGCGGCCTTTTTGTTTGGGTGATTGTTTGGCCTATGACGTAGCCCCGACCTCCCTCATCCTGTACCTGTTACAGGGATCCAGGCCAGCCCGAGTCTTCGGGCTGAAAAGACATCCTCTCGCCGCGCCGACGCGCGTCGACTAGATTCCCGTGACAAGCACGGGAATGAGGGCCGCGTGATACGCCCCCTCTCAATCACACTGATACGTAATCCTTGCCCTATCAAAACGGCGTGCGGCAATGTCCTCATCGCGCATGATCACGTAATAGGCGCCGGGTGATGGAATACCGGCATGCTTGTCCACGCCAAGCTGCATCACCAACCGCCATTCGCCAGCCGATTTGATCAGCTCCTTTGCCTCATCGGTCTTCCACACCTCGCTTCTGCCGCAGTTCAGGCCATGTGTCACCAACTGCGCAGTGGCCTGCAGACCATTTTGCAAAGTCTGCGGAAAGCCGCCGAACTGATGGTTGTCGCGCCCTTCCATGTCTGGCGTTCCGAACTGTGATAACCACTCCTGATATTCATCGAGTGCCTCGTCATCTTCCAAGGAAAACGCACCCCAACCCTTATCATTCGGTGGAATGGGCGTGAGGATGCTACGCGTCGAAATGCGCGCTGCCTTGAACACACATGACCACTGATCATCGGAAATGCCAGTCAAAGCTGACGGTATGTCTGTCCGCACCAACGCATCCTCAGGCGTTTCATCAAACAGCACCTGCCAGCCGACAGAGGCTTCCGGCGTAAAATCTTCCGGCTGTTCCCAGTAATCGTAAAACAGCAGCAAGCGACCCTTGTTCGGAAACATCGGATCAAACCCGCTTTCAACAGACAATTCGGTTAGATTGATCTGGCCTAGAAACGCCAAAGGAAACTCTGTCTCTATCGCATCGGCCTTGGCCTTGTATTCGGCGCTGAACCGTTCACCCTGTTCCGGTGTCATCCATGAGCGCGGTTTTTTGGAATCTGCCAACAGTCGCTCGGCTTCCTTGCGATGGCCCGAGGCTCTTGTCACCGCATCGGGATAGGCTGGCCGTGTTGGCCATGCCATGCCACGTGGCAGGTCCGGCCGGCCGCCAATCTTCGATGCTCCAAGCGGAATGTCATCCTCGTCGCTTTCACTCGTGCTCAACAGAATGGCAGCACGCGCCTGCGAAACCAGATGCGAAATGACATCAGGCGAAAGGCTGGTTTCTTCAAGGGAACGTCGCAAGGCATCAGTATTATCAGGAAAAGCTTCTGTCTGCATGATCACCTTCCTTAAGAGCGTTGCGGTGAACGCTGGATCACCCAACCGCTGCCGCTCTCAGTTTTTACACATTTCCGGACGCAGCACCGACCGGCACAGCAGCGCCGCCCTCCTCAAGGCCGGCATTGCGCTTTTTGTAAAAGGCCATGAATTCCTCGAAGGGCAGCGCCTTGGAATATAGCCAGCCCTGCCCGTATTGCACGCCCGACTGCACAAGGATGGCCTCCTGCTCCACGGTCTCAATGCCTTCCGCCACCATCTTCAGTTTCAGGCTGTGCGCCATTTCGATGATATGTGGGGTCACCAGACTGGTGGCGGCATTCTGGCCAATCGCATCGACAAAGGACTTGTCGATTTTCAGCACAGAGACTGGCAGGCTTTCCAGCAAAGAAAGGCTGGAATATCCGGTACCGAAATCATCAATCGCAATCACATGACCGGCGTCGCGCGCCTTGGTCAGTGTCGCGCGGGCAATATCGGCGTGAATGAAACCACGTTCCGTTACCTCCAGCCAGATTTGCGAGGTCTCTACGCCGGTCTGTTTCAATGCGTCGGATACCAGTGTCAGGAAATGACCGCTTTCCACGTCTTCAGGGGAAAGATTGATGGCAATATGCATGTCGCGATGCTCAACCAGCGCCGTCTTCATGCTGGCAATGACATTGCCGATCACAAGTTCCGTGATCTGGCCAATCATCCCATGATCTTCAGCAAATGGAATGAAATGGTCTGGCCTGACTGTCGAGCCATCGGGTCGTGGCCAGCGAATAAGCGCTTCGGCACCGACGCAACGTCCAGTCGATAATTCGATGATGGGCTGATAGTGAGCGACAAACTCCTTGCGACGAATGCCTGTCATCAACTCACCGGCCAGTGACAGCCGTTGCCGCGATATCCAGACCACCAGCGCAATCAGCGCCAAAGACACGCCAACGCCGATTGGAATCATCTTCCAGAGTTGTCCGTCCGTTCGCCAATCAACAACGCTGCGGCTGGAGATAGCAAAAGCGGCAAAGTCCTTGCCACGGCGCGATGAAAACACTTCACTTTCGTTGAAGCCGCTGACCTGCTGGCTGACCAACCGCGAGACAAGCGCGGGGTCAGCGTCACCGGACACCATGATCGGCTGGCCAGACAGTGAGGCAACGCCAAGCAGCATCGGTGTGTCATGCAGCACATCCACCAGCCGTTCACGTTTTAACAGCGCATGAAACTCTCCATGGCTGACCACCAGCATGCCCTGCGAGGGATCCGAAAGACCACCACCGTTCAGACGCAACATATAACCGTCTGAAAGTGGCATCGGCTCACCGCTAACATGCTCCTCATCACGCACTGGTCCCCAACTATTGCAAATCACGCGACCACCATTGGTGATGGCAATTTCCTCAACTGACAGGGTTGCTGTGGTGATCTCCTGAAGACGGGTAATATCGGCGGCCGAACAGGTCTCGCGATGTTCTGACATCACAGTCTCTAGCGCAGTTCTGGCTCTGGAAATATTCAGATCGGCGCGCTGCAACGTCCAGTCGGCATAATCGGCAAGGTGGCGACGTTCCAGCACGAATGCCCGTTCACGCGAAATGTAATAGGCGGCGAGAAGCGGCAAAACGCCGGCGCAAATCGCCAGACTGAATGCAATTGCCAGAACACTGTTTCGCCGCATGTCTGTTTCCTTGAAAACACCGGGATCAACGCAACCTTGCTCTATTTATCCATTTCCGGTTGTCATAATCTTACCGTAGCTTCCCAGAATTGAATTTTGTTATCTTTACTGCGGGTCAGCGTCCGATCCGGAACAGATTATCGCACTGCCGTCACATAGGCGCGGCAGGCCAAGGGCAGTTCGCGTCGCAGGCGCATCAGGTTTTCTTCCGACGCCGCCGCATCCATCACCGTGCGCACCGAACCGCCAATCATTGATGCCAGCATGAAGGCAACAGCATCGCAATCTTCAAAATTGGCATCCGGTGCGGCTGCCAGCAATTGAGACATCACCTCAGCCATATGTTTGAGTGCCCGCCCCATGCCTTCCGCCAGATCAAACTCGGCAGCGATGCTGTAGATAGCCCGGAAGGCTTGGCTGTCGGAGGTCTTGACGTCAAGCCAGGCGGTGGCCAGACCTTCAGCAACGTCCCCGACATGCCTGCCACGCAGCCGGTCGGCCGCCGCCAGCATGAAGGCTGTCACCGTTTCTAGCTGCTGTTCGACAATCGCAAACAACAGCGCCTGTTTGTGCGGATAATATTGATACATTGTGCCGATAGAGACGCCGGCGCGTTCCGCCACCCGTGTCGTGGTCAGACGCGCCACCCCCTCGGCCAATAAAACCTGAATAGTGGCGGTGTGAATGGCCTCTATCGTGGCGACAGAGCGCGTCTGTTTCGGCGCTTTTCTGGGCTTTAGCAGCGTTGGACCGAGCCTGTTCATGATGCGAATACCAAACCTGAGGAAACATTCATATATTGAAATGGTCCTTCCAAAGCAAAGGTATTATTTCATGAACACCGTTCTCATAACCGGTTGCTCGACCGGGTTTGGCCGCGAAACCGCACTGCACTTCCTCGACAAGGGCTGGCAGGTTTTTGCCACCATGCGCAACCCGGAGGCCAGCACGCTTCCAGCCTCCGATGCGCTGCATGTCCTGCCACTCGACGTTACCAAGCCAAATAGCATTACTGACGCCGTCGCAAAGGCAGGCCAAATCGACGTCCTCGTCAACAATGCCGGCATCGGCTGGCTGAACGCCATTGAAGGCACCCCGCTCGATACGGCACGCGAGATTTTCGAAGCCAATCTGTTTGGCGCCATGGCCATGATGCAGGCAGTATTGCCAGGCATGCGTGAGCGCCGCTCCGGCGTCATCGTCAATGTCAGCTCAAGTACCATCTACAAACCGGTGCCGCTCCTGTCCGTCTACCGCGCAAGCAAGGCCGCACTGACCGCCATGACGGAGGCTGCGGTGCCGGAACTTAGCCAATTCGGCATTCAGGCCCGCGTTGTTGTTCCCGGTCTCGCTCCATCGACCAGCTTTGCCGCGAATGCGCAGGAGATGATCGCAAAACGCGGCTGGTTTCCCCCTGCCTATCAGGACTTTGCGCAGCAGACGCTGTCGCAGATGCAAGCGCATGACCCCAATGCCGTGACCACGGCGCAGGACGTAGCAGAAGCGGTTTTCCGTGCTGCAACTGACCCGGCCTGCCCAACTGTCCTGCCAGCCGGCGTAGACGCCCTTGCCTGGTCGAAGGGCGAGTAACCACGCGGTTCTTTTGTAAACCGTCTGCAACTAAACAAAGGCCGCAACTGCATTGCGGCTTTATCGCTTCGTTGGAAATCCTTGTGACAGGGACTGACTGCGCCCCGGATCCGCCGTCAAACATGGCGCGTTTTGCATCACCTCATCCGCCTCAGATTATCCTGTGGATTCAGCATAAAGTCACACCCTATTGATGTCGGTTGCCCAGATTTCGCCATGACGATCCGCCATCTCGGGCGCGACGCGGCAATCGTGTCGGCCCCACCCAACCGGTGACATCAGACATTGCAAGACCTTGACCGATCTGGCCTCCACCGATGACACCATCAATGCCGAGAAAGAACAGTGACACTATGACGATGCGTTTTCGGGCTTCGTTCGTCCGTGATTTCTGCGCCCCCACCAGCGCTGCTGCGAAAGTTCACTTCGTAAACTCGACGTGAGACATGCTGTGCGTCTGCTGACGCCTTAGATCGTTCAGCCTCGCCGCAATGATGATCGCAATGACGCATCACCGGTTTCCCCGGTGACCTCGCCCGCGGCTGAATGGCCGCCGGCACGCCCGCAAATTCCCGCAAGTGAGAATGCAGTTGTTCAGACTTATCGGTTACTTCTTTTCCATCGCCTGCATGGGCCTGCTGCTTTGCGCCGCTGGCGTTGCCGTGCTGGTTGCCACCGTTCAGCAGGATCTGCCCGATTATACCAGCTTGCAGGATTATACCCCGCCGCTGAAGTCGCGGCTTTACGCATCAAATGGTGATGTGGTCGCCGAGTTTGCCTCTGAGCCACGGCTGTTCCTGCCCATCCAGTCGGTGCCGGACCGCGTCAAGGCGGCCTTCATTTCCGCAGAAGACAAGAACTTTTACCAGCATAACGGTCTGGACTTCATTGGTCTGGCGCGCGCCATCACCGTCAACCTGACCAATATGGGCAGCGATAAACGTATGGTTGGTGCGTCCACCATTACCCAACAGGTGGCCAAGAACCTGCTGCTGACCTCCGACCAGACCATGACCCGCAAGATCAAGGAAGCCCTGTTGTCGATCCGTATGGAAGGCACGTTTTCCAAGGATCGTATTCTCGAGCTTTACCTGAACCAGATTTTCTTTGGCCAGCGCTCCTATGGCATTGCCCAGGCGGCTTTGACCTATTTCGGCAAACCGGTCAGCGAAATCTCCATTGCCGAAGCAGCCTATCTTGCCGCCCTGCCCAAGGGTCCGTCCAACTACAACCCCTTCCTGTACGAGAAGGCGGCGGTGGAACGGCGCAACTGGGTGATCGACCGCATGGTGGAAAACGGTTACGTCGCCGCAGATCTCGCCTTGGCTGAAAAACAGAAACCGCTTGGCGTGGGCCGCCAACCGGCACCGACCAGATTTGCCGAGGCTGGTTATTTCATCGATGACGTCAGAAAGACCATGGTCGACGAACTGGGCGAACAGGCGCTTTATCAGGGCGGATATTCCATCCGCACCACGCTTGACCCGAAATTGCAGCGTGAGGCCCGCTTGGCGCTGCAAACCGCCCTGCTCGCCTATGATGAACAGCGCGGTTATCGCGGCCCGATTGACCATATCGATCTCGTCAACAATTGGCAGGAGGCATTTGCCAAGATCAAGACCGATACTGATGTACCGGACTGGTCTGTGGCAATCGTCAATGCCATTGGCCCTGACGACGCTGAATTGACCCTGAAGGACGCCGATAACAGCCGCGTTCGCCTTGCTGCGGCCGGCATGAAATGGGCTCTGGGCAAAAAGAAACCCCGCGATTTGCTGAAAGCCGGTGACGTGGTGCTGGTCGAGAAACAGTCCTCCGGTGACTATCGTTTGCGGCAGTTCCCCAAGGTGCAGGGCGCCCTCGTTTCCATGCAGCCACAGACTGGCCGTGTTGTGGCAATGGTCGGTGGCTTTTCCTACACCCAGTCGCAATTCAACCGTGCCACACAGGCACTGCGCCAGCCCGGATCGGTGTTCAAGCCAATCGTTTACGCAGCTGCCCTCGACAATGGTTTTTCTCCCGCCACCGTTATCCGTGACGAACCGGTCGAATTCCGCCTCGGTGATCAGGTGTGGGCACCAAAGAATGACGGCGACAGCTATGCCGGGCCGCAGACGCTACGTTTCGGCATCGAACATTCCCGCAATGTCATGGCCGCAAAACTTGCCAATGCCGTCGGCATGGACACCGTGATGGAATACGCGGATCGTCTGGGCATCTATGATCACCGCACGCCGGTTCTGTCGATGTCACTCGGCTCAGGTGAAACCACGCTGATGAAAATGGTCGCCGCCTATTCGGTGATTGCCAATGGCGGGTTGCAGGTTACGCCAAGCCTGATTGACCGCACGCAGGATCGCACCGGCAAGACAGTGTTCCGTCAGGACCAGCGCCAGTGTGACAACTGCAACGTCGAAAAATGGGACGGACAGTCGGAACCGGAACTGACCGATACGCGCGAGCGGGTGCTTGACCCGATGACCGCTTACCAGACCGTATCGATGATGCAGGGCGTGGTTGAACGTGGCACAGCCTCGCGCCACGTCAAGCTTGGTCGCCCGGTCGCTGGCAAGACCGGCACGACAAATGCCAACCATGATGCATGGTTCGTCGGCTTTACGCCGGAACTCGTGACCGGCATCTATATCGGTTTTGACGAACCGAGCAGTCTTGGCCGTGCCGGCAGCGGCGGCGGACTGGCAGCACCTGTGTTCAATGACTTCATGTCTGCGGCGCTGGACAAGGTTCCCGTGTCGAACTTCCACGTTCCCGCTGGCATGACCGCCTATCTCATCAGCCGCACCACCGGCATGGCCACCACGCCGGATGATCCAGACGGCGTGCAGGAAATGTTCAAACCGGGCACCACACCGGCCACATATTTCACCACGCTGGAGGATAATGGTGCATCGGCACCGCTGGTTGCCAGCCCGCAGGCGGAGAAAATACTGCGCGAGGGTGCCGTCGGTCTGTTCTAGAAAAGAGATTGCGACAGGCGCGCGATCTCGACCACAACAGAGACCAGTGTCGAAACAAACATCGAAACCACACTCATAACGGCACTCACAGTGGCGGACGGATGAGGATACCGGCAAATTTGCCATCCGCCGCCAGTGTGAACCGCCATTCCAACTCACCCTCTTCAAACCTGACATCGTAGACATCCCAGCCTTCCGGCGAGACACCCTTGAAACTGATGTCACGAAGAGGCCCCAGCCGTGCCAGATCAGCATTTATGACATCGATCTGCTCGCTGGCTGCCTGGGCCAGCAGCGGGCTCATCTGCTCGTAATCAGGCTCACCACGTTGGTGCTGCTCAATCAGCTGGCGCAACAGCGCTTCGCTATTTTCAAATGGCTGACGGTTTTTCACCCGCTCGGACAAGCCTTTTTCCAACTCGCTGACCACGACCTCCTGCACCCGTGGCGCTGCCTGCTCATAACCGTTCTGGTGCAGTACCAGCCCGATAACGGTACCGGTGTGATCGCGGGTAAAGGTCAATTGCGCCTGAACCGCCTTGTAGAAAAACCGGTCGACATCTTCGGCAAAGATTTCCAGCTCCGGCTGTCCTGTCATGCGGGTAAAAAGCCTGCCGTCTTTTTGCGTGATGACGTAACCCAGCCCGTCCAGCAGATAATTTCCGGCATATTGGCCATAGAGCGACGGATCGATCTTTTTTTCACTGCGCGGCCGCGCCTGTTCATAACGGCGCCATGCCACGGCATCGGGCGATATGTCAGCCATGTTTGCCTCCTTGGTCAGTTTCAACAGATCGTCAATCGATAGATCGCCACCAGCCGCGATCTTGCCGCGCAGCGTATTGATGGTGGCCAGACTATTTTGTGTACGCTCCAGCTGCGCCTGCAGCGTTTCGCTTTGCATGCCAAGCAAGCCAGCGAGATCGGTGGTCCTGCCAACCAGAATGCCGCGAATTTCCTGCAGGCTGAGGCCAAGATGTTTCAGCGTCAGAATTTCATAGAGACGTGCGACTTCCCTCGCGCCATAGAGACGCCAGTTCTTGTCGGTCCGGCGGGGTTTGATGATTCCGGCCTGTTCATAGTGCCGCAAGGCGCGCACCGAAATGCCGACACGCCGCGCACATTGCGCCGCCGTCAGTTCGAAATTTTCATCGCTTGCTGCCATATGCATGCACTCGTTCCCGCTCAATCATGCCCCTGATGTAAGGTATGACGTTGGGTACGGTGCAAGAGGCTTTTTTCAGTTTTTTGCGTGCTGGCGCCTGCCAGCGCGCCAATGCGTTTCCGCTACACTCGCCGCCGGAGAATACCGCCCAGCACCTCAAACACCCGTGGGTCGAGACTTTGCGACACATTAAAACGCATGAAACTGGTGGCTGATTGGCTAAGGCTGAAGGCGTTGCCGGGCGCCATCACCACCTTGCGCTCAAGTGCTGCCCGGGCAACATCTGTTGCATCCGCGCCGTCAGGCAGTTGGCACCACAGAAACATGCCAGCCGTAGGCATGATCCACGGCGTCACGCCAAGCTTTTCCAGCCGGGACGACACGTCATTCATTGCCTGGCTCAGTCTCAGCCGCGTCGCATCCAGATGTTTGCGGTAGCTGCCGTCACTCAGCGCATTCAAAACCAGCTCCGCCGTCATGCGGCCACCGCCAAAGGATGTGGCGATCTTCAGATCAGTCAGCCCTTCGATCCACTCCGGTTTTGCCGCAACAAATCCGCAGCGCGCCGAGGCCGAAAGCGTCTTGGAAAAACTGCCGATGTGAATGACCCGGTCCAGACCGTCAAAGGCCGCAAGTCGTGGTGCTGGCACCTGCTCCAGATCGGAGAAGATGTCATCCTCTATGATCGTCAGATCGAACTCATTGGCGATCTTCAGCACCCGGTGCGCGGTGACAGGCGAAAGTGCAGCACCGGTCGGATTATGTATGCCGGAATTGGTGATGTAGAGGCGCGGACGGTGCTCGCTGACCGTACTGGCGAAAGCGTCGATAGATGGCCCGTTCGGCGTATAGGGCACACTGACAATCTTGGCGCGGTGCGCACGCAGCAGCGCATGGAAATTGAAGTAACAGGGATCATCCACCAGCACTGTATCCCCCGGCTCCAGCAGGAAACGGCACAAGAGATCAATGGCCTGCGTACCTGACTCCGTCAGCATGATCTGGTCGGGAGATGCCTCCATGCCCTTTTCGGCCATGCGCCGAGCCACCAGTTGGCGAAGGCCAGGAAGCCCAAGCGGCGAACCATAATCGGCAAGTGTTGCGCCGTCAGCCCGCGACAGTGCGCGCAACGCCCGCCGGATACTGTCTTCGGGAAGCCAGGATGGCGGCAGCCAACCGCAACCGGGCTTCAGATTATCATCATTCGCCTCCAGCGACTGGCGCGACACCCAGAACGGGTCAACCGCCCGGTCAACCTTTGGCCCGGCCTGCGTCAGCGTGAACGGCGCCACCTGACTGGCAACATAAAAGCCGGAACCGGGACGTGACAGAATGGCACCTTCCGCCACCAGCCGGTCATAGGCTTCCACCACGGTTGACGTCGAAACATCAAGGCTTGAAGCCAGCCGCCGCACTGAAGGCAGCTTTGCACCCGGCGTCAGTGTTCGCCCGGCAATCCGCTGGCGGATCGTTGACATGACGGTGGCTACCCGTGTCTGGCCCTTGGCATTTTCCGCCATCTGTACTGCCTTCGTGTCCATAACAGTTTCGGCAGACTGTACCAGACTGTAACTGGTGTCGCCAATGGTTTGCTGGATAACAGGGAGACAATGAATGGAGTGAATTATGGAACGGACAAGTGCGGGCTGGATCAACGGCTTTATCGGCGTGGTCATTTTCAGCGGGTCGCTTCCGGCCACCCGTGTGGCCGTCATGCAGTTTGACCCGGTGTTTCTGACAGTGGCGCGTGGCGCAATCGCTGGCCTGCTGGCACTCGCCTTTTTGCTGGCGCTGAAACAGAAACGTCCGTCACCCCGCGAACTGGTGTCACTGGCCGTGGTGGCCGGTGGTGTGGTGGTCGGCTTTCCGTTGTTGACGGCGCTGGCACTGCAACACGTGACCTCGGCACATTCCATCGTGTTCATTGGGCTGCTGCCGCTGGCAACTGCGGTCTTTGGCGCAATCCGTGGCGGCGAGCGACCCAAGCCAGCCTTCTGGGCCTTTTCCATTCTTGGCAGCGCATTGGTTGCCGGTTTTGCACTGTTTCAGGGACTGAGTGTGTCGCCATTTGGTGACCTGATGATGGTGGCCGCCGTCATCGTCTGCGGTCTGGGTTATGCCGAAGGCGGCAGATTGTCACGCACGCTGGGCGGCTGGCAGGTGATCTGCTGGGCGCTGGTTTTGTCCCTGCCCTTGATGCTGCCCGCTGCCTTTCTTTACATGCCCACGACATTTTCAGACATTCACATGCCCGCCTTCATCGGACTTGCCTATGTCTCATTGTTCAGCATGTTGATCGGTTTTGTATTCTGGTATCGCGGCCTGTCGCAGGGTGGCATCGCCGCCGTTGGCCAGTTGCAACTGCTGCAGCCGTTCCTTGGTCTTGCACTGGCCGCAGCCCTGCTCAACGAACCGGTAACCTGGGGCATGCTTGCCGTAACGGTTGCCGTCATTGCTTGCGTGGCCGGCGCCAAACATTTTGCACGGTAAGCCATTCCGCCAGCCTCCACTCTCTTTTTTGAGGGGTGGCTGGCTGGATTTTCCCATCAGCGCGCCAAGGCGTCCTTGGGAAATTCCGCCGCCAGACTGTCGATGAATTTGCGCACCGCCGGCGGCAGGCCACGCCGGGTGGTGAACACCAGATGCACCAGCCCCTTCACGCCACGCCATGCTGGCAGCACGCGCACCAGCCTGCCCTCATCCAGCGCCTGACGGCAGGTATGGTCCGGCAACAAAGCCACGCCCAACCCGGCAATGGCCGCTGCTCTCACAGCGGTAAAATCAGCGCAACCCATTCGTGGTTCATGCCGCAGCGTGTGGCTGCGCCCATCATCGGTTTCCAGAAACCAGTTGACCTCGCCATGATCGTCGGTGGTCGACAGTGTTGCCTGCGCAGCGAGCTGGTCGATCTCGCCAATGCGTCCGGCCAGTTGCGGGCTTGCCACCAGAATACGCACCGAATTGCCGAGCGAGCGCATGGTCAGCGATGCATCACCGTCCAGTGACGTGCGGACACGCAGCGCAATATCAATACGTTCCTCGATAAGATCGACCGGGCGGTCAATCGCCACCAGTTGCAGCCTCACCTTGGGATATTGCCCGAGAAACCGGGTTATCAGCGCAGAGATCGGTTCCACCAGACCGGTCGGGCAACTCATGCGAATTAGCCCATGGGGTTCGGACTGCGCCTCTGCGACCAGCGCTTCGGCGCGTTCCGCCTCCTCAAGCATCGCCTTGCACCGCTCATAGAAAGTTTGCCCGACATCGGTCACCCGAAAGCGCCGGCTGGATCTTTCGATCAGCCGCACACCGAAACGCGCCTCCAGCCCGGCAACCCGGCGGCTCAGCTTTGACTTCGGCTCCCGCAGTGCCCGGCCCGCCGCTGCAAACCCGCCATGGGTGACCACTTCAGCAAAATACACGAGATCATTCAGATCAGATCGCATCATCGTTCTCCATACGGAACGATGGGTAACAGTTTTGCTGACTATTTGCATCATCGTTCTGCTGTCATGTTCATTCCAACGACAACGGGTCGTCAACAAGGAGACAAGACAATGAGCAAGACATTTGAAAACAAGGTTGTAATCGTCACCGGCGGCACCAGCGGCATTGGCCTCGCCACCGCAAAAGCCTTCTCGCGGCAGGGTGCATTCGTGTTCATCACCGGACGCCGCAAGGATGCACTGGATGCCGCCATCAAGGAAATTGGTGGCCGTGTCACTGGCGTGCAGGCCGACATGAGCAAGCTGGTCGATATCGACCGCCTCTATGATGCCGTGCAGCAGAAACATGCCC
The DNA here is from genome assembly GCF_023701965.1 of Rhizobium sp. CG4. Classification (NCBI taxonomy): domain Bacteria; kingdom Pseudomonadati; phylum Pseudomonadota; class Alphaproteobacteria; order Hyphomicrobiales; family Rhizobiaceae; genus Rhizobium; species Rhizobium sp. CG4. Next base: position 3,960 of record NZ_JABAEG010000014.1, on the reverse strand, counting down.
AGATCGACGTGGTGTTTGCCAATGCCGGCGGCGGTGAGATGGCAGCCCTCGGTGCCATCACCGAAGAGCATTACGAGAAAACCTTCGACACCAACGTGAAGGGCACACTGTTTACGGTACAAAAGTCTTTGCCGTTGCTGCGTGACGGTGCCTCGATCATCCTGACATCATCGACAACAAGCATTTCCGGCACGCCAGCCTTCAGCGTCTACTCTGCCACCAAGGCGGCAGTGCGCAATTTTGCCCGCAACTGGATCCTGGACCTGAAGGACCGCCACATCCGCGTCAACGCCGTCAGCCCAGGTCTGACCGACACCGCCGGCCTCAATGAACTGTTCGGCAATGGCGAAAGTGCCGAAAACACCAAGAACTACCTGTCCAGCCTCATTCCCGCCGGTCGCATCGGCCAGCCGGAAGAAATCGCCAAGGCGGTGCTGTTCCTGGCCTCCGACGAAACCTCCTTCGTCAACGGCATCGAATTGTTCGTTGATGGTGGTCAGGCGCAGATTTGACCACATCATGAATTTGAGCAACAGGTTACGAGGAGAGTGGCAACGCCCTCCTCGACCGCATTATTCGACAGGCACAGCACTATTCAACAGGCAATGGGTAGCGGGAATTGCGTTTCTCATACGCCTCAAGCGGATAGAGCTTCAGCACTTGGCCGTAATAATCCTCAGCCCACACGCCAAACTCCGGTGAAATCTTCGCCATGATCTCGATTGCTGGTGCCATCCAGTTCCAGCGGGAATAACCGTCATCCTTCAGCCCAGATGCCAGCAAAGGCGCATCGTCAGGTACGTGGCGGTTTTCAAGTTCTTCTTTCTGGCCGTGGCCAACCGCCATGACGAACACAAACCAGCGCGCTGCATCGTTGAGTGTAAGACCGGCAATACGCTTATTTTCCGATCCACGTTCGGTAATAACGATATCATAGAGGTCACCACGCATTTCCACATGCGGGCTGCCATCATCCTGAGGGCGTCGCATAATCTGCACAGCCGCAGTCCTACCGATACTGGCCCAAAGGGTCTCAATGTGCAGTTGCAAATCATCGATACGGTCTTTGGGCATCGGGACTTTCTCACGTCTTCGGAACGGCCGGAACCTCATGCCTTTGCCAGAACCCCGCCGCTCACCGGCTCCTTCACACCGGTTGTTCCGGGATAGGTCAGCGGCAGGCCGCTGAGTGAGCGCACGGCAAGATAGGCCCAGGCCTCAGCCTCCATCGCGCCGCCATCAAAACCGGCCGCCTCGGCCGACACCACCTTGGCACCTTTTTCAGCAGCAAGGGTGGCAAACTCCGCCATGATCACCGGGTTCAGGCGCCCGCCACCGCAGACAATATAGGTCTTGGTGTGGTCCGGCAGATAGGTCGCGGATTTGAGAATGGCGGCTGCCGTAACATGAGACAACGTGCGCGCGCCATCTTCCAGAGAGATTTCACCCTTTTGCGGCGGCAGAAAATCACCGCGGTCGAGCGACCGCCGTTGGTTGGCCGAAAAGAACGGGCTTGCCATATAACGTTCGCTCAACGCCGCGTTGACACTGCCCTTGGCCGCAACCTGCCCGCCCTTGTCAAAGGTCTGGCCGGTATGCGCCTCCATCCACTGGTCGATCAGCATGTTGCCGGGACCGCTGTCAAAAGCCGCAAGTGCGCCGCCATTGCCGATAAAGGTCAGGTTGGAAATGCCACCAATATTGACGAATACCGCAGGTGTTTGAAAAGCCTCTGGCAGATTGGCCGAAAGGGCGGCGTGATAGGCCGGGATAAGCGGCGCGCCCTGCCCGCCATGCACCATGTCATTGGCGCGCATGTCATAGACAACATCGATACCGGTTTCACGCGCCAGAAGCGGCCCGTCGCCAATCTGCACCGTCAGCGCGTCGTCAGGCCGGTGCAAAACGGTCTGCCCGTGAAAACCGATGACATCAACATCCGATGGCACCAGACCATTCCGCTTGAGAAAGGATTGCACGACGGCGGCATGGCACAGCGTCAGTGCCGTCTCGGCATCGGCCAGATCATCCGGCCGTTCGCGACGCTCATTGATCTTTTTCGCAGTGACCAGCGCCTGCTGCCATTTGGCCCGCAAGGTGGCGTCATAGGGAAAATAACCGCTTGGCCCACGCTCGACAAATGAGTCGCCATCGGTGCGCAGCATGGCAATGTCGATGCCGTCCATCGACGTGCCGCTCATCAGGCCAATTGCCGTTTTTATAGTGCCCACACCGCTACTCCTGCCTGATCAAGGATTCGTTTTTAACATTCATGGCTGAAACTGGTGCACAATTCAAAAAACAATGCTAAAGCCCCGGCGTTTGCTGCTTGCCAGCACTTGAAAACATGACACCAGAGAGAACAAAAGGTTATGTCCAGGTTTAAGTCCGATTTCCTCCGCACGCTCGACGAGCGCGGCTTCATTCACCAGATCTCCGACGAGGCAGGTCTTGACGAATTGTTCGCCAAGGAAACCGTGACCGCCTATATAGGCTTTGACCCGACCGCACCTAGCCTGCACGCCGGCGGCCTGATCCAGATCATGATGCTGCACTGGATGCAGCAGACCGGCCACCAGCCGATCTCGCTGATGGGTGGCGGCACCGGCATGGTTGGCGATCCGTCCTTCAAGGATGATGCCCGCCAGCTGATGACCATCGACACCATCGAGAGCAACATCGCCTCCATCAAGCGCGTGTTTGCCAACTATCTCGATTACGATAAGTCCGGCAAGCCTGCGCTGATGATCAACAACGGCGACTGGCTGCGTGACATCAACTACCTGGAATTCCTGCGCGATGTCGGCCGTCACTTCTCGGTCAACCGCATGTTGTCCTTCGACAGTGTCAAGACACGCCTTGACCGCGAGCAGTCGCTGTCCTTCCTCGAATTCAACTACATGATCCTGCAGGCCTATGACTTCGTGGAGCTGAACAAGCGCTACGGTTGCCGTTTGCAGATGGGTGGTTCCGACCAGTGGGGCAATATCATCAACGGTATCGACCTTGGTCATCGCATGGGTACACCGCAGCTTTACGCGCTGACTTCGCCGCTTCTGACCACCGCCTCCGGTGCCAAGATGGGCAAGTCGCTGAACGGCGCTGTCTGGCTGAACCCGGACATGCTGTCGGCCTATGATTTCTGGCAGTACTGGCGCAATACCGAGGATGCGGATGTTTCCCGCTTCCTCAAGCTCTACACCACGCTGCCGATGGATGAGATTGCTCGCCTCTCGGCGCTGGCTGGTTCCGAGATCAACGAGGTCAAGAAAATCCTCGCGACCGAAATCACCGCCATGCTGCACGGCCGCACAGCGGCCGAAGAAGCGGCAGAAACCGCGCGCAAGACTTTCGAAGAAGGTGCGCTGGCCGACAATCTGCCATCGATCGAGGTTCCTGCTTCCGAGCTGGAAGCCGGTCTTGGCCTGCTGTCGCTGATCGTTCGCGCTGGCCTTGCCACATCGAATGGTGAAGCCCGCCGCCACATTCAGGGTGGTGCAGTGCGCATCAACGACAACGCCGTGTCCGACGAACGTCAGATCATCGGCACGGGCGACGTGACGGCAGACAATGTCATCAAGCTGTCGCTGGGCAAGAAAAAGCACATTCTGGTTCGCCCGGCCTGATGGCCAGCACCCATGAATGATAGATGGAAAGGCCGCGCAAGCGGCCTTTTTGTTTGGGACGCACAGTTTGAAAACCGACGCTCACCCCAGCCTCCCTCATTCCCGCACTTGTTGCGGGAATCCAGGCCCATCCCAAGTCCTTGGGATGAAAAGCCCTTTCCGCCGCGCCGACGCGCGTCGACTAGATTTCCGTGACAGGCACGGGAATTGTCTGTCCGATTTATGCTTTAATGCTTGAGAAGTTGGATGCTCCCCGAGGTGGCCACCCCGAGGAGCATGCGGTCGTGCGCCCGAACGGGAGTTGGTCTCATCGACCGTCCTCATAATGGGCCGC
>NZ_JABAEG010000013.1:0-141023 GCF_023701965.1 Rhizobium sp. CG4 | reverse complement strand
TAAGGTCCCGCAAGCTTCGCCGCCCACGTTTCTCTTTCTTCTCATATTCAATTGTCAAAAAACTGACACACATCAGTGTCCAAAAATCCAACCCCAAAATCCGAAAACCCTGGGAACAAACCAGCCATAAAAGCCAATCTATCGTGATTTCTCTAGAACGAAGCAGTCCGTCGCTAGCAGCGCCGCCGCCCTCGTTCAGTGAGCGGACTTATAGAGGGGACATTGCCTTATCGTCAATAGGCCTTTGGAAAAAAATCATAAAAAATATTCGCTTATGATGACGACCTGTGGAAAACGGGACGTCTACACCCTCCGAAATCCCTGGCTGGCAAGGCGAAAGGGCGCCATCCCCCGACGGCGCCCGGCTTTATTCAGTAGCCAGCCTTATAGACAAGCGGCACCCAATCGTAATTGCTGTCATCACGACGGACATGGCCGATCCCGGGAAAGGCGTGATGGGCGCCAGCCACCAGATATTTCTGATCCGCGGCTTCCGCAAATGCAATGCCGCGGCTGGCTGCTGCAGCCTTCTGATCAACGTCAAAATCAACGGTGACTTCGGGTTGATCAAATTGCAGGACGTCGCCATGGGCGATATCTCCCCAGAAGATGATCTTCTCGCCTTTGCTCTCGACGATAATACCGCTGTGTCCAGGCGTATGGCCGGCATGCAGCACCGAACCGAAGCCTGGAATTGGCGCAGCGTCATCAGCAAAAGTCTCGAACTTGCCAGCTTCGACATAGGGACCGACGCATTTTTCTGCCTGGGCAATCTGCGGGCCGAGTACCTTGTCTACCTTTGCCTTAGCATCTGCCTTCAACCAGAAATCAGCCTCGCGCTGGTTTACATGCAGCACGGCATTTTCAAACACCCGCTTGCCGCCAATAACAAGACCGCCGGAATGATCGGCATGGATATGGGTGAGGATAACGTGGTCGATCTCAGACGTCTTGTAACCTGATGCTTCGATATTGGCGACCAGCTTGCCAAGCGCCGGTCCCATCAGATCACCTGTCCCGGCATCAACAAGCACAAGTTTTTCGCCAGTATTGATGAGGAAGGCATTGACTGAGGTTTCGGCGTCACCGGCCTGAAAATGACCTTCAAGATAGGCCTCGGCATCCGTTTCCTTGATATTCCGGTAGATCTTCGCCATCGGCAATTTGACCGTACCATCGGAAAGCGCGGTGATTTCATAATCGCCAAGCTTCAGACGGTAATAGCTGGCGGCTTGCCTGCCGATGATTGCTGCCTTGGCAAGCACCGTGGACGGCAAGGCAGTGATGACACCGGCGGCAAGAGCGATACCGGCAGAGGATTTCAGTAGGTTGCGACGGGTTTGCATAAAAGGCTCCAGGGATTGTGTTGACATGGTCTTGAACTGACCCGGAGAGCATTTATGTATCGGACTATCAGTGAACAAATCGATGCGGCTCATGGTAACTATCGATCATTTCAATCTTCGCTCTTTTGATCTCAATCTGCTCATCGCTTTTGATGCTTTGATGTCGGAAGGCAACGTGACCAAGGCGGCGAAGCGGCTGAAAATCCAGCAGCCCGCCATGAGCCATTCGCTCTCCACCTTACGGGTACTTTTACAGGATGAGCTTTTTATCCGTGTCGGCCAGGTCATGCAGCCGACTGCGAGGGCAAGCAGTCTTGCTGTCCCGGTGCGCCAGGCGTTGCGGCAGGCTCAACTTGCACTGTCAGGCGGCGTTGCCTTTGATCCGGCGAGCGAGGAGCGCACATTTCGTATCGCCATGTCGCCGGAGATAGAATTGTTGCTGATCCCTGATCTCACCGCACGACTGCGGCAGCTTGCACCGGGCATCAAGGTGCTTGCCCGGGTTTTCCCCTATGAGGCGATGGAGCCTTCGCTGGAGGATGGCAGCATCGATCTGGCCGTCGGCTGCACTTACACCAAAACCAGCCGCCGTGCCTTCGAACCACTATATGCGACGGATTTTGCCTGCTGTTTCAACCCTGAGCTTCTGGATCTATCGAACCCGGTAGATCTTGAAGCATATCTTGCCGCCAAACATGCAACGATCTCACAGAACGAAACCTTGCAGGGCTGCATCAAGGACGCACTGGAAATTGCCGGCGTCGAACTCGACGTGGTGATGGCAGGGCCGGGTTACATGTCGGTACTTTCCGCAGCGCAGATAAGCCCGGTCATCGCGACTGTGCCAAGCCGCATTGCCGAGCGTTACGGGCCTCTGCTTGGTCTAGAAGTAAGCCCGCTGCCAGTACCACTCAGCTTTCCACCCGTTAACATGGTCTGGGCGCAACACGCTGATGGCGACGCCGCCAACGCCTGGCTGCGTCAGCAAATCCGTGAGATCGTCGCTGATGTCGGCATAACCAGGGAATAACTGTCAACGACAGCTGCTCATTGAGATGACGCGGTTGAAACTCCATCCCAAACGCTTTACCGGGGCCTTTTAATTGTCCGCGCCCCAAAGGTCCGGGTTCTGTGTGAAGTATTCGGCCAGCATTTCGGTAAGTACTCGCACTTTACGGTTGGGATGCTGGCTGGGTGGACGCACGACGTAGACTGCACCCGGAGGAACCGGAAAACGCGTCATGATCGGAACCAGGGTGCCGGCGGCTTCGTACTCATGCGTGATGCACTGCGGGAGCCATGCGACGCCGAGACCTGCCGCAGCGGCGGCGGCAAGTGCTGTGGCGCTATCGGCCTTGAACTTGCCCTGCGGCTGCACCGTAACGATCCTGTCGCCGTCCATGAACTGCCAGGCCTCCGTTCCCTGCATGAGGGCCGGATGGTTGACAAGTTGTTCTATATTGTCCGGCGAGCCGTGTTCCTTGATGTAAGCCGGGCTGGCGACAAGCTTGCCATGGATTGGCCCAACGCGTTTGGCAATAAGGTTCGAGTCCTGAAGATAGGCGCCCCGGATCGCGCAATCAAACCCCTCTGCGATCAGATCGACAAAGCGATCGCTATAAGACGTATGGATGTGAAGCTGCGGATGCAAACGCGCCATTTCCGCAAGTACGGGGGCAAAGTGAGTTGGGCCGAAGGTAAGCGGCATGGCAACCCGCAAACGGCCATGCAGTTGGCCTGTGGGATGGATGGTTTCCCGGGCGGTATCAATCTCAGCACTGGCGCGGGCTGCGTGGTCCCTGAATGTTACTCCCGCTTCCGTCAGCGCGGCACCTCGGGTCGTCCGCGCAAGAAGCTGCACACCAAGCTCCGCTTCAATCCTAAAAAGCCTGCGACTGACAATCGACTTTGATACGCCGAGACGACGGGCGGCCGCCGATACTCCTCCGGCATCAGCCACGGCAACAAATGTCTGGAGGTCTTCGATATCCAAGTCAGCGTTCCTGATTTCGCGACACAGCTAGTCCGGCCTCGAGACTATTACAACATCAATGGGAACGGCAAATTGCCTTCTGGCAGCATCGCCCGCTGGCGTGTGTTTCCTGTGAACCCCTAGCCGTCCACAACGGCAAAAAAAGGAACTCTTGATGACCCCTCGTAACGGCCTCGATTCTCTTCTTCGTCCCGAAGATTCGGTCCTCGTTCTGATCGACCATCAACCTTATCAGCTCGCGAACCTGAACAGCCACGATCCGCAAGCTGTCGTCAACAACACGACCGCGCTGGCGAAGCTGGCAAAAGCCTTCAATGTTCCAACTATTCTTACCAGCGTCATCGCGGCGCGCGGTGGACTGCTTTTCAAGCAGATCACCGACGTCTTTCCGGGCCAGGATGTCATCGATCGCACCTGGGTAAACACCTGGCAGGACGAGAATGTCGTCAACGCCGTCAAGGCGACAGGAAGGAAGCAATTGATCATTGCCGGTCTGTGGACCGAGGTTTGCGTTGCAATGCCTGTAATCCACGCCGCCGGAGAGGGCTGGGACGTGACCGTCATCACCGACGCATCAGGCGGGATTTCGAAGGAGTCCCACGAGGTTGCGGTCCAGCGCATGATCTCGGCCGGCGCCAACGTCATGACCGTCATGGCTTTAGCTGGTGAATTTCAACGTGACTGGGCGCGGACCGAACATGTCGACGAGCTGACCGAAATTCTCATTCAGCACTTCGGCGGCAGCGGCATCGCCTACCTTTGGGAGCAACAGCTACTCAACACACCAGTCCCAGGCTGATCAAGCCAGTAAATCAAACATTTCGGTGAGGGCGGAGATGCCCTCGCCGCCCTTCTCTCAAGCAACGACAGGGCAACCATGAAAGCAGCAGTCTACGATCACGCCGGAGCGCCGGATGTCCTCCGTTTTGTGGAAGTGCCCGATCCAGTCTGCCCAAGCGATGGCGTTCTGATCCGCGTTGAGGCCGCCGCCATTGAAGGTGGCGATTTGATCAATCGTGCGTCCACGCCTCCTCCCCATGCAGCCTTCATCGTCGGTTATGCTGCCTCAGGAGAAATCATTGCGGTCGGGAAAAACGTGGCGGACCGCCATGTCGGCGAGAAGGTGACGAGTTTTGATCTTGCCGGGTCACATGCAGAATTGCGCGCTGTTGCGGCCAGCCGGACATGGCTTGTGCCTGATGGGCTGGACATGGCCGCCGCCGCTGCTTTGCCAATCGCATTTGGTACGGCGTACCACTGCCTCTTCGCAAGGGGAGATATCAAACGCGGCGAGACGGTCCTCATTCAGGCGGGCGCTGGCGGCGTGGGGCTTGCCGCCATCCAACTGGCGCATCAGGCAGGTGCGACGGTGCTTGCAACCGTCTCGGGGGCTGAGAGGACGGAACGCATTCTGCAGCTTGGCCTTGACCATGCAATCGATCACCACTCGACAGATGTCGTCGACGCGGTAATGCACATGACGGCAGGTCGTGGCGTCGATCTGGTCATCGACCCGGTCGGAGCAACCCTGCAAAATTCTCTGGCGGTTCTGCGTCCCGAGGGACGTCTGGTTTTCGTCGGCAATGCCGGCAGTTCAAAGCTTAGCCTTGAACTGTGGCCAGCACTGCAGGCGAACCAGTCGCTTTTTGGCGTTTTCATGGGAACGCAATTGGAAAAGCCGGATGTCTACGACGCAATTTCCCGGATGCTAAAGTGGGTTGCGGCCGGGACACTCAAAGTGGTCGTGGACAGGACGTTCCCGCTTGAAGCGGCAGCGGAGGCGCACGCCTATGCCGAGGACAATTCCATCCTCGGTCGCGTTGTCCTCCTTCCCTCGGGTTGAACGCTAAAGACAAAGAGTAACCGATTTCCAAGTTGCCATTCTGCGGAAAGCATACGGCGAATGGCAGCCCAGCGTTTTATGATGCGCCACCAGACGATGGCTCCCTGTGAAGGAAAGCAGTGAAGCGGCAGGCTGATTACGGTTTCATGGGTTATCGTGTTGCACGCGCCCCAATCGCATCAGACTTTGTGTCTCTCCTGCTTCCGATTGATTGCAGCAAGTTCCAACGCATTGCGAACCCCCATCTTCATCAACACCTTGCCGCGATGGGCCTCCACCGTTCGCATGGCGATGCCAAGAGTGTCGGCGATTTGTTTGTTCATCGCACCAGTCAACATCAAATCCATGACCTCGACCTCGCGCGCAGAAAGTGAAGCATGCCGGGTCTCGAGATCGCGGCGGCTTTCCGCCTGTGCCTGCATCATCTGGCCGGCTTCGATGGCATTAAGCGCGAGATCCACGATTTGATTGTCGTTAAACGGCTTTTCGACAAAATCGAAAGCTCCCGCTTTTAATGTACGTACCGCCACGGGCACGTCAGCGTGACCGGTCAGGAAAATGACGGGAACCTCAGATCCCATAATGCGTAATCGCTCGTAGACCTCAGGCCCGGACAGCGCTCCCATCCGCACATCCATGATGACGCAAATCATGTCGTCCAACGGCTGCGCAGCCAGAAAATCTTCCCCTGAAGCCCATGTCCGGGTCTGCACGCCACGGGAGGCAAGAAGGAAAGACAGTGCGTCGCGAATTGCCTCCTCATCATCGACGATGTCAATCAAGTTACTCATCCGTATCCTCCCTCATACATCCTCCAGTTCCTCCTGCTTCGAGTAGCCCACTTCAGCAAGCGGAATGGAAACACTGAATATGGTTCCTCCCCGATCCGCTGGCCGATGCATCAAGTGGCCTCGATGCAATTCGATAATCGTGCGGCAGATTTTCAACCCCATGCCCATGCCCTGCGTTTTTGTGCTCGCAAAGGCATCGAAGATCGTATCGACCATTTCGGCGGGAATTCCAGAGCCTGCATCCTCGACTTCAATCACCGCCTGCCCGTCGCGTTCAAACAAACGAACGGTGACCGCACCATCTCTTCGCGTGTCGGCCATCGCCTCCATTCCGTTGCGAATGAGGTTGATGAGAACCTGCTCAAGCAGAATGGCATCAGCCGCAACCGCGCAGGCTCCCTCCCCCTCGCGCAGAAGCCGCACGCCATGTTCGCGCGCATCGGCCTGAAGGAAATCGAGTGTCTCATCGATGACATCGGACAGCTGCAGATTGGTAAACCGTGGTTCGCGTTTTTTGACCAGATCCTGAATACGTCTGATGATGAGCCCTGCCCGATCCGCCTGACGCGCCAGCTTTTCCGTCGCTCCCCGCAAAAGTGTGAGATCCGTGTCCGGCCGGTGCATAAGATTGAGCATGCCAGCCGCATAAGACGCAATTGCCGATAGCGGCTGATTAAGCTCATGCGACAATGTTGAGGCCATCTCGCCAAGCGTCACCAGCCGGCCAGTTCTCGCCAGCGTCTCATCGTGGAGACGAGCCCGCCGGGCGGCCTGTCGTGCTTCGGTTACATCGATGATCGAGCCCATCCAGCCACGATGCTCACCACGCGCGTCAATCAATGGCGCCTCATAGACCTCGACTTCGATCTCGCGTCCATCGCGTGACACAAAATAGGTCTCAAATCGCTGGCTGACGGCACCGCCCGCCGCAAGTCGACGATGGCGCTCTTCCGTTTCAGGCAGATGGGCCGGGTCCCAGTAAGGCAAGGGTGGAGAGCGCCCGATAAGTTCATCTGCGCTCCATCCAACCAGCTTGCAGAATGCCGGATTTACAAAAAGAATCCGGCCATCGTGATCTTTGGCCCGCAATCCGACCGTCAAACTTTCTTCCATTGAGCGCCTGAACGCGGTTTCTGCCCAAAGACGCACCTCCGTCGCCCGCCTTCTTTTGCTCGACCGGTGCAGGATAATCATCGTCAAAACAGCGAATGCAGCAAGGCCGGCAATTGCTCCAAAAAGAGCTGTCGAAAGAAATGTCAGCGGGCGGCCATAGGCACTGATGCGAAGCCAGGTGCCGTGTAGAGGCGGATCGATACTGATCACATGTGTCGGGTTTTCAGGATCGATTTCCAACCGTTGCCGGCTGGCGAGCACATTGCCGGACAGATCGACCAGCGTCACGCCATATTGCTCGGCAATCCACCACGGCAGATGCCGATCAAGCACCGACGGCAGTGAAATGGTGGCGGTCAGAACGCCGCGCTGGTCGGCCAGCAAGATGCCGAAAGTCACATAGCCTTCGGGTGTGATTTGTCCATAGACGGGTCTCGATGTGACCGTTGCAACATCCAGAATCTGCGCCGCCAGTGTCGGGTCACCGGGTGCTGCGTTGTCCGGGAGGCCTTTTTGTACCTGACCGTCAGAGCCATACCAGAGAATGGAGAGAACTTCAGGGTTGCTCGTGATATGACTACGCGCTCTGGCCGCAATAACCGGATCTGCCGTTTCGCCGGCATGATCCATCGCCAGGCGAACCAGCATATCTTCATCAACACCGAGCTGAAACCGCAGTGTCTGCTCGACCCACAAGGCATCCGTCGCCAACTTGATACGCGCACTTTCGCTATCGTCACGCGCAACAGCCCAGACGAATGCCCAGACCATTCCTGCCAAAGCAATGATTGCAATCAATGGAACAATCGACAACAAATCAATGCGCATGGCCAATGGACTGGGATTATCATCCGACCATGGATACCAGGCAGCATTTGAAGGATTGTTGGTCTGCGTTAGAGAAGAACGCGTTGATTTTCGAGTTTTCTTGTCTCTCAATACCGGTTCCGTCCCCCAAACGTCCGCGAGCCTTTGCAGGCCTTGTCCGCACCATAGCCTTGTGTGCGTCAGGCCACTATTGCGGGAATCCACAATAGCGAGATTGCAAACATGGTGGCAAGGAAGCGGATGATAATTGTGTCGCAGCTGGAGGGTTGCGACTTTCAGGAGGAAAAGAATGTTCACTCGTCGTTCGTTAGCGGCCCTCGCCAGCGCAGCTATCATCTCGTTGGCTTCGGCCTTGCCAGCTCTGGCAAACCCTGTCGTCATCAAGTTCAGCCATGTTGTCGCCCCAGATACCCCCAAGGGCAAAGGCGCGCTGAAGTTCAAGGAACTGGCAGAGCAATATACCAATGGCGCGGTACTGGTCGAAGTTTATCCCAACAGCCAGCTCTACAAGGATAAGGAAGAACTGGAAGCACTTCAGCTTGGTGCCGTCCAGATGCTGGCACCATCCCTCGCCAAATTTGGTCCATTGGGCGTCCAGCAGTTTGAGCTTTTCGATCTGCCGTATCTGATGTCTAACTACGATGATCTGCGTAAAATAACCGATGGCGAGGTCGGGCAGCATCTTCTTGGCCTGCTCGACAGCAAGGACATAAAGGGCCTGGCCTACTGGGATAACGGCTTCAAACTGATGTCGGCAAATTCGCCGATTGCATCAACCGATGATTTCCTTGGCCTGAAGATGCGTATTCAGTCATCGAAGATCATCGAGGGGCAGATGCTGGCTCTTGATGCAGTCCCGCAGGTTCTGCCATTCTCGGAAGTTTATCAGGCACTGCAAACGGGCGTTGTCGACGGCACCGAGAATCCGCCGTCCAACATGTTCACGCAAAAAATGCACGAAGTACAAAAGCACGCGACCCTGACCAACCACGGCTATCTCGGTTATGCCGTCATCGTCAACAAGGGGTTCTGGGACGCACTGGACCCGGAAATTCGCACACACATTGACCGTGCGATGGACGAATCCACGATCTACGCAAACTCGATCGCCCGCGAAGAAAACGAATGGGCTATGGCCGAGATGGTCAAGACCGGAACGACTAAGTTCCACGAGTTGAGTGACGAAGAGCGTGCCGAATGGATCGAACGTCTGCGTCCACTGCACGAACAGATGTCGTCTCGCATCGGTGCGGACCTCGTCAAACAGGCCCATAGCGTTTTGGGTATCCAGTAATTTCTTCAAAGAACTTGTCCAGTTGCCCAAAGGGGGTGCCTATCGCGCCCCCTCTCTTATTCGTGAGGTTTGACTATGCTGCGCATGCTCGACCGTTTCGAAGAAATCCTTATCGCGGCGCTAATGGCGGCTGCCGTGACATTGATCTTCGTCGCTGTTCTTCACCGTTTTTCGATCGGTTATGCTGCCGATCTCGTTCGTTTCGCTCGTGCCAACAACATGCCCGAACTTCAGGCATGGGCGCGCTGGGTGTTTGCCAACATCAACGCCATCAAGCTGACATGGGCTCAGGAGGCTTGCATCTATCTTTTTGTCTGGATGGCTAAATTTGGCGCCGCCTACGGCGTACGTATCGGCATCCATGTCGGTGTCGACATGCTGGTCAACATGCTGGATGACAACCGTCGTCGGGTCGTGACGATAATTGCAATGTCAGGCGGCGTGATCTTCACCGCAATACTTGTCTGGATCGGCTCGACATTTGTCTACCACGTGGGTGTTGGAGGCCAGATTTCCGCCGACCTCGAAATGCCAATGTGGATCGTCTATCTCGCGGTTCCCCTGGGCTCCGCCTTGATGTGTTTCCGGTTTATTCAGGCGCTCCATCTTTACATCACCAAGGGCATCATCATTCACCACGAACTTGGACACGTGGATGGTGTTGAAGACGAGTCCGCCATTCAGCATGGAGGACATCGATAATGACCGCCCTCATCATTTTTACAATCCTGACCATTCTGCTGGCGACAGGTATGCCTGTCTCGATCGCCCTCGGTTTGACGGTGTTCAGCTTCCTGTTCGCCTTCACCAATATCCCCATGGATTCCATCGCCCTGAAACTTTTCACAGGCATCGAAAAGTTCGAAATCATGGCAATCCCGTTTTTCATTCTGGCGGGCAATTTCCTGACCCATGGCGGTGTCGCGAAACGCATGATCGGGTTCGCCACCTCCATGGTCGGTCATTGGCATGGCGGCATGGGCCTCGCGGCGGTTCTGGCCTGTGCGTTGTTCGCTTCGATCTCAGGCTCAAGCCCAGCAACGGTCATGGCCGTCGGCTCCATCATGATCCCGGCTATGGTCAAAATGGGTTATCCACCGCAGTTTGCCGTCGGTCCGGTCGCCGCAGCCGGTGGTTTGGGAATCCTCATTCCACCTTCCATCGTCATGGTGATGTATGCCGTCGCAACGTCCGGCATGCTCGCAGTAGGACCGGATGGTGAAACGGTATTTTCTCCATCGATCGGACAGATCTTTATCGCCGGTGTGGTGCCGGGGTTGATCCTTGCTGCCATGTATGCCGCAACCACCGTCTGGCGTGCCTGGAAAAATGGTTATCCGCGTCTGCCAAGAGCCGGATGGCGCGAAAGATTTGTCGCGTTTCGAAAGTCGGTGTGGGGCCTTTTGCTGGTCGTTATCATCATGGGCGGCATTTATGGTGGATTGTTCACGCCAACCGAAGCGGCTGCAGTCTCGGCCGTGTACGCCTTCGTGATTGCCGTCTTCGTCTATAAAGACATCCGCATGAAGGATGTACCGCGCATCCTGTTATGGTCCGCAGCCATGTCAGCCATGCTGCTATACATCATCACAAATGCCGTGATGTTCGCGTTCATCCTGACATCGGAACAGATTCCGCAGCTGATGTCCGACTGGATCGTCTCGCTTGGTTTCGGCAAGATTGGCTTTCTGTTGATCGTCAACATCATGCTGTTGGTGATTGGCATGGTTATGGAGCCATCGGCAATCATCCTCATCATGGCGCCAATTCTTTATCCGATCGCCGTCAAATTGGGGGTTGATCCGGTCCATTTCGGGATCATCCTGATCGTGAATATGGAAATCGGTCTCGCCACGCCGCCAGTTGGACTTAACCTCTATGTTGGTTCCGCGATCTCACGACTGGGTCTGACGGAAGTCTCCAAATCTGTCGTGCCCTGGCTGCTGACAGCCATCGTTTTCCTGATGATGATCACCTACATTCCGGAAATCACGCTCTTTTTGCCAAGGCTACTAGGAATGTAAAAAAGCAACGCCTCTTGCCCCATAAGCCGCGGTCGACCTTGCGTCAGCCGCGGTTTTGTTTTGCACATGCCATTGCCTTCGTCGCTCCTCAAAAGCCGCTTGCCAGGACCTTCTTCTGCGGTAGCTTGGTTCTGCACAAAACACGGCAACAAGGGGGGAATACATATGGAGAGTTTTCGCAAAGGCCTGCTGTTTCCTGTGGCGCTTATCATTGCTGGCGTGGCGATATTCTTCCTCTATCTGTTCATCATCGGCCATGATCCGGATGAGCGCCCGCTGACCGTCACGCAATGGGTAATCGGTGGAATATTGATCGGTCCCGGTTTCGGCTATCTGCTGAAGTGGAGGAAAGCGAAGGATAGCCAAAAGGCGAAATTGGACTGAGCCAAAAATCACATTTTTTCATCATCCAAACGACCTTACTCCGCGTGACTGGACAGCAATGCCTCGAGTTGATCCAATTGCTCGGGCAAAGCGGCCGCCGATCCGTGTAGCGCTTCTTCAAGCCCATCACTTGAAGGATAGGCCTCATGGTAAGTCAGCAGTGTTTGACCATCTCGGTCCTCAAAGGTCACGGTCGTGATTGCGCCTTCTTCGCCCTCGTCATTGGTCCAGGCCATACGCGCATTCGGCACGACCTCGAGATACTTGCCGTAAAAGGCCATGGTTTCCGCGCCTGTTACAGCAAACTCCAGCCGATATTTACCGCCGGTTCGAACATCCAGCTCACACGAGACAAGCGAAACACCGGACACCGATTTTGGGAACCACCACCGCCGGAACAGTTCAGACTGGCTCCACGCTTCGTACACCCTGCTCCGCGGCGCATCGAACACCCTGATCACAACGAGTTCGCGATCTCCTCTGCGCTCGACTGACGTACGGTTCCGCGCAGAACCTGCATTGCTAGTGCGCTCGCTCATCGCTTCCTCCTGTTCCACCTCTTGGGTGATGTCACCCAATGCTAGAAATGGATTTCGAAGAATTTGCGGCGGCAATGTCTCCGTCACTCCCGCATGCAAGAGACACATGGTCTTTCACAGGAGCCCTGCGCCCAGCCTTTCCGGCCAGGCGCCGGTTTTAATTGGTTTAGTGAGCCTTCATCTCGCTAACAATCTGTTTTGCGTCCATCGATGACGGATAATAGGTCGGCCAATTCGTGACTTCTTCCAGAAGAGCGGCGCGGTCATTACCCCAGTAGAGATGGTAATGGTCGGCTTTTTTCGGTGCGATACCGTGGTCGCTGAACTGGATGAACTGCGGGGCAGCGGCATCACCTTCGGTTTTCTTGAAGATAAACCGCACACCACGATTGCCCTTCTTGTAGGTCAGAGTTTCCTTGCCGTCATATGCATAGCTGCCTTTCGTCGGCTTTCCGCCCTTGTAGAAACTGACAATATCACCCTCGATGGTGATCCGATCCACATCGGTCTTGTAACCGATCTCGTATTCGGCACGGTATTCCTCGGCACTCATGGAGCCCTTCTCGGCCTTGTGAGCCCATACTGGGTCAAGCGTGCCGTCCTGCAGGAACGGATAAACCGACTGCCAATCGCCGGCATAGTCGGAGATTGGGCGGTCTTTGACCTGCGCATCTTCGAAATAGCCTGCGTAGATCTTCGGATCACCGTGGCTGTGGCCAGCATGGTCATGGTCTTCACCATGTTCATGAACCTTGCCGCTGCCACCTGCTACCGCAATGTTGTAGGGTTTGCCTTCAACAGCGATCGTGCCAATTTCCTTGAGGTCATCCTTGGAGATACGGCGTACCAAGCCGGCATTTGGATCGCTGATGACAATCTCATCACCGGCCATCGCGATACGGGGCCGAGGATCATTCCAGTGGCCATCCATGGAGTAGGGTTCGGTCACTTTGGCAGTCTTGGACAGTGTACCGTCCAGCACATCAACCTGATGAAGGGATCCATCTTCTGTCAGGACATATCCAAACCGGGCATTGGCCGGATCGAGGACAAAATCGATGCGACGGAAGGGAAGCTCGATATAACGGAAGTTGGGGGCATCGACAGGGTCAACGACAACCACGCCCTTTGCTCCATAATTTCCAAGGAACACCTGCATGCTTTTGGCACCAAGCAAGGTGCCTGTGGTCTCGCCTGCAGAAAGGTCATCGGGATAGTTCAGCATGCTGGTGACCAAACCACCTTTACCTGATGTCACCGTGATGATCCCCTCCTTGCACCCGGCCGCCAGATAGGCACCCGAAAAAGCTTCGCCATGGATGCCGGTGCACGTTGCAACATCGCCAACCGGCGTGCCGTCGACGCTTACAACTTGCAAGCCGACGCGTGATGGTGCTGCGTCGCCTTCTACAGGTGCGTCAGAGGCAACCGTCGTCACCCAACCCTTGCCAACAGGTGCGACAAATCCATGATGGGCACGCGCTTGTGTCAACCGTGTTGATTTTATTTCACCTTTGGACAAATCATGTGCCGCGATGATGTCGGCATATCCACCTTTGTCGAAGTGAACGACCACCTTGCCGTCATGATCGATGACGTGGAATGGGCGCGGACCAATCAGCGTTTCTTTTACCGCAGCCGGGTCAGCAATCTCGATGTCAGAATGATTGCCGTGCGAATGAAGGGAAATACCGCTATTGATGAAGTTGACAGCATCATTGTCCGATTGAACGGCAACGATGCCTGCCCCCTCATTGACGCTATAGAGTTTGTTCTGGCCGGTGGTATCAAATGTCCAGCGATTATCCGGCTTTTCCAGATCAAACGCGGTAATCTTGCCCTCGTCATGGTCTCCAACAAAGACGCGGTACAATGTTACATTCTCACTAGCGCTATCATCGGCAAAGGCCATGGGTCCGATCAAACTTGCCGATAGCGCAAGGGCGGATACGCCCAAAAGTAAGTGTCTCACGTTTCTCTCCTTTTTAATGATATATCATTACGTTTTACGGTTGTTGAAACCGGGGAATATCGGGGTTTCAGCCACCGCCTATCGCAGCGGCCAATGTCGAAGTTTCATTCCACACCTCACGAATGCTGAAGCGCTCGAAAAGCATCAGCGACATCGTGTTCCAAGACGTCCGCCATGGCTTTGTGAATGGAGACCTGGATCGTGTCGCCATTGCTCATCACGAGAATGACGGTTTCCTTTGGCGGGCAATCCGGCAGAGCACATGAGATTTCATTGACAGAAACAACCCCAACATCCGGAATTGCCAACACCTGCCGGGCCCATTGTTTGATGGACCGCGCCTTTGCGATGATATCTGAGGTGCCACGCGCCAACGGGTTTTGGAATGCTGCTCTCATGTCCTTGCACCTCGTTTTCGCGAAGGACTTGCTGCCACGGCGCGAAACAGGTCGCGAATTGGACCAAGCGGCATATCCAGCCCGATCAGTACGACACGACTGGAACGGTCGTGATCGGGCCACGCACTCAGCCGTTCAATCGGATAGAGTCGGTGTTGCACCGCGTGAGCAATGGCCGGCTTTTCCAGATTGTCCGCAAGGGCGAATATGCCTTTTAATCTCAACAGGCCGGACCGGGTATTCGTCGTGATAACATGGAGAAAAGTTTGCAAAGCCTGCTGAGACAGGGGCACATCATGCGTCAACACCACAGCTTCTATCTTGTCACCATGCCGGTGAATGTCGTGTGTATGGTCTGCATGTTCGGTCAGCGCTTCCATTGCCAACCAGCCGCCCACATCCTCGGCCTTGCCTGAAATGGAATAAGCATCACCGTCCAAGAGATCCGCAATCTTGAAATCGGCATCATTTTTATCGTGAAAATGTGCTGCCGGGTTGAGCAACTTGAGCTCACGCACCCAATCCTTCCTCTCATCGGCCAGATCTGTTTTTGTCAAAACAATATGATCAGCAAAAGCCAGCTGCTTCCAACCTTCGATGACGCTTTGAAGTGTCATGCGGCCGTTCAAAACATCGAAAGTGGTCACAACTCCAGAAAGTCGGAATTGCCTGGCAACCACATGATCTCTCAGAGCGGTGGCAGGCGCACCTCCGGGTATGATGCTGTTTATGATGGGAGCAGGATCGGCCAGTCCGGTGGTTTCTATGATGACACGATCGATAGCCGGTATTTTCCGCTTTTGCATAGCATCGTGCAATTCATATAAGGACACGCGAATATCGCTGGTCGCGGTACAACAAATGCATCCGGTTGTTGTTTGAAAATACCGTTCCGATCCGACACGCACCAAACCGTGATCAATAGGCACACTACCAAATTCATTGACGATAACAGCCGTGCCCGCCATGCGTGGATCGGTCAGAATCTCATTAAGCAAAGTGGTCTTTCCAGAACCAAGAAACCCCGTCAGGAGCAATACCGGCACGGAAACTTCGTTGCTGTGGCCATCGACTTGAGACGGACCAGACGGTTGCGATCTTTTGAACAGCTGGTGGAGCATTACCATCTTGCAGTAAGGACATGAGAATAGTCTTGTTGTCCGCGGCACCCGGATTCGCTGAACTAGGTGCGTTGGGTCAGCGCAACTCGAATATGTTATGACATTACGTGCGTCAAGCATTATGTATTGTTATAACGTAACTTTCTATCTGATAACCCATTTTGATAATGTCATCGATGCTCTCACTGGGCCAAAAGCGCAGAAACTTATCTGACAAATTGAGCTGCCCGTTAAGCCATCACTCTGATAAATTGAGTGCGATCCTGCTCAGCAGACGCCAATTCGACTCTCACGAGTTAAGATCGATTTTTCGCCTTACAACAAATATTATGGATGTCCGGCCGAAGAAGGTGGTTCAGGCAAAGGTTTCATGGTCCGTGAAGGCCTGTTCGACGATGTGGACATTGCTTTTTGCTGGCACCCGGCACCGTTTTCCGGCGTCAATGATCCAGTTTCACTCGCCTGCAATGAGATAACGTTCCATTTCACCGGCCGTGCCGCCCATGCCGCTTCCGCCCCTCACCTCACCTAGGCCGAAGTGCACTGGATGCAGTCGAACTGATGAATGTCGGCGAAAATTACATGCGTGAGCACATGCAATCCTCTGCACGTATTCATTACGCCGTGATGGATACTGGCGGGTTTGCCCCCAATGTCGTGCAGGCAAAGGCCGTTGTTCGTTAACTGATACGCGCCCGTAGCCTTCCGGACATGCAATCCCTGCTCGAACGCGTCAAAAAGATTGCGGAAGATGCAGCCCTGATGACCGAAACCACAGTACGAAGTGAAATCGTCAGTGGTGACGCGAATCTGATCGGAAATGTCCCGCTCGAACTCCTCATGCAGCGCGAGTTTGAGCGGCTCGGGCCGCCTGTCTTCGATGAAAAAGATCAGGAAACAGCGCGGCGCTTTCAAGCAACGCTGACCAAGGAAGATATCGCTGACGCCTTCCGCCGTTTTGGTGTCGAGCCAAAGACCGATCTCGCGTTATGCGATGCTATTTATCAGCCCTACCACGGCGATAATTCCCTTGTCGGGTCGACCGACGTTGGCACGGTAAGCTGGGTTGTCCCCACCGTGCAGATGCGTGGTGCGACCTGCGCTATTGGCACGCCGCTTCATTCGTGGCAGATGGTGGCGCAGGGAAAATTGCCTGCTGCTCATAAAGGAATGGCTCATGCTGCCAAAGTCATGGGCAACACGGCGGTCGAACTGTTTCGAAATCCCGATCGGATTGCAGAAGCCAAGCGAGACCACGCGCGTAAGCTGGACGGCGTTACGTTCGTAAATCCGATCCCTGACAGCGTGCAGCCGGCTCTGCCCGTCGAAACGAAATGAAAGACAGCTCCTGGAGTTGACGGAAAGTGAAATGACGTTCAATTGCCCCCTCAAATTATGGCCTGATACACCATGAAGGCCTTTTTCGACATTCTCAGCTTCGGTCCTGACGGCTGGGGTTATGTTTTAACCATGGCTGTCCTTGTGACGGTATCGCTGGCGGCGATGGGCTTTGCGCTTGGTGCAGCCATTGGCGTCTTTGCCGCCTGGGCAAAGATTTCCGGCGGGCGTACATTGCGGACAATCGCTGATGGTTACACGACGATCATTCGTGGCATTCCCGACCTGCTGGTTATCTATCTGTTTTATTTCGGCGGCAGCGCGGCCGTGACCGCCATCGGCAAGTTTTTCGGGGCGCAAGGTTTTCTCGGTTTTCCGGCTTTCCTTGCCGGGGTGCTGGCCATCGGCATTTCCTGTGGCGCCCATCATACCGAAGTGTTTCGCGGTGCATTCCGTGCCGTGTCGAAGGGAGAGCTGGAAGCAGCCTCTGCCTGCGGCATGGGACAGGCACTGAAGTTTCGCCGCATCATCGCGCCGCTGGCGCTTCGCCACGCTTTGCCCGGTCTTGGCAATGTCTGGCAAGTCGCACTGAAGGAATCCGCGCTCATTTCTGTCGTTGGTGTTGTTGATATTCTGCGTCAGGCGCAGATCGGTGCCGGGTCTACGGGGTTGCCGTTCAACTTCTTCCTGATCGCAGGCGCGCTCTATCTGCTGATCTCCTCGGTTTCAGGCACGATGCTGCAGGCCGCCGAGCGACACTTCTCACGTGGTGTCAGGAGGGCAAAATGAACCTGGAATTTTACACCGAAGCCTTGATGGCAATGATGGGTGGCGTGCCCCTTACTCTGCAACTGGCAGTCAGCGCCATTATCTGCGGCGCAGTGCTTGCCCTGTTACTGGCGCTGATGCGCCTGTCCGGCGTCACTGTGCTTGACTGGATTGCACGCCTCTACATCTTCCTGTTCCGCGGCACACCACTTCTGGTGCAGATATTCATCATCTATTATGGGCTTAGCCAGTTTCCGGCGATCCGTTACTCCTTCCTGTGGCCCATTCTGCGCGAACCCTACTGGTGTGCGATCATAGCGCTGACCTTGAACAATGCCGCTTATGCCGGTGAAATCATCCGTGGCGGTCTTCTGTCCGTGCCTCACGGCCAGGTTGAAGCAGCCAGGGCCTGCGGCATGTCGCGTTTCACCTGCTTCCGACGCATCGTGATGCCACTTGCCATCCGGCAGGCCCTGCCCGGTTACGGCAATGAGATGATTTCCATGGTCAAGGCAACATCGCTTGCCTCGATCATTACATTGATGGAAGTCACCGGTATTGCGGCGAAACTCATCTCGGAAAGCTACCGCGTCATTGAGGTATTCGTCATTGCCGGTGCAATCTATCTGGCCATCAATTTCGTTCTGACCCGCCTGCTTCTGATCGCGGAATACAGGCTTACACCCTATCTGCGCCAGCCAACGGTCAGCATCCTCACCGAAGGAAAATCACTTTGAGTAAAGTTATCTCTGCCAATGCCCCGGTGGCGCTGAACGTTGAGAACCTGCGAAAAAGCTTCGGCCCGAATGAAGTGCTGAAAGGCATTTCGCTTGAAGCGCGAGAAGGCGAAGTCATTTCAATTCTTGGCTCGTCGGGCTCGGGAAAGTCCACGTTGTTGCGCTGTATCAATCTGCTGGAAATCCCGACCTCCGGCACGGTGACTGTTTCCGGCGAGACCATTCGCATGGCCAAAAATTCGAAGGGTGAGGCTTTTCCTGCCGACAAACAGCAGGTTTCACGCATCCGCTCTGAGCTGGGCATGGTTTTCCAAAGCTTCAATCTTTGGTCACACAAGACCATCCTCGAGAACATTATCGAAGCTCCGATCTATGTTCAGGGCCGCCCCCGTGCCGAATGTGTCGATGAGGCGGAAGCCTTGTTGGCCAAGGTCGGTATCGCGGACAAGCGTGACTTTTATCCGGCTCACCTGTCCGGTGGACAGCAGCAGCGCGCCGCGATTGCCCGTGCATTGGCAATGAAACCCAAAGTCATGCTGTTCGACGAACCTACATCCGCACTCGACCCGGAACTGGTCGGCGAAGTTTTGCGTGTCATGCGTGGGCTAGCCGAAGAAGGACGGACCATGCTGGTCGTCACCCATGAAATGGGTTTTGCCCGCGACGTATCGAACCGTGTCATCTTTGTTCATCAGGGCGTGGTGGAAGAAGACGGCGCGCCGGAAGACGTGTTCACCAACTCCAGATCGGAGCGGTTTCGTAAATTCATCAGCCACGAAAATGCGGGCTGAATATTTTAAACGGCATTCATTCATGCCAAACGCGGTTTGGCATTTAACTGCAGTAAGGGAAGTAAAATGAAGACCAAGGGATTTTTGAAAGCCCTGTTCGTTTCAGCCATCGTTGTGACCGCCGCTTCGGCACACGCTGAAGAAAAGACATGGACCAAGATCACCATCGCGACCGAAGGCGCCTTCCGGCCCTACAACTTCACCAAGCCTGATGGCACGCTGGATGGTTATGAAATTGAGTTGAGCAAAGACCTTTGCGCACGCATGAAGGTGGAATGCACCATGATTGCGCAGCCGTTCGACGGCATCATTCCGGCACTCAACGCTGGCAAGTTCGACGCGATTATGGCAGGCCTCACAGCGACCGCAAAGCGTGAAGAAACCATCGATTTCTCGGTATCTTACGGCCTGACACCACAGACTTTTGCGACGCTGAAGGACAGCCCGTTCGCCAAGCTGCCACACACGGGTGAAACGCTTTATCTTGCCAAGGACGAAGCTGCGGCCCAGAAGGCGATTGACGACGTTGTTGCGGAAATCAAGGGACGGACGATCGGCGTGCAGACTGCGTCGCTGGGCCTGACGCTTCTCGAAAAATATTTCAAGGATTCCACTGATATCCGCGAGTACAAGACCACCGACCAGCACGATCTCGACCTGAAGTCCGGTCGCGTTGATCTCGTTGTCGCATCGCTTGCCTATCTGAGCGACACCGTCAAAAAGCCAGGCAACGAAGACATCGTTATGACCGGTCCATTCTTCAAGGGTGGCATTCTTGGGCGTGGTGTTGCCGTTGGTCTGCGCAAGGGCGAACCTGAGCTGCAGAAGATGTTTAATGAGGCGATCGACGCTGCGAAAGCAGACGGCACTGTGAAGCGCCTGTCTGAAAAGTGGTTCGGCTTCGACGTCACGCCATAATCTTTGAACACGTTTTTAAAAAAAAGGCCGCCTCAGGGCGGCCTTTCTTTTGAGGCGTTACGAGATAAGCAGGTTCTCCGCATTGATCATTTTGAAGGTCATGGCGCATGCCATCAAACGTGCGATCGCGTCACATGAACAATCTCATCGCTGCGAAGACAGCAGCTTTTCCAACAACGCAGACAGGGTTTCCTGCTCATCCTTGCTCAAACCCTCCACAATCAGGTGTTGGTTTGCAACATGGGCAACGACTGCTTTCTCAATCAACGCTAACCCGTCTGCGGTGAGCGCAACGAGCGTACCGCGCTTATCGGATGGGTTTGGGCGACGCTCGATCAGCCCGGCTTTCTCCAACCGATCAATTCGGTTCGTCATGCTGCCGGAGGAGATCATCGCCACTTCGTAAAGTTCCGTCGGCGTCAGCGCGTAGGGAACACCACTGCGTCTAAGCGTCGCCAACACATCGAATTCGCCGGGTTGCAGTCCAAAGCTTGTAAAGACCGGACCAAGCCGGTCGCGACCAATGACCAACGCAGCCTCGTTCAACCGACCAAGCAGGACCATGGGACCAGTCTTTATCGTCGGCATTTCATGGGCCCACTGTGTGGCCGCAAACATCGCTCTATCCATACCCCACCTATCTTGACGTCAAGATATATTGTCTCTACATCGAAACATATAGCTCTACATAGAGATATAATCCTCGAGCCTTCCCGGCAATAGTTCTGGCAGAAAAATGAACAAGTGTCCTTCTTCTCTCCTGTTTTTTACAAGCGTCATACTCGTTGGCCTTAACCTCCGCCCCATTCTTGCATCCATCGGCCCGTTACTCGATGGCATACAACGAGATACCGGCCTTAACGACAGCGCCGCAAGCCTTCTGACAACACTGCCTGTCGTCATGATGGGCGTTTGCCTTCTTGGAACATCATGGCTTCGACGGACTATCGGCGAAGACAGAGGAATCCTTCTTGGGCTGGCACTCATTTTCTTAGGCGCTCTCGCTCGGATCAGCGGGCCGACGTCGACAAAATTGCTGCTCACGGCAACGTTAGGCGGCATTGGCATCGCAATCGTGCAAGCACTGATGCCGACCGTTGTCAGGAGACGCGCTGGTTCTCAGACCGCTCAACTCATGGGGTTATATTCAACCGCCATTATGGGCGGTGCGCTGCTCGCCAGCATGATATCGCCGTGGCTTGCAAATATTTGGGGTTGGCCGTCAGCACTTGGCGCATGGGCACTCCCTGCCCTTTTGGCAATTGCCAGCTGGCTGATAACGCGAGACAGCCCGCAGGTCATAGCAACCTCGTCAGCTTTGAACATTCACAGGTCGCCACGGGCCTGGGCACTGCTTGCTTTTTTTGGATTGGGAACCGGGGCCTACACCCTTGTTCTGGCTTGGCTACCACCATTTTTCACCCAGCTGGGCTGGTCGCCTCAGGCAGCAGGAAACATTCTCGGCGCCCTCACAGCCGCTGAAGTCGTCGCGGGAATTGCCGTCTCTTTGTGTGTGGATCGCAGCCATGATCGCAGACCGGCATTGCTAACCGCATTGGCATCTCTGCTTGTCGGAATGCTTATGCTTTGCCTTGCGCCTCTTGCATTGGCCTGGCCAGCTGCAATTTTTGCGGGACTGGGGATCGGCGCACTGTTTCCTTTGTCGCTAATCGTCTCGCTGGACCACGGTGAGGGTAGTGAAGCTGGTGTAATCCTAGGCTTTGTCCAAGGGGGAGGATATGTACTGGCCGCTACACTCCCCTTTGTCGCCGGCATATTGCGACAAAACCTCTCTGACCTGACACCCGCATGGTGGCTGATGTCTGGGCTTTGTGTGGTGCTTGCCAGTATCGCCATTCGTTTGCGTCCCACTGACAGAATTTGCTCGTCAGAGATACAATCAACTCAATCTGCGTAGGCAACATGAAGCTGGCAGGCGACGCTCAGCAAGGTAAAATCCGCAGCATCAGCAATGTTGCGCCCCGTCAGGGTCTCGATACGGGTCAGTCGCTGATAAAGCGTATTGGTGTGAATTTGTAACGCATCAGCTGTGCGGCCCGCCGACTTTCCCTCCTGCACGTAGCGAAACAAGGTCTGGTAAAGGACGCGATGTTTTTGGTCATTGAGAAGTGGATCCAGGACCTGGCGGGTAAAGCGCAATACTTCTTGCCGGTCACGCCCACCTAATAGCAGCTCGATGCCCATGTCCCTATTGGTTAGTATACCTGGACGGCCCCGTCGCAAAAGGCACTCAGCCGCCTTTATGGCTTGGGCCTGCGCAGACCTGTGATAACCCGGCTGTTCGTAAATATCGCTCGCCCCAATGCATACCGACACCGCACTTGTTGCATCCATCAATACCGCAAGGTTTCTCTCAAGCGCCGCCATGGTCGAGGCCGAAAAAAGCATGACGATCTGCTCGCGCTCATGAAACACAAGAGCATTGGTCAACTTAGTTGCGTTCTGGAGTTCGACCTCATGTTTGTGCAAGGCCAGTTGCGCTCCGACGAGCGCCCGCTCACCGGGAGGCGTCGCAACTAGGATTTGGCTGAAACGATCCGGTCTGAAGCCAAATTGCGATCTGAGAACGTCGCCCTCTATGCCCTCAGCCAGATCCTCGAAATAGGCTTTTTTGCTGGCGTTGAGCACATTGACGCGGGACATGTCTCGAACGAAATCCAGCGCGACAAAGGCGGCCAACGTACCAAACAAAGCGCGGTGAAAACTGGTGTCACCAGACACATCGAAATGGAAGTATCCAACCGGCGCCTCAGCCACCTCAACGACTTGCTGCAGTGTTTCGCGCTCGCTGCTCCACTGCCCGGAGTGATAGTCCATACCAAGAACGTTTTCGAACCGAAACTCGACATTGAACAGCTTGGCGACCATGGCAAGTTGTTCAGCCAGCCCGCCGCTGGTCGAGAATATACGCAGCAATGTGTCGTGTAACTGAACCGCACGATCAAGCTCTGCATTCTTGCGGGCAAGATCGCTCCGCATCGCTTCCAGCCGGTCAGATGTCGCAAGCGCGTTCTGGTAGACAAGCGACCTCTGGTAAGCGATCGCAACCTGCGCCGCTAGGGATTCAAGAACCTGCCGGTCGAACACCGAAAAAGCACCGTCGCGTGAAAAACACAGCGTCGTCAGAGTACCAAGGCGCTTACCTTCGGCCATGACGGGCACACACAGTAGCGCATTGGAAATTTGCGAGCGTTCCATGAAGGATTGATTTTCAGGGCGCATGACCCGGTGGGCATCAATAATGTTTTGACGACCGTTATGGATCGAAGGCCGGCCGGTGGTGAACACTTCACCGGAAACGGATTCGTTTGGTTGCAGGCGATAGTCTTTGTAATCATCAGGAAGTCCGTCATACGAAACGGGGATAAGATAACCGCTGTCTTCATCAAACAAGCGAAATACCCCGGCATCCGAATGAGGCAAGACGTGCATCACTTCGCGCAAGACGTTATCGACAATTTCATTGTCGTCCAGCGAGTTGATGACAGCAGCGTTGACCGATGCCAGCATGCTGACCGTCTTGCTTTGAACAGAAATGATTTCATCCCTGACGATTTGCAGGATTTCGGCGACAATCATCTCACTCTTGCTGCCGAAAATTTCAAACCGCGTTTGCTTTGCAGTAAAATGCGAATGGTCAACAACGAGCAATAAACTGCCACCTGCACGCGTGATGGAGTGGTTCAAAGACAGCGGTGCGTTTTCAATGTCGACATCAAAATCCTGAAAACGGATCATCCCGGATCTCGCCAATTCGCGCAGCCGAGAATGAGAGTGCAAATCGATTTTCATAGAAACCTTTATGGCTGAACACACATAACAATAATCATTCTCATGTATGTTTCAACATAGCTTTATTTTGAGGGGGTGCCACAAAGAACAAAAGCCAAAGCAAGGGGAATTCTAGACATGTTTTCGAATATACAACGTCGCCATGTGATCATAGGAATGTTGTTCCTGTGCTGGGTTGTCGGTTTTATCGACAAGACCGCAATCAACATCGCCATCATCCCGATCAGTGAGGAGTTCGGCCTTAGCTCAGATCATCAGGGCATGATCATCAGCGCGTTTTTTCTTGCATATTCGATGACCCAGCTGATCGGCGGTTATCTGGTGGACCGTTTCGGAGCGCGGCGTGTTCTCAGTTCCGCTGTCGCCGTCTGGTCGCTTGGAACGGCAGTCTCCGGCGCGGTGAGTAACGCAGTGGGTCTTGCCGCTGCGCGTGCCGTTACTGGAGCAGGTGAAGCGGTGTTTCCGGCAGGCGGATCGGTTGCCATCACGGAACATTTTGAAAAGTCGCAGATGGCGCGCGCCAAGTCGGTGCTGCAGTCCGGCGCATCGGTTGGTTTTGCCGTCGGCTCCATCGTCATTACAGCACTGATTGCCGCCCATAGCTGGCAGATGATGTTTTATGTACTGGGCGGCGTCGGCATCTGCATGTCAATCGCGCTTTTCTTCGTCATGAAGCCAGTAGATGACCAGTCCGTTGCCAAGGCAAAGGTTGAAAAGGTTTCCGAAAAGAAACGCATTGGTGCGTTGCTGAAAAACTCGCTGACCTGGAAAATCACGCTCGTCTATTTCTTCACCAACATCGTCTTCTGGGGTCTGCAGTCCTGGCTGCCGTCCTACTGGGTGAAGGTGAAAGGTATGAGCATGGTGCAGATGGGCGCCTATTCGATGATCCCACCAGCACTCGGGTTTATTTCCTTCCTGACTTGCGGCTGGCTGCTCGACCGCTACTTCCACCAAAAGGAAAAGTATCTCATCTGCATCGGCTCTGCCGTGTCTGCGATCTTCATCTACCTGATGGCCAATGAAGAATCCATTCCGCTCGCCTTTGCCTATCTCTCGGTTTCCAACGTCTTCCTCAATGCGATCTCGATCAGCGTCTTCGTCAGCATTATGAAGCACTTCCCACAGAACACCGTCGGAACGGCGACTGGCCTGATCAACTCGCTCGCCCAGCTTGGTTCCTTTGCATCCCCGATGCTGATCGGAGCTGTCCTTTCGGCCACCAATCAAAATTACGGCATCGCGTTCTCGGTGATTGTCGCCTGTGCGGTTCTGGTCTGCATCATCGCCACCACCTTTCCCGCCGTGCACGGCAAAAAGCCTGTCGAACAGACCGCCTGAAGGAATAAAATGACTTACCTCGACATTATCGAACGGACCGTCACGTCCCAATCCGACAATCTCAAATCCGTATCCGATGCGATCTGGTCCTTTGCTGAAATCCGTTATGAAGAAACGCGCTCCGCAGCCCTTCTCGCCGATGAGCTGGAAAAGGCTGGCTTTGATGTGACGCGTAATGCCGGCAACATCGAAACCGCCTTCGTCGCCAGCTACGGCGAAGGCCACCCAGTCGTCGCAATCCTCGGTGAATTCGATGCTTTGACCGGCCTCAGCCAGAAGAGCGGTGTCACCAGCCACGATCCAATCGTTGCAGGCGGTAACGGTCATGGTTGCGGCCACAACCTTCTCGGCACCGGCGCGCTTGCTGCCATTCTGGCGCTCAAGGCCTGCAAGGACGAACTAGGGCTGAAAGGCACGATCCGTTATTATGGCTGCCCCGCAGAAGAAGGCGGCGGCGGCAAGGCCTACATGGCGCGCGAAGGCCTGTTTTCGGATGTTGATGTGGCATTCACCTGGCATCCGTGGGATGAAAATCTCGCCTATAATGCCCGCATGCTGGCGACCAATCAGCTGTATTTCACGTTTCGTGGAACAAGCGCTCACGCAGGTTTTGAACCCCATCTGGGACGCTCGGCGCTGGACGCAGTCGAACTGACCAATGTCGGCTGTAACTATCTGCGCGAACACATCCTTCAGGATGGCCGCATTCACTACGCGATCACCGATACCGGTGGGCGCGCGCCGAATGTAGTGCAGTCGCAGGCACAGGTACTTTACAAGGTGCGTGCCCCGCGCATGGATCAGGTCCGTGACATTACCGAACGGGTCGAGGACGTGGCACGCGGTGCAGCGCTGATGACCGGCACTCAACTGGAAATTACCTTTGATGCGGCATCGGCTGATCTTGTGCCGAATGTCACGCTGGCACGGATGATGCATCAGGAGTTCGAAAAGTTCGGTGTTGCCGGTTTTTCAAACAGCGAAAAGGATTTTGCCGGTAGCATCCAGAAAACGTTTTCGAGTGAAGTTCAGGCCCGAATTGCCAAACGCGGCAAGATCCTGTCAGAGGACCTGAACGCATTTGAGGATGTGCCAACATTCCTGCATGGTTCGACCGATGTCGGCGACGTCAGCTGGCTTGTTCCAACAGGCCAGGTCTATGTGGCGACCGAAGCCTATGGCACACCTCCACACACATGGCAGATGGTGACGCAGGGAACCTCGGGTTATGCCCATAAGGGCATGCTGCAGGCTGGCAAGGTGTTGGCTGCATCCGCTGTTCGCGCATTGACCGACCCGGAACTGATTGCCGTCGCAAAACGCGAACACCAGGAGCAGTTGGGCGGCGAAAGTTACATCCCACTGATCCCGGCAGACGCCACCCCGCAGCGTCTCCGCTGACAGACAATCCGCACCAGATCCAACCGCCCTGACTTGAGAAGCGGATGATTACGTGAAGCCAGACATGTTGACCCGCCCGCAGCCTCTTATCAGCGAAGTCGCCAAACGAACGCTCGCCGGCATCAAAACCATTTGTGCGGTCAGGTTAGCGCAAAGCCTTTGTCCGAAAAGGACAAAGGCAGCCTGACTATCTCTTCCGAAGTCGATACTATCGCCCCCTTGCGTTTCCTCATTGGGAAATCAGGCAGCATCTTTCCTGCGGCCGCCGTAGGTGCGCGGATAGACACCGCGCCGTTGCAAAATCGGCACCACTTCATCAACGAACAACACGAGATCATCTGGCAGATAACGAGGCGAGATGGTGAACCCATCGGCGGCACCGGCCTGCCACCAGGAAATCAGATAGTCTGCAATGCCATCGGGTGTGGCGATCAAACCGGGCAGTTTTTCAACCTCCGCCAGTCCGCGCAAGGACAGCCCATTATCAAGGGCGACGGTCCGTCTTGCCCGCACCACACCGATGGGGATGACGCTTTGCGACACATCCTGGAAGTCTGATACTGACAGAACCTTCTCAGCAGTTGTTCGCGTCAAATCGACACCAAGTACACCCGCCAACTGTTCTATATCCTTGTCGGTGACCGGTGCTGCGGCAAGCCTTTCGCGTTTAAAGGCAGCGACCTCTTCCTCCGTCGATCGAATGATCGGCGATATCGCCGGCATCAACTTAGGCAAGGTATTGTTCGGTCGTCCCAGGGCAAGCGCCGCGTCTCGCAACTCGGTACGGAAAGCGCGAGATCCTTCGAGCGAACCACTGGGCGCATAAACATAATCGGCGTAGCGCGCAGCAAGAGCAACGCCGTCGCGCGAGCCACCCGCCTGCACGATCTTGGGCCGACCCCAGGACGGGCTTGGAAGATTGAGCGGTCCGGCAACATTGAAATACTGGCCTTGGTGGTTGATAGGCTTTACATCGCCGTAGAACGGGCTTTGATCTCCTGCTGTTCCATTCCATGGGAATTGCCAACTGTCCCAGAGCTTATGCACGACGTCCACAAACTCCTCCGCTTTGGCGTAACGGGCCGCGCGACCCGGCAACCCATCGGCTGAAAAATTGGCGGCAATTTCAGGATGCCAGCTTGTGACGATATTCCAGCCGATACGACCGTTTGTCAGAAGATTGAGGCTCTGCAGCTGCCGAGCCATCGTGTAGGGATCGCCATAGGTCGTCGACGCTGTGACGATAGCCCCGATATCCGGGACCTGCGACAGCACCGCAGCGAAAATGACGAAGGGGTCAAATGTCTGTTCAGGGCGGGTATTTTCATTGATTAACAACTGCGGCCTGTCCGACATGAAGATGTTGCTAAACACCCCTCTATGGGCAATCCGCGCGTTATCGACATAATAATCCAGGCTGAAGATACGATCGAGCGGCAGATCCGGGCGTCGCCAGGAATCATTTGCCGAGCCGGACGAATTGATCCAGGCATTGAGTTCAAGTTGCTGCGTCATAATAATTCCCGTTAGGCGGAAAGTTGATGGAACTGGCGCTCGGTATGCCGGAACGACGACGTCTCCAATACGTCCTCATCTTCAACTGGCCGCACAGTCGTGATGCCATCCTGCGTGCTGACATCGACTTGCAGATCAAAAACCTGGCTGAGAATATCAGCGTTGAAAACGGCTTGCGGCGAGCCGTCACTAACCAGCCGCCCTTCGGCAATAATCACTGCCCGGTTACAGTAGCGGGCGGCATGATTGAGATCGTGGACAGCCATAAGCGCTATGCCGCCGCTGCGGGTAAAATCTCTGACAAGCCGCATGGTCTCAACTTGATAGCGGAGATCCAACGCGCTGGTCGGCTCATCAAGCAGCATAACGCGTGTTCCCTGCGCCAATGCGCGTGCGATCATCACCCGTTGCTGCTGGCCGCCAGATAGCTCGTTCACATAGCGATCAGCCAGTGCGGCAAGGCCGAGTTTGTCGATGGCGGCGCAAGCCTTCGCATGGTCCTCCTCACTAAAGCGGATGCCTACGTAAGGGCTGCGGCCAAGCATCACCGCATCATACACCCTCAGATCAAATGGCACGGGTGAGGATTGTGGCACATAGGCGATACGTTTGGCGCGATCACGACGCGATAGTCCCAGCAGATCTTCTCCGGCAAGTTTGACAGAACCGTTGGATATGGGAGCAAGCCCGAGCACGGCTTTCGTCAAGGTCGATTTTCCGGATCCATTCGGCCCCAGCAGTGCACAAAAGTCACCCGGTTCGAGCGAAAACGAAATGCCATGCAAGACCTGCCTGCGCCGGTAGTGCAGATTCAGATTCTCGATCTCAAGGCTCATAGCGTATTCCTTTTCCGTAAGATGAGGTAGATGAACAGCGGCGCCCCGACGA
The DNA here is from genome assembly GCF_023701965.1 of Rhizobium sp. CG4. NCBI lineage: Bacteria > Pseudomonadati > Pseudomonadota > Alphaproteobacteria > Hyphomicrobiales > Rhizobiaceae > Rhizobium > Rhizobium sp. CG4. Next base: position 111,867 of record NZ_JABAEG010000013.1, on the reverse strand, counting down.
GTGCCACGACAATCCCCACAGGGATGACGCGAGGGGGCAGGATCATCCGCCCGACCGTATCTGCAAGAAGCAGCAAACCGCCGCCTGTGACCATCGAAAACGGAAACAGGAAACGGTGGTCCGATCCGACGATCAGGCGGGCGATATGCGGTGCCACTAGCCCGACAAAACCCACCACGCCGATGAAGCTGACAACAAGGCTCGATCCGCTGACGGCCAGGAAAATCAGCGAGATACGCAAAAGATTGACGTTTACGCCAAGGCTTTTTGCGGTGTCATCACCAGCAAAGGCCAGGCTGTTAACCTGCCCCGCCTTCAACTGAAAATATGGCGTTATAACAAGGATTGTCGCCGCCAGCACTACGACATGGGTCCAGCGTGCTTCATTGACCGAACCAAAGGTCCAGCGTGTGATTGCCGCAAGCGCCTCATCATTGGCGATGTATTGCAGACCGGATGTCAGCGCACTGAAAATCGCGGTCAATGCAGTGCCTAGCAGGATCAGGACTGTGATGTTCATTGATTTTGCCGAAGCAAGACCGAGCACTATCAGTGAGCAAGCCAATGAAAACGCGATGGCGCTGAGGCTGATGGTGATGCCGACGCTTGTTCCATTGGTTTGCGCCACAAGAATAGCAAGCGCCGCACCAAAGGCCGCGGCTGGCGAAAGACCCAACGTATACGGGCTGACCAGGGGATTGCGCAGCAGCCCCTGCATGGCGGCGCCGGACAATGACAGTATCGCTCCGGCAAAGATCGCCAGGAGAACACGCGGCAGCCTGAGCTGCAAAAGCACATTGGCAAGCCGCTCATCTTCGCGGGTCAGCTCGACGCCCAACAGCTTTGCGTAAGCAAGTCGATAAAGTTCGCTGAGCGAATAGCTCGATGTCCCCGATAAGGTCGCATAAACAGCCAAGGCGATCAGAAACGCTATGGAAACGAAAATCCAGAATGCTGTTCGCTTGTGGCGGTGGATGCTGTCACGCGACAGCACCACATCTTTCCGGCCTGCAAAAGCCATGTTCATTGTCCGGCCGTCCCGGCCTTGATGAAGTAAACGCCGTTGTCACCCTTGTACGGCACGCCAAGAAACTCTTCATCCCAGCGACGGGCAATGTCCTCGGGGCGATAATCTTTGAACGCTTCGGGATAAAGCCAATCGGCCACATAAAGGGAAGTCAGGGTCTTCGCCTGCTGGCCCAGATGATAGGCGTTGACGATATAGATATTATTGTTCTTGGCCGCTTCGAGATTGACCCAGCCTGGCCGAGACTGAAGTTCCTTCCACTCTCCGTCAAAGACATCTTTGGTAGAGCCCGTATAGTTGTTGCCAAATTCGCGAATGACGAGATCGGGTTCTCTTGTGAGAATTTCAGCCGCATCAATCGGCGTTTTCCAGACAGTCCCCTGCGTGTGGCCTGCCTCACCAAAAACGACATCTTCAAAGAGGCTGCGTCCGCCACCCTTGACGATTGCCTCATAGAAACCAGACCCCTTGGTCGGAGTCTGGTAGGCGATTTCGTTTTCGTAATAGACAGATTTTGGCGTCAGACCGGCTGTGCGTTTTGCAATCTCGGCGTAGATGTCGCTGCGGAAATCCAGAACCTTTTTCGCTCCGTCTTCGCGACCGAAGATCGAGCCGAACAATTCGACATTTTCGTTGAAGCGATCATTGCGCCAGCCGCTGGCAACAACAACAGGGATCCCGAAGGCCCTCAACTGCCGCTCAATCTCTTCCCAACCGCCATTGGCATAGGAAATGACAACATCCGGATCGGCATTGACGATCGCCTCATAATTGACCTCGCCCGTCTCGCCAATATTATAGGAATTGTCCCATTTACCACCGGCCAACTTGTACTGTTGGACATCGCGACCGGTTACGCCCACGATTTTGTCTCGAGATCCGATCGCAGCGACGATATCGACATTGTAGCTGCCAATGACGATGGCACGTTCGGCAGGTTTTTTGAGTTCAACCGTGCGACCCGCCTCGTCTGTCACGGTAAGCGCGGCAGCGGGTGCTGCCCACACCGTGGCAGCGAGTAAAGCGCCCGTCAGCAAGGCCTTGGATTTTGAAACATTTACAATCGCACTCATGATAAACCTCAAAATAATCTACTAATTTAATAGACTATTTTGATGAATGATAATTCTAAAGCGATGGGGTTCTCAAAAACGGCTCAACACTAAAAAATTAATGCGATTGGAGTTTGCACCTCTGCACAATCATCGGGGTTTGAGAAATGGGGGGCGGGAATGAGGATGCAGGGCAAGTTTAAGAAGGTCAGGAATAATAGACATCGACGACGTCCATCCGATGTCCGCCATCAACAGTCATTCCATTGTTCTTCGTGAGAATGTGTGGCGCATAGCGATTGGCGTGGTCAAGATCATGCATCTGGCCCGAGGCTGAAACCATCGCGGTCTTATCAGCACGAAAAAGCCCGGCATTGCTGCCGGGCTTTCACTAATCGACTGAGCGTCAGATCAGAACGAACGGGTCAGACGAACCCAACCGGAAGTCGCGTCGTCGATATTCGCGCTTTGGGTATAACCTTGTAATTCCAATTCAATCAGTGAAGTTCTGCTGATCAAGCCCGAGAGGCGCGGCAAATGCGCCCGAGCATGAGAGCCAGCGCGCATCATGGGGCAGAGAAATTACAATCTTCCGTTGCAAAGCGTAAGGAGTTTGATAGACAAATAGCCCGATAGGCTTTTTGATGACGAGTGACATATGATCGAAACTGATAGGCTGTTGTTACGGCCATACGTGTTGGCTGAATGTCAGTCTTATCTGGCAATGTGCTCCGATCCCCTCGTACTCAAATTCCTGGGTGGAAAACCCTTTTCACCCGAGGATGCGTGGCATCGGATTTTACGCTACACGGGCCACTGGTCATTGCTGAATTATGGCATCTTCGCCGTCATTGAGAGAAGTTCGGGCGAATATATCGGTGAAACCGGGATCGCGGATTTCCACCGGGGACTTGGTGACGCCTTTGATGGGTACGGTGAAGCCAGCTGGACATTCGCTTCGCGGGTGCACGGGCGTGGATTCGCATTGGAAGCGGCCGAGGCAGCGCACAAATGGTACAATGCCAATTTACACCAGAACCGAACCGTGTGCCTTATCGATCCCGATAACGCAGCGTCTCTTAAAATGGCTGGTCGACTGGGCTACACCGCCTTCGATACGAGAGATTATAAAGGGCAGTCCATGATCGTGCTCGAACGCACGGCCTCTGCTTAGTAAACTATCGGCAGGCCTGTATAGGAGGCAGGTCGGCGGAATGATGAAGTACGATATCGACAAAACACGCACATTGGTGATTATTTCTGCTGGCTTTGTAGGGTGTTGACCCGAAGCCCCGTCAGCTCACCGTCAAACGCGATGACGCTCTGGATGATTTAAAATCACTCAGCGATTTTATCGATTTACCGTCATCTATCGATGCCAGATCGAGTATCACAGTATTGGCAATTGTCATGGGCACGACAAGCAACTGCGATTAACCTCGGTCTCCGCGAGACACCAGGATTTGATGATCGGGCGTGGGGTCGATGCGGGTGCCACCAACTTCTGCCACGGCCAATATTTTTGCTCCTGGTTTTGCCGCGAAGTCACGGATTTCCAGAAGAAGAAGCAGCGGCGCCATTCGGAAAGCAAGCAACCATATAACATCATCCTCAGATAAGGTCTTTCTGCTAACTGGTGCATTTGGCTGGCATGATCGATTGCGACAGAACCGGAACGGTTGAGGCGCAGGCTCTGGCGCCTTTGCCTTACAGATCTGTGCTCACCGATAAGTCGAACGAGATGCAATGATCCAGCAGCGTGAGCCGATGGGTGAGTTTTTAGCAGCGCCAGTAAGAGATTGGTCATGGAAACCCCATAGGCTTCTACCGATATGAAAGGCGGTGGCTGCCATGGTTTTATGGGCATGATCGTTGATTACAGTTCACTTTTGATTGCGCTTGCCGTCTCAACGACGTGTCTTGGTGTGACCCTGCTTGGCAGTTGGTTCGCACGCCGCTCCGAGACCTTTCTACTCAGCTGTACGCTAGGGCTGGTGCTTATCGTTGGCGGCATTGTGACCTACGGTTTCTATGTAGACGATCCTGCTGTGTCGTTTGGCGTTGTGTCGTTCATACTTCTTCATGCAGGTTTCGCAATTATCTGGGGAGCGGGCTGCCAATTTCGCAGCAACATCTTGCCGCTGCGAGTGACAATTGCCTGGGCTTTGACAGCAATGCTTGTCTCCATCCCTCCGTTGCTGATCGGTTATGACGGGATCGCATTTATCGCTCAAAATACGGCGATTGCCGCAATGCTCTTCGCGACTGCCTCGCAATATTGGCGCGCCCGCAGGGAAGCACTTGTTCCTCTCATCGGTATTTCCATCCTCTATTGCCTGGCGGCAACATCCTTTGTTGTCTGCGCCGCCGTTCTAGTTGCCGACGGAAAGACCGTACTGGGAGTTGCGCCAAACAATTGGGCCGAGGATCTCAACATCGCTGTCTGCATCGCCGGCATGACCGGCATCGGCGCCCTTTCACTGGCCCTTCACCAATGGCGGCTCGCCGCACGTCACCTTCTGGAAGCCATCACAGATCCACTAACCGGCCTCCTAAATCGCCGTGCGCTATTCGAGCGCTACGGTCAGCGTTTGATCGGGCCGGAAACGGCAGTATTGGTCTTCGACCTCGATCATTTCAAATCCATCAACGACACTTTCGGGCACGCTGCCGGCGACCGGGTGTTGAAGATTTTTGCTGCTGAGCTTGCGGCTAATTGTGGACCCGGCGACACTGCTGCGCGTCTTGGTGGCGAGGAATTCGCACTGATTCTGACCGACGTCATGCCGAATCGTGCCGAGATGGTGGCAGAGAGCATTCGCAAAGCCTTCGAAGATCACAAAATCCATGTGGAAGGCGACACCTTCACGTCCACGGTCAGCGCCGGGATCGCCTTGGGATGTTCTGTCCCGATGGATTTCGACGCTATGCTGAGTGCGGCAGACAAGGCACTCTATATCGCCAAACGCGCGGGCCGTAACCGGATCGAGCTTGCAAGCCACCTGCACGCTGTATCGATTGGTGCCGCTCGAACCGTATCGTAGGCGAACTGTTCATCAAGTGAACCAAGTACAAGGGCGTCACACCGCTCTCATCGTCGATTACAGCCGAAGCAGTTCGACAACTAACTCGACCCTTCGTGCTTGATCGGCCTCGGGCCTGGCGACGACACCATACACGCAAGAAACGCAAGGTCCATTGGCAGGAAGAGCCCATCAGCCACTGCGGACATAAGCGATATCGCCACCATGATTTACCTCGGTTAGCCGAGGCAAACGATTAGGTCCTGGCCTCGCAAACCAAAGATGTGCCCTGGTAGCACACCTAGCCAAGGAAATCAGGGCGTTGTCGGGGCTGCCGTCGTAGAAAAGGCGATCGACCGTCTCCAGACGACTCCGCTGAGAAAATCGAGTTATTCACGACGCGTCAACTGCGGAACAAGGTTCATTCACGCAAATTATGCGCAAAGAAAAAGCCCGGCATCTCTGCCGGGCTTTCATTAATCGACTTTTCGTCAGATTAGAACGAACGTGTCAGGCGCAAGAAGCCAGAAGTGTTGTCGTCGCCAACGTCTGGGCTAACGTAGTCAACAGTCGCACCAACCTTAAGGCCCGTTGCAAGCTGGTATTCAGCCAATACACCAACACCCCAGATGTCGTTGTTGTCCTGCGTGCTCCAGTAAGCAAGGGAAGGAGCGATTGTCAGCTTCTCTGTTGCCTTCAGAGCGTACGAACCGGAAACGGTCCACTCGTAGGAAGTGGCGGCGAAGTCAGAGTCAAAACGGTCGACGTAAACGTTGTCACCCGAAGACCAGCCTGCGCCGAGTTCCAGAGTGCCTGGGCCGATCGGAGCAACGAGCGTTGCGTAGATGGCGCCTTCTTCAGCTTCGTTGTCGTAAACACCGCGCAGTGCAGCGTTTGCGGAACCGAAATCAACCTGTGCGTAACCCTGCAGACCAAATTCGGAACCTGCACGGTCGGAGTATTCGCCAGACAGATCGTTGATGCCAACACCAATGCGGAATGTACCTGCGTCGTAGAGGTAGCTGACAGTGTTGAAGTTTGTTGCAGCTTCAAACGCGTCAAGCTCACCGTAAATGCCGATGTCATCCCACCAGGTCAGAACTTTACCTGCAGTCAGGCCGCCGATGCTGACCCAGGCCTGCTCAAGCTCGAGAGACGAGGAAGCGTTTCCATCGCGAGGACGGTAGTCACCCTCCAAACGAATGTAGGTGCCGATGGTGCCGAGTTCTGAGTCGGTCTTCGTGTCGAAGAACACGCGAGCACGAACCTGGGAGTTCCAGTCAGACGAACGACCGCCTGGAGCCAGACCACCAATGTCCTCGCCGAATGCGACGGTCGCACGAACTTCGCCACCAATGCGCAGGCAGGTTTCAGTGCCTGGGATGTAGAAGTAGCCAGCACCAAAAGCGTCGCAAACGCGTACGTATTCCAGAGGCTCTGGCTCGGCAGCGACGATAGCGTCAGCGGCATGTGCGCCAGAAACTGCTGCGAGTGCTGCAGCGGAGCCGATGAGAAGGCTCTTGATGTTCATAATGACCTCCAGTGAAGGATTAGATTGCTATCGGTTAGATTTGAGAAAATCATCTCAAAACCTAAACCAGTTAAATAAAAACAGACGAAGCCCGCTTCTTGATCGTTAAAATACGCGACGCACCCACGGTTGCAATCACGTCGCCTCAATTAGTGCAAGTTTTTGGACGCTTCCCGCCGAGACGTTGCAAAATACACACAAAAGTAATGAAGCGGCATCAATCGTCACTTATTTCGATATCCATCTGAAAAACAACGAATTGTGTTAGAAATCTGGTCGAATTACGGCAAAAATATGCCATTTTTTTCGGAATGAAAGCATCAGACAAAGAGGCCGACACGCCTCTTCCGTGAAAACTGAGCGTCTACAAATTTAGCCTGACGACAACAATCATAGATTGTATTTCAATTCAAACATCAGGTCCTCCCGAGCTTTTAAAGCTTGTCGTTAAGGAGAAATCTGAGAAGAGATGCGGACCATCGAGAAGCCATCAAGCCGGTAAATTTGACTTATCTTTCGATCCAGCTGATTGCGTCATCTTCTCGGCACGTTACTCCAAGAGAGCGTGCTGCGTGTTGGAAATGAACTTTCGGAACCGCTCTGATTTAGGATTACGAAACACCTCTTCAGTCGGACCGTCCTCCTCAATGACGCCCTCGTGGAGGAAGACAATACGTGTTGCCACATCGCGTGCGAAAGCGATTTCATGCGTCACTAGCAACATGGTCCTTCCTTCTTTGGCAAGCGCACGCATTACGGCCAGAACCTCGCCCACGCGTTCGGGATCCAGTGCCGAAGTCGGCTCGTCGAACAACATGACCTGGGGATGCATGGCGAGCGCCCGGGCAATCGCAGCACGTTGCTGCTGCCCACCGGAAAGATGACCAGGATAGGCATCGCTTTTGTCGGCAATCCCGACCTTTTCCAGAAGGGCACGAGCTTCAACAACACATTCTGCGCGCGGGCGCCCCTGGACGTGGACCGGTGCCTCGATGAGATTCTCAAGAATGGTCATGTGAGACCATAAATTGAAGCTCTGAAAGACCATAGCGGCGCGTGCACGAATACCATCGATCTGCCGACCATCGGCAATGGCAAGACCGTTACCCTGCTGTTTGAGCTTGACGGCTTCCCCTGTCACCACGACCTCACCAGCTGTCGGAATTTCCAGCATGTTGATGCAACGCAGCATCGTACTCTTGCCGGAACCCGAAGAACCAAGGATCGCGATGACCTCGCCTTTACGGGCATCCAGCGAGATGCCTTTGAGGACTTCGAGCGTCCCGAAGCTTTTGCGCAGGCTGCGCAGAGAGATAACGGGTTGCATGGCTGCCTCTTCAGTCATTGGGCGTGCTCCATTTTGCCGGTTGTCGGAATGCTGCGCAGATGGGGTGTCAACCACCAATCCAAAATCGAGATTGCGCGCGTCAGGAGGAAATTGATGATCAGATATATTGTCCCTGCAGCAATAAACACTTCCACCGGACGGTAAGTCTCGGAGATCAGTCGCGCCGCGATGCCAGTGACTTCCATCATGGTGATGATTGAGACGAGCGAGGTCGCCTTGACCATCAGGATCAGTTCGTTTCCATAAGCCGGCAACGCTTGACGCAGTGCCAGTGGCAGGATGATACGACGGTAGAGTAACAGGCCGGACATGCCGCAAGCACGACCTGCCTCAATTTCGCGTTTGGAGACTGACATCAGGCCGCCACGCAGTACTTCGCTTCCATAGGCAGCGCTGTTGAGCGCCAGCGCAAGAATGCCGCACCAATAGGCTTCGCGGAAGAACTGCCAGAGCCCAAAGCTTTGCAAGGTCGGCCGGAACTGGCCGAGACCATAATAGATCAGGAAGATCTGGACGAGCAGCGGGGTGCCACGAATGGCAAAGACATAAACACTGGCCGGAGCACGCAATATCCAGAAGCTGGAAATTTGCATCAGTGAAATCAGCACTGCCAGCAGCAAGCCCAGACTGAAAGCAAAAACGGTTAGCTCGAGCGTCAGGGGCACACCGGCAATAAGCTGGACGAAGCTGTCGTAGACGAAGCGCGGATCCATCAGGCAAGCCCTCCGGCCATGCGGCGGCGCGCCCGTCTCTCAAGCCATGAAAACACCCGTTGCGACACCCAGGTGATGACAAGGAAAATCGCCCCCGCGATGAGATAGAACTCAAACGGCTTGCGGGTAGATCCAGCGGCGATTTGAGACTGGCGAAGCAATTCGACCAGACCCGTGACGGAAATCAGTGCAGATTCCTTCAGGGCCATTTGCCAGATATTGCCGATACCTGGCAGTGCATGGCGAAAAACCTGAGGTGCAATGATACGACGGAACAGCAAAATAGGGCTCATGCCCGCCGCTTTGCCTGCCTCGATCTCGCCCTTTGCGAGCACGCGGAACGCCCCACGGAACACCTCTGCCTGATAAGCACCGGAAACGACACCGATGGCCGTTGCACCGGCAGCAAAAGGTGGCACGCCGACAAAGCCGGTCTCGCCCCAGAGGTTGAAGAGCCCGGTCACGGCCATGCTACCGCCGAAGTAGAAAAGGTAAATCACCAAGAGGTCGGGAATGCCGCGCAGGACAGTGGTGTAGGCATCGGCAGACAAGCGGACCGGCAAATTACCAGCCAGCTTGCCCCAGGCGATGAAGGCACCAATGATAACACCGATTAGGAAGCCACATCCCGCCACCGCGACAGTCATGAGAGCGGCTGTGAGCAAGGCTGGGCCCCATCCATCGGGACCGAAACTCACCAGTTGCAATAGCTCCATCATCTCTGCCCTGTCCTTCTAAAATCGTTCCGGCAGCGGCTCAAACGTTGAACTGGAAACCGTCGACTGTTAGCGTTTGGCCAGTCATGAAGCACGGTTCGGAGGTTGCGAGGAATGTTACCAGCCGCGCGACGTCATCGGCACAGCCAAGCCGACCGAGTGCAATGCCCTTGATCACCTCATCGGCACGGTCAGTGACGTTGGTGTCGATCTCGGTGCGAATGACACCCGGGCATATAGCGTTGATCGCGATCACGGGCCCAAGTTCCTTGGCCAGTGCACGTGTCATACCGAGAATGCCGGCCTTTGCGGCAGCATAGGCAAAACGGCTGACGGCCGCAGTGACACCACCCGATAGTGCATTGAGGGACGACATGGAGACGATGCGACCCCCGCCCTGCTTCAACATGTGTGGCGCAGTGTGCTGGATATAGTTGAAGCAGCTCTTCAGGTTGATCGCGATGGCCCGGTCGAACTCATCCTCGGAGATATCAAGGATACCCACTGGCGCCGAACGGCCAGCATTATTGAGGAGAAAGTCAATCCGGCCGAAAGCCTCGATGGTCTGCGCAACAACCTCGCCCGCACGCTGATGGCTCGAAACGTCGGCAACGAATGTCAGGACCTTGCGACCTTCCGCCGAAATCAATGCTGCTGTCTCGGCAAGTTCTTTTTCCAGGAGATCAACGAGAACCAGCGTGTATCCCGCTCGTGCAAGATCCATGGCACACGCCTTGCCGATTCCGCGCGCACCGCCAGTGACGATTGCGACCTTCTCATGTGCACTCATGTCTCAAACTACTCCTTTTCAAAATTTCCCACACATGGTATGGCTGCAACAATATTCTTCAATGAGAATTTGGTTCACATATATGAACAACAATACTGACTCTGAAGTGAAGTCCGCCGTTCGTGTTCTGGAAGTTCTGGAGCTTCTTGCCCGCGCACAGAAACCCCTGACCCTGAAGATGATTGTCTCGGAACTGGGATACCCCAAGAGCAGCACCTTCAATTTGCTAGCGACCCTGGTGTCCCGCGCTTACGTCACGCGGGACGAGTCCGAGGCCTATCGTATCCACGAGGCCTTCCGTAACGGACCCGGCTGGTCAAGCGGGCGTGATGCGCAGTTGATCGCGACGGCACAGCCGATCATGGATGCCCTGCGCGATGCCGAGGGAGAAACAGTCTTTCTTGGCGCACGTCGCCGCGATGGTCGCATCAAGCTTCTCGCCAAAAGCGTCAGCCACCAACTGGTGCGGTTTGATTCTGACCTGACCGGGTCAGATGCCTCCTTCTGCACCGCGATGGGCCGTGTTCTGCTCGGTTATTGGAAACCGGAAAAAACGGCAGCCTATCTAGCCCGCGAACGCATCGTGCAGATTACGGATCACACCGTCATCGACCGTGTGCAAATCCGCAGGATTATCGAAACAGCCCGTCAAAACGGATATGCAATCAGCGACCAGGAGGCCGTTGCGGGCGGATCCGGCGTTGCCGCACCAGTTCGCGACGCAACGGGTGAGGTCATCGCTGCTCTCAACATCGCCACTGTCACGGCGCGCTTCGATGCAAGCCGTGACAGAATGATCGCCGCCGTCATCCGCAATGCGGACGAACTCAGCTCCCGGCTCGGCTACAAGAGCCCAAACACGGAAAATCAGTGACATGGATATTCAATTTGAAGGTAAGCGCGTGCTCGTCACGGGTGCTGCCCGCGGTATAGGACGCGCCATCTGCGAAGCCTTTGCAGCCGATGGTGCCGCAGTCGTGGCAACGGATGTCAATCTGGCCGAATTGGAACCCCTGCGCAACAGCTCGATCGCCAAACGCGGAGGCTCAATCATCACTGCCAGGCTGGACGTGACAGATGAGGATAGCATTTCAGAAGTGGTAGCCGAACAAGGCGGTGAATTCGACATCTTCGTTCATGTCGCAGGCGGCGTATTGGGGCAGAAACGTCAGCCGGTCGAGACCGTCCTCGCAGCGGACTGGGACAGCATCTACAACGTCAACGTACGCGGCGCGTTCCTGGTCGCACGCGCCGTCGTTCCCGCCATGAAGGCGCAGGGCGCTGGCAAGATGGTGTTCATTTCGAGTGGTGCTGGGCTCGGTGTCAGCCTCACTGGCATTCAGGCCTATGCCAGTGCCAAGGCGGCCCTCATCAGTCTAGCCCGGCAGCTTGCCCATGAGCTTGGCCCCTTCGGTATCAACGTCAATGCGGTTGCGCCCGGCTTCCTGCGCACCAGCCCGGACTACGAACGCCAATGGGCGTCATATGGCGATGACGGCCAGCAGGCCATGCTCGACCAGATCCCACTGCGTCGTATCGGTCAGCCGGACGACATCTCAAACGCCGTCCTCTTCCTTGCCTCACCCTTTGCCAGCTGGATTACCGGCCAGACCCTTTCAGTCAGCGGAGGACCGGCCTCGTGAGCACCGAAAACACAGTACTTCCCACATGGACCTGGCCTGAAGACCGGCTTCAGGGTTTGATGAACCGTGCTCGCGCCGGGCGTAGTCTCAAACCGACAACCTGGCCAAATGATGCGAAATGTGCCGTCGCGCTTTCGTTTGATTCCGACCACGATACGTTCGAACTGCGCGATGGCGGCAAGTCGATATCCGCCCTGTCGCAGGGTCATTTCGGTCCCCGGCAAGGTATACCGCGTATCCGTCGGCTACTGGCAGAAAAGGCCATCCCGGCAACCTTTTTTGTGCCAGCCATCACCGCCCTGCACTATCCGGACGAACAGCGCGCTGTGATTGCCGAAGGACACGAAATCGGCCTGCATGGCTGGATCCACGAACGCAACACGCTGCTGGATGAAACGACGGAAAGAGATTTGCAGTATCGCGCTGCCGATACTTTAGAAAAGATCACTGGCAGCCGCCCTGTCGGCATTCGTACGCCGTCATGGGATTTCAGCGAAAACACATTGAAGATAACGGCCGAGATGGGTCTGCTTTATGACTCTTCGTTGATGGCGGACGTGGACTGCTATGAGCTGCTGCTTGACGGCGCACCATCAGGCGTCATCGAACTACCTGTCGAGTGGATCCGCGATGACGCCGCCTATCTGGTCATGGATCGCTGGGGCGGACTTCGTCCCCAGATCGCACCGCACGATATTCTGAAAATATTCATGCGGGAATTTGACGAGGCCTATGATGAAGGTGGCCTTTTCCAGTTGACCATGCATCCCGACATCATAGGACATCGCAGCCGGCTGTGGATTTTGAGGGAGCTGATCGGGCACATCCAGACGCGCCAGGATGTCTGGTTTGCAACGCATGCGGATGTTGTGACATACGCAAAATCCTCCTGCCCATAAGGGTAGGCCGCGTTTTACCAAACGCCCCGACCCGGCGCATTCAGCTGCGCCGGGTGTTTTCGTTTTGCATCGAAACATTAGTTGTTTTTCTGAACTTAATTCACATACATGAACGCCATTTCTCTTTTCAGGGACAACGCGCAGGTACAAACTGATTGTTAGTCAGGCCCGGCATCACCTAATCCAGGTGCCGGATGTCGGTCTCCGCTACCCAACCAATAAAAATGAGGGAACCATGTTCAAGAAATCCGCTCTCGCAACAGCCACCGCGCTCTGCGCATTTTCGATGCTTTTCGGCAGCACGGCACTCGCCAAAGACTGGAAGCAGGTCACCATTGGTGTCGAAGGTGCATTTCCGCCCTTTAACTCCACCACCGCCAGCGGTGAACTCCAGGGCCTCGACCTCGATGTAATCAAAGAGGTTTGCAAGCGCGCTCAACTCGAATGCAATATTGTTGCACAGGACTGGGATAGCCAGATTCCGTCGCTTCTTGCCGGCAAGTTTGACGCCGTCTTGACCATGGGTCCGAACGAGGAGCGCCGCAAGGTCATCGACTTCTCTGACCCTTACGTCATCACGCCCAACACGTTCCTGGTTGCCGCAGATGGTCCGCTGACGAAGCTGCCGCACACCGGCGAGCATCTCAACACCGACACCGACGAAGGCAAAAAGGCGATTGCCGAAATCAAGGATGCGCTAAAGGGCATGACACTTGGTGCCTCTCTTTCCACCAGCCAGTTGAAATTTGTTGAGCAGAACTTCGGAGACGTCGTCGAAATCAAGACTTACAAGTCCTCCGAGCAGGTGCAACTTGACATCGAAGGCGGCCGCCTTGACGGGCAGTTCGACAATGTCGTGTTTGCCCGCGACCGCGCAGAGGCCAGCAAAGGTACGCTGGCAACCAGCGGTCCACTGCTTGTCGGCGGCATTCAGGCGACCAATGTTTGCATCGGCCTGCGCAAGGAAGAACCGGAACTTAAGGCCATCCTCGACAAGGCACTTGGCGAAATGGCCAAGGATGGCACGCTCGCCGAACTTTCGACGAAATGGTTTAAGGCGGATCTCAGCCCGAAGGGTTAATTCAAAGCAGTTAACTTTAGCGCATCATATCGACCCCGCGAGACAGCGGGGTTGTTCAATCAGAACCTTTTCACAATGAAAACTTCGGCTCTTGACCCTTTCTAGAGCTCCAGACTTCCGCTAACGCGGATCTTTAACTCGGCACTCTCAACGCATTGACGGCATCAAAGCGAACGAAGACGCCAACGACGTCACTAGTTATGATCTCGCGTCTTCCATCTCATCCACTTCCGGGCCGAATATCATGGCTCGCACGTCCATCTGATCGACCGTGCGTTGTCGCAGATATCCTCTTCAGCTTGGGCCTACTTCGATAACATCGGAGCCGAGATCATGGGAGCCGGCAAATTCGGCCTGCACAACCTCCTAGATAACATTCGCCTGCGAAGACGACTTTGGACCGGTCGTGTTGAGGAACTCGTCATTGTCGTAGCGACCGGAACGCTGCTATCTCCTCGCTATGGCAAGGGAACGCAATGCCACCACGGTGGCTTAATGATAAGTGTGGCATCTACGTTTTGTAGCTGGGGTGATACGGGTGCAGAACTGTTCGCTCTATTGTCTAGCCACGACGTGCGCGGTTTCACCCGCACTGGACTCACCCTCTATTACCCCGGCCAGCGACAGGCTGGCCAAGGGTGATCATCGACAGGTGGTAAATATTGCACTCCCATACGGGATCAACATTTCAGCACCTATTGTCGTCATATGGGGCACACAGCGCTGCTCCTGCCCCATACGAGTGTAGATTTTAGAAGTGGTAGTTCACGCCAGCCTTGACTGTGTGATCGCTTACGGTCGTTTCGCTAAGCGGGCCACCGGTGCTGCTGCGCACATCGCCAGTGCGCGCGTAGTTGTATTCTACTTTGCCGGAAATCTGCTGGTTGAACTTGTGTTCAACGCCAGCGCCGACCAACCAGCCGGGCTTCCAGCCGTCGGGACCCTGCGCCGTACCGTCGCGCATGCTGGTAATCGTGGCGCCTGCCGTGCCGTAGACCAGTGTATCGCCAAGAGGCATGCCTGCCTTGGCCTTGGCAGAGACGCGGTAGCGCTCTTCCAGATTGCCGCCTGGTACGAGCACCTTGGTGTCGCCCAGGTGTGACAGTTCCCCTTCGCCGCCGACGACGAAACCGTTCGTTTCCATGTTGTAGCCACCCTGGATGCCACCCATGAATTCACGGTCGCCGGAGAAAGGATTGCCATGGCGCGAAGCCGTACCGGCATGAAGACCGACATAACCACCGGTCCAGCCGGAAGACTGGGATGCCGGCTCGTTGTACGACGGTGCTTCATAGGAATTGGTGAGGTCGGCTGCGAAAGCAGGACCGGAAATGACAGCGGCTGCAAGCACTGATGCGATGTACTTCTTGATCATGACTTTACTCCATACACAGCCCGCAGATGGTGAATGCGCAGGCGAAACATCGGCTTTCGCCACGGGTGAGTTCAAATCGGAACAGCTCAGTCGCTGACCGTAAGCACACCCGCACCGGTATGCCTTTCATTTTCATTAAAACATTAACAGCCTGTTAACCGAGAGAGGCGAGGTGCCGAGATGAAGTGTTCAATTGGTCGGCTTATACGGTGGCTCACACCGCAATAGTGTAGGGGGGCAGAACGCGAGAGACAACGGAATCAAATGCTTGCAATAGATCCAGGGATCGCCATCCTTCGATTTCCAAACAGAGAACATTTTTTCGTGAGCGTTGCGCTAAAATTACGTGATCGCGACGTCTCGAAACACGATCCATAGACTTTCGTCTGCAGGTGGTATGACAATCGGGTTTCCCGCGGCAATAACCGGCGGCCCTTCTATCATCGTACTCCATTGGCACTATTGCGGCGCTCTGACCAACTTCATCGCGCAATGTTCAAACAACGTGCCAACACCAGGGCCGGTATTGCCTGGCACCGTCTTGGGACGACCTTATGAGCGCATGTTATTCTTGAGCCCACTCTAGGCGCCCCTGCGGTCCATCCGGATCATATCCGCTGCCTTTTCGGCAATCATCACCACTGGCGATGCGGTGTTGCCGGAAATGATACGCGGCATGATAGAGGCATCGACAATACGCAATCCTTGAATGCCTTTTGCCCGCAACGCCGGGTCAACGACCGCGTCGGCGTCCACTCCCATGCGGCATGTGCCGACCGGGTGGAAGATGGTAGTGGCAATGTCGCCTGCTTTTTCCAGGAGCGCGTCATCACTTTCGAACTGGCGGCCGGGAAGAATCTCCTCGGGCTGGTAGGGGCGCAATGCGTTGGCCGCCATTACTTGCCGGGCCTGACGGATCGCTGCGATAGCAACAGAGCGGTCATGGTCGGTCGACAGATAGTTTGGCCGGATTTCCGGTTGCTGGTGCGGATCGGTCGAGCTGATGTGGCATGTGCCCACACTGCTCGGGCGCAATTGGCAGACCGAAACGGTAATGGCCGGGAACGGATGCAGCGGATCGCCGAGCTTGTCGGTGGAGAGCGGCTGGACGTGGTACTCTATATCAGGACGGTTTGCGCCAGGAGTGGATCGCGTGAACATGCCAAATTGGCTCGGTGCCATCGACATCGGTCCGGAGCGCATCAGCGCATATTCCGCTGCGATCCTGATCTTGCCCCGCCAGGAGTTGGCAAGCTGGTTGAGTGTGATGGTGTCCTTGACTTTAAAGACGGTCCGGATTTGCAAATGGTCCTGCAGATTTTCACCGACAGTGGATTTCGCCAGATTGACCTTGATGCCAAGCGATCCGAGACGGCCGGGATCACCGATGCCGGACAATTCCAGCAGCTTCGGTGAGTTGATGGCGCCGGCCGACAGGATCACTTCACCGCTGGCTTTCGCATGAAATGAGCCTTCGGATGTGCGATACTCGACACCGGTGACGCGGCTTCCCTCCATCGTCAACCGCTCCACCAGCGCATGTTTGATGAGGCGCAGGTTTGGGCGCTTCAGAGCGGGTCGCAAGAAGCCGCGCGCCGTGTTCCAGCGCACGCCCTTATACTGGTTCACGTCGAAGAAACCCGATCCTTCATTGTCGCCATCGTTGAAGTCCGCACGAGGCTCAATGCCGAGTTCGCGGGCACCCGTCTGCACCGCCTCGAGGATCTTCCACTTCAGCCGCTGGCGACTGACCTTCCAAGGTCCACCGGTCGAATGCATGTCGCCTTGCGGACCATGGAAATCTTCGGAGCGTTTGAAATAGGGCAGCACATCCGACCACCCCCAACCGTCATTGCCGAGTTCGCGCCAGCCATCATAATCGGCCGCTTGACCACGCATATAGATCATGCCGTTGACCGACGTGCAGCCACCCAGCACCTTGCCGCGCGGGTAAGCGAGACTGCGCCCATTGAGGCCTGCCTCGGCAGCTGTGCGCATCATCCAATCGGTCCGTGGGTTCCCGATGCAATAGAGATAGCCCACGGGGATCTGCACCCAATGATACCGATCGGAGCCCCCGGCTTCCAGTAGCAGGACACGCACGGTTGGATCTTCCGTAAGGCGGGCGGCCAACACACAGCCTGCCGTCCCTGCCCCGACGATCACATAGTCATATTGGCCATCCAGGCCTGTCGCTTCCATGGTTCCTGTCCTCATTGACAACGGTAGTCGCGTTACGTCCTTGCGAACTAACTCACCCTAATTTTTCAAAGCGTTCCAGAAATTCCGCATCTGGTCTGTGAGCGCCGCGTAGATGGCATAGCGTCTGCGAAAATGCTCGAACCGCTTGGCTTCAGGGCGAAAGTCGCGGGCGACCCGTGTCATTGCCTGAACGGCATCTTCGTAAGACGGATAATGGCCAACGGCGACCGTCACGCCAATCGCAGCCCCCAACGCTCCCGTCTCCCTCGCCTCTGCCACGGTCAGAGGGATTTCCAGAACATCCGCCATCATTTGCGGCCAGTGTGGGCTTCGCGAGCCACCGCCCGACATGACAGCCCTACTGACAGACAGTCCGGCATTTTCCAGTACCTCGATATGGCGGCGATGCTCGAAACATACGCCTTCGAACAGCGCCCTCAGCATATGCCCTTCACCGTGCCAGCCCGCCAGCCCATAGAAGCCACCGCGAAACTCCGCCCCTAAACGCGAGCCGAAAATGAAGGGATGGAAGAACGGATCGTCGGCGCGTGGCACGACTTTGCCGACTTCCTGATTGCAGCGCTCGAAGGCCTGGTTACCATGGTCGCCGCGCATGCGGTGAACATACCATTCAAGATTGGCAGCAGAGGTGGCGCTGGACTCGATGTTGACATACCGATCCTTGCCGAAGACTGTCACCATGAAGACATCGTCACTGATAACCGGCTTATCGGCAAAGACCTGGTTGATACTCCAGGTTCCGGCCACCACCGAGGCCTCGCCTGCGTGAATGATGCCGGAGCCCAGCGCGCTCGACACCACATCGAAGAAACCACCGATGACGGGTGTTCCTTCAGCAAGTCCGGTGGCCTGTGCCGCCTTGGCGCTCACACGTCCAGTGATCTCCGCCGATTCAACACGATCAGGAAAGAAGGAAAGCGCATCCTCCAAATGGTAGAGGCTCAGCAAAGCTTCGTCGAGCACGCTTTCCGGCATGGCGAGAAGTCCGGCTCCACTCAGGTCGGAAATGTCGTTGGTCAGACGGTCCGTCAGGCAGAAGTTGATGTAGTCCTTGCAGAACAGTACGGCGCCGATCCGGGCGTAAAGCGCTGCTTCGTGACGTTTTACCCAAGCAAGAAGTGTCGGCGTTTGCGATGGCCAGGGCCGTTGCAAGCACCGTGCCTGAAGAGCCGCGCCATTTTCATGGTCGAGTTCGGTGGCAATATCACAGGCGCGGCTGTCGAGAGACTGGATGCCCTTCAACGGGCGCATCTCCTTATCGAGCAGATAAAGCCCGTTGCCATGGCCGGCGCAGCCGATACCGAGGATCCGGCTGGGATCGACCCCGGAGCTTGAAATCACCTCGCGGATAGCCCTGCAGCCATTCTCCCAGAGCTCGGATAGATCGCGTTCGACATGCCCAGGTTCCGGGAGGCTCGATTTTCCGTCGAGCGCGCATTGCGCAACCTGATGCCCTTTTGTGTCGAACAGCACAGCCTTGATAACCGTGTTGCCCACATCGACGCCCAGAACGTAATTTGTTTCAGCCACGGTTGTAGATATCCCACGCTTCTTCGCCACCGGCACGCTGATGAATGATAGCCATCAGCGCCTTTACGACGGCCTTCGGATTATCATGTTGATAGATATTGCGGCCATAGACCATACCGTTTGCGCCCTGCTCCATGATAGCAGCAGATTTTGCCAGCACGGTACGCAAATCCTCCTTCCCGCCGCCCCGCACCAGAACCGGGCAACGGGCTGCTTCGATCACCTTGTGGAAATCCGCAGGGTCCGTCGTCGGATCGGCCTTGATGATATCGGCGCCCATTTCTGATGCCAGGCGCACCAGGGTTACGATCTTTTCGGCATCTCCATCCACCTGATAACCGCCACGGACATCATTGGGCAGCATCACCAGCGGCTCGATCATCAGGGGCATGCCGTAGCGATGGCAATCTGCGCGCACGCGGCTGATGTTTTCGACGCATTGGCGAAACAGTTCCGGTTCGTCCGGCAGCATGAACAGGTTGACGACAACGCAGGCCGCATCCATTTCCAGCGCGCCAATGATCGGCTCTTCGTGATTTTGCAGTTGCGACCACATGCTGCGGTGGCGCGTGGAATTGTAAGGATTGCCCATATCAATGCGCATCACGAGTGCCGGCTTGTCGCGCTCCGGTCTGGATTGCAGCAGGTCGGCCTGACCATAGGCCATCTGAATGGCATCTGGTCCGGCTTCAATGAGTTTGCCGACAACTCCGGCCATATCTTCCAGACCGACGAGAAAGCTCGGCTCGTTGCAGACCCCGTGATCGAGTGCGACATCGAGGCAGCCGCCTTGACGAAACAGCCTGTTCATTCTTGCCTTGCGGGAAACGCGTATCATGATGCCTTGTCCTTTGCTTTACATCTATCCTGAAGCATTTCGATCGACACGCCGTAATAGGCCTGAAGTTCGTCGATCACCTGTCGCCGTTCGGCGAATGCGTTATCAGCTGTCCAGCCGAGTTCGCGCGACGCGACGGCAAGCAGCGTGTCGAGGATGTCGAGATCAAGCTCGCCGGTAATGGCGAGGCTAGTGCGTCGCAGCACCAGATCGGACAGGTGCCGCACATCCTCTGCCTGGATAAGCCAGGCGATCTCGGCGAGCGTCATGGCCGTCGCGGCAGAGAACGAGACATCGTCGGAGCGCGATCGGCAGAAGTTCATCAATTCGAAGGCCCGCGAGCCATAGGTGGTCGCCAGATGATCGGCACGCGCCTTGCCGATGGCGAACTCACGGGAGAGCTGTTGGGACAAGAGATCCGCGTTACCCGGGTGGTTCATGCCGCCGCCAATCGGGCGATTGTCAGTGGAGGTGACGCGCGACCGTCCTATTCCAGCCAACACCTCGTCGGTAAGCTGCTCACCAAATGCGCGGAAGGTCGTCCACTTGCCGCCGACCATGCACAATTGCGGCGGGTTGGAATCGACGCGATGGATCAGGTGGCTGCGCGAAATCTTTCCTGTGAACTCCGCTTCGCTGCGCGGCAGAGGGCGAATACCGCTATAGCTGAAGACGATATCCGATGCCGCAACATTGACGTTCGGAAAAACGGTGCGCACCGCATCAAGGATGTAGTCGCGCTCTTCCGGTTCGCAGCGTGTCCGGCCAGGCGTGTTCACCTTGATATCAGTCGATCCGGCAAGCACGCGTCCGAGATAGGGAAAGAGAATACAGACCCGATTGTCGACATTCTCAAAGAAGACCATGTGCCCGTTCAACGCCTCATAGAGCGCCTGATTGGCAAGGATGATATGGGAGCCCTTGGTGCCGGTAACGCTCGGCTCACTGGTTTTCGCGGCATTGCCAAGAGCGCCGATCGTCTCGTCGATCCAGGCCCCCGTTGCATTGACGATCATCCCTGTGCGGATCACCAGTGGTTCATCCGCCTCTTCCGCCAGGAGATGATAAGCGTCGCCGCTTCGGTTCAACTGCGCATAGTTCAGGGCGATTGCCTGCGGCGCGTCGCGACGCGTATCCAGCACCAGTTCCAATGCCAGCCGCTCGGGCTGGCGGATCCAGGCGTCGAAATAGGTTGCCGAGAAGCGCACGCGCTCATCCAGTTCTGGCCAGCGCGATCTGGTGGTGCGATTGTTGTGAAACTCGTGCCGTGGCAGGAGACGGTTCTTGCGAGTGACGAAGTCATAAAGCGCAAGCCCAATCTTGATCGCCACCGCCCCACGGCTTGCAGGCTTGCCCGATGAGCCAAAGAACGTCGCCGCAGCATTAAAAAGGCCGCCAAAGATCGAATGAATTGGGATCGTCGTGGGCAAGGGATGAACCAAATGCGGCGCCAGGCGCAGCAGTGTATCCCGCTCCATCAGCGATTCCCGCACAAGGCCGAACTCGCCATTTTCCAGATAGCGGAGACCGCCGTGGATCATGCGGGACGGCGCTGCACTGCATCCGGAAGCAAAATCATTGCGCTCCACAAGAAGCACTCTCAGGCCCTGCAAAGACAGATCGCGGTATGCACCGATACCATTGATCCCGCCACCCACAACGACGACATCGAAATCGGCATCTTGTCGAATTCGTCTGAGCGCATCCTCGCGGAAATTGGACATGGAAATACCGTTCGCTGGTTTTCAAGCCAACGTCCCAATCTGGTGTTGCGGTGTTTAAGACTTAGAGCACCTCCGGGGAACATGAGTTCACCTGCTCTGCTCTAACTATTTGTTTTTACACATTTCCTGGCGCAAAGCCGAGTAAGCGTTCAGGAAATGCTCTAACGGTCCTGGTCGACCAGATGCTCTGCAATGCCATCAGATATGATCGACACCTCGTGCGCTGTCAGGCGCAAGCGCGCCGCTCCAGCATTCTCGATGGCTTGTTTGGGATCACGAGCCCCGCACAGGGAAAAAGTGATCCCAGGCTGGGCCAGCGTCCAGGCAATCACCACCTGCGCGATGGTTGCCTGATGACGATCCGCCACCGGAGTGACAACCTCCATAAGGCGCGCCACTTTCTGGCGATTGCCGGGACTGAAGCGCGGATTGTCTTTCCTTTGGTCATCACCGGTGAAGACCCTGTCCGGCCCCATCTTGCCAGAGAGAAGACCAAGCGCCAGCGACGAGTAGCTGAGGATGGAGACGTCATTGGCACGGCAAGTCGGCACGAAACTGGTTTCGATGTCGCGCTTGACCATCGAGTATTCTTCCTGGATGGCATCGAGCGCACCGGTAGCGATGTAGGCGGCTAGGTCTTCCTTCGAAACGTTGCTTGCGCCAATCGATCGGATCTTGCCCTCCTCCTTCAGCCTCGCCAGTTCACCGACTGTGTCTGCGATCGGTGTCGTGGCATCCTGCCAATGGGTGACGTAGTGATCGATGTAGTCGGTGCCGAGCCGTTTGAGGCTATGTTCGATCTCGTAGCGAATGGAGTGCGGACCAAGATAGCGGTGCACGGGCTTGCCATCCTGGTGAAAGAAATAGGCACCTTCCGCCACATTCCAGACCAGGCCGCATTTGGTCACGAGCACCACCTTGTCGCGCTGGCCAGCAATGGCTTTGCCGACGATCGCCTCTGCAAGACCCATGCCGTAGGCGGGCGCCGTGTCTATGAGAGAAATGCCAGCGTCGATGGAGGCCCGGATCGCATCGATCGATGTCGTCTCGTCGGTGCCACCCCACATCCAGCCGCCGATCGCCCAGGTACCAAGCCCGACAGCAGACGCTTCGATGCCGCTTTTTCCGATGGGCCGCTTCAAGACAGGTGCGTCATTCATTCGTGTTATCCTTCCCAAAAGTTTCAAGCGCCTTGGCGATTTCCTCATCGACAACCAGCGAAGTCAGGAACCGCCCCGCAAGCGCTGCGGACACCGGGCCCGCCTTCAATTCACCCGCAGCAACCCCGATGACCGAAGGGCAATTGGCCAGTTGCTGCGGATCGAGAGCCACGACCCGCGAGTTCAAGTCACTGTCGGCAAGCGAACCATCCGCGCGGATCAGGTGCGCCAGGAACTCGCCTGCAATACCTGCATCCATCAGCGCCTGGCTGCCTCGGGCCGGATCCGGTAAGAGATCGTAGTAGCCAGAGCCCGGAGCCTGGACAGATCCGATGCCGACCAGCGCTACCGTTGCCTGACGCGCCAAATCGAACACGTCGCGGATCGAGGCGACATTCATCAGCACGTCACGTTGCTGCGCGTCCTCGACGAACAGAGGGGCATGAACCAGCTGTGCTGTGCCGCCGAGCTTTTCCGCCAACTGGGTGGCGAGATGGTTGACGTCGGTATAGTGCTTCCCCTGCACTCCCCCTGTCAGCGGCACCACCCGCACGTCAAAGCGCCGCTCCGCCTCCAGACTTTCGACGACTGCGCTCACTGCCTTGCCGCCGGTGATGGCGATGACATCGCCGTCACGGATCGTTTCAAGCAGATGGTTCGCAGCAACGCGTCCGACCATCTGCAAGGTTGTCTCGGGATTGTCCGAAACGGTCGGCGTCACCATGGCCTGCTTGAGACCGAACCGTCCGACGACGTTATTTTCCAGATCGACGAGCCGCTGGTAGGGGCTTGAGATGCTGATCTTGACCATGCCCGCCTTGCGGCCAGCGGCAATCATTCTGTTGACTTTCGTGTGAGACAGATTGAGCTTTTCAGCGATCTCAGACTGTTTCACACCCTCGATAAAATGCAGAACGAGAACGGAATACATCTGGCGCTGCTGATCGAATTCATCCCTGTAGTCCACCATGATGTATCGTCTCCTTCTTGATCGTCGGCACTTTAGCGGCGGCGCTTGACCAGGTAATGGTCGAAGAGCACGGCGGCGAGCAAGATGCTACCCCGAATAATGTCCTGCCAGTAAACGGAAACGTTGAGCAAGGCGAGCGAGCTTGAAACAACCGAAAGCAGAACGGCACCGAGAATTGCGCCGAGGATCGTACCAGATCCGCCCGAAAGGCTTGCCCCACCGATGACTGCAGCAGCGATCACGTTAAGTTCCATGCCGACACCGAAGCTTGGTTGAGCCGAGCCGAAGCGGGCCATGTAGATCACCCCTGCCACGCCGCAAAGCATTGAGCAAAGCGTGGTCGTGGCGAAGACGACGCGGCCGACCCGGATGCCAGAATAGGCGGCGGCTTTCGGGTTGCTGCCGACGTAGAAGACTTTACGGAAGGCCGTCGTGCGGCGCAGCATCAGATCGAAGGCAACGACGACCAGCACGAAGATGATGAGCACGAGCGGAACGCCATAGACCGAACCTTGGCCGATGAACTTGAATTCCGGCGGCAGAGAAAAGAGGCTAAGTGGCCGGCCACCCGTCGCAAGCAGGCACACGCCTCGAGCAATGACCATCACGCCAAGCGAGACGATGAAGTGGTGCAGTCCAACGACCGTCGTCAGAAAGCCCATGGCCATACCGATACAGGTGGTGGCCAGAATTGCGAGAGCGGCGGCGGCCCAGGGGTCTACACCGTTCAGGAACAGCCAACCGGCAACCACCATGGCAAGTGCCGTGACCGAACCGACCGACAGGTCGATGCCGCCGGAAATCAACAGGATCGTCATGCCGACGACGACGATGCTTTCCACCGCGAAGGCCATGGCCATAGCTCGAAGGTTGTCGACCGTCAGGAAGTAGGGCGAGATGAAGGACATCACGGTAAAGAGCGCCAGGATGATGACGATAAGGCCTGTCTCGCGCGCCTTGATCGCGGGCGTCCACCACCGCACACGGGCTTCTGCCGCCGTCGGTGCGTGATGCTGTGTATCGATCGTTGCCATGTCTGCTATTCCCCTCACGCTTCGCAGAGCTGCGATTGACTGCTGATCGATGCGAGATGCATGATCTGTTCTTCCGTCATGTCCGCACCGGTGACCTCGCCGGTGATCCGCCCTTCCCGCACCACGAGAATTCGGTCGCTCACACCGATGAGCTCGGGGAGTTCGGACGATATGACCACCACACCGACACCCTCATTGGCGAGATCGCGGATCTGTCGATGGATTTCCGCCTTGGCGCCGACATCGACACCGCGCGTCGGCTCGTCGAGAAAAACAACCTGCGGCTCGACCGACAGCATTTTCGCCAAGGCCACTTTTTGCTGGTTGCCGCCGCTCAGCGTATTGACCGCCTCACCGACACCATTGGAGCGCAACTTCAGCCGGTCGCCGAAGTAGCTCGCACGCGCAGCCTCTTTCCGTCGGCTGATAAGGCCCAACCCGTTCGAGACGCGTCCGACATCGAGAGCCGAAACATTGGCAGCAATCGACATGTTGAGAAACAGACCGTCTCCCTTGCGGTCTTCCGAAACGTAAACCAGCCCCTCGCGAATGCTGTCGCGATAGTCGCATAACGAAAGCTTTCGACCTCTGAGTCTCACCTCGCCCTCCGGCTTGCCTTCCAGCCGACAGATGGCGCGCACGATCTCGCTGCGCCCTGCCCCGATCAGGCCCGCCAGCCCAAGAATTTCACCGTTATGCAGATCGAAGTTGACATCGCGGACGCGACGCCCCTCGTTAAGTCCGCGCACCGACAGGATCACCTCGTCGGACTTTGCATTCGGTGCCTGTTTTGGCGGATAGAGCTTGTCGAGCACGCGCCCGACCATGCTGTTGACAACATCTTGCGGGTTGACCGAAGCAATATCCGCCGTCTTGATATGGCAGCCATCGCGCATGATGGTGATCCGGTCGCAATGCTGGAAGATTTCCGCCATACGATGGGAAATATAGATAATCGCAATGCCGCGCTCAGCGAGGCGATGCATGATCTTGAACAGTGTCTGCGCCTCGGACTCGGTCAAGGCGGCGGTTGGTTCGTCAAGGATGAGAATGCGGCAATCGAGCGTCAGCGCCTTGGCGATTTCGACGATCTGCTGCTGCGAGATCGAGAGATCGCCGGCACGGCACCTCGGATCGATATCGCCAAGTTCCGTCAGGATGTTTTCGGCACGCACGCAAAGCGAACGATAGTCCATCAATAGCGTGCGGCTACGACCTGTTTCCGCCATGAACATGTTTTCTGCGACCGAGATTTCCGGGCAGAGTGCAATCTCCTGATGGACGAAACCAATACCGAGGCGATTGGCGGCATTGGGTGAGGATATGCGAACTGGCGCACCGTCCAGACGGATTTCACCGCTGTCCGGCTGCAGAATGCCGTCGATGATATGCATCAGGGTCGACTTGCCGGCACCATTTTCACCCGCCAAAGCGTGGATCTCGCCGCGGCGCAATTCAAGCTCGGCGCCCCGCAAGGCCCGGACAGGCCCGAATGACTTGTGAATATTCGTCATGCTGAGTACGACCTCTGCCATGACACCCTCCCGATCAATCATTGTTGATGCCCCCGGCAGTGCAAGCCGCACCGCCGGAGATCTCTAGGGACGTCGCTCAGCGACCCTTCATGTAGGTGTTGAGGTCGAAGGAGTCGGCGTTGTCCTTGGTGATCACAGCAAAACCATTGTCCATTGACGGGATCTGCATCGGATTGAAACCGGAGACCTTATAGTCGTTGAACGGATCGCTTAGATCGGGATGCGCGCCGAGGAAGGTATTGATAAACCCCATGAAGCCCTGAATGCCCTGGTTAGGGTTGATCGCCATATGGATGTTTCCCTGCTTGATCTGCTCAAGCGTTGCGGGCGTGATATCCGCGTGCAGAATAAGGACCTTCTTCTTGGCGGCAAGGACGGCAGCAACTGCACCTTCGGCAGAACCCGCTTCAGGAATCCAGAGAGCGCCGAGGTTCGGATTGGCCTGCAGCATGGCGGAAACCGCCTGATAGGCCGCGTTGGAATCTTGGTTCGTCGCCTGGCGGGCAACGAGCTTCATGCCAGGATGAGTGGTGCCCATGTAATCGACAAGTGCGGTGACGCGCAGGTCATGGTTGCTCTGGCCGGGATTTTCGAGGACGGCATATTCACCCTTCTCACCCAGCACCTTGACGATTTCGTCCGCGGCAAACTTGGCCTCAGCGACGTTATCGGAGGTGATGTAAGCCGTGCGCTTGGATTTCGGAGAGTCTGCGGCGAAGGTTGTGATGGAAATACCGGACTCGATTGCCTTGTTGATCGGCTCGATGAATGGGTCGGCCTGCATCGGGTGCAGCAGGATGCCCTTCGGCTTCTTGACCACCTCCTGCTCGAAGGAGGCGATCTGCTTGGTGATGTCATATTCCGGCGTGCCGGTGAAAACAGCCTCGCAGCCAAGAGACTTGGCGGCCTGCTTGAAGCCTTCGAAGACTGGCACCCAATAAGGATGGCTCGAGACCATCACGTTCATCGCATAGGTTTCACCTGGCTCGCAGGCAAACTTTCCCTCAGCATTGGCAGACTTAACAGACCAGCCAGCAACAACTGCAGCAATCAGAGCCATAGCGGTCGCGGCTTTCAAAGACTTCAGCATTTTCCCCTCCCAGAGATAATTCGGTCAATGAAATAAAAATCTCTATGAGAAATTTATTGCACGAAGGGATAACTAACCTACGGCCCAGCTCGCGTCAATGGCTCTGCATAATATTTCTATCTGTGCAATTTATTTCACATCGGGGAATGATTAAGATAAAAAGCAAATGAATCTCGGTCCGCATGCGCATCAGCTGTACGCCGTCCCAGACCGAAACACCGTCCGACGCATTGCTTGCTCTGCAGCGCAAAACTTGACGGGAGCCACGTAATGTCAGCTTCGACATTCTCCGTTCCACCGGACAACCTGTAAGCTTTCTGTTGCTGGAGGCATTCGAAGATGAAGAGGCGCTTGCTACAATTGCGTGGATGGCTTCCTGCCGTGTACCACAACGTTGAAGTAACCGCTCGGCGGCGTGCTCATATAAGCCAACGAGCGTGTCGTTTGCTGACATTTCCCACATTCCTACGATCGCCTTTCGCGACAAAGTCAGCAATCCGCGAGATGAAGGTGGCGGAAGCTCGCCAAGATTTGCATGCCTCCCGTGCAAGCAGATGCCTACTATCCTCCCTTCAGTTTGCTTATTTTACAGGCAACAGTGTTACTGGAGAACGATCATGAAATTTCGTGAGAAGCTTAAGAAAATGGTTCAAAATCGCCGCGCATTCCGCGAACTGTCGTCGCTTGACGATCGCACATTGGAAGATCTTGGTGTATCGCGTTCGAACATTCTCGCGGCTGTAGAAGGTCGTCGTTGAACTTCAAAATATGCAAACTGACGAATGTTACATCAGGTTGCAAAAGTCTCTACAGGGCGAGCTATCGCCCTGACTTTCCGGAAATCGCGAGTTTTTACGGTCCGCATTCGTGGAAATGTACCGACGTATGTTCCAATTTGTTCTACCGCTGTCCTTTATCAAGCCCTTGCGATGGATCGGAGTTGGTTCGAAATGTCTGCCAGATGTGTGTAAAACTCTGGTGATGCACGACGATCTTCACCATTTGCGCTCAGTGACAAACGGATCTCTTTGACAAAGCGACCCGGCGATCTGGCCATCAAGATGATCCGATCACCAACAATCAGTGCTTCTTCTACCGAATGGGTGACAAGAACAGTTGTCACGGATGCCTCCGATGATAGCGATGTCAGGTTCGTTAACACGCCCTGCATGTCTTCCCTAGCAAGGGGATCGAGATTGGCAAAGGGTTCATCAAGCAGCAAAAGAGGAGCTTGCAGAGCCAGCGCCCTGGCCAGCGCCAGACGCTGTTTCATGCCACCCGAAAGTTCATGTGGCCATTTGCATGCATGATCCTGCAGCCCAACTCGCGACAGCAACTCATCGATGCGCTGTTTTTTCTGCTGTTTTGAGTTCGATTTCAAAACCACGCCGATGTTGCCTGCAGAATTTCGCCATGGCAGCAAGCGCGGATTCTGGAACACCAGCGCCGAACTTACACCCGGCTGTGGCGCTTTTCCCTCAATGTCGACGGTACCGCTGCGGGCGGACATAAGACCACTCAGTATGTGCAAAAGGCTCGTCTTGCCGCAACCGGAAGGTCCCAAAATGACGACCCTTTCTCCCGTAGCAACCTCAAGATTGATGTCGCTCAATACCGCGACACCTGAGTAGTCATGGTTCAGAGCCTTAACATTCAAAAGGGGGCGTTGCGCGCTGGTCATTCACGATCCAACGTATCGCCAAGATCGGAAGTGCCGATTTTTGTGAGAACACGATCCATGGGAGAGAAGTTTGCCCAGTTTTCAACCTCGATACGAAATGGTGTATCTTCGCCATCCACTTTCAGAACAACACCTGACTGAGTGTTCTTGGCAGTATAAATCAGCTCTCCAAATTGCAAGCCGCCATTTACGGTCCAGCTACCCTGATAAATTTTTGCCAGTTCGGAAAGTGTTGCGAATTTGACATCGGGTCGCGCCCGTTCCATGGCTTCCACCCATTTTTCAGGTGACTGTGCATAATCCCTGGCCGCCAGGGTCAGGGCCTCAAGGACCTTGTCCACCTCGTCTGCGCGTGTCTCAAGTGTATCGCGCCGCAAGACGTCAACCTTGGTCACCAGCGGAACGGTCTCGAAGAAGTCGGTGACATCGACCAAAATCTTGAAACGGTCACGTTCAGGCATGGCAAGAAACGAACCGATCGACATGGTGGTTGCGTCGATACGTCCAGTCGCCAGCGCCTGGGCGCGAACCTTTGGTTCACCAAGGGGCACAAGTTGCAAGGTGTCGATATTCACTCGATGACCCTCCAGAACTCGGCTGGACAATTCATGGTCGAGGCTACGGATACGGCCTATTCCAAATGAGGATCCGGCCATGGTTTCAAGCGTCAAATCTTTTCGGCCGGCAATGACGTAGGGGATCGTTTTGCCCGAGGAATGAATGGCAACCACATCATTCACGCCTTCACGATGCAAGGAAATCAGCGCATCAACGGAGATGTTGGCCATTTCGCCCTGCCCCGAGCGAAGGGCCGCCACGGCCATGGGCGTTTGCGCTGTTGGCACCAGCTTCACGTCGACACCAGCCCTGTCGAAGTAACCTTCTTCCTTGGCCAGATAAAGAAGCGAGTTTGGAACGAGCGGTGTTTCGGTTTCCGTCACAATAATGCGAAACGGATCAGCAAGCACAGGCCCCGCTGAAAAGCTCAAGCCGAACGCTATGGTGACACCAATAGCCTTGATAATGTGTTTCATCTCAATTGTTGCCTATCAGGATACGGTAAGATTTCAGGCCAGGTAGCGGCGTCGCGATGGCGGTGAAAGACGATTTTCCAGCAAGGATAGCAGGCCGGTGAACACCGTGCCGATAGCCGCATAAGTCAGGACAACCGCCAGATAACGGTCCATGCGGAAACTGTTGCCATATGCCTGCAGGAGGGCGCCAAGACCGGTCATTGCGGTGTAGAAATCTGCAATAACCGATGTGACAAGGCCGGCAATCGCTCCAAGACGTAAGCCGGCCATGATCTGCGGCAATGCTGCAGGCAGGTAGAAATGCCTGACGCGGCCTGTCAAAGAAATATTATATGCGGCGGCCATCTCGCGCAAATCGGAGTCCAAGGTTTGTACCCCTGTCTGGGTGTTTACAAGCACAGGCATGACCGCACCGAGTGCGATAATCAAAACCTTTGCCTGCCAGCCCAACCCAAGAAGCAGAACGATAAGCGGTATCAGTGCAATGACGGGCAACGCTGCCACGGCATGGATGAAGGGCGCGAAAGTTCTAGACAAAAGCGGTATGCCGCCAAAAAACGCACCGAGCAAAATTCCTACCACGGCGGCGAGCAGAAATCCCGCGAGATAGACAAAAAGTGTTGTCCCCAACGCGATCAGGAAATCCTGACGATTGTCAGCCAGCATCAGGAAAAAGGCATCAATGGTCAGTGTTGGCCCGGCAAAGAAGCCGTTTGGAAGGACGCGGGCCATCCATATCCATGCCAACAAGACAAGCAGCAATACAGGAAGCCGAAGCCAGACATGCAATGGCACACGCCAAAGCCAATCCAGGTCATCGCGGAACGAACCCAGCTCGTTGCATATCCATGCCTTAAGTGACGTCATGAAATTCATCCCGCCGCAAAAGACGCGGCATTTTACAGAATATCACCTGCGACCGACGTGTAACCGGCGCGGTCGAGTTTGCCCGCGCCGGTCTCTCATAGTCTAACTTAATCCAGCCTATAGGCTATGACGGAGTCTCCGGCAGTGGTGCCCAACGATCCGTGGCCGCCTGCGGCAATGACAACATATTGTTTGTCGTCTTTACCACGGTAGGTCATCGGGGTCGCCTGACCGCCTGCTGGCAACTTGTGCTGCCAAAGCGTCTTGCCGGTCTGCATGTCATAGGCGCGGATGATGTCATCAAGAGCCGCGCCCGTGAATGCTACGCCACCTGCCGTTGTCAGTGTTCCGCCATGGGCAAGCATGCCCATTTCGAACGGGATCGGGAACTGGATGCCGGCGACCTTCTGGCCGGCAACAGTGCCATTGCGGTGTTTCCATGCGGTCGTGCCATCAGCGAGATTGACGCCAACCCGAACACCCCATGGCGGCGTGTTGCATGGCACCTGCAGCGACGAACGCATGTGGGAAATGGATACGGCATATGGACCGCCGAGGTTTTCGTTGCCCGGTTTGGACTCACCGCCTGCTTCACCCGGCTTGCCGAACATACGCTTGTTCAAGTCGCCTTCCGGACGCGGAAACAGCTTGTAGACGTATGGCAGATATTGCGGTGTGGCGATCATCCACCGGTTGACCGGGTCAACCGCGACCGAACCCCAGTTGAAGACACCGATATTACCCGGCCAAACAATCGAACCAGTCGTTGTTGGAGGGGTGAACGAATTGCCGTCATAGCGGTTTGAGCGGAACGTGACCCTGCATTCGATCTGGTCGAAAGGTGTTGTTCCCCACATGTCGGCTTCTGTCAGCGGTGCAGGCGTAAAGCTCAGGCCCGACATGGGCTGCACAGGTGACAGTTTTTCGTTCGGTATATCGGTTTCAGTCGATACCTTCATGTCCCGAACTGGCTGGATTGCTTTGCCGTCACGGCGATCTAGAACCCAAATATTACCAATCTTGGTCGGGATGAGGATCGCAGGAACGTCTGCACCATCATGTGGCAGATTCAGCAGAACTGGCTGTGACGGGTTATCACGGTCCCAGAGATCGTGGTAGGACGTCTGGAATTTCCAAACCATTCGGCCGGTCTTGACATCGAGTGCTGCAAGAGCATCGACATAGGCCTGATCTTCTTCCGAACGGAACACGCCAACCTGGTCTGGAGACTTGTTGCCAAACGGCACATAGACGAGACCGAGGTTTTCATCTGCTGCAAACTGTGTCCAGGCAACTGCCGAGTTTGGCTCGTAGAGTTCACCGGCTTGTAGCGGACGTGTGTCGTCCGGTTTGCCAGCATCAAATTTCCAGACGATTTCGCCGGTGCGCACGTCATATGCGCGAATGACGCCCGATGGGTTATTCTCGTAGTAGTTATCGGCAATTGCGCTGCCGAGGATGATAAGATCCTTGGTCACGAGTGGAGCGGACGTTTGCTGATAGGTCGCCCGTTGCAGGTTCGGCATCTGCGCTTTGAGGTCAACATAGCCGTTCTCGCCGAAGGTCGTGCAAAGCGCACCGGTATCAGCATTCAAGGCGTAGAGGCGCGCATCGACAGACGAGGCGATAATGCGGCGTGGGCACTCGGCCACCGCGGCAGAAATCGCCTGTACCTTGACAGGATCGGTGTCAGCAGGTGGAACATAGGCGCTGGAATCGTCGTAGGATACACCACGGCACGTCTGATGCTGGAACTGGTTGTCGCGCTGCATCTTCGGATCGAAGGACCATGCGAGCTTGCCGGTTTCCGGCTCCAAAGCCTGGACGATGTTGTGCGGCGTGCAGAAATAAAGCAGGCCGTTCACTTTGATCGGCGTCGCCTCAAAAGTGTATTCTTTCGCGTCAACTGCGTCACCTTCGCGAAGATCGCCCGTATGGTGCTCCCACGCGACTTTCAAACCGGTGATATTGGTGGTGTTGATGTCTTTCAGCGCGGAATAACGCTGGCCGAGATTTGTGCCGCCATAGGCAATCCAGTCATTGGCAGGATAGGCCACACCGCTGGGATCGACTGCGGTGTCGCCAGCCGTCGCAACCTTTTCAAGGGTGCCCTGCTTTTCCATCGGATCGATGAACCAGACGGCAAGTCCCATGACGGCGATGAGGGCAACCACAGTGCGCAATGCAAGCGGACCGTTGGTGAGGCTGAAGGACCAGAGTTTTGCAGGCTTGTCGCGCAAACCATTGACGACAAATGGCAGGGAAAGCAGCAAGCCGATGAAAATGATCAGCGCGCCTCGTGGAATCCACTGCCACTTATCAAGCCCAACTTCATAGAGGGTCCAGATGAATGACGCAGCAAGGGTCAATGCATATATGCCCAAGCCGTTCTGACGTTGCCGGGCGATTTGAATTCCTGCGATCAACAGGCCGATGCCCATAACCACATAGAAAAAGCTGCCGCCGATGATTGCAAGCCGCGCTCCATAATAAAGGATCGCAGCTCCCAGTAGTGCGGATACAATACCGCCTAACCGAGCTAGCATGGCTCAAACTCCTATTTAATTTCATTGGGGAGGACTGAAAGTCCCGAGATGAGTGCTGAGGCAGAATGTCACATCAGCCTCTATTTAACGTGATAAATGTCAATGCTGCATTGCACAATAGATTAATCAACCGATCTCGAAAATGTTGGATTTTTTATCTACTTTATAGGCGCCTCCAAGAACCTGCATGCGCTGGCCATCGTTTTAAGTCACGGTAGGCGTGTGTAGATCACTTTGATTTCGCTGACTATTTTTACTGTTGCACCCCATCACGTTGACACGTTTGCCTCTATTCCCGCTACGAGGCTTGTTACTTTTCAAGGCGCGCCGGTGGGTGTCTCGCGCGTGCTCAAGGCTGTGATGGTCGTTAATCAGGTTGCGTTACTGTTAGCCTGTCTGTGGCAAATTGAACGCCCCGCTCTGCTGCCTGTCGCAACGGCAAATCGGATAACCGCAGTGGTTCGTCTCATCGACAGGACTGCTGCGAAAGATCGCACATGGCCCGCACAATGTGAGAGATGCCTTGGCAGCGGACATTTTGACAATCACGTGATCATATGAGCAGGCGAGTATGCAATTCACGATACTCCCAGCACCGGTCAACGTCACCATGGCCGCCTCCCGCTATAGGAAACGCTGGCCTGAACTCCTCAACGCATCATCGCGTTAAACCGGACAGGGTTCCTAGGAGAAGCAGTCAGACCAGAAGTGTGCCGAACGGCAGGTCAATGATGATGTCTACACCGTCATTGCGCCATTCGTATGTAATCCTGCCATTCAAATTGCCCACGGTGCGCTTGATCAGCGTCGAACCAAATCCGGTATGATCCGACACGCTTTTTGCCGGTCCATCCCGTTCACTCCAGGTGATTTGCACGCTGTCAACATGTCGACATGAAATGACGAGGTGGCCTTGATCAGAACTTAACGCCCCATATTTCGCGGCATTGGTGGCAAGCTCATGGAGGATCAGGGCAATACCGGTAATGTGCGCCGACGGAACGCGAATATCATCTGTTCCGACAAAGGTGATTTTTTCAGAGGACGCTTCACCGTCATACGGTGCCAGAATATCCGCCATAATCTGCCGAAGCGGAACGGCAGCGTCCGAAAGGTCCTGTGTTGCAGAGGTAGTCTTGGGACGAACGAGATCATGGGCAAGTGCGAGTGCACGCAGACGCCCCCTGACCGCTGCAGAAAAATGATCTACGCCGGTCGCAGATTTCGCGGTCATTGCGACCATCGCATCTGCCAGCGCAAACACGTTTTTCACCCGGTGGTTCAGTTCATGGATGAGAAGAAGACGCTGCTCTTCAGCACGTTCGCGGGCCAGTTCGTTGCGATAGCGCTCAATGGCAATCGCGGTCGTTCGCGTCACCATGCCAATAACTTCGAGGTCTCGCTCGGTCGGCTCACGTGGTTCCTGGTAGTAATTGGCGAAGGTTCCCAGGATGGTGCCATCCGCAGCGCGGATCGGCATTGACCAGCAGGCACGTAAACCATGCTTCAGCGCAATATCACGGTAGTTTGTCCAAAGCGGATCGACAGCGATATCGCTGACCATGACCTGCTCTCCCGTAAAGGCAGCAGTACCACAGGATCCAACCCCGATGGCAACCGGGATACCGTCCACCGCCGCGTTGTATTCCGCAGGCAGGCTTGGCGCCGCTCCTTCAACGAGATTTTTGCCATCCTCTGTGGTCAGAAGTATCGACGCAAGCAACTCGCCATTCGCCGGCTTCTCAATGAGAAGAATAATGTCCCTCAGCACATCCTTGAGTGGGCCACCCAAGGCAACACGTGCGAGAATGTCTCGCTCGGCGATTATCAGGTCAGACGAGACCGACGGGCTGTTTATGTATGTCATCGTCCGTTCTTCTCTGTTGAAGAGAGCCGAATGTCAACGACAGCGGCAAGTTTGTTACAATAGGATATTTGAATCAAAAGTCATCCCAATTGCGGCGCTGAAAGAGGCCTGCGCAAAAATGCAACTTGAACAGGAATTCTCATGACTTACCCGTCAAATCCGCAACGCGTCTCGCAAGTGCATCGGCTGCCACTGGTTTGGTGAGCACCTGCATGCCTCGCTCAAGATGGCCATGGTTCAAAACGGCGTTTTCAGCATAACCCGTTACAAACAACACTGGCAGATCCGGCTGACTGCTGCGCGCGGCATCGGCAAGTTGTCGTCCATTTATACCGTTTGGCAAGCCAACATCAGTGACAAGAAGGTCTATGTCATTGCGGGACGCGAGGACCTTCAACGCGGAGGGTGCGTCTTCCGCTTCAAGAACAAAATAACCAAGTTCCTCAAGCACTTCGACCGCTACCATACGGACCAGAGGTTCGTCATCAACGACCAGAATCGTTGTTTTTCCTGACGCTGGCGCTGCAGGGGTTTCCAGCGCAACAACCTCTACCACTTCGCCATCAGCGTGATGTCGCGGCAAATAGATACAGACCATCGAGCCCTTGCCAACCTCGGAATATATTCGTGCCGCGCCACCCGATTGACCCGCAAAGCCGTAGACCATTGAAAGACCAAGTCCGGTTCCCTGCCCGGTCGGTTTTGTCGTGAAAAATGGATCGAAGGCCCGGGATATAACGTCCTGTGTCATACCCGTCCCGGTATCGCTGACGCACATCGAGACATATTGGCCGGGCTGGACGCCGCGCTCCCTGGCGGCACGTTCGTCGAGCCAGCGGTTTCCCGTCTCAATGGTCAGCTTGCCACCGTCAGGCATCGCATCTCGGGCATTGATACAGAGGTTAAGCAGTGCATTTTCAAGTT
This sequence comes from Rhizobium sp. CG4, assembly GCF_023701965.1. Taxonomy (NCBI): domain Bacteria; kingdom Pseudomonadati; phylum Pseudomonadota; class Alphaproteobacteria; order Hyphomicrobiales; family Rhizobiaceae; genus Rhizobium; species Rhizobium sp. CG4. The sequence goes on along the minus strand of NZ_JABAEG010000013.1, from coordinate 75,646 downwards.
GGCCCACATCAACGAAGGCCGTCCAAAGCCCGCCTGCGCAGGCAATTTCGACATCGATTGCCGGCCCGACGCTGCGCGTCACCAGGTCCTGCATGTCCGTGACGACGCGATTGATATTCGAGGGTTTTGGATCAAGTGTCTGGCGCCTTGAGAACGCCAACAGACGCTGTGTCAGACCCGCGGCCCGTTTAACAGCGCCTTGTGCTCCCGTCAGATAGCGGTCAATGTCACCAATACGCCCCTGAGCCATTCGCATCTTCATCAGCTCAAGGCTACCGCCAATACCAGCCAGAATGTTGTTGAAGTCGTGAGCAAGTCCACCCGTGAGTTGCCCAACGGCCTCCATTTTCTGAGACTGTCGCAAAGCATCTTCGGCCTGCATGAGGGCTTTCGTTCGATCCTCGACGCGCTGTTCAAGCGTTTCGGTCAAGGCACGAAGTTCACTTGTCGCCCTGTCCCGTTCCTGCTCAATGGCACGGCGATTTTCGATGTCGAGCAGCACTCCGGGAAAAAGCATCGCACGGCCGTCGGGGCCAAGATCAACACGACCATTTGCCTCCAGCCATCGGTAGTGTCCGTCCGAGCGCCTTGTTCTATACTGGTGAAGAAACGGTCCTCCCCGTTTCAGCGCCTCATCAATCGCTTTGGACAAACTGGCCTGGTCGTCAGGATGGACCGTCTCGACAACCTGCGCCAGACTGAGCCCTGTCCTGCCAAGAGAATGGTCAAATCCGAATGCTGTTGCAAAGGCATCATCGACGGTGAATTTGTCCGCTTGAACATCCCAAGACCATGTGCCGATAATGGCCCCGGCAGCCAGCGCAAGCTGAACACGCTGGATATTTTCTCTTGCCACAGCCTCGCTTTCGCGCAGAGCTTTTTCCGCTTGTTTGCGGGTTGTGATATCCCGGAAGAGAACAGAAACCTGCTTGAGGCTTGCAGGCTCAAGTCGCGTTGCAGATACTTCAATGTGGCGATTGATCGCCTTGAACTCCTGCTCGAAGCGCACCGTCACGCCAGTTGTCAGGACATCCCCGTAAATCTTCAGCCAAACGTCGGCGTTATCAGGTTCGATCTCGCGAAGACGCTTTCCCACAATTCCTTTGATACCAGTCTGGCGTTCATAGCCCGTGTTGGACTCCACATGAACATAATCACTCATCGGGCCATCGGGACCGTCGATAAATTCTATGATGCAAAAACCGTCATCAATCGCTTCGAACAAAGCACGCCTTCGAGCGTCGCTGCGAAATAGCGCATCATCGTCATCACGTTCGGGCTGCTTGACCAAGTTTTCGTTTGTCACCGATGATCCTCAAGGCACACTCGTCCGCTAATAGATATGTGGCTTCGTCTCGAAGTCAATGAAAACACTTGACGATTCGAAAAATTACAAAGGCCAGTAAGCCTCTTGGCTTAAGGGTTGCGTACAACTTTGGCCTATTCTAGTTTTTGCGGCTCAGGAACCAAAATCAACCAGCTTCATTGTGAAGTAAGTTGTGCAGAGTACGGAACCAGAATGACGGATAAAGAGCAGCAACAAACTGATGCCCGCAGTGCCGGTGATCGCCTAGTGTCCGGGCACGTTAGCGAAGATCCATTTGCTGCAGCCTTTAAGGCAACACGGATGCCGATGATCGTCACCGACCCCAATCAACACGACAATCCCATCATCTTCTGCAATGCTGCGTTCAATAAACTCACCGGCTACACCAATGAAGAAGTCATTGGGCAGAACTGTCGCATCTTGCAGGGTCCCGAAAGTGATCCCACGGCCGTTGAAAAGATGCGGAAAGCAATTGCGGCCGGTGAAGACGTCGCGGTCGACGTCACCAATTACCGCAAGGACGGGTCGACATTCTGGAATGCAGTGTTCATCAGCCCCGTGCGAGACGATAGTGGCAAGATCATATACTTCTTCGCTTCGCAACTTGACTTCACGCATGTGAAAAGCCGTGAGGCAGACCTTGCCGCCGCTCGACACAAGGCCGAGGAGGAAGTTGCCAGCCAAACCGCCAACCTTCGATCTGCACTGTCTGCCAAATCACTCCTGGTTCATGAAGTTGATCACCGCGTAAAAAACAACCTACTGACGATGGCCTCCATCGTAAAAATGCAGGCGCGCGTAACCACTGACCAGGGGCAGAAGCAGGCGCTTGAATCCGTTCTTAACAGGATCGAGGCCCTGAGTACCGTTCAGCGCAAACTTTTCACCTTGGATGATGTCTCGAAGTTCGACATTTCCGAGTTCACCCGTGAACTCGTCACCGACCTGGTCGAGGCAACTGGCCGAAAAGACATACACCTGTCCCTTGATCTCTCACCCGTGCATGTTCCGGCCGTCAAAGCAACACCACTATCGCTTGTCGTCAACGAGCTGGTCGGTGATGCGGTATTGCGAGGACTGAGTCAAGGGGGAGATATACATGTTGTCGTCCGACGGACTAACGGTCATTTTATCATCGTGGTTGAAGATACATCAGAGCCGATTGAGGTGGATAAGGAGCGCGCGCAGTTCAGTCGAAAGCTGCTCGAAGCTTCCGCTTTGCAGCTTGGTGCAAAAATCGAGCGGACCGTACAGAACCGAAAGACAAGTGTAAGCGTTACTGTGCTTGTTGATGTAAACTTGGAGACGACGCATTGAAGGTAATGATAGTTGAGGATGAAATGCTGCTCGCAATGGAGCTTGAGAGCGAAGTCGAGCTGGCAGGTCATGAGGTTACTGACATGGTAATGAGCAGCGACCAAGCCCGAAGGGCACTAGCCTCGACAAAACCAGATTTTGCATTTGTCGATATTCATCTCATGGACGGAGCTACCGGCATAGATTTCGGACGCGAACTATCCCAAAACGGCGTACCCTACGTCTTCGTCAGCGGAAACATCAAAAAAATCCCGGACGATTTTGCCGGAGCACTCGGTGCGATCGAAAAACCGTACACCGCAAACGGGATGAAAAATGCTCTGACCTATCTCTCGGCAATCGTCGACGGAGACGAAAGTCTTGAGCCGCCAGCAAGCCTTGTATTGGCGGATGATGCGCGGGCAAGCCGCCGCTCTTAAAAGTAAAACGAGCGTCTGCCACCGGGCTGGCTAACTCCCAGCGACCAGCCCGTCAGCCGTTCGAAAACGACCTCGAATAGCGAACGCAGTTGACGCAGAAAAGCTGAAACACCTACCGAAGTGGATCAGATCTCCTCTACCTCGTTCTGGCTGCTCTCTTCTTCAACAGCCGAATGTGCGACAGTCTTGTGATAGCTGTCATCGGAAAGCTCCGCCGCTTGCTCTGTATTCATGATGCCGAATGGCGTGAGATTTCCGTCCGAGTCAGATACGGACACCTCGATTAGCGTTTTTTTCGTCAACGTCATTTCCTCAGCAATTTCCTGGAGCGGCCACAGACCGATCAATAAAAAAGGCAGCAACCTGTGCAGAAAATGCGCTCGACGAATCATTGTTCCATGATGTGGTGCCGCAAAGGGACGATTTCTGAGCTAAAACCTGCTGTGTGTCTGGGATACATCGGCGAACAGAACGAGGCCCATGATGACCTCGCCGATTTGCGCGAATTAGCCGTGGAATTGTGTTGCAGTCGACTTCGCAGTTGTCGCACTGAGCCTAGAGTGCTGGCTCGAAAAGATCGACAATTTCGGGCGTCCCTGCAACATATGCAAGCCTATCTTCCAGGCCTGTCGCATTCCAGTCGATTGAACATTTACCGCCCATTCGATCAACAATTGCCAGTCCTGCCATCACGTCCCAGCTGCGTGCGCCAAAGCCAAGAACTGCATCGATTTGACCCGTGGCCATCATCATGAAGGCGACTGTCGTGGAGCCGCAGTTGCGGTAGGAAAACTTCAGATCCTCGAGGATAAAGCGCAGTGCCTCAACTTCCGAAGCGACGGGGGTGTCGGTGCTAAAGCCAAGCGATACCACCCCTCTTGAACGATCAAGAACCGCCAGTTGGTCCAATCGCTTTCCGTTGAAGACAACGTCAGCACCTACCCCCCCCGAAATGGTCTCCTGCCGTGCGGGGGCGTGGATCACGCCGTAAATGGGTTTTCCGTTTTCAAAAAGGCCAATTGAAACAGCCCATTGATCCATTCTTCGTACGAAATTGAATGTGCCGTCTATCGGGTCGATCACCCACTGCCGTGCCGCCGCAGGGTTGATCACGGATCCTTCCTCTCCAACTATTCCGTCGTCGGGATAGCGTTTCAGCAGTTCTGCAACGAGGAAGCTCTCCACATCCTTGTCGGCGCGGGTAACAAGATCGAGGTGTCCCTTCTCTTCAACTTCTGGAGCGATGTCTCCGTTGAAATAGGCCAGTGCGATCTCGCCAGCCTGCTGCGCAATTCCGATTAGTACTTCCCGCATTTGCTCTCTCCCTCAACGCTGAAAACACAAATGTCATACGGCATTGACAACTGTCAACAGCCGTGACTAACATTGTGACAGTCGGGAGGAGAGACCGGCTCGTCCGGTTAAATGCCGGACCAATTTCTGGTTTGTGGAGGACCGAAATCATGTCAAATACGCTTTTGAACGTACTCGCATTGACAGGACTATCGTTGCTGGCGGGGACTGCTGCTTGGGCGCAAGGCGCCGATCACGAGAAAAATCTCGTTGTTTATGCTTCCCACCCCTCGGAGATGGTGGATTATTTCACGCAGGAATTCGGGAAGAAATACGGCATCAACGTCACGACTGTGAAGGCCGGAACGGGGGAATTGCTCAACCGTATTCGTGCTGAAAAGGACCGTCCGGGCGGTGATGTGCTCTGGGGTGGATTTTCCGACACCGGGGGCTCGGCCCCTGAACTCTTCGAGCAGTATAAGTCAACGGAACTTGCCAATATTGAGCCTGCTATGCTCGACGCGAAAGGTTACAACACACCGTTCGCAGCCAGTCTCATGGTCATCATGAGCAATTCAGGCCTTGTCAAGCAGGAGGACGAACCAAAAAAATGGACTGATCTCACTGCTCCTCAATGGAAGGGCAAGGTCGTTCACGCCGATCCATCCAAATCAAGCTCGTCGCTTGCAGCGCTGAATACCTGGCTCATGATATACGGTCGCGGTGACGAGGCATGGAAAATCGTCGAGGATATGACGGTCAATATGAACATCGTTCTCAAGTCGAGCCTTGTTTTCCAGCAGGTCGGCCGTGGCGAATACCCTCTCGGCGTCACATATGAAGAAGCAGCCTTCAATTACGTGCTCGCCAACACCGCCAATATTATCTACCCGGAAGACGGCACCCTGGCACAGCCGGAAGGCATGTTCCTGATTAAAGGCTCCACCAATCCCAATGCTGCCAAGCTTTTTTCGGATTATCTGTTGTCTGAAGAGGCTCAGAAGAAACTCGTTGAGCATTTCCCAGGTCGCAGGCCGACCCGTAAGGGCATTGAGAGCCATCCCAAGATGACGCCTTTGAGCGAAATCAAGATCATCGATTACGATAGTGACTGGGCAAGCGCAAAGCGCGGCGAGATTCTTGCACGGATGCAGAAAATCATCATCAAAACCCAGTGAGATTAAAACGATGCAGGGTTTGAATGCCCTGCATCTTCTCCAGCGGCTTTCTACCCTTCGCTTGCCTCGTGGTTTTCTCCGCGCGGACAGGGACATTCATGCAATCAAGGTGCCTGCAAGATGACGACATCTGTCACGATCAATTCTGTAACCAAACGTTTTGGCGATACGACCGCGGTCAACAACGTGAATTTCGAGATCGCCAAGGGTGAATTCTTCACGCTGCTCGGCTCCAGCGGTTGTGGCAAAACCACGCTTTTGCGCATGATCGCCGGCTTTATGCGTCAAACATCCGGCAATATCAGCTTCGGGGACCGGATCATCGACGATGTGCCGCCGCACCAGCGAAATACCGGCATGGTGTTTCAGAATTACGCGATTTTTCCTCATCTCACCGTCTTTGACAATATAGCCTACGGTCTGCGGGCGCGCAGGCGTAGCGCTGCCGACATTGAAAAAGAAGTTCGCCGAATGCTTGATCTCGTCCGCCTAGGCCATCTTGCGCACCGGCGACCGCGTGAGCTTTCCGGGGGGCAACAGCAACGGGTGGTATTGGCCCGTGCCATGGTCATCCAGCCGGACGTGTTGCTGATGGATGAACCACTTTCCAACCTCGATACCGAAATGCGTGTGCATTTGCGCTCGGAAATTCGAAGCCTGCAACGGCAGATCGGCATAACCACGATTTACGTTACACACGATCAGGAAGAAGCCCTGCTGATGTCCGATCGCATCGCGGTGATGAGCGGCGGGCAGATCGAACAGATAGACACGCCGCACAGGACCTACTCGGAACCACAAACGCTGTTCGTTGCGGGCTTCATTGGCGAAAACAATCTTCTTCCGGCATCCATTATTGCCACGGACGCGGATGGCACAACTCTGATTGAGCTTCCGGGCGGCGGACGCATCAAGGGCACGGGTTTTGGCAACCGACAAGCCGGCAGCAGCTGTACGGTATCCATCCGCCCTCAAGACATCGATATTTCGCCCATCGACGGTTCACCCGTCGACGCATTTCAGGGAACGCTGTTTGACCTGCAGTTTCTGGGCGGAGCATTGAAGTTGATCTTCGACATCGGTGCAGAACGATTGCTGACAGTTTCGCTTCAGGGACGACGCGGCATGGAAATGCCAATCATCGGTGGGCGATATCTCCTCAACGTGTCGCGACAGGCTGTCAGAATATTCGAACAGGGGGCGCAATCATGAGCCCTTCAAAGACAAGCCAGATGCAATCCGGGCAGAGTTCCATCGGAAGAATCTTCAGCTTCTGGCCCATTGTTACCGTGTCGGCGCTGGTTATCACCACCCTGCTGCTGCTGTTGCCAGTCTACAATATTATCGGCCTGAGTTTTTCCGGCAAGGATGCCCATCAGAGCATCTTTGATAACTACATCATGTTCTTCTCTGAACCGTATTACTACCGGTCCATCATAAACAGCTTCATTGTCAGCATAAGTGCGACCGTACTGGCGCTTCTGGTCGGGATACCCGCAGCATATTACGTCAACCGCTACAACATCTGGATGCGCAGCCTGATCAAGACGGTTGTTGTACTAACCTTTGTTTCGCCGCCATTTATCGGGTCTTACTCCTGGGTGATCCTGCTCGGCCGAAGCGGCTTGCTAACGACATTTTTTGCACAATACGGCATACCGCTCCCTTCAATCTATGGCGCACCTGGCATCATCTTTGTCTTCACGCTGCAATATTTTCCCTTCGTATTCCTACTGGTCTCGTCCGGTTTGAAATCCATCGATCAGAGTGTTGAAGACGCGGCACGCAATCTCGGTTCAGGGGAGTTTGCAACGTTTGTGAAGGTCATTGCTCCCCTGCTTTTGCCCTCGATCACAACAGCGGGTTTGCTGGTTTTTATCGCATCCTTCACCGATCTTGGAACGCCAATTATTCTTGGCGAAAAGTTCCGTGTTCTGCCGGTCCTGATTTACGGCGAGTTTGTGAATGATTTTGGCGGACAGCCGGTGCTTGCCAGCACACTTTCAGTCTTACTTTTGGCGGTGACAACTGCGGCATTGCTGTTACAGCGCTGGTTTTCGGCCCGCTTTTCCTATGCGACGGCGGCCATACGTCCTTTGACCTTGCAGGAGCAGACATTTGGCAAGCGGCTCGCCGCAGCAGCATATGTCTATACGTTGATGGGTATTGCGGTTTTACCGCTGATCAACATCCTCGTCTCGTCGTTCCTCAAATCCAACGGACCCGTTCTGACTGCAGAGTTCACGCTTGATAACTATCGCAGGATTGCCGCCACGATCTCGAAACCCCTCTGGAACACCATTCTTTACACCAGTAGCGCGACAATACTGTGCGCAATAATTGGCACCATGATAGCCTACATCATTGTCAGAAGACCGGGCAGGATCAGTGCGCTGCTCGACACGATCGTCATGTTCTCCTACGCGGTTCCAGGCATCGTGCTGGGCGTTGGGCTGGTGGTGACATACCATCATCCTCCCTTTGCCCTGACAGGGACAGCACTCATCCTTATCCTGGCCTATTTCATCCGTCGCTTGCCATTCTCTGTCCGCTCGTCGGTCAGCACGCTTCAGCAATTGTCACGCGACACGGAAGAGGCTTCGGTCAATCTGGGGGCCGGGCCAGCCATGACGTTTGTAAAAGTCACGGTGCCCCTTCTCTCCATGGCAATCCTGTCGGGCGTGCTTCTTACCTGGTCGAACACGATCCGCGAACTCAGCGCCACCCTGATCCTGCAATCGGGAGCAACCACGACAGTGAGCATCGAAATCTTCAATGAGGTGGTCAATGGCAATTTCGGGGTCGCATCGGCACTGGGCGGCGTCCTAATTTTGCTGACATTTTTACCCCTTATTGTACTTTTCACATTCATGGGCAAAAACGAGGAGGCATTGGTATAATCACAGCCCCCCAGCCAGATTTCAGGAGCAAAAGGTGCCGCCAAAAAAAGCAGTATCAATGAGCCGCGGCCAGCCGTTTGTTGATGACATCATCCTCGAGGCGGCATGGCTCTATTATTATGAAGAGCGTAACCAGAACGAGATCGCTGAAGCTCTTGGTGTTTCCAGAAGTTCAGTGGTTGGTTATCTACAGCATGCCCGCGAGCGCGGTATCGTTGAGGTCCGCCTCGATCCTTCCAGCTTCGCACGCCATCGATATGCCCGTGAGTTGAAGGAAAGATATGGCCTCATTGATGTTCAGATTGCGCCAGGTGACGGTTTTTCGCTGGATCGGGTCGCTATACTGGCAGCGCGCTGTCTGCCCGATCTCGTCGTGGCAGGCGATACACTCGGCGTTGCCTGGGGACAAACCGTTTTCACGCTCTCCGAACATATCGTGCCGCGGCTTATTCCTGAACTGACCGTTGTGCAGATGGTTGGTGCGATGAGTTCGCCTTATGGCTTCGATACCGAAAGCTGCGCGTCCCAGATTGCCGCATCACTGGGTGGGCGCTGCGTCAATTTGCATGTGCCCGCCATCGTCTCCAGCCATGCCATGGCAGTCGCCATCCAGCAGGAGGCCATTATTGCATCGCAACTTGAAGAGCTGACGCATATCAACAAGGTGCTGTTTGCCGCCGGGTCTTGCAATGCAGACAGCCATATCGTTTCCAGCGGCATAGCATCACTTGATGATCTCGCGGAATATCAGCGCAACGGCGCAGTCGGTGTCGTCTGTGGCCGCTTCATTGACAACCGTGGTCAGCACATCAAAGGCCACCTTGATGATCGGCTGATCGGGGTAACACCGGACCGGGTACGCGGACTTGAGACTGGAATACTGGTCTCCTGTGGTCCGGACAAGATTGAGGCGATCCACGCAGCACTGCTGGGCGGCTATGCTACCCACCTGTTTACGGACATGCCGACTGCGGCAGGTATTTTGCGCTTGAACCAGTAGGAAACGCTGATCCCGGCCGTTGCGGCCACCGTCAAATGTCTATGTGTCTGCAAAGCGGGAACAACATCTGCCCTCGATGGTTCGGCTCAATAACCAACAGCCGACGGTTCGACCGAGGAGATGCCACATGCCACTCAAAGCTCTTGCCCTGAACGGAACTCTGAAACCATCCTCGACGAAAGACAAATCCTCCACGGAAAAGATGCTGCAGCTTATCGCTGACGAATTCTCCGCCCATGATGTGCAAACAGAAATCCTGCGCCTGGCCGATTACGACATCAAGCCGGGCGTCACATCAGACGAAGGCGACGGCGATGCATGGCCGGAAATTCGTGGGAAGATTCTTGCCGCCGATATACTCGTTGTCGGAACTCCAATCTGGCTTGGACATCCATCCAGCGTCTGCAAACGCGCACTTGAACGCATGGATGCCTTTCTCGAGGAAACCGACGACAACGGAAGAATGGTGTCCTACGGAAAGGTCGCTGCGGTTGCGGTCGTGGGGAACGAAGATGGAGCCCACCATGTATCTGCCGAGTTATTCCAGGCCATGAACGACGTCGGTTTTACACTTGCCGCCAACGCAGTGTCATATTGGGTGGGTGAAGCCATGGGCAACAAGAACTTCGTGGATTTCAAAAAGCCGCCTGAAACGGTCACAACCATGGTTTCCATGTTGGCGCGCAACACGGTTCACCTCGCCACGCTGCTCAAGAACAAACAATATCCCGGAGAAAGCGCGAATTGAGGCACGTTGTGAGCAAGTAAAGACGGCGAGAACGTATCGCTATTTTGACTGGTATCGTTGGGTGCGATTCAAGGCCTTGCACTCCGTTTAATGCTTCCCATCTGAGCGGTATTACAGAAGGGAGCATCGTCATGAAACAGTCCAAAGCCGATACTCTGTCGGAATGCAAGATCGAAATCCTGCCACCTGACCGCAGATGCGCACCGGGTCCCAAAACCGTCACCTGCCCTTGCTGCCAAAAAGCGCGACCCGCCTCGACCATGGACGCCGATGGCTGCGGTATTTGCGACGAGTGTCTCGCACCATGATAAATGATGCAGTTAACGAGCCAAAATCTCGACAACGTCTCCTTTTTGGAACTCCAGGGCGTTCGCGGCGTTTGTGATGAGAGTATTTAAAGAAAGGTATTTCATGACGCCGAACGCCCCTGACGACCCAATCTTGCGCAAAACGGAACCGAACGACAGCAAACCGGAAAAGCGGCGGGCTGGTAAATTCGTTATGGCGGCAATCATCATTGTCTGCGTGGTGGTCGTCATAATTTACGCAGCTCTCATCGGCTTCAGTGTTTCGGGGGCTTAGGTGTCTAAATCGACCGATTGCCACGACTCATCGCTGACAGCTTCGCACCTCGAGCTTCCAAATGAGCCCCTGCAATGCGGGGGCTTATCCTTATGATCGAATGGCTCAACTCGCTAGGCGTTCAAATCAATATTGTCCCACACCTGGTCGCACTCCTTTTCGCCTACCTCCTCGCATTGCCGATAGGGTGGGACCGGGAACGCAACGAACGGAGTGCAGGCCTTAGAACGTTTCCGCTGGTGGCAATTGCTGCCTGTGGCTTTATCCAGGCAGCCGAAACAGTGACAGCCGACAATCCCGAGGCCACAGCACGCATTGTTGAAGGCCTTATCAATGGCGTTGGCTTCATTGGTGGTGGCGCCATCCTTGTGGGCAAGGCAAGTACCCGTGGAACCGCGACAGCCGCCAGTCTTTGGGCAACCGGGGCAGTGGGCGCCGCTGTAGGCTTAGGGGCTTACGACACTGCAATCGTATTATCGATTATGACATTTGCAACCTTGCGGCTCTTGTCCGGCTTCAAGTCGGAAACCAATGACAAGGAGCCACCTGCCGGTGATAGCACTGGCGAAAAGGTGGTTTCCTCCGTCAAGAGCGGCGCCGAGACATAGGCAGTAACTCGCCGTTATGGTGTGGTTATCGGTCTCGCAAATAGAGATAACCATAGGTCACGCCGACGATCGCACCCCCGAAGATGTTTCCAAGTGTCGCGGCTGCGATGTTGCTGGCGATTGCCGACATCGCAATGCCGGACAATTCATCTGAGCTGAGCTGAACAATATACCCGTACGGCAGCAAAAACATGTTTGCAACCGAGTGCTCGAACCCACCTGCCACGAAGGCAGCAACAGGCAAAAGCAAACCCAGCAGCCTATGTGAAACAGTATGTCCGGCAAGTGCCAGCCATACACCCAGACACACAAGGAAATTAGCAATTACGCCGCTGAAAAACACCGCGGTGAATGCCTTGTTACCCTTGGTGACGGCAAGTTCCACTGCAGCACCGGCCACGGCATCATCGCCGCCAAGATGAAAGCCGGAGAGAAACACTATCCCTGCCAGTAGCAGAGAACCGGCAAAATTCGCCAGGTAGGCCACGCCGAGAACACGCATAACCGGCCAGAAGGCCAGTTTGCCAAAGGCAACTGACCCAAAGAACAGAGTATTGCCGGTGAAAAGCTCCGCTCCCGCGATTACGACCGCCACTAGGCCAAGCGCAAAAACCAGTCCGGAAAGCAACTGGGCAACACCAAACGGCATGGCGTCAGCACCCGATAAAACTGTGATCGCGAAAACGCCCCCCAGACCAATGAACACGCCCGCAAGGGTGCCGAGGATTGCTATCGTCTTCAGCGGTTGAGAGGCTTTGTCCTCAAGCGTTTCAAAATTCGACGCTGTCAATTCTGCAGGTGTCGGGAATGTACTCATACCGGCACCACGCGCACCGGGACCGATTTGGCGGCGGGTGTTTTACTCTCTTCAGCAAATTGCCACAGAGGGATCAGATTATTGCATTCGGGGTAATAGGCTGCGCAGCTGCCCGGAGGAATATCGTAATCGATAACCTGCAGAACGATATCCCGGACGATGCCGTCATCAACGGCAGTGGACACTTTCGCAAATCCGTCCTTTTGAATGCCTGCGCGAACTCGATCATCGGCGTTCATCATGATGATTAATCGGGACTTGTGAATGCCTCTCAGACGGTCATCGTAGCCATAGACCGTGGTATTGAACTGGTCATTCGATCGAAGGGTTATCAGCCGGAAGATGTCACTGTCGTCAATGCTTGCGAAACTCGAAGAGAGCGCCTTCGGCAGCAGGAAGTTCGCCTTGCCGGTTTCCGTCTCCCACTCGCGGTTACGCGCCGCCACAGGTCTGGGAAATCCTCCTGGAATGTCCAGTCGCTTGTTGAATTCACAAAACTGCTCTGGGAAGGTCGCTTCAATCGCATCTCGAACCAGGGCGTAATTACCGACCCATTCGTCCCACGGAACCGCCGGGTTTGGTGGCAGTGCATGCTTGGCAATCTCTGCAACAATGGCCGGCTCCGACAGAAGCGTATGGCTTGCCGGCTGGTATTTGCCACGTGATGCGTGAATACATGTCGTCGAATCCTCCATCGACACGATCTGTGGTCCCGATGCCTGCTTGTCGATCTCGGAGCGCACAAGGGTGGGCAGGATATAGGTCGTCGCGGTGGTGATCAGGTGGCTGCGATTGAGCTTGGTGGCAATTTGCACTGAGAGATCAAGGTCACGCCATTTTTCTTCCATCAGGTCGCGCTCAGGAATGGCACGCACGAAGTTGCCGCCGAGACTGATGAATGCCTTGATGTGCCCTTTGACGATACTTTCACACGCCTCGACAGTGTTGAGGCCGTCATTGCGTGGTGGCTCAAAGCCATACTGCTCTGCGAGCCGGTCCAGCGGCACCAATTCGGTTTTTTCCGCAATGCCGACTGTTCGCTGGCCCTGAACATTCGAGTGCCCGCGCACAGGACAGATGCCGGCGCCCGGTCGACCGATATTGCCGCGCATCAACAGCAGATTGATCAACATCTGCACATTGCTGACACCGTAACGATGCTGTGTCAGCCCCATGCCATAGATGGCAATGACGGATTTCGCATTCGCGTAGGTACGTGCAGCGGCCTCGATCGACGCCCGGCTCAAGCCGCTGACGTGGAGAATATCCGTCCAGCTCGTGGTGCGGACCATTGTCTCAAAATCAGAAAAACCGTGTGTATGCTCTTGAATGAACGTTTGGTCGATGACCCTTTCGCGGCCATGTAGCTGTGCCTCATCATCCCATTCCAACAGGAACTTGGCCATTCCCATCATGACCGCGATATCGCCACCGGCATTGACCTGATAATATTGCGTGGCAATTTCGGTAGGCTTGTTGGTGATCATCTGGCCGGGTCGTTGTGGATTGACGAACTCTTGCCAGCCGCGTTCTTTCAGCGGATTGAAAACGATCACTGGAGAGCCGCGCTCCCGCACCTCCTGCAAACTGTGAAGCAAGCGCGGCGCATTTGTTCCGACATTTTGACCGAAGGAAAGGATGCAGTCCGTATGAGCGTAATCCTCCAGCAGAATGGTGCCGACAGGCGTGCCGATACTCTGGGGAAGTGCAACCGAGGTTGTCTCATGACACATGTTGGAACTGTCGGGCAGATTGTTGTTGCCATAAAGTCTGGCCAACAGCTGATACATGTAAGATGTCTCGAGAGATGCCCGCCCCGAGGCATAAAATACGACGCTCTGCGGATCGTAGCTTTTCAGCTTTTGACCAATATCGGAAAAGGCCTCCGCCCAACTCACTTCGACATATTTGTCACTTGAGGGATCGAAGCGTAACGGGTGCGTCAGGCGCCCCTGGTTTTCCAGTTCGTAATCAGACCAGCCAAGCAATTCAGTAACGGTATGACGCGAAAAGAAATCGGGTGTTGTTCGTTTCGCCGTTAAATCCCAGAAGGTTGCTTTGGCACCGTTTTCGCAGAATTCCGCCAGATGTGGCTTGCCAGGCTTTGCCCACGCACAGCTAGTGCACATGTAGCCGCCGGTCTTGTTATGATCCTTCAACAGTCCTGGCAAAGTTTTCACGGCCCGTTGCTGCACCGCGTTTTTTGCCAGCGACTTGACGGAGCCCCATCCTCCCGTTGGCATAGTGTATTTGGCATATTTGACTTTGTCTTTCACTGGTACAACCTTTCGCAACTGGCGGGGAGAGCGCCATTCTGACAATCTGCTGGGCTCGATTTGGGCAGCCGCGCTATTGGGCGTTGGCCAGCTTTTGAAATGCATCCTTCACTTCAAAGAAGCGCTTTTCGGGCACCATCACCCTGACGATGGTCGAGCCATGTTTGAGTTTACGGTCCACATCTTCGGGTTCTTCGATGCCACTGCTCATCAGAAACCCAAGTGCCCCCCCTGCGGTTCCCCCGGTCGCAGCACCCGCCATACCTCCTGTGATCGCAGTCACCAGCCAACCGGATGCAACGAGGGGGCCAGCACCAGGTATGGCGACCAGCCCAAGGCCCGTGAGAGCACCGCCAACTGTACCCAGAACTCCACCAATACCAGCGCCGGCTGTTGCGCCCTGCTTGGCGTCCGGATGCGGGGCCAGATCGGCAGTTGGGTCATAAGCGATGATTGAAATTTCGGCGGGATTGATGCCGATATCCTCAAGGTATTTCACCGCGCGGCGGGCACCGTTGAGATGTTGAAACAAACCTGTGACATCTGGCATACGAACCTCCTTAAGCACAATCCAAGGTTAGGTAACGGGCAAAACTCATGCATTGTTCCGATGAAATACCTATTTCAGGTTGTCTCTCACATTTTCCCGACAAATCTTGGAACCGTTGGGAGCCAGACGCGTTGCGATAACTGAACGGATCTCCGAAATCGGACCAAAGGGGGCACCAAAATTTGTCGCGCGTGTTTGAGCCCTACTGCGGCGCTGCTCCCATGCCTGCTAACCTGTCCTCTTCGTGGAATTTTGATCCCGCCCTGATCATCATCTTGGCTGCGGGGCTAACTGCGTTGTATTTCGCGCAACCGCGCGCGCAACGCGGATTGACGACAGCACTTGGCATCGTTGTGTTTGCCGCCTTCATCTCTCCGCTTTGTGCCCTCTCAAGCGCCTTGTTTTCAGCCCGCGCGGTACATCATATTCTTGTTGGAGCAGTCGCCGCACCGATGATTGCGATGATGCTGCCCCTTATGCTCACCTCTCGTGTTAAAGTACCGGTTGAGCTGGTGTTTGTGCTGCACACCGCTATTTACTGGTTGTGGCACTTTCCCGTCGCCTACGACTTTGCGCTGTCTGGCTCATGGCAATACTGGCTGATGCAAAGCGGGCTAATTCTCGCATCTGTCTGGCTTTGGACTGTCATGCTGTCACAGCGCACATCTGTTTTTGCAGCGATCGGTCTGTCAGTCGGCACGATGGTCCAGATGGGATTTCTGGCCGCAGTCATAACCTTCGCGCCTTATCCGATTTTTGAAGCGCACTTTTTGACGACCGAAGCATTTGGTCTCAATCCACTTCAGGATCAGCAACTTGCCGGCCTTTTAATGTGGACCGTTGGTATTTTGCCTTATGCCGTCACTGCGATCTGGATGGTAAGTTCACGGTTGATGGCCCCCGTTGAGCGACGGGGCGGCAACTGATGGTGATGCTCGTCAAATTTATTCATCTGGCTGCAATATCGATCTGGGCCGCCGGCATCGTCAGTTTGCCGGGTCTCTATGTTCAAAGAGCCCATATCCGCAAAGATGATGAACTGTACCGTCTGCAGAAGATCGTCCGGTTTTCCTATGTCAGGATTTTGTCTCCCGCAGCCTTCGTCGCCATCGCCACAGGCACAGGCCTGACGTTCCTGCAACATCCCTATAGTGGCTGGTTCTCTTTGAAGCTGGTACTCGTCGGGATGCTGATTGTCATACATGTCCTGACGGGCCTCGTGATTATCCGCCTGTTTGGAAAGGGAGAGGTATATCCCGTCTGGAGATTTATCATTGCCACCATGCTGAGCTGCCTGGTGGCTGGCGGCATCATTTTTGTGGTGTTGGCACGGCCAGATATCAACTTGACCCTTCCACCTGGCGTTTTTGAACCTGGTGGGCTGAAAAAACTCGTGTCGGAAGTCAGTCCTTGGGAGATACCATGAGGCCGATACCGTGATCAAATATCAGCTTACCGCCGTGCCAGCCTGCCAGTCCTGTGAGCATTGTCGCCAGCACCGACAGACCCAAGCCATGTGGCAAGACAGCAATCACATCCGTGACACGCCCTCCCCAGTTCGCTCCCGCTACGGCGATAAGGCCCATGGCTGCGATGCCATGCGCCCAGCTTGCAACCCGCGCCCTTATGCCGGCTACCAGCAAAAGCTCGGCGGTACCGATCAAACCAGCGGCAACACCACTAAAAAAAGCACCACCCGCCGCCCACAGCCCTGCTCTTTGCCAAAAGGTGTCAGCCGTCCACCAGAACATGATATCGGCAGCAAGGGTGGCGATGACCAAAGCAATGGGAAAATGAACCGTCATGGCATGAAGTGGATGACCGGCGACGGCCACTGCAGAACTGGTCGTTTTCTCTTCAAGTTTGGAAATGACCGGGTTCGGACCTTTAGTATCTGGCATATCTTCTCTCCTGTGTTCAGACCAACACGCGAAGCACTGATCAGGTTCCAGCATCTCTTGGTTGCAGGCCTCGCCACAGCCCTGTTATCCAGCTGCCGCAGTGATCTGTCGACACTCGACCCTGCTGGACCTTCCGCAAGCATGGTCGCCGATCTCTGGTGGGTCATGTTCGGTGGGGCCGCGGTTATTTTTGTACTGGTCATGGCTCTGTTCGCGATGGTGATGTTGCGCACAGACAAGGTACGCCACATCAGCGCAAAACACTGGATTGGAATTGGCGGCATCGGCATGCCTGTTCCGGTCCTTATCGCGCTTCTGATCTTTGCATTTTTTCAGGGCGAAACGCTTTTTGGGGCTAACGCGCCGAAACCCGACGTCACGATAACGGCGACATCGCGCATGTGGAGTTGGGAGTTTACCTACACCATCGATGGAGACCAGGTGCACAGCCGTGACGTTCTTCATATGCCGGTAGGACAAACAGTCCAGATCGACACGACAAGCATCGACGTCATCCATAGTTTCTGGGTGCCAAGGCTGGGCGGCAAGATCGATTCCATACCGGGACAGGTCAACAGCATCGTCCTGAAGGCAGATGTCGAGGGTACGTTTGGCGGTATCTGCTCAGAATATTGCGGAATAGGCCACGACCAGATGAGCTTCCGCGTCAACACGCACAGCCCGAATGATTTTGAAGAATTGCTGAGGAATTTGCGCCAGTGATGGATCGAACAGAAACCCGACGAACATCATCTTTGGCACTGCACCGCCAGCTGGAACATATCTGGGAAACGGGAACGGGTCTGCGCCGCCTTTCAGCGGTCAATCACAATGTCATAGGCAAACGGTTCATGGTAACGGCCCTGGCTTTTTTCGCCATTGGTGGCTTTCTCGGCATGCTAATCCGCACACAGCTTGCAACCTCTGCAAGCGCCTTCATGGACGCTGGCCAGTATGCCCAAGTGTTCACCATGCACGGCACCATCATGATGTTCCTGTTCGCCATACCATTCTTCGAGGGTCTGGCGATCTATCTTTTGCCCAAGATGCTGGGCGCGCGAGACCTCGCATTTCCCCGCCTGTCAGCATACGGCTACTGGTGTTACCTGTTTGGCGGCTCGATGCTTGTTCTTGCCCTGCTGGGTGGCGTGGCGCCATCGGGCGGTTGGTTCATGTACACACCGCTATCGTCGTCAAAGTTTAGTCCTGGCATCAATGCCGACATATGGCTACTGGGCATCACCTTCGTTGAAATCTCGGCAATCAGCGCCGCTATCGAAATCGTCGTGACCATCCTGCGCATGCGCGCGCCTGGCATGTCGCTGGTTCGAATGCCAATTTTCGCATGGTATATGCTGGTCGTTGGCGGCATGATGCTGGTTGGTTTTCCGCCACTTATTCTGGGCTCAATCCTGCTTGAGGCAGAGCGGGCATTTGATCTGCCATTTTTCGATCCAGACAGGGGTGGTGACCCCTTGTTATGGCAGCATCTGTTCTGGCTGTTCGGGCACCCCGAGGTCTATATCATATTCCTTCCGGCAGCCGGCGCACTGTCAACGATTATACCGGTTCTGGCCCGCACGACATTAACGGGCTACCACCTGATTGTTGCGTCTCTAATCGCCATGGCATTTCTTTCGTTCGGCCTGTGGGTACATCATATGTACACGGTGGGCATTCCGCACGTTGCCCTCTCGTTTTTTTCTGCCGCCAGCGCTTTGGTTACCATACCAACGGCCATTCAGATTTTCAGCTGGCTGGCGACACTTGCCCAGGGGCGCCCTCAACTCAACGTCCCGATGCTTCACGTCTTCGGGTTCTTTTTCGTCTTTATCATCGGCGGCTTGACCGGCGTCATGCTGGCAATGGTGCCGTTCGATCAACAGGCCCATGATACCCACTTTGTCGTGGCTCACCTGCATTATGTACTGGTTGGCGGATTCCTGTTTCCCATGCTTGCAGGCCTCTATTACTGGGTGCCCCACATGAGTGGTCGCCAACCCGTTCAGCACCTCTCTCGTGCGGCATTCTGGATGATATTTTCAGGTTTCAACCTGACATTTTTCATGATGCATCTGACCGGTCTGCTTGGCATGCCGCGCAGGATTTCTACCTATCCCGAAGCGTCACCATGGGAGTGGCTGAACCTGTTGTCATCCTTTGGCAGTTTCGTCATGGCGATGGGCTTTGTTCTCGCCGCCCTGGATATCGTGCTGATCTTCCTCTACGGCAAACCCTTCAGGAGAAACCCCTGGAAGGCCGGAACACTTGAATGGGCAATGCCTACGCCGCCAGCGTCCTACAGTTTTGCATCGATCCCGCATGTTTCAAAGAGAGCGGACGATTTGCCAATCGATCAATTGGGAGCAGAGTTGGCAGCGGGAAAGGGCTACCTCGGTTTCGCACGAAACGGCTGGATGGAATCCATCGGCGTGGATGCGGTATCCGGAGAGGCCAATCAGATCATCATCTTGCCCAGACCGACCTACCTGCCGCTACTGACAGCTATTGCGACTGGCGGATTTTTCGTATGTCTCCTGTTCAAATTATACGGCCTCGCGGTCGTGTTTCTGCTCGCCACGCTCGGCATCTTTCTGCTGTGGACAAGAAATGGCGATGCGCGCCGGGATCGCGGCCCTGTGTCTGCGTCACCTGAAAGCACGCTTCCCTTGAACTTCGAGAGCCGGGATGCGCCCAGCATACTTGCAATGCGCCTGACACTGGTCGCTAACTCCACCTTGTTTTCGTCCCTGCTGTTTGGCGGTCTTTTCCTCTGGGTTTCCGCAGCACCGGCGACAAGCGCGATCGCGTCCGAAAACAACATTATCTGGATCACGGCCACCGCCATGGCCGCGAGCCTATCCGGAATACTGGCCGGATATCGCAAAACATGGAATTACGCGTTTCCGGCAGTCGCTTTTGTCGGTTATCTGATCGCGTCGGCCCTGACGTTGAATGAGTTGCTTCAACAGACATTGGCAACCTCGCACGCGCTTGAGGCGGTGAAGTTCGCCGTTTTCACCTATTTGACAATTCATCTCATGCTGGGGGCGGTGTTTTCCGCCTTTTGCGGCTTCAGACTGTATCGCGGCTACATTTCGTCAGTCCGCCAAAATGACCTGCTGATTGCACGCCTGTGGCACGGTTACTGTCTGGCAGTCACTATCGTTGCAGCCATCTACCCCTTCATTTTCACGGTCGCGCTGAAGGGGAGCTGACGATGACGCGTTATCGAATCATGATGATTTTGATCGGACCTCTCCTGCTTTGGGCCATGTTCTTCAGCCTGTTTTATGCAGTGCAATCCGTTGGCTGCCGCGCCGGTTGGGATCTCGTCTTGTGGGGAGACATCAGCCAGTTGCGCGTCCTCATCGTCGCCGTGCTGGGTTTGGCCTTGATCGTGTCGGCCTATGCCTATTTCGCGGTGATCAAAAGCGAAGCGGCAAGCGGCGGCATCAACCGTATAGGACGGTATTGCGCCATCGCCGGAATGGCATCGACCATACTGGTGTTCCCGGGGATATTCTGGCTGCAACTGTGCTGATAGATGGCGGCCGGGTGGCGCAGAAGACCGTAAACATGCTTTAGACGGGAGCCGTCAAAGCCGGTTACGATAATGCCCTCGGCGGCATGGTGTCACCGAGGGCATACTAAACCGTGGCTTTTGCGGCTAGGCAGCATTGACCCGATTAGCGACAGTTTTCCAATTGATCAGATTGGTCAGCACAGCTTTGATGTGTTCTGGTTTTCGATTTTCATAATCAACGTAATAGGCGTGCTCCCAGATATCGATGCCAAGATAGGCCGGGCGTCCGACTGCCACGGGATTGTTGCCGTCTTCATATCCGACAAGTGCCAGTTTGTTGCCATTGTCTCGTGTCAACCACACCCAGCCGGTCCCAAATACCTCGTCGGAGGCCGCCACGGCCTTGTCGATAAAAGCTTCATAATCGCCGAACGTCGAGGTCAGCTCTTCTGCAAGTTTACCGTCGGGCCTGTTGGGACCACCCGGTGTGAACTGCTGCCAATATACAACGTGGTTCCAAGCCTGTGCAGCGTTGTTGAAAATCTTAGTGTCCTTGTTCTTGGCGGAAGCAACGACGATGCCTTCCAGGTCCATATCCGCGTAGGGCGTGCCTTTCACCAAGGGGTTCAGCTTGTCAAAATATCCCTTGTGATGTTTTCCGTAATGCAGGGCGACGGTTTTGGCCGAGATATGCGGCGCAAGCGCATCCTCCTTGAACGGAAGGGCAGGAAGCTCAAACGGTGCTGCGGCAGCAGCTACATGTGGACTGCTCAAAATGCCAGCAGCCGCAGCTGCACTTGTGACGACCATCAGGTCGCGTCTCGTCATATGCATGGATCTGTCTCCTGTTCCGGTTCTAGCAGTAGGGCTAACCATTCTGCGGATCAAAAGTTCGCCATTTCTTTTTGTCTCACCGAAAAACCTGACAGACCGGGCACGATCGCAAGTTCTACGATGGCTGTATATTCCGATATGCGACTTTAGACCGCGTTTAAGCTGCTTTTGCAGCCCATCCAATCTTTCAGGTTTAAATGGCTGCAGGACTTCGCTAGTTACTTGCGGCAGGTAATGCGTAGGCTATGAAATAGTCCCCTATCGGGGTTTCCATGAAATCGTGACCACCCGCGTTGATAACCACTATTTGTCGGCCGTTGGCTTCGTAGATCATCGGCGTTGCCTGGCCACCAGCCGGGAGCTTTTCCTGCCAAACCTCTTTACCCGTGCGGATATCCACGGCACGCAGTATGTCATCCGTCGCGGCAGCGATGAAAAACAATCCTGATGCAGTGACAACCCCACCCCCATTATTTGGTGTTCCGATATCCACTGGCAACATCGAAGGGATACCAAATGGCCCATTCTTTCGAGCGGAACCGAATGGACGATCCCACAGAACTTTTCGGGTGCTGAGGTCGATCGCTGTCAAACCGCCATAGGGGGGCTGTTTGCAAAGAAGACCTGTCAACGGCACCCGCCAACCTGCATTCACACGAATTCCATAGGGCGTAAGGGCTTGCGGATTGATGCTGCCGTGCGAACCGGAGCCGGCGTCAGGATTGTAGTTGGGATCGGTAATCGGCAACACACCCATGGCATCAACTTCCTCTCGCGGAACCAGCTGATTGTAATTGGGCATATTGTTGTAATTGGCGATCATAATGTTGTTGACCGGATCCACGGCAACGCCGCCCCAATCCGAGCCGCCGTTGTAACCGGGAAACTGTATCCAAGGCCTGTTGACCGTCGGCGGGGTGTAGACGCCATCATAGGCAGCCTGGCGGAACTGTATCCGGCACCAAAGCTGATCAAGTGGTGTTGCACCCCACATATCGGCTTCAGTCAGCTGTGGTTTGAGTAGGTTCGGAAAATCGGTGACAAACGGCTGGGTGGGCGACAAACGCTCCGGCTCCACACCACCGGTCGGTGCAGCTCGCTCCTCGATATTAACGAGAGGTTCACCAGTCGCCCGATTGAGAATGTAGAACTGTGCCTGTTTCGACGGCATCATGATGGCTGGTACCGGTCCATTCGGTGTAGGGAAATCGACCAGACTTCCCTGTCCACCCAAGTCATAGTCCCATACGTCGTAGTGCACGGTCTGATAATGCCATGCGACCTGCCCTGTCTCGACGTTCAAGGCAACGATGGCAGTCGAGTAGGTGTTTTCTTCGTCGGAGCGATCACCACCCCAATAGTCGACAGCTGAGTTACCCATGGGAAGGTAAACCAGTCCCAATTGGTCATCGCCAGAGGCTATGGTCCACACGTTGGGTGTTCCCGGCGTGTAGATTTCACCCTCTGGCGGAGCTCCGGTCTGCCCGGGCTTTCCCATATCCCAGGCCCATGCAAGTTCGCCCGTCACTGCATTGTAGCCACGGATAACGCCTGAGGGGGCTTCCCGTGTTTGTCCGTCACTGACCTGGCTGCCGACAACCAGGATGTTTCGAACAAGGGTTGGTGGTGATGTGGGCGAATAAAAGCCTGGCGCAGAGTCGCCGATGCCATCCATCAGGTTGACGATGCCCTCCTTACCAAAGCCGGAGCAAAGTTGACCGGTTTCCGTGTCGAGGGAAATCAAGCGCGCATCAAGGGTTTGAACAACTACACGAGCAGCACACAGTTCGTCTGTTTCAGCTGCCGGGTTCTTGTAATACGCAAGACCACGGCAAGTGGCGTTGTATCCAATTGCGTCCGTGGACACTTCGGGATCGTAGGTCCAGAACTCTGTTCCCGTTGCAGCATCAAGTGCTGTTACCTTGTTCAGCGCTGAACATACGAACAACCGACTACCAACTTTTACCGGCGTGTTCTGATTACCGAAAGCTTCATTTCCCTCGGGCAGGTCGCCGGTCCGGAACTCCCATATTTTCTCAAGCTTTCCAACATTGTCAGGTGTTATCTGATCAAGGGGCGAATAGCGCTTTGCTTCATGCGTCCCGCCATAGGCGGGCCAGTCAGATCCGGCTTCCAACACTTCATAGTTTGCCTGTGTGGCGGATGGCTGAACAGCGGAAGAAGGTGGTTGAACACCTTGCGCGTCGCTTGGTTCAGAGTTGTCGGGCTGCGGCTGTGAGGGGGAGACATCTTGCGCAAGTGACGGAGGAGCGCCGACGTCCCTCAGGACTATTGCACCTCCCAGAAGGAAAAAACCGATGCCTATCGAAGTCAATGCGGTTCGCAGCCTGGTTGGGCCCCGTAACATCGGAAATGCAGACACGACAAGAAGAAGAACAACAGTCGGCGCAACGAGCCTCGGAACTTGTGCCCACCCGTTAAAACCGGCTTCCCACAAAGCCCAAATGACCGTCGCAGCAAATGTGACGAGATAGACCCAAAATGCCGCTTTGTCCCGGCGTATCAAGAAATAGGCGGTCGCCAGCAATCCCAGTCCAGCCGGCACGTAATACCAGGACCCGCCGAGTGTTATAAGCCATATGCCACCCGCAAATATCGGGACACCGAAAAGTATCAGGACAATTGCGACGGCGACTGGCCACCAAGATCCATTACGCGCGTCTCGAACCGTTCCTGTCACTTCCGACATCATCCACCTCCAGTTGTATCTTTTTGCGAACGTCGCAGGACTGACATTGTTCCGACTTTTTTTGTTTGACTGGAGGATCATCCTGTTATCGTGGTTGTCAGAGGAGAACTTGGCGAACATTCCGAATAATGTCGCCTAGCATACCAAGCCTCTTGTATTGAAGGGCCGCCGGGAACCAACCACGGCCCCTTCAGTTACCCTAGAGAGCGCGAACCGTGTCAACCGGACGCGACAGGGATGGTGAACATCGCGGTTTTTCCGGTTTCTCGCGATGGCCAACGAAACGGCAGACGAGCGCCCCACCTGTCCGGCTTCGCACTCGACCCATCATGGAAGGGTAAGATTACATCACCAAGTTGATACATATCCTGGGGCTTGCATCACGTGTCACACTATCATCTGGATGCAACCCCTTGACGAAGGTTTCGAATGAAATCGTTTCCGTTGGCGGCAGCCGAACAATTTACGACATCCGCCGTCCCCGCAGCATTTGATGCCGGCGATCAAAGTCAAATGTTTCAACACCAATTGCCTCAAGGGGGCGCGAGTTTCTCCAGTTGTTTTCGGAGTTTCCGGGCAGTGACATCTCTGGCAATTCCAATAAAACCTATTGGTTTACCCTAGTGATAGAGCTAAAACTCTCCCTTTCGCGCGATCCCTGTGATTTCACCGCTGTCAGCTTTGCGAATACAGTACTTCACCTCGGTGGCTGCATCGCCATAACGTGACCTTGATGGGCGGGATACCAAGCTATCGTCGTTCATTTATCTGTGCGAGCAAGCGGAAATTCATCTTCGTCAGCGAAATGACGTGTTTTGATCGGCCTCTAGCACCCCCACAATTTGCCACTCGGGTGGATATGACGGCCTAAGGCATCGATGCCGAGCGGAGCGAGCTTTGCAAGTTCAAACCGTGCATGGCGGGAAAGACTTGCTGAGATAGTTGGATCCGCTCAGTCCAAACCGCCAGGGCACATCTTTGGCCTTTGAAATTCCTATCCGAGGTCCGCATTGCAGCGGCGAGTGCGACACAGGGATCGTCAGCGAAAAAATTGGCAACTCGAGCGACAGGCCATTGAACTTTCCGGTGATGTCCAGTGCCTGGCACAGTCTGCCCGGCCCTGCACACAGTAGTGTATCATTATGCATTTTCCTGCGCGCATACATCTGGGCCAGTCCGTGCTCGGGTGCAATTGCCCGGATCAGGACGGCACTTGCAGGTAGGCAAACGAAATTGAGACACCAATGAAGGCCATAGGAACGATAGACATAAATATCCCCCGGCTTGCCAAACATCACGCTGTTGCCTGGCGTTTTACCCCTGAAGCTGTGAGAGGCCTCGTCATCGGCTGTATAGGCTTCTGTCTCGACGATGACGCCGCCAACCTTGTCGACGGTGAAAGTCGCACCAACAAGGTCTCTCGCGACATCAGCAGCATGTCTGGCAAAAAACTGTTGGTGTGACATCGACCTTAACCTCGCCCGGTTTGCCTCAAGCAAGCATGTGATCCCCTACATATTTCACGCCTCAGTCTGATCGCAACAAAACAACACTGCGATCGGCCACCACATACTCATTGGCGTCTAGCTGCTGCTCCTTGACATCTGGATCGGTCGTGGTCAGCACCGCCGTCCATTTCCCGTTCGCTTGAGGAAGAACGAAGGGCACAGCGGCATCATGAGGATTGAACAATATCAGAACGTCTTTCCAGCCCTCTTCGTCACTGTCATCTCGCGATAGACGCAGCGCCATGGTCCTGCTTCTCGCATCTGCCCATTGTTCGCCACCACGCTCACTTCCATCGGGATTATACCACGTCACGACTGTTCCGTCGTGCCAGCTGTCGCGCCGGAGGATGGAGTGATTTTGCCGCAGCGAAATGACCTCCCTGGTGAACTCGCGCAAGCCATGCGTGCTTTCAGGAAGGTTGTCCCAATGCACCCAGCTCAATTCGTTATCCTGGCAATATCCGTTGTTGTTACCCATCTGGCTGCGGCCGAACTCGTCGCCTGCCAGGAGCATGGGCGTGCCGTGAGAGAAAAGGAGCGTCAGGAGGAAATTGCGCTTCTGTCTTTCGCGTACCGCAATGATATCCTGATTATCGGTAGGGCCTTCCGCGCCGTAGTTGAAGCTGCGGTTATGGTCGTGGCCGTCCTTGTTGTCTTCGCCGTTGGCGTCATTGTGCTTGTCATTATACGAAACGAGGTCGTGCAGCGTAAAACCATCATGGGCCGTCACGAAATTCACACTGGACCACGGACGCCGGCCGCGCTGGTCATAAATATCGGCTGAACCCAAAAGTCGCGACGCGAATTCCGGGGCAGTGCCATCTTCATTTTTCCAGTATTCGCGCACAGTGTCCCGGTATTTGTCATTCCATTCTGCCCATCCCGGTGGAAAACCACCGACTTGGTAGCCCCCTGGGCCAATATCCCACGGCTCTCCGACCAGTTTCAGGCGAGAAAGCACCGGGTCCTGCCCGACCGCATCGAAAAATCCGCCGCGTTGATCAAAACCCTCAGGTTCACGTCCCAGAACCGTCCCAAGATCGAAGCGGAAACCGTCGACATGCATCTCCTGCGCCCAATAACGCAGCGAGTCCGTAATCAGCTGCAAGACGCGCGGATGCGAGGTGTTTACCGTGTTCCCGGTCCCGGTATCATTGATGTAATACCGCGCCTCATCGGGCATCGTGCGATAATAGGAAAAGTTGTCGATGCCTTTGAATGAAAGCGTCGGCCCAAGCTCGTTACCCTCGGCTGTGTGGTTGTAAACGACATCGAGGATCACCTCGATCCCGCCGTCATGGAAGGCACGTACCATATCACGGAAGCCCGCAAGGCCGCGCGGCCCGTAATAGCGGGGTGCGGCGGCAAAAAATCCAAGCGTGTTGTAGCCCCAGAAGTTTTTAAGCCCATTGTCGAGCAGGTGCGCATCATCTGGAAACCAGTGGATGGGCAGCAACTCGACGGAGCTGATGCCAAGACTTTTGAAATAATCCACGATCTGTCGGTGACCGAGGCCCTCGAAAGTGCCTCTCACATCCTCCGGCAATTCAGAGAAGAGCTGCGTGAACCCTTTGACATGTGTCTCATAAAATATGGTCTTGGACCATGATATTCCGGGCGTGATATCGCCCGCCCAATCATAGTCCCTGGGATCGATGATCCGCGCCTTCGGCATAACGGGCGCGCTGTCCGTTTCATCGAATGACAGATCCTTGTCTTCACTGTCGAGACCATAACCAAAATGCGGTTGGCCCCACTCAATGTCGCCAACAATTTCGCGTGCATAGGGGTCAACGAGCAGTTTGTTGGCGTTGAAACGGTGACCCTTTGCGGGCTCATAGGGGCCATGGACGCGGTATCCATAAAGGGTGCCCGCCTTTAAAGCGGGGACAAAACCGTGCCAGACCTCGTTGGTGTATTCTGGAAGCTCAATGCGTTCGATTTCACTTTTTCCATCCTCACTGAAAAGGCAAAGCTCGACCCGTTCAGCATGGGCGCTGAAAATTGCGAAATTCACGCCGTCATCATTGAGCGTTGCCCCTAAGGATGTGTAGTCTCCCGCCGTTATGCGGGCATTGTTTTTCGGCATCGATCGACCTCGCGTAGATCCAACAAGAAAGAGATGAAGACACGCGAAGCTGATCAGCCTGCGATGAACCGAAAGACAGCCGGTTCACGGTTGGCATAACCACATCAGGCGAAAATGGTTCCCGCGATGCAAACGCGACAGCGGTTCTCACTCCAGGTCTGTCTGAATCCAGCGCGGCGAATGGTGAATGTCGATCGTCTGAAGTCGACCAGGCCCAAGATTGATAAAACGATGCGGTAAGCCTGCTGGTCCCAGAACTGCCTGCCCGGCTTCGGCCTCGATGACCTGATCTCCGACAAAAAAGCGGGCTCGACCGGCGACAATGACGAAGGTTTCATCATAGGGGTGAACGTGAAGGCGCGGACCTTCACCCGGCGTGTCGTTACCATAGGCCAAAACGGTAACCGGTGAGCCCAGCATTTCTCCAGGCAGCGAGCCACGCCATGGACCATCTGTTTCGAGACTGAAAAGCGTAGCTTTAGCCGCTGGCCGACCATCTTGTCTGACTGTATCGGGATCAAAGTCCTTACGTGCCATCGCAACCGTCCTCCGCACTGGTTTCCATCCTAAGCGGAATTTCGCCAACAGCGAAGTGAATTGATCATGGCGACCAAAAGCTCAACTATAGAAAGTCGAACGTGAGTGGAAGTGGGAGGATGTGTTGGCACCACCCCATTCCTCAAAGAACGACTGTATCCGACGGAACAGAATGCCTCGCATCCGGTTTGTTGTTCACAACAGGAGGAATGCCCCCATGAGTATCAGCTATAACAACGATGCGCCTCGATTGGGAGACGCAGCGACCACGAGCAACCTGACCGCCCTATTCGATAATCGCGCCGATGCCGACAGTGCCGTAAAGCGACTGAAGGCGGCTGGAATTCATGAAGTCCGGCTACTGCCCGGATATGAAGCCAGCGAAGGCGCGGCAACGACGCTCGATCAAAGTGGCTTTTGGGCCAAGCTGGAGGACTGGTTTTTTCCGGACGATGACCGGGCGACTTATGCTGAAGGATTGAAACGAGGCGGTTTCCTTGTTTCAGTCGATGTCGATCGCGAAAGATACGACACCGCCCATGACATCCTCGATGATGACGGCACGATCGACATCGATGACCGGGCCGATCTCTGGCGGCGTGAGGGCTGGGATACCGACAAGGCAATCTCGGAATTCAGACAAGTGCAAACGGACCCGGTTTCCACTGTCGCTGACGCGGACCGACGTCAACAAGCCGCAGGCGCGACGGATGATATTTTTGCCGGAGATCCATCAGGCAATGCTGGCGTCGGGCGGCTTACGCGCACAGCAGAGCCCCGCTCGGGGCGGGTCAGGTCTTATGATGTCGATATTTCGGAGATCCCGGACGATCTTAGAGACGATATCCTACCGACTGGCCATCAGCTTTCGGTAGACGAAGCTAACGACACGGCCAAGAGGGAGATGCGTCAGTCTCAGGACATTGACGGACTGCGGCAGGATCAAATCCTCAACCGTGATCGATGACAAAATATCGGGCGTTCACCCGTCAGTGAGCGCCCGACATTGTCTGCTGGTAAACAACCCGAACGAATTCTTGACTGGTGAGGTGAGGATGATTGAGAAAGTCGAGGCCACACGAGGCACAGAGCGATCAACCGCAACACGGGTCGGCGAGAGCATGTCGATCACGTCAGAGCCGGACAACACTTGGTTTGCCAAACGCCAGTCGACAATAAATGAAAATCTGCACAAGCGTTCCGTGCTGGCAGACACTGGTGATGATCGCTCACCCAGTGAAGAAAATGACGCCAGTCAGAATTCAGCCGACGGCGACAACTCCAACGACGATAAACTGTTGTCAGGCGAAAGCCCTCGAATTGGAACTGGTAATTGGGATGACGATGTTCCGGATGGCGAGCACGTTGGATATCTGTAATCTCCGCCTTGGATACGAACCGGGCACACCAACCTCGTGACGAATTTACTCATCATAGACGGATAATATTGCTATCATTGATGTCTCCCGCCAAGTTGGAGAAAAAGGGGCGGCAGATATGATTTCGACAAAAGCCATCGCAAAAACGCACATAAAGAGTGCTCTTTCTTGCCGACCTCGTGGTCGACCTGTCAAAGGTAGTGAGATGGCGGTGGTTCAGGACATCGTTACCGCAGCCCAGACATTATTTTTCCAGAATGGTTATGAGCGCACAAGCATAGACCAGGTGGCAGCGCTCGCGAAGAGTTCAAAGAGAACTGTGTACTCGAAATTCGCGACCAAGGCTGAATTGTTTGATGCCGTGGTCCGACGCTTCATCGGAGAAAAACAGGCTATTGCAGATCCGTATGTTCTATCTGGAACGACGCTGCGAGAACGGCTGATGAACATGGCTGAAAAATCGGTTGAAGGCTTTTTGCAGGAGGATGTAAGGGCACTGTACTTTCTCGTGCATCGGGAAGCCGACATGTTTCCAGAGTTGGTGCGGATCGTCGAGGAGGCAGGGCGTAAACCCGCTCAGAGGCGGATCATGATTTTACTCGCCGAAGGTGGAATTGAGGGGGACCACAGCTTCCTTGCTGAGCAGTTTTCATCTCTCCTCTATTGGCCACTGACGCGTCGCGTCATTGCAGGCGACACAGACGTCACCGATGAGGTGCTCGCGAGTGCCCGATCATCTGTAGAATTTTTCTTACGAGGCTGCGGCTATGGCGACCCTTGAAAACCCCGGCCCTTACAGACCGAGGTCATAATCACGACTACTGGTAATCAACGTAATCAATAATAGGGCGACTGGCACGTTGCACGGACGCCAACTCGCGGTACGTATGTGTTATCGTAGGCGCGATATGTGCGGTAGCGCGCAGAGCACCACTGATAATGACGTGGGTTTACACCAGAAGTTGATGGCCGCGAGTTACTGATTGCACCACCGATCACCGCACCTGCTCCGAAGGCGGCCAGCGGATACCACCAGCCATCGGAATGACGACGATAGCCGTGGCGATACTCGCGGTGTCCGCGGTGACCACCATACCAGCCTCTACGATCATGACGATCATGGCGTCGGAAATCTCGGTGGTCTCGCCGAAAATTACGATGGTCGCGACGGTACTGAACAGTCTCCACGTCCTTATGGTCTGAGATTACCGGCTTCATCACAGTCATTGGTACCGCGGATGCGGGAATGACAGATGTCATCACGGTGACAGCGGACAATGCTGCGATCAAAGTCTTCTTGAAAAGCATCTCGTTCTCCTGATTTCCAAGTCCCTAACTATCGATGGATAAATATTGTTCCCGACAATATAAACTCATCAGTACCTTTTTTATGTCACGTTACGGTGAGCACCGTATTTTTGCCGATCCCAACGAGGGGTTCTTTTTTCAAAAATTCGAGATAGATATCAGGCAGTTTCAGTCAGAGGTTTTTTCGTGCTCCGTATCGTGGTCCTGTTCTGCGTTCTCTTCCTCAGTGCATGCGCGCGTCCTGGGCCAGCCACCCTCGCCCTCGTGGCACCACTCCCTGATGCGAAGACCGTATCGATCCTCGTGGCTTCAAATCGCGTTCCCGCCAAAGATGACTTCCAGTCTTTTACCTCCGGCAGGTCGGATCGGCTCCGCTATCTGGAAGTGACGGTGTCCATCCCGCCGGGCCACAAGGCGCCGAACATCGAATGGCCTACCGCCAAGCCTGATCCCCGCACATCTTTCGCAGTCGTCTCGCACCGGAATCTTACGAAGACCGAGTTCATCTCGCGTGCGAAAGAACGCGCCAAGGCAACTCCAACCGGAATATTTGTGCACGGCTATAACTACAGCTATCAGGAGGCTCTGTTCCGGCTTGCGCAGATGGCCGCTGATTCTTCCGCCGCAGATGTTCCGATTTTGTTTGACTGGCCGTCGCAGGGATCCGCGACCGGGTACCTCGCCGACAGAGATTCTGCTGCATTTGCGCGAGATGATCTCGCATCCGTACTGACCGATCTTGGCAGAGCAGATGTTCGCAGCATCGTGCTGGCCCATAGCATGGGAGCCTGGCTTGCCGTTGAGGCGGTCAGGCAACTAAGCCTGACAGGACGAAAGGATGGCCTCAGTAAGATCGATCAAATTGTATTGGCGGCGCCAGACATCGATGTCGATCTTTTGAGCAAACAACTTGCCATGACCGGTCGCCTGAAAAACCCGATCGTCATTCTGGCGGCCAAGGACGATCTCGCACTTAATTTGTCACGCAGGCTCGCAGGCTCGGAATTCAACGCTGGGGCTCTTGATGTAAATGACCCACGAACTCGCGCTCTTGCCGTACGGGAAAACCTTCAGATCATTGATATTTCAAGCCTTCCATCTGCCAATGGGAGTAACCACGACCGGTTCGCAGCACTGGCGGCAGCTTACCCGCAACTGCGGAATGAAAGAATTGCCAATCCCGTGGCCGGAACCGGCTCGCTTGTCCTGAATGGAGTGGGTGCGGTTGTCTCTGCTCCGTTCCGGTTGGGCGGCGCGCTACTCAGCCAATGACATCGATCGATTATCGCGGGAGCAATCTTCGCTCTACTTGGATCTCACAGCAAGTATGACCAACTACCGACCTGCGAGGGCGCATTTCGATCTTGTGACGGAACTGCAAACATCTTCCGAGGGTTATGTCTGCTTCCGAAGCAAGCCGGCGGCTGACAATGTGAAAATTCCGGCCGACTTTATCTCAAACGGGGCCATATGAACGTTGAACACGTAATTTTTCAATCAAGCGCCTGGGTCCCGAACAATCCAAACCTCCCGGTTTTACTTTATCGAGCCGCGTTGCAGGAGTTAGACTGGTCGGACTTCGAAACGGCCTTCGCCGCCAACGGCTGGACGGGAATATGGCGAGACGGCGTATTTGATTTCCAGCATTATCATTCTGGCGCTCATGAAGTGCTTGGTGTGGCCAGCGGTGACGCAGAGCTGTTGATTGGTGGTGTTGGTGGTCACGTCTTCAATGTCGTGAAAGGTGACTGTCTCATTCTGCCAGCAGGTACCGGTCATCAGAATTTGGGAGCATCACCCGACTTCGAGATTGTTGGGGCTTATCCGAAGGACCAGTACGCGGATATTCAAACGGCCGCCCCTACGCAGGCAATGCAAACGACAATTTCAACACTGCCAATTCCCGATATAGACCCTGTGTTTGGTTCGAACGGTGGGGTGCTGGAATACTGGCGCTAGAACGACAGAATCTGGTCGGAGAGAACGGGCCCGTCATTAGCTTCGCCACAACCAGCGCAGCCCTTCTTGTCGTACTTTATCGCTTAACAGGAACCACAGCATTAGCGCGAGCATTATAAGTGGGGAATATTGCAAAGGAGCGTATTGAATGGCACTTGTTACCTATCACGTCGACGAGCATGACGGCGGTTACGCATACCGGTATGGCGATGTCTGGTCTGAAACATTTCCAACTCACGATAATGCGCTGGCCGCTGCCAGATCTGCGGCGGAGCGACAGCAGCTTGAAGGCAGCGATGCAGAAATTTCATTCCAACTCGCCGACGGTAGCTGGAAGACCGAACATGCATCGGGTGGCGACCGGCCAGACACAGAGATCGTTGACGACACTAAGGCAAGCAGCGAATGAAAGCCGTCAGGTTCTTACAGTAGCCCTTCAAAAATGGAGCGACTGACAGGGCTGCTACATACGTAGCAGTCCGCCAGTCGAGGCGATAGCTTGAGCGGTATCTACGTCACACGTTGCAGCGGATCCGATATCGACCAGCCTGGTATCCAACCCACTCCTTTTGATCGCCATTTTACCCCCATCTTCGTCCCCCAGCGTTTGCATGGCCCCAAACAATGTCATTGGAATGATGACCGGGTGGCCGGGGATACTGCCATTGGCTCCTCGCACAACAACTTGCCCGTCAGTCGACGTGAATGCTAGCAGCAACTGATCGATGTGCTTGGCCTCTATGATGGGCATATCCGCCAGCATAATGAGGACACCGCCACAGTCGGACAAACCCTGATACCGAAATCCGCTGGCGATCGATGTTCCGAGGCCTTTCGCAAAATCGGGGTTGTTCAAGGTGATGACAGGGAGTCCACGAAGGGCCGCTTCTACCTCATGTCCCCGATGCCCGGTAACGGCAACAACAGGCGACAGTTTGCTCTCCAATAATGTTGATGCAGACCGCCGAACAAGGGGTATGCCATCAAACTCAGATAGCAATTTATGAAAGCCTCCTGCGACCCGACTTGATTGTCCCGCAGCGAGAAGTAGTCCTGCGACATTGATACCATCTGGTCTCATCGACGTCATGCAAATGCCTCAAGCCGGGCTGCGGCGACGTCGGCCAGGATCGAAATGGCCAGCGAAACGGCATCACGTGTCGGCCCAAATATACCGATAGGTGCTTTGATCCGGTTGAAACTCTCTGCGGGTACGCCAGTGCACCGTAACCTTTCTACACGAAGGCGATGGGTACGCGTACTGCCGAGCGCCCCGATGTAAAACGCCGGCGATGAGAGCGCCCGATCCAGAACGCGCGTTTCCCGATCGAGATCATGATGCAGTAGAACAACCGCAGTAAACGGATCAATATTCAATGGTACTCCCTGATCACCGCAAACGACTTGATAACCCGCAGCTTCAGCAAGGCGGCAGACCACCTCCACCTCCGCGGTCTGGCCTGAAACGACCAGACGCGTCTGCGGGCGATAAACCGTCAGAAACTCGCCTCCTCGCCATCCGCATCTGGCAGGTATTCTGTCAGAGAGCGTAAGCTGCTGGGCCTCAGTGTCCAGGACAAGTCCGACCGACTGACGTTCGGAAATTGCCGCAAGTATTCCAGAGATAGGGTCAATCGTGCGCAGCACATGGATCGCCACCGTTATGCCTCCACCGCAGGGCAGAGCGATGTCGAAAAACGGCGAGCCTTCACCAAATTTGACGATGCGGTCAACACCCTCAGCAATGGCTTCCAAAGCTTCTGCAGCAACAGCGGTTTCAACGCAGCCCCCTGAGACATAACCGCAATATCTGCCGTCGGCCGCGACCACAACGTGCGCACCAAGTGCGCGAGCGGCACCTCCCCTGATTTCAACAAGAGTGGCAAGCGCCGCCCCGCCACACCGCATTGCGTCCACAGCGAACTGCAGAATCTCTGCAGGATCATCTCCAGCACGAGCTCGAACAGGTATAACTCTCGTCGTTGATGTGACATCACACAACATGTTGCCTCCGACACTTGACGCTTGTTCGGTCCACTCCTTGAGTCCAATCATCCGACTTCGGGCAGCTTGCTTATCAGCTTATCCAGCGTGATGGGGTACTGCCGAACTCTGATGGCGGTAGCGTTATAGATAGCGTTAGCGATTGCGGCTGACACACCACACAGGCCAAGCTCTCCTATGCCTTTCGCTTTCATGGGTGATGAATACGGATCCGTTTCATCCATGAAAATAACGTCCTGGTGTGGAATGTCTGCATGGACAGGCACCTCGTAACCAGCGAGGTCATGATTGACGAAGAAACCGTGGCGGGTATCGACAGCCAGTTCCTCCGACAAGGCCGCTCCGGCCCCCATTGTCATTGCGCCAATGACTTGGCTTCGAGCCGTGATCGGGTTCAAGATACGGCCCGCTGCACAAACCGCGAGCATGCGCCGGATCCGCGTTTCGCCGGTTGCGATATCCACGCCAACTTCAACGAAGTGACTACCGAAAGTCGATTGCTGGTGCGTTTCGGTCAACTTCCCCCATTCAATCGTGTCTTCGCCAACCAGCCCCTCAGCTCCCGCAGCATCTGCCAGAGCTACCATACGGTTGCCACTTCTCACCTGTCCGTTTTCGAAAACAACCTCAGAGGAGTTGAAACCGAGTTTGCTCGCGACGGCCTCTCGCAACTTTACACAGGCAGCGTACACGCCAGACGTTGCAGAGTTGGCACCAAACTGTCCACCTGACCCTGCCGACACTGGAAAGCGGGAATCCCCCAGCCGCACGTCGACACGTGTAACATCAACGCCGAGCATTTCTGCTGCGGTCTGCGCAATGATGGTATAACTGCCAGTTCCAATATCGGTCATATCGGTTTCCACGGCGATCATTCCGGTTTTATCGAGCATCACCCGAGCGCCGGAAGGCATGACAAGATTGTTGCGAAATGCCGCAGCAACTCCCTGCCCGATCATCCATGTACCTTCGCGCCGTTGAGCAGGTAGCATACGCTTTTTCCATCCGAATTCTTGGGCACCACGCCTGAGGCAGCCGACGAGGTCACGATGGGAAAATGGCCGTTTGGGATTTTCGGGGTCCACGAGTGTGTCGTTTAAAATACGAAACTCGATCGGATCCATGTCGAGCTTCTCAGCCATCTCATCCATTGCAATCTCGAGCGCCATCAATCCCGGAGCCTCGCCGGGTGCACGCATTGCATTGCCCTCAGGAAGATCAAGCGTCGCCAGTTTCGTCGCAGTCATCCGGTTCTCGCCTGCATAGAGAAGGCGTGTTTGCATGACGGCTGTTTCCGGTCCACCGCCTGGCAGATCGCCTGACCAGCTCTCGTGTGCGATTGCCGTGATCTTCCCGCTGTTTTCGGCGCCGATGCGAATTCGTTGAATTGTCGCTGGCCTGTGGGTGGTGTTGTTTGCGATCATCGGGCGTGGAAGGGCAACTTTGACCGGGCGCCCCACTGCCTTTGCTGCAAGGCACGCGAGAACACAATCTACCCTGAGAAACAGTTTGCCCCCAAAACCTCCGCCGATGAACGGCGACTTCAGATGAATTTTTTCTTTGTCTACTCCAAGCGTCATTGCCAGGTCAGATCGCCACCAATCGATCATTTGACTAGAAGTCCAAACGGTAAGCTCATCGCCGTTCCACTGAGCGATAGATGCATGCGGCTCCATCATTGCGTGAGATTGGTCAGGCGTAAAATATTCCGCGTCTAGCGTCACCGGAGCAGTGGCAAACGCACGTTCAAAATGTCCGAAAGATGTATCAGGCTCCAATGAGGGGTCTGGCGTGGTCGCATTTTCAATTTCAGATCTGAGGTCAAATCTGCCTTTTTCTGGCGCATACTCGACCTTGAGCAGGGCTGCAGCAGCACGCGCCTCCTCAAACGTGTCGGCAACCACCACCGCAATAGCCTGATGATAATGCTGAACTTCACGTCCACCAAACAGCTTCGCGGTATTGAGTTTGCCCTTGTTCAGCTCAGGTCGATCAAGTGTTGTAACGATGCCCAGAACGCCGGGGGCGGCTTCGGCGGCAGATGTGTCTATTGAGATGACATGGCCTTTGGCGATGGTGGAACCGACGGGATAGCCATAGGCATAAAGCAGGTCTGGATCTGACCACTCGTAAGCATAAACGGCTCGCCCACTGGTTTTCAGCTCGCCATCGACACGGTGGACAGGTCGTCCAACCACTTTGAGCTGATCGATTGGGTTGATTGTGGCTGGCTTGTCAAATTGCATGACTTATCCCCTTGCCTCGGCCAGAACGGCCGCAATTGTCCGTTGGACCAGCTCGATCTTGAATTGGTTCTGATCTGTGGGACGGGCACCCGCCATGAGCATGGCGTTCACGGCACGTGATCCCTTTGAAATCTCCTCGTCGGCGGCTTCGATCCGCCATGGTTTGTGCGCTACGCCCCCAACGGCGATTGCGCCTTTTGCATTGGGTTGGATAATTGCAGCGACCGAGACCAGGGCAAAGGCGTAAGAGGCGCGATCACGAACCTTTCGGTAAATCTGGCGACCACCAACTGGTGGCGGCAATACGACGCCGGTAATCAACTCATCTCTGGCCAGTGCGGTGTCGATGTGGGGTTTATCTTCTGGCAGCCGATGGAAATCGGCTATTGGAATTGAGCGTTTCTGGCCATCAGGCTTCACGGTTTCAACCAAGGCATCCAGAGCCCGCATGGCAACTGCCATGTCGCTTGGATGCGTCGCAATACAAGCCTCACTGACGCCCACAACGCCAAGCTGGCGACTAATCCCGCCGATTGCCGAACAGCCACTTCCGGGACTACGTTTGTTGCAAGCTTGGGCAGGGTCGTAAAAATACGGGCAGCGTGTGCGCTGCATAAGATTGCCCGCGGTGGTGGCCTTGTTGCGCAACTGACCAGAGGCTCCGGACAAAAGGGCGCGAGCCAACACGCCGTAGTCGCGCCGGACCGTGTCATCGGCAGCAAGATCGGTATTGCGCACGAGCGCCCCAATTCGAAGGCCACCGTCCGAGGTCTTTTCCACTTTGTCGAGACCGAGACCGTTCACATCGACGAGGTGGCTTGGGGTTTCGATTTCCAGCTTCATCAGATCCAAGAGATTGGTACCGCCGGCGATAAATTTTGCATCCGGATTATTTGACACCGCAGCCGCAGCTGCCTGCGCAGATGAAACTCGCTCATACGAAAACGCTCTCATGCCGGCACCTCTGCAACTTCGTTGATCGCGTCAACAATGTTTGAGTAGGCTCCGCACCGACAGATATTGCCACTCATACGTTCCCGGATTTCCTCCGATCCTATAACAACCGGATCTGTCAGGCTTTCGGTGACGTGGCTGGGGATATTTGACCTCATTTCTTCCAGCACCGCCACGGACGAACAGATTTGTCCGGGCGTACAGTAACCACACTGAAAACCGTCATGCTTGATAAATGCCGCCTGCATCGGATGAAGGTTGCCGGGGGCTCCCAATCCTTCGATCGTGGTGATTTTATCGTCCTCATGCATCACCGCCAGCGTCAGGCAGGCGTTGATGCGACGCCCTCCTACGATCACCGTACAAGCGCCGCATTGGCCATGATCACAGCCTTTTTTTGTCCCAGTCAGGTGTAGATGTTCGCGCAATGCGTCGAGCAGTGTCGTTCGATTATCCAGTGTGAGATGAACGACGTTTTCGTTGACCTGGAAGGAAACCTCGGTTTTCGTTTGCAATATTCCCACTCCCTAAACGGGCGCGCCAAAGAAGTTGCCGATGGCGCTGAATTTCATGACCCTGGACAAAAGCAGTTTCGGTCCCGAAAGTTCCATGAAGCGCAGGCTGCGCTTAAGCCATTTCAATGGAAGCACCTCTTTGGCCGAGAGCGGCTGAAAGCCAAGGTCCATCACGCTTGGCGATGGAACAATCCAATACGCAAAACAATTTAGCCTCGAAGATCAGTCTCTAAACTGACTGAAGTGTTTTGGAGGAAACATCATTATGATTTTTAACCAGCCCACATCCCCTGACGAACAAGATACTGGCACATTTCCCGACGGTCTGATCCGCTTCGACAAGCAGCAAATTGTACCAAGCAATCAGTTCAAGCGCCGCGAAACGGCACATGAGCGTGACTATGGAGAGCGTCGCACTATCAACACGCGCGCTGTCGGATTTGTTTGAAACCCGCCGTGACTGTTAAATTACGGCTAGTCTCTCTCTGAATGGCAATTGCTCTTTCCGCGTGCCGACAAGTGCGGAGGAGCCCCCCACCCACGGACGTAAAACATGGCGGATTTCGATCTTTACTACTGGCCGGTTCCTTTTCGAGGACAATTCGTCAGAGGCATTCTGGCACATGGAGGATGCTCTTGGGATGAACATGATGCCAACGCCATTGAAGAAATGATGGGCCGTGACGTCGACAAGCAGCCGATTGGCTTTATGGGACCACCAGTTCTCATTGACCGAGACCGTGGATTTGCAATTTCTCAGATGCCGACCATAGCGATGTATCTTGGAGAGCGTCTTGATCTTCTTCCTACCACCTCAGAAAGTCGAGCCCTGACTGCGAAAATCGTAAACGATGCTAATGACGTCCTTGATGAGCTCACCCTCGACGGCGGACGAGAAATGTGGACGATCGAAAAATGGGATAAATTTGTCCCCCGTTTACAGAGGTGGATCAATATTTTCGAGGATACCGGAGCCCGAAATGGTCTTTCGGCAGGATCAGGGTTTATGCTTGGCACTGAAAATCCCGGTGTTGCTGATATCGTTACCTCCATCCTATGGATAACTGTCGCTGACCGATTTTCTGTCATAAGGCGTATAATCGAAGACACCTCGCCGACTATATGGTCACTTTCCAAACGAGTTGGAGATACCGCACGCCTGGCTGCGTTAAACCAAAAAAGTTTCCAGGATTATGGAAATGCCTATTGCGGCGGGGAGATCGAAAAATCTCTCCGCCATGTATTGGCCTAGTTAGCCAATAGAAAACTCAGCGCCACAGGCAGTTGAGTGATAGGATCACCCACGTCCTGAAAAGCACCGCCCCTAACAGACACAAGATCGCCGGCATAGACAGGAGAAAAAACTCCCGTCTTTTGTCAACGATCAGACTCCTCCTCTTCTTTCAGAGGCACGGGGTTGGCCACGTATAATGCGCTCGCCTTCGACAAAGTAACCGTTAAATCTGCGTGATCGTAAGGTTTTGCGAGAATGAGCGCGTCATGCTGCCCCTTCACTGCCGTCGGATCGCCAGTCGCAAATACAATTATTATGGATGGCCGTAGTTTCCGCGCCTCGCTTGCCAGCTCAACGCCTGACGCGCCCGGCAGATTGAGATCAGTGACCAGAATATCGACCGGCAACGTCTGCAGTGCCGTGAGGGCATCTTCAGCACTTGCGGCATCGACGACTATATAGCCTGCATCCTGCAACATTTCAGCTGTCGTCAGTCGGATCAGTCCATCGTCCTCGACCAGCAGCACCGTCTTTGCGTCAGCTGTAAGCCGAGCCGATGTGATTGGCGTGGCAGTCTGCTCCACGGTATCTGACACCGGTGTCGAAGTCTTCTCTACGGCCCGCTGTTTCTGGTTTGCCAATACATGGCGGAACTTCCGAGCGAGCGCCTCACGGGTATAAGGCTTGGACAGCAACTCGACCCCCGCATCAAGCTTGCCCCCATGCACGATTGAATTTTCAGTATAGCCGGATGTGAACAGTACGGCGATATGAGGCAGGCGTTCTTTGGCCTTGCGTGCCAGTTCCGGGCTTTTCAAGGTCCCGGGCATGACAACATCGGTGAACAGAAGGTCAATCGGTATTCCGCTGTCGATTACTGTCAAAGCACTGGCCGCGTCCACTGCTTTCAACGTGCGATATCCGAGGTCAGCCAACAGTGCTACTACCGTTTCCCGGACTTCCTCGTCATCCTCAACAACAAGAACGGTCTCCGTTCCACCGGTGATCGGACCATTGTCGACGACAACCTCGATATCCTCGGCTTCCAGTGCTCGAGGCAGGTAAAGTTTGATCGTCGTGCCGTGGCCTACTTCGGAATAGATTTTGACATGGCCGCCCGACTGTTTGACGAAGCCATAGACCATGGAGAGGCCAAGCCCCGACCCCTTTCCCTCTCCTTTGGTGGAGAAAAACGGCTCAAAAACCTTGTCAATGATGTCTGGCGCCATCCCGCTGCCAGTGTCTGTCACAGCCATCATAACATACTGGCCGGGGGAAACTTCGTCGTGACTGCGTGCATAAGCGTCGTCAAGATGTGCATTGCACAGCTCGATCGTCAGTTTACCTGTTCCCTGCATCGCATCGCGAGCGTTAATCGCCAGATTGAGAAGGGCATTTTCGATCTGGTTGGGGTCGATAAAGGTATTCCACAGACCGCCTGCGACAACGGTTTCAACCTCGATAGCCTCCCCGATCGCCCGGCGGATCATGTCATCCATATCACGCACAAAACGACTGACGTTCACAACCTTGGGCTCAAGTGCCTGTCGTCGACCAAACGCAAGAAGTTGGCTGGCGAGCTTCGATCCGCGACTAACACCCGCCAATGCATTCGAGATCCGCATTTCGGCACGTTCGTTGCCGACAACTTCTTTCGACAAGAGCTGGAGATTGCCAGACACGACCTGAAGAAGGTTGTTGAAATCATGCGCAACTCCACCCGTCAGCTTGCCCACTGTCTCCATCTTCTGCGCCTGGGCGAGTTTGGTTTCCGCTTGCCGCCTTTCGGAAATCTCTGCGATCACCCTTGTTTCAAGAGTATCGTTCAGTTGTCGAAGCTGCTCTTCAGCTCGCTCCCGATGTCGAATCTGACGCGACAGGTTTTCTGCCTGTTCACGGAGTGCGCTTTCGGCAGCTCTTTGATGAGTGATGTCCGTATGGACGCCGACCCATTCGACAATTCTGCCAGACGAGCCTAACAAAGGCAGTCCTCTGATTGCGAATTGCCGCCATTCGCCGTCATGCCGACGCACGCGATGCTCATGCACGTACATGGATTTGGTGGCTACCGCATTATTCCATGACACGGTCGACGCTTCTCGATCGTCTGGATGAACCGCATTTACCCAGCCAAACCCTTGGTATTCATCAAAGCTCTGACCTGTCAGTGCCGCCCAACCCGGTTGTTCGCCGACCATTTGCCCATCAGCGGAATTGGTCCAAAGGACTCCATGAACCGCATCCATGGCAGTTCGGAAACGGCTATTGCTGATTTCGAGTTCGGCCTCGCGTACCGCACGTTCCTCAATATCAATGCCAAGGATATGCACGCCTGGTATCGAACCGTCAGGCTCGACATGAGGAACATACCGGATTTCCAGCCGGCGGGGCGCCCCCCCGCCATATGGCATATCTGCTTCTGCAATACATGCCTCTCCGGCGAGAGCGCGATCAAGGTCCGGGCGGCGATTGGAATAGGCCTCATCACCGACAACTTCCGACACATGTCGCCCCACCATATCGGCAGGTTTTGACCCAAACCAGCTGTCGTAAGCCGCATTTGCGAAACGATAGACATGGTCCCGGTCCACATAGGCAATCAGCATGGGAATAGCGTCAGTCACGCGACGAAGTTCTGCTTCATTTGCCGCAATCTTGGCTTTCATCGCAGAGCGATCGCTGTTGTCAACGACTGTACACAGCACGCCACCAACCGACCCATCCGCTTCGTAAACTGGCGTGTAAAAGAGATCGAAAATAAATGTTTTCGGAATGCCTTCTCGGACGAGTTCCATGGGCTGGTCACGGTAGGAACGGAGTTCCCCGCGAAAGCCGGCCTCAAGCATTTCCCTGTTCCAGTCCCATATCTCAGGCCATATGCCGGGGACGGTTCCACCCAGAGCATGTGGATGGTTGGCACCGGCTATCTCTGCGTAACGATCATTGTAGATCATCACGTGGCTCTCACCCCACATTAAAACTTTTGCCACGGGTGAATTCACGACATTTGCAACGGTGGTCCGCAGTTCAGCAGACCATGTCTGAACAGCTCCAAGCGCCGTTGACGCCCAATCAAACTCGCGGATCAGCTGGCCACACTCCCCGCCGCCGATTGGCCAGTCTATTGTGCTAACTGGCTTTGCTTGAACTGGTGCAGCACGTAGGGTTTGAAGAGCCGCGCAAACCACTTCGCTTGCGTTGGCATACTCCCCTTTTTGAAGGCATTCATCAATGAACGCCTCGAACTCGGAGGTCAGCAAAATGTCGTATGAGAATTTATTGGCCATGAGCTTTCGTCGCAGTTGGATGGTGGTGTGTCAATAACCACCGGACACGAGAAAATGCCAGCCGGATTTATTTCACACCTTGTCTGGCGTTGCGCATCCAAACACTCAGTTCGGAAAGGTCGTAGGGCTTTTCAAAAAACTTGACGCTACCTGGCAGAGCAGACTGTGATGGCCGAACCATGCCAGAAGTCATAACCACGCTCATCGAGGGCCACCGCTGCCGGATGAGCCCTGCCAGTTCCATTCCGTCGATTGAACCAGGCATGTTCACATCGGTAAACACGACCTCAATATCTTCGCGATGCTCGAGTATTGAAATTGCTTCGTCAGCATTCGCAGCTTCAATGGTCACAAACTGATCGTCAGACAGATAATCTGCGACATCCATGCGTATAAATGCCTCGTCCTCGACGATGAGAACCGTGATGGGGGGAGAGATCGCTTCTTTCAAATCTTGCATCCGTACCAGTTCTTTTCTCGAAAATCGCGATTCGAAGACATGACTGCGATTTGATCGCTTGCCACAACGTGGAAGCACACGAATGGTTCCAGCCCTTTTTTGATTAAGCAATCAATATTCAAAAACCGTTGATGTTGCCAACCAGGCTCGTCGATGTTTGCGGCACGAAAGCGCGATGTCGTTGCAGGTAGGCCACTGAGCCACTTCGAGTTTTTGATCGTTAATAACGGCATCACTATTAAACAGTGTTAGTGCACACCATGTCACGACAACTCCAGTGAACAATACTTGCAACGATCGGGACTGGTGGAAACATCTGCCCGTGTCGATAACCGCGTTCTCCACACCATTTGCGATTATTCGATATCCCGTCCTGAAGAAACGGACATGCAGGCAACTACCCTCACCTGATCAACAAACAGCTTTCAGGCGTCTCCACGAAGAGCATTGATGTAATGTTCAGTAGCACTCCCTCGTCCGCCTTCCAAACGTAGAAGCCACGAGAAATGGCCATGTCGGCACACAAGCCTCCTATCTTCGCCAAGCGAATGGGTCACGGTGCCCAGTTGTCTTCGGGCACCGTGTTCACGCAGCTGCTATCGATGTTTATATTCATGACAGGTCCGTCATTTGGCAGTCTCTTGCTTCATCTCGGCTATGCTTCGGTCTCGGGCCAGCAAGCGGCCGTTCAAGCCGACATAGGCGACGAGGCCGATAACCAGTCCCCAGAATGCGCCGCCAATCCCAAGCAGATTGATGTTCGCCGCCGACGCGAGGAAGGTTATGAGTGCTGCCTCACGAGTGACGGGGTTTGCCATGGCGGCAGCAAGGCTGTTACCAATGGTACCTAGCAAGGCAAGCCCTGCCAGCGCAGTAATGAAGGTCGAGGGAAACGCCATGAATACGGCCGCCAGCGTCACACCAAATACGCCGACCAGCACGTAGAAGAAGCCCGCCGCAATACCGGCGATCCAGCGCCTTGAAGGGTCTTCATGGGCCTCCCGTCCTGTTGCGATGGCGGCGGTGATCGCGGCAATGTTGAACGCATGCGATCCGAACGGCGCCATAATGAGCGAGCCAAGGCCGGTCACCGCGATGATGGGATTGGCACTCGTCCTGAAACCATCACT
Source organism: Rhizobium sp. CG4 (assembly GCF_023701965.1). NCBI lineage: Bacteria > Pseudomonadati > Pseudomonadota > Alphaproteobacteria > Hyphomicrobiales > Rhizobiaceae > Rhizobium > Rhizobium sp. CG4. The sequence goes on along the minus strand of NZ_JABAEG010000013.1, from coordinate 31,050 downwards.
CCGTAAAACAAGCATTCCCGGCATGTATTGACCTGTCAGAGTAATGAGAAACAGTGGCAGCGCGACGCTTAACAAGGAATTCAGAGAAAAGACCGGCACGGTCAAGACAGGTGCAGCGAACTGAAGCTGCAGCCCGGACAGATCAACTCGCCCCAGCATGACCAGCAACCCAAGCCCCAGACCGAGAATACCGACAACTGCATATCGAGCAGAAAACCTCTTCAGCAGGACGTAGGCGACAATAAGAAGACCGACCAGTAGTGGGTCGACTGTTACACCGGCGAAGGCACCAATGCCGAATTGAAGAAGAATGCCGGCGAGCAGGCCCGATGCGATACCAGGCGGGATCAGGCGGACGATTCTCTCAAAGCCGCCCGAAAGCCCCAGCAGGACAAACGCAGCCGCCGATACGATATAGGCGCCGACCGCTTCGGCATAAGGGGTTGTACCGAGTGCCGTCACAAGGAACGCCGCAGCCGGCGTAGACCATGCGGTGATGATGGGCTCACGGTAGCGCCAACTGAGGATCACCCCCGTCACACCAACGCCGATCGAAACCGACCAGACCCAGGATGCGGTGAGGTCGGGTGTGAGACCCGCGACGCGCGCGGCTTGAAATACCAGAATGAAAGTCCCTCCGTAATTAACGATGACGGAGATCAGTCCCGCAACGATCGGGTGCACGAGATCGGATATGTATGTGAGATATGGTGATTTCAGACGAGTGGACATGGATTTTAGATGTTCCTTCAATCGCGGCGTTCGCAATTCTTCTGCTTGACTTCTAGGCGATAAATGGACGGATATTCCCATCCATTTATCGAGAGAGATGCAGACCAATTGTTCAGGCATTCACAACTTGAAACCGTACAGGCTTGGCTGGCCCATCCCGGCCATGCCGCGATGCCTATTCATGCCAGGATACAGCGGGCAATCCGCCAAATGATCATCGACGGGGCACTTCGCGCTGGTAAACCACTGCCCGCATCGCGGTCGCTCGCACGATCACTTGGTGTTTCACGAGATACTGTCGAATCGGCCTATGCCCAGCTTCATGCAGAAGGTTTTATCGAGCGGCGTGTGGGCAGCGGCAGCTTCGTCTCGGCGATGACTGAGTTTGCACAGCAGCACCGGCTCAAGCAGCGTGGCACTCTATCGCGCAATCAGGCCCCTGACCTCAGCAAGCGTGGAGCGGCCATGTCGCACAGCGGTGGCGTGCGAGAGATTCTGGCGCCTCGCCCTTTTGCGCACGGTGTTCCAGAAACACGCAATTTTCCGCTGCAGCTCTGGGAACGACTGGAGCGGCAGGTGCTGAAAGAGCATGGCACCAGTGCACTTCTCCACAGCGACCCGCAGGGAACGGAACCCTTGCGACGCGCTATCGCCGATTATGTAAATCTCGAGCGAGGTGCTTGCGCGACAGCCGACCGAGTACTGGTACTGACCAGTTCGCAACAAGCGATGACGCTCTGCGCAAACATGCTGTTTGATTCTGGCGACCGAATATTCATTGAAGATCCGGCCTATTATGGCGCGCGAAAAGCGCTCGACGCCGCGGGTCTTGAATGTATTCCAGTCAGCGTTGATCATCACGGGATCGTTGTCGACCAGATCAAGGCGGAGCCACGCAAGGTCAGAGCGGTATTCCTGACCCCGTCCCATCAGTTCCCGACCGGCGCCACGCTTTCCCTGGACCGTCGCCTGGCCTTGATCGACTGGGCCGCCCGGCAACGGGCATGGATCATCGAAGATGATTACGACAGCGAGTTTCACTATGCCGGGAAGCCAACCGCGTGTGTGCAGGGTTTGGATCCTCATGACCGGACAATCTACATCGGCACCTTCACAAAGGCACTCTTCCCGGGATTGCGCATTGGTTACGCCATCCTTCCATCGCAACTCGTCAAGCCGATGACCGTAGGGCGCACCCTTCTGGACGGTCATACCGCTTCCATAGCGCAACTGACGCTAGCCCGTTTCATGGAAGGTGGACATTTTGGCTCGCACGTACGTGTCATGCGCAGCATGTATGCGCAGCGGCTAGACGTTGCTTCGCAACTGGTTCGCAGACATCTTTCGGATTTTGTTGAACCGCAGCCACCCGCCGGTGGCTTGCAAATGCCTTGTCATCTCATCGGCGACCTTTCAGAGCAGGCTGCCGTCAACGCCGCGCGGCGCATGGGAGTGGAACTTCTGGGTCTGTCTGCGCTTTATGCCACCGGATACGCCAAGCCCGGGTTACTGATGGGCTTTGCCGCCTATACACCGCATGAAATTGAAATTGCCGTCAGGAAGCTGTCTATTGCATTCAGATCGCTCAACCCTTCATAGCCGCGCTTTCGCCAAACTGATGGTCCCCCTTGTCTTGGAAACTGGCACATCGGGGACGACTGGAGGCAAAGAGTTGCGGATGGTAAATGACGCCTGCGATGCTTGTCTGGAAAAGTGCGGAGTATTTAACCTGCTTGCACTTCAAAAACCATTCTGGAATCTGTGGTATCTGAGAAAAGTACATAATCAGCATTTCGGCATTTGAAAGCATAACGGCATGGGATCCGAAAGTGTTCGACCACACATCATAATCACCCCACACAATCGATGACCTCACATTTGTCACTTTTCAATCCACCCAGATCCGTTGAACCCTCCCATGTCACGCGCGCTTTACCGGAAGAAATCCATGCGCTGCAGCGCAACACGTTCGAGTATTTCTGGTCGGGTAGTCAGCCCAACACGGGTTTTCCGCGCGATCGGCTGCGATCGGATGGAAAGCCCATCCACGAGATCGCCTCTATCAGCGGGATCGGTTTTGCATTTATTGCAATCGTCGTTGGCGCGTATCGATCCTGGATCACTGCTGCCGATGCCTTGGAGCGGGCAAACAAGATCTTGTCATCGCTTGGGAAGGTAAAGCGTTACCATGGCGCCTTTCCTCACTTTGTGAATGCCGAGACATGCGAGTTGATACCATTTGCGAAATTTGATGACGGTGGCGATCTCGTTGAAACCGCCTTCCTTATGCAAGGTCTTATCTGCTCACGTGAATTTTTTTCAGGATCGACGCCCGCTGAACGCAAACTACAGACCGCAGTTGACGAGTTGGTGCAGGCTGTGGAGTGGGACTGGTACACAAAGGGAGAATCCGGGCCTTTATGGTGGCACTGGAGCCCTCGCCACGCTTGGGCTCGTAATCTGCCTATACAGGGCTGGAATGAGGCTCTGAGCTGTTACGTCCTTGCTGCCGGTTCCTGGAAATATGGGATTGATCCCGCCTGCTATCATTCAGGGTGGGCACGAGATGGAGCAATATTGAATGGCAACGAATATCTGGGCGTTCGCCTACCGCTTGGCGACCCTTTTGGCGGTCCGCTTTTCTTATCCCAATATTCATTTTGCGCCTTAGATCCAAGGGGCCTGGGAGACCGCTATTGCAGTGATTATTGGATACAAATCCATGCACATGCCGAAATCAACTATCTGCATTGTCGATCTCGATACAAATATACCGACGGATGGGGATTGTCTGCCTGCGACGGCCCGAGAGGTTACTTGGTCAATTCGCCTATCAATGACAGCGGGGTAATTGCTCCGACAGCCGCCCTCTCCAGCATTCCGTTTTTGCCAACGGAAGCAATCGAGGCCGCACATCAATTTCTGCATTGGAGAGGCGGACGCCTTGAAGGCCGCTTTGGCCTCATGGACTCTTTCAAGCCGTCTACGGGATGGGTGTCCAAAACTCATCTTGCAATTAATCAAGGCCCAATTGTCGCGATGATAGAAAACTATCGCAGCGGCTTGCTTTGGGACTTGTTTATGGGCGCGCCGGAAACGAAATCTGGTTTGAAACGGCTTGGATTTAGCAGCCATGGACAACAGCTCATGACTTGATCATGCGGAGCGATGTTTGCTGCAACTGACGCTCTGTTATCGTTGCGCAGTACTGACCCTGTCGATGTCTGACGCAGGTGCCCGAGAGCACGTGCCCGCCCGAACCGCGACACGATTATGCTGCTGTGAAAGAGCAGATTATTCACCGATTTCTTCTTGAGATGACACCATTCGATCATCCGGTCGATGAGATGGAGCACAGATATCACCGCCTGGTAGCCTCAACTCACCAGTATCTTGTTCCTCGGGCCGTGATCAAGCGCGCCTTTCCTTTGCCACTTCGAGTGACCATAGCGACCTTCGCGCAAAACACTTGTCAGCGGAAAGATGGACTCGGGAAGAACACCACCATGCGACCGAATGCGGTGCCCTGCACGTTTATTTGCAGCTGAGGAACGATATGTTTGCCATGGCGTTTGCTAGTGCCGCATCACGTGGCAAGGAGTACGTCTTATGACTGACACTCGCAAACCTGATCAAAAGACCGATCAGAAATCGGACCAACGCTCCCAGACTGCCAATCCGTCGAAAAAAGACCACAACCAAAAATCGGGTGGAACAAAGTCTGATGAACAAAAGCGTGGCCCTGACGAACGGTAGGCCCCGGTGTTGGCTGGGTACAACCCCAGCCGGAATGTTTTTCATACTGATGTTGGTAGATCACCAGTCACCGATGTAAAACGAAGTTTGCCAATCCGATGATAGGGAAACGGGATAACATGCGCTACTATCCCTAGACGTTTTTGTTCACTGCTGGCTCGTTTTTGGGCATCTCGTTTGTTCCGATAACCAAACATCAGTGTTTCGAAGCCATCAACGACTTCAACCATCCAGGCATCGTGAGATCTATAGAGAACCACGCTGGAATTCACACGTATACGCGTTACCATTTGTCCGTCCTTTTGTGAGAAAAGGCGAGACAATGCTCCCGCAGTCGGCAACGTCCTGATGAATTTGCTGTCGATTGCCAGAGTATACACATTCTCAGTCAGATAACCAATCCGATGGCTCTTACAACAAATCACTAATCCTGAGGTGTCGTTGTTATTTTTGCAGTACCAATAGAAACCAGTGGAGGACCTCCATGCGCGCTTATATAATTGGCAGTATAGTCATCTGGTGCGGGGTGTTTCTGGCTTGGTATTGCTTGACAGTCTTTACACGCCAGGACAGCCCTCAGGACGCAGCTTCCCCCGCAGCAAACGTTGCAATCCTGTCCGCCTCACAGTGCCGTGTTGCAGTTGAGACGCTTTTTTCGATGACCGACAAACTGTTGCAAGCCGGCGGCCCGGAAGTCCCCACGGAGTTACGTCGAAACATCGAATCTTGCATTTCGTCGGATTCTGTCACCCGCGACAAAATCACAGCAACACAACTCATCCGACTTTTTCCGTGAGATATACGGCACACGGTCAAAGCTGCGGCTTCCCCTAAGTCATCACCGAATGAACTAAGGTAGAAAATGATTGAAACATATGCCCACCCGCGTCCACACGGTGTGCTGACACGACGTTTACATCATATGTGATGGTTTGATTGCTTGTATCTCGCCCAGACATTCACGAAGAGGACGCTTTCCGTTCCCATGGCCGAGGAAATGAGCGCCAAGAGAAGGTCAGCCAATCTAAGTTAAGCAAGATCGCTGATTGTCAGAACATTCAAATTGCGCCCGTATTTCGCATATACCTTCTTGGCCGCCTCATGGATGGGCTTGAGCATTGTGTCAAAACTCGAGAGATACTGGGCTTCCGACATTCGCGTTCTAGGCGTCGTGCCCTTGGCCAAGGCCTCGGCTTCAACAAAAAAACGAATTTCGAACATGCCATCATAGCCGAGAAACCGCACGGCGTTTCGCACGTCATCGAAGCTGCGCGCACGGTTGGGGAAAGCCAGTGTCATGATTGACACCTGCTGCGCTCTTGTCTGAGGGTAGCGTTGCGTCGATTGAGTGACAACATGCCGTCAGTCGCCTCAGATATGCTCAGGTCAATGAGCGTGCAGTCCCCTATTCGTACCGGCACTCCCGTGAACACATGGTAGATCGTCCATGAGCGATCTCTCTCGATCCTTCTGCCGTATTGGTTATCAGGTGTATCCGTGACGCAGGCCCCACCCTCGTTTTCCCAACGCTCTACGCTCAGTGCTTGACGTCTGTGTTTGCCGTTCGTGTTCATGGTTTTGGCCTTTCTTTAGCAGTTCGAACAAATTCGTCCGCGTAGAGCCAGTTTTCAGCAAGAGCGCGCGCACTGGAGAAAGTCCAGCACAAGACGAGCCGATAAAAAAAGCAGATCAAAAGCGCGTGTAATTCATACAATGCGGCTGTATTGGAAAGAAGTTCCGGCGAGATATCACAAGACACGCCGGTGTGTTTTCCAATCATGCGCCCTGATTGCGCACAAAACAAGGCCGTATTGAAAGTATTTGGGACCAACCACTTGCGATCATTGGCCATTTCATCGGGAACAATCTCTTTCAGTTCAGCCCCTGTGCAGCAGAATGCTTCGGTAGCCACAGCGGCCTGGGGCGCAAAAGAGTTCTTCAACTCACTCACGCGGATCGCCACTTTTGCGCGAACAAAATAACGACCAAAAACTTTTGGTTGACAATCATTGCAAGACACTTTACGAAGTGTGATCGAGTTTGCTTGCTTAGCTTTGATTATCTCGCGATTGGCACCGCGGTCTGAACGAACCTCTCCTTTCAAAATCGTTATCATCATATACGGCACCGAGTGCTGTGTTTTCTTTATCGTTATGAAAGGGTTCATCATGAACACTGGCACAGTAAAATGGTTCAATTCCACAAAAGGCTTTGGCTTCATACAGCCTGACAATGGGTCCGCAGATGCGTTTGTGCACATCTCCGCCGTTGAGCGCGCTGGGATGCGCGACCTCGTCGAAGGCCAGAAGATCGGCTTTGATCTGGAGCGGGACAGCAAGTCCGGCAAAATGTCGGCCTGTAATCTTCAGTCAGCCTGAGGAGATCGTGCTTTCCCTTGACCACGGATGTGCTGGCACTTCTGAAAGCACGTCACTTTTTTTTATAAAAGGCCAGGCAAATCACCTAGCTTTTTAGCTCGGCCTCGTTGGCCAACTTTGCAACAGGAATTCAAATGACCGAAAAGTACAGCATTTCCCGACAGAAAGCGGAAATTGCTTTCAACGATATCCAAACGCCCTTCTTCGGGAAGGAAAAAGCGTTTGATGAGCTTGAGGCAATAACGCAGAACCGCGAAGCAAAGACTTTGCGGCTCAGGCAAGCACGCCTTGAAAAAGAGCATTCTGATCGTGTATCTGCAACATCCGCTCTCGTCGCGAAACGCAAACGCACAACTTAAATGTGACAAGGCTCGACCCGCCAAGAGCGCAGGCGATGGCCACACCTTAATGCGCTCTCGACACTGAGCACGCCAAAGCCGCAAGGCGACACGGCGGTCGTCCCCCGATGGAACGTCCCTTACTTGAGTGCGTTGCAATTGATCGGCTTGATGCCTTTCACTAGGAACACCTCTATGAAAATACGTGCCGGCTTTAATATCGGTTATCAGTGCGAGCATGAGACGGCGATGCTGCTCGTCCTCAATATTCACCCCAGCCGGCGCGCCGACCTACTTACTGAACAAACGCTCACCTTTGATCGGCCGATTGAGGCCTGGGGTTATCTCGACATATTCGGTAATGTCTGCAGTCGTATATCTGCTCCACCCGGCCTTACGACGATTTCTACCAAGTTCGATATATATGACAGTGGCCTGCCAGATCCGGTTCCTGAAAATGCCTTTCAGCACGACATAAAGGATCTACCTGATGATGTGCTGGTTTTCCTGCTAGGCAGCCGCTACTGTGACACCGACAGATTGGCAGACTTCGCCTGGGAGACATTTTCCGGTACCCCGCTTGGCTGGCAACGCGTGAAAGCAATTGTTGATTTTGTCCACGAGCACATAACCTTCGATTATGATAGAGCAGATCCACTCAGAACAGCTCACGGAGGGTTCACTGACCGAAAAGGTGTTTGCCGGGACTTTGCCCATCTGGCCATTACGCTATGTCGTTGCATGAATATCCCTGCCCGTTACTGCACTGGATACCTTGGAGATATCGGCGTTCCCAAGAACCCGCACCCGATGGATTTCAGCGCATGGTTCGAGGTCTACCTGAGTGGACGGTGGTACACGGTCGATGCCCGCCACAACACACCACGCGTAGGACGAATACTGATGGCCATAGGGCGGGATGCGACCGACGTTGCGCTATCGACCGCTTTTGGCCCCGCGATTTTGACGAGCTTCGAGGTCTTTACAGACGAACTTCCATCATGACCGAAGCCATTTGAGACAGACCGAGCCGTGTTGCTCGGAAAATCACGGCACTGCTATAGTACTACCAAAATCTGTACTTGCTGAAGAGAAAGCTAGGTTCGGCTAGCCAACAAAGGCACACATGTCTATTCAACGAACAAGCTTCTACATCTTGCTGGCGGTAGTGACGATCGCGTTTTTCTGGCTTTTGTTGCCATATTACAGTGCCGTGCTATGGGCAGTTATTCTTGCCATCATATTCTTTCCGGTACACAGGCGGGTCGAGCATGCATTAAAAGGGAGGAGCGGGATAGCGTCGTTGCTAACCGTATTGTTGTGCATTTTTCTCGTCATCCTGCCGTCCATGATTATCTTGGGGTCGCTCATTCGTGAAGGCTCCAACCTTTATCAACGGATAAATAACAACGAGATTGATTTTAGCGCCTACTCCACGCGCATCGAGGAGGCTTTGCCCGCGTTTGCCAACGACTTGCTAAGATCAATTAGGCTGGATGGCTTCACAGATTTGCGGGAGAGTGTCTCTGCTGCCTTTATGCAAGCAGGACAGTCGATTGCCGGAACAGTTCTCAGCCTGGGCCAGAACACACTGCAGTTTTTTATTGGTTTCGGCATAATGCTCTATCTCATGTATTTTTTGTTCAGGGATGGTGCGGGACTTGCCAGAACAATCCAACAGGCAATTCCATTGAGCGATGACTACACGCGCCAATTCGTCGATAAATTCGCAGCAGTTGTGCGCGCTACCGTGAAGGGTAACATCATCATCGCGATCATTCAGGGAACGATTGGCGGTATTGCTTTCCTATCTCTTGGTATCGAAGCGCCTGCATTGTGGGGTGTGGTAATGACCTTTCTGTCAATGCTGCCGGCCGTTGGAGCAGCTCTTGTCTGGGGTCCAGCTGCTATCTGGCTTTTCCTCACCGGAGCATGGTTGAAGGGGCTCGCCATGGTACTCATCGGAGTGCTGGTCATAGGGCTGATCGATAACCTCTTGCGACCATTGCTGGTAGGTAAAAGCACCCGGTTACCAGACTACATTGTTCTGGTTTCCACTGTCGGCGGCATTTCACTTTTCGGAATTAACGGATTTGTCATCGGGCCGCTCATTGCCGCCCTGTTTATGTCGGCATGGTCGCTTTTTGGCCGACAACAGAACGCCAAAAAAAATGAAGCAGCCGACGAAGTGATCATGTAGGGCCGCAGACGACTGGCTCGCCTTTTTGCATCCCGGTTTTGCGATCTGAGTTTGACGACAGACGATTTAATTGTCCGGAGAAGACAATTTGGAACACAACAGCAAGAAACTATGTTGAACCGACGAATGGTGCGTAATGCACGCGCTTTGTACTTGAGGCCGATAGCCGCGGCAAACTACCCAAAAAAATATTAGCTTCACTGCCTATTTGTAGTGCTGCCGGGCGACCGAGAGTGAAAACCGTACTCACCGTCGAAGGGAACTATAATGACCGATAATAAAGAGTTTTCAATCAGCAGTAATGGTGATCGTTGGTCGATTGAGACAAATGACGGAGACATAGTTGTCCTGCACACAGCCAATAAGCCTTCCGGAGGTCAGCAGACCCGCAAGGCACTTTCTGATTTCCTTGAAGAGAGTGTTGGCAAACCTGAGCACACGGCGCTTCTTCAAATTTTGGGGCAATCCAAAAACGAGATCAACGACCAACTGGGGAATGAAGTCGTAGATCCGTCTGTTTTCGATAAAGGATGATCGGAAATGAATGAGGCCGTTAGCGAACTCAAGTGTCGTCACACTCTGACAACGCAAACGCAGACATCATAAACCTAACCGCCAGATAGGATCTCATAGGGCGAAGCTGCGTCTATGGCATGGTTGGTCATATGAACACCGTCTCCGACAATACTTCCCTATGATCTGCACAACCGCTTGGATATTTAGTCCGGCCGTATCATCGATAAGAACCTGGACACGTGCGCCTGTCGTCACAGCGTTCTCCCCTTCTTTTACGGGTCAGTAATTGGGTGGAACGCAGTCCCCTTCAAAGCCGTTCTATCCACCGATACTTCAAAGACTTTCAGGCATATTGATTACAGTTCGGGAATTCGTCGTGAGTAACATCCGCGCGTCAAAATACTTCGTAGTAGACATGATTTCCTGGAAAACCAGACGCTGGAAAGATCAAAACCTATGAAGCCTTTCGTCATAAACCCTCCAGTCTTTTATGGGTCACTCTTCATCATTGGTATCTTTCTCGCCATCGGTGTCTTTATGCCGGGAGAGGCCGGGTTGCTGTTCAGTGCGGTGCAAAAGTCAATTTTGAGCGCTTTTGGATGGTTTTACCTTCTTGCAGTTGCAATATTTCTGCTTTCTGTCCTGGTACTGGCATTCGGACGTTTCGGGCAGCTGAAACTCGGTCCTGACGATTCAGTTCCTGATTTTCGTTTCACGTCATGGGTGGCCATGCTGTTTGCAGCCGGGATGGGCATCGGCCTCATGTTCTATGCGGTAGGTGAACCCATGACGCATTACATGGCACCTCCCACAGCAGAACCTCGTTCGATTGAAGCCATGCGGGAAGCGATGACAGTGACGTTCTTCCACTGGGGAATTCACGCCTGGGCAATCTACGCTGTCGTGGGTCTGTCTCTAGCTTATTTTGGCTACCGCTATAACTTGCCACTCACGATCCGTTCCGGCCTCTATCCCCTTCTCAAAAATCGGATAAATGGGCCAATCGGGCATGCTGTAGATATTTTTGCAATTGTGGGAACAATGTTTGGCATAGCAACCTCTCTTGGAGTAGGCGTTGCGCAAATCAATGCGGGGCTAAATCACCTGCTGGGCATCCCTATTGGCACAGAGATTCAGTTGCCTTTGATCGCCGCTGTGACCCTGGTTGCGACCTTGTCAGTGGTCTCTGGCCTCGACAAGGGTGTGCGGATCCTTTCCGAAACCAACCTGCTACTTGCAATACTGCTGATGATCTTCGTGCTGATCGTCGGACCAACTGGCCAGATTTTCAGGGACTTCGTGCAAAACCTCGGAATGTATCTGGACACGATCGTTTTGCGCAGCTTCAACATATATGCCTACAAACCCACTCCATGGATCGACATTTGGACATTGTTCTACTGGGCTTGGTGGATTTCGTGGTCGCCATTTGTTGGCATGTTCATCGCCCGCATATCGCGAGGTCGCACAGTGCGCGAATTCGTGATGGCGGTACTTTTCATACCGGCCGGCTTCACTTTTTTCTGGATGACGGTGTTCGGCAATACAGCTATGTTTATCGATACCGGTGTGGCATCTGGCGCCTTGGGCGATGCTGTGGCCAATGATATGTCGGTCGCGCTTTTCCGGTTTTTCGAATATCTCCCCCTTCCCGCTATCACCTCAACCCTGGCGGTAGTTCTGGTTTCGATCTTCTTTGTCACGTCCGCAGATTCTGGTGCACTTGTCGTCGACGCTATAGCAGCAGGCGGCGAAACCACCACAACCACGGGGCAACGCGTCTTCTGGTGTATGATGGAGGGATTGGTAGCGGGTTGCCTGCTTCTGGCCGGTGGCCTTGCGACTTTGCAGTCCGTTACAGTTGCGAGCGCGCTACCCTTTACAGTGGTGATGCTCGCTCTGGTATGGTCCCTGTTTAGGGGTATGAGGGAAGATCTCGCACAGCGGGAGGCTCATCAAGGCCAGAGTGTCCTTCCACCGGCGCAGCCTGCCAGCGGACAAACATGGCAACGTCGTCTTGGTTTAATGTTGACTGCAGCCACCGAACAAGACGTTCGCCGCTTCATGGAAACGAATGTGCGGCCTGCTCTTGTGCAGATGGCGGAAGAACTCACGGCACAGGGCAGAATTTCAGAGATTTTGACAGAAGACGACGATGCAATTGTCCTTCGATCACCAGCTGAAGGCGTGCGCGACTTCGTATATGGCGTGTCCCTGACGAGCCACCGTGTTGCTAGTTTCACAACGATACGTGCAGGACAACCGGAGCTCAGATACGAGGCAAGGACTTATTTTTCGAGTGGTAACCGGGGGTACGACCTGATGGGAATGTCACGAGATCAAATTCTAGCCGATGTGCTTATCCAATTTGAACGATACCTGCATCTGGTAAACTCTCCCGATATGCAGCTTGTCCACGGTGCCCCGGAACATCCCTCGGGAGTTTGATACAATCTCACAATGCAGGAAATCAACAACAGGGTTTTCCAAAAACATCCAGTACCTCTATAGACCAACGGTCCCATATGCTGATCGAAACTGGCATGCTGTTGTTGCAGCGACAACTAGCTCAGCCGTACAAGTGCCTTTAACCCCCACAGGGCCCATATCAGGTGATCAGGATAGCGCGAAAATCGTTGACGTTAACACCGGTTGGCCCACAGACGAACAAATCCCCGGCGAGGGAGAAAGCCGAATAACTGTCGTTGGCGGCAAGCAGGGCCTGCCCATCAATGTGTTTCGCGCGAAAGCGCTCCATACTGGTTCCGTCGACAAATGCTCCAGCATTATTTTGCGAACCATCGATGCCATCAGTATCAGCTGCTAGGGCGTGCACCTCTAAACCGTCGATGGAAAGCGCCAGCGAGAGAGCAAATTCGCCATTGCGCCCTCCCCTGCCACCTTTAGATTTTAATGTCACGGTAGTTTCTCCGCCTGAAAGCAGCAGGCAAGGTTTTGCAAATGGACTGTCACGTGTGGCAATTTCACGGGCTATGGCAGCGTGGACGCGCGCAACATCCCGCGCCTCGCCTTCGATGGCATCGGACAATATCACCGCGTTAACACCACCATGCTGTGCAAATTCTGCGGCAGCATCGAGCGCCACACGCGCCGAAGACAAAACGTGCCATGTGTTGCCCTCAAAGACAGCACTTTTTGGACATGGAGCATCCGCAGCGGGCGTGCTGAGAAAATCCACCAGTTTCGATGGCAGCTCCATGCGGTAACGCCCAATTATGTCCAGTGCCTCTTGACGGGAACTGTCGTCGGGAATCGTTGGACCAGACGACACGAGAGCAGCAGTGTCCCCGGGAATATCCGAGACGACAAAAGTGACGACGCGTGCTTTCGTCGCCGCAGCAAGCCGCCCGCCCTTGATCGTGGAGAAATGTTTTCGTACCACATTCATTGCTGAGATTGGTGCGCCTGACGCAAGAAGTACCTCGTTCAGACCTATCTCGTCGGCTAGGGTAAAGCCATCCGGTGGTGATGGCAGAAGAGCTGAACCTCCTCCGCACACCAGAGCAATTACGAGATCGCAAGCAGAAAGGCCTGACAGGATCGTTTTCAGCCGCTTTGCAGCGGTAAGTCCGGATTCATCAGGCACCGGATGAGCCGCCCCGATTACTTCGATATCACGCGTTTCGCACTCGTAGCCATAAGGCGTCACGACAAGGCCGCTGAGCGGACCGTCCCAGACCTGTTCAAAAGAGCGTGCCATCTGGGCGGCTCCCTTCCCGACACCGATCACCACGACGCGACCATTGGCTGGTGGCTCAGGCAGGAATTTCGTCATGCCATTTGCGGGATCTGCCGCTTGCACAGCCACATCATAGAGAGATGTCAGAAAGCGGCGTGGATCTAAAATCACAGCAGGTTCCTTTCTAAGGCCATCAGCGGGGATCGACTACAAAAGCTCAAACAACGCCGAGTGATCCTTGTCTCCGAAGCCTTTGGCCAACGCACTGTTCATGAGCTGTTGCACCAACGCTGCGTTTGGCAACATCAACTCGAGAAGTCGGGCTGATTCCATAGCAAGCGACAAATCCTTGTGATGCAGACGCATGCGGAAGCCTGGTTCAAACGTTCCGTTGATCATACGTTCGCCGTGCACTTCAAGAACACGAGACGCGGCAAAACCACCCATCAATGCCTTACGTACAATCGCGGGGTCGGCGCCTGCCTTTTGAGCAAACCTCAGTGCCTCTGAAACCGCCTGGATATTGAGAGCAACAACGATCTGGTTCGCAACCTTCGCAATCTGGCCGTCCCCGACGCCACCAATCAAGGTGATGTTCTTGCCCATACGCTCAAAAAGCGGTCTGGCACGCTCAAAGACCTCAGCCTTTCCACCAACCATGATGGTCAGAGACGCTGCCTTTGCGCCAACCTCGCCACCCGACACAGGTGCATCCAGATAGTCGCAGCCTAGGGCTTCAATTCGAGCCGCAAAGTCTCTGGTTGCCAACGGCGAAATGGAGCTCATATCGATGATGAGCTTGCCGCTGCTGAGACCTTGCTGAACGCCATCCTGCCCAAACAGAACTGTTTCGACATCAGGCGTGTCGGGCAGCATCAGAATGATCACCTCGGCCGACTTCGCAACCTCCGCCGCTGTGTCGCAGGCAACCGCACCGCTCTCAACGAGATGCGAGGAGACGGGCTTGACCCGATGCACATAAAGGTCATGACCGGCTTCAATCAAATGCTGCGCCATCGGGCGACCCATAACGCCCAGTCCAATAAATCCAACTTGCAACGTACCTTCTCCCTTATTGATATGCCTTCAGCCAGCCGAGCCCCTGGCTGGTATCGCCCGCCGGGCGATACTCACAACCAACCCAGCCATCGTAGCCAAGCGCGTCCAGACGTTTGAAAATGAAATCGTGATTGATCTCGCCTGTGCCAGGTTCGTGGCGCCCTGGATTATCGGCGACCTGAACATGGCCAATGGAGCTCTGCAGCCTCTCGAACGTTCTGACGATGTCGCCCTGCATGATCTGCATGTGATAAAAATCGTACTGTATCAACAGATTGGGATGGTTGACGCGCCCGATGATACGTTCGGCATGATCTGTGTTGGTCACATAATAGCCAGGAATGTCGCGGGTGTTGATCGGTTCGAACACCAAGGTCACACCTGCATCTGCAAGCCGCGTTGCCGCATAACGCAGGTTTTTTACCAAGGTCTCCTCCAGAATGTCGGGAGCCACATCCTTGGGAGCGACACCGGCAAGACAATTGACTTTTTGACAATCAAGAACACCCGCATATGCCAGTGCAGTGTCCACCGACACCTCGAACTCGGCGACCCTGTTGGGCAGGCAGGCTAAGCCACGCTCTCCTGCCGCCCAATCACCGGCCGGCAAATTGAAAAGAGCTTGTGTTAAACCGTTTTTCTTCAATTCGGCGGCGACCGCCTCGGGTGTCTCCTCGTACGGGCTGACATACTCGACGGCCTTGAAACCGTCCGCAGCGGCGGCAGCAAAACGCTGGATGAATGGGTGCTCCGTATAAAGCATGGAGAGATTGGCTGCGAATTTGGGCATGTGCTGGCCTCAGGTTTGCTCTGCGCGCAGACGATGAAGCATGCGCTTGTTGCGTGGATCGGGATTTGGAACGGAGGAAATCAACCGCCTCGTATAGGGCTGCGACGGGTTGGTGCAGATCGTCTGCGCATCTCCAACTTCAACAATCTTTCCCTTGTGCATCACCGCCACGCGATCACAGAAGTAGCGCACGACCGAAATATCATGAGAAATGAAAATGAAGCTGAGATGCAGCTGCTTCTGGATATCAAGCAGCAGATCGAGGATCTGGCTACGGATCGATACATCAAGTGCAGAGGTTGCCTCGTCTGCAACGATCACTTTGGGATCAACTGCCAGCGCTCTTGCTATGCCGATGCGCTGCCGTTGGCCACCAGAAAAGGCGTGCGGATAACGCTCCATCGCCAGTGGGTCCAGGCCCACTTTTTCAAGCAGTTGGGCAACGCGTTCTTCGACGGCTTTCCCGCTCATTTTTCCCGATACGATCAGTGGATCCGCAATGATCTGCTTGACTGTCATTCTCGGATTAAGAGATGCAAAGGGGTCCTGAAAGATCAGTCGCACATCCTGATGGTAGCGACGCAGATCAGTTTTACCGAGCGAGGTGACCTCAACAGGTGCAGTGTCACCATCGGGGCGGAAATGTACGCTGCCCGCGGTGGGCTCTATCACACGCAACATCATGCGCCCTAAGGTCGTCTTGCCTGAACCGCTTTCGCCAACAATGCCCAGATTTTCACCCGGAAAGAGTTCAAGAGTGGCATTGTCCACCGCGACCAGTCCCTGACCAGCGCTTGCGCCGAAAAGTTTCGATGCCCCACCGTAAATTTTCGTCAGTCCGCGTATCGATAGTACCGGCTCGACCGAAGAACTGAGCGACGAAGGTAGCGCTCGTTTTTCGGCAGCGCCCTCTAGCTTCACTGTCGCGTTCAAAAGTTGGCGCGTGTAGGCATGCTGGCTGGTGTGGAAGATCTCATCGACTGGTCCCTTCTCAACGATCCGCCCAAACCTCATCACCGCAACATCGTCAGCTACCTCGGCGACTACGCCCATATCATGGGTGATCAGCAGCATTGCCATGCCACGCTCGTCTTGCAGGCGTTTAATGAGGTCAAGGATTTCCGCCTGGGTGGTCACGTCCAGTGCTGTCGTAGGCTCGTCAGCAATCAACACTTCAGGATCGCAGGCCAGAGCCATGGCGATCATAGCTCTCTGGCGCATTCCGCCCGAGAACTCGAAAGTGTATCGCTTGGCCATCAAAGCTGGCTGCGGGATCTCGACCTGCCTCAACAGATCGATACAGCGCTCCCAAGCTTCTTTCTTCGAGACCTTGTTGTGCAGTCGGATAGCCTCGACAATCTGCGATCCGATCGTGTGGACGGGCGAAAGTGAGCTCATCGGTTCTTGAAAAATCAACCCGATGCGACCGCCACGAATGGCAAGCACCTCGCGACTGCCCTCTGCCATTTTTGCGACGTCAACCGGACCGCCTGGTCCGTCGAGAAGGATCTCGCCGGCGATCATGCGACCTGGCTTGTCGATGAGCCTCATCAATGAGCGGGCAGTAACCGATTTTCCCGATCCACTTTCCCCGACAAGTGCCAGTGTCTTGCCGCGTTGCAAATCGAAATTCACGTCACGCACGGCATGAAGGATGTGTGTTCGCAAATGGAAATCGATGGAGAGATTGCGCACCGAGAGCAATGTTTCAGATTTTATCATCGTGATGCACCTCATGTGTCATAAGGGTCGGCCGCGTCGCGCAGACCATCGCCAAAGAAATTGAAGGACAGCACAGCCAGCACGACGGCCAGGCTTGGCCAGATCAGCAGCCACGGGGCTGTTGCAACCGTACGGACATTTTGTGCGTCCTGAAGCAATACGCCCCAACTGACGACAGGCGGTTTGAGGCCGACCCCTAGAAATGACAGCGACGTTTCAGCAACGATCATCGTGGGAATGGCGAGCGTCACGACAGCAAGGATATGGCTGGTAAGCGACGGAAGAATGTGACGAAAGATGATGCGGCGCTCGTTTGCTCCATCCAGCCTGGCGGCCGTTACAAAATCTTCGCCACGCAGCGAGAAGAACCGCCCCCTGACCTCGCGGGCAAGTCCTGTCCATCCCAACAGTGAAACGATCAGCGTGACCATGAAATAGACAGATAAGGGTGACCATGTCAGAGGAATGGCGGCGGCCAGCCCCAGCCACAACGGTATTGTCGGCATGGCGCTGACAATCTCGATGATACGTTGTATCAGGGTGTCGACCCAGCCTCCGTAATATCCCGATACCGCTCCCATGATAACGCCAAGGGTAAGCGAAATGGCCACACCCACGAGGCCAATCGACATTGACACTCGAGTTCCGTAGATCAGTCGGCTCATCAGATCTCGTCCAAGACGATCCGAGCCGAGAAGATACATCGGTTCCCGCTGGTCGAGCGGTCCCATCAAACGAGTTTGCATCGGGATAAGCCCCCAAAGCTTATAGGGCGAACCTTCCACAAACAGGCCAATGGGAATGATCTTTGTTTCGTCAACGACAAAGCTGCGGCGCAGGGCCTTCGGATCAATCTCGATCTTGTAACCTTTGACATGGGGAAGAAACTTGCTTCCGCCATCCGCCGAGGGGGCAAACAGGGCAATTCTCTGCGGCGGGGCAAATGTGTATTGCGGCCTTGATGCGTTGGGCAGACCCGGTGCCAGGAACTCGGCAAAAACACCAATGACGTAAAGAATGAGAATGATCACACCAGCAACGGCGGCGACCTTATGTCTGAAAAAGCGCTGGCGGATCAGTGTCCATTGCCCAGCCGCCACCAGGCTCTCGACCTTACCGCTGCGTTTCAAAGGACTGATTGCGGGACCTGTTTCCAGCGTGGAGACGCTATTTGTGTCACTCAACATGGAGAGCCCCTTCAGTTGAAACGGATGCGCGGATCAAGCGCAGCCAGAAGAATGTCGGAAATCAGCATGCCAACCAGGGTGAGCACGCCCATGAGAAGAATGAAACTGCCGGCGAGATACATGTC
Organism: Rhizobium sp. CG4; assembly: GCF_023701965.1. Classification (NCBI taxonomy): domain Bacteria; kingdom Pseudomonadati; phylum Pseudomonadota; class Alphaproteobacteria; order Hyphomicrobiales; family Rhizobiaceae; genus Rhizobium; species Rhizobium sp. CG4. Next base: position 12,547 of record NZ_JABAEG010000013.1, on the reverse strand, counting down.
CTGCCCCACAAGCGCCCGAAGGAGTAGCGGGCCTGCGGTTGGCAGATTGAGGACGATTGCAGTGATGGTCACACCGGACACAAGATCGGGCAAAACCCAGCCAATTGAGCTGACGAAGGGGTTCAGCGCGATACGCACCGGATATTTTACAATGACTTTCCGTTCGGGAAGCCCCTTTGCACGCGCCGTAATCACGTAGGGTTTGCTCAATTCGTCGGAGAGATTGGCACGCAGAATGCGGATCATTGCCGCAGTACCGGACATTGCGATGACAATGATCGGTATCCACATGTGACTAAGCATGTCCGTGAATTTGGCAACACTCCACGGTGCATCTACAAATGCAGGAGAAAAAATGCCTCCGACGCTTTGGCCCAGAAAACGGTAGCTCATATACATCAAGGTCAGTGCCATGATGAAGTTGGGCACTGCCAGGCCGATAAATCCAAGCAGGGTAAAGGCGTGATCACCGAACGAATGCCTTTTTACCGCTGAGTAGATACCGATGGGCAGTGAAATGGCCCAGACCATCAACAGACTGGCAAACGAGATGAGCAGGGTCGAGCCCATGCGATCCCAGATCAGCGTTGATACCGGCTGGTTCCACTCGAACGAGTAGCCGAAATCGCCCCGCGTCAGAATACCCGTCATCCAAACGAAATACTGGACATAGACGGGCTGATCGAGACCATACTGCGCGCGAAGGCGGGCGATGGTTGCTTCATCCAGGTTCTGTCCCCCATCAGCCATGGTGGACAGAAGCGAGGTCAGATAATCGCCAGGCGGCAATTGAATGATCATGAAGGCGATTAACGACATGCCGAACAATGTCGGTATCATGTAGAGAATACGTTTCAGCACATAGGCCAGCATGGCTTCCTCCCACTGGTTTTCTCGGCTTATGAATGCCAGGTCAGGTGGACCGTCTCCATGGCCTCGACCGATGGCACCTCCATTTCGACCCGGCCGCCCACGATACGGCAGGCGCACTCCTGACCTTTCACCAGCATCTTTGCGACGGCAGACCGCTTTCCTTTCGGCAGTGCTACTGAAAGCGTCTGGACCCCAATGGGGTACACCTCTCGCAGCGGTCCCTTCATCATCATTGGGTTTGTCAGATTGACAAGGAATACCACCAGTGCGTCTTCCTTTTCGTAGATCGCAATATCGATGATCCCCTTGCCATCAATTCTAACACGATGATCTTCACCGAAAGCCCAGTTGACTGCATTAGCAATCAACCGCCCGTGGTCCGGTGCCAGCACTTTCCAATAGACTTCACCGAGGTTGAAGGGGATGTAAACCACGCGACCGCCATACCCTGTGTCCCTCGCGACAACGGCTGCGCCCGTCGGCTCTTGTCGCGGATAGACCTCTTCCATAGGCAAATCAGGAAAGTCGGGAACGTAGAGAAACGGTGTTTCTGCAGTTTTTTCTGCATTGACGGCTATCAGGTGCGTACCACCGATGATGCGGGCAGCACCGTCGTAACCGATGTTGATTGGATGGGTACCTGAAAGAGCAATGTAGGTGTTTTTGACCGGCCCGCGGGTCGAAGAGGTCAAATGTGCCCCAAAGACGTCTGCCAGACCAAAATCAGCGCGCGGCTTGCCCACCTGGTCGTAAAGCGACGTTTCGTATGCAGCAACAACCGATCCGCCGCGTTGGACGTAGGCTTCGATGGCGCTACATTGTTGATCGGAAAGGTAGGCGGCGTTTGCCAATATGATTAGCTTGAAGCGATCCAGCGTTTCTGCTGTCATGACCTGATCGGACACAAACTCGAACGGAATACGTGCCTCGACCAGAGCATGATAGAAGCCGAGATCGTTTTGCTCGGCAATATGCCGTTCTTCTGGCGCCCAGTGCCGAAGCGTGGTTGAAGGATCGATAATCGCAATCTCGGCAGTTGGTTGCATGCCGTCGATATGCGGCTCGATGTCAGCATGAAGATTGAAGGCCTCGACGACCGGCTGTACCCAGCGATCGTCTGGAACACATGCATTGAATTTCGTGAACCAGGGGAAAAGTCCCTGCGCCATGCCGTCATGGATCCAGAGCTTGATTTCTTCTCCGCTCTGAACGGAATCCTTCCAGCGATATTCCTCCTCTGGCCCGATGGACGTAATCAAGCCAACAGGCCGATCTCGAAATGTAGCGCGGATGCGTTTGCCGTTTCGCCCCGCGGACCAGCCAACCTCAACGCCTTGACGTGCCTGATGGTCAACGAAAAGAATCGGGCAATGTTTTTGAATAAGTGAAAGGTCAAATTCCATGAGCGATGAGCCGCTCATGTTGGGGATGAAGCTGGCATGCGGCCGAATGCCTTTGACGGTTTCGTCCCAATAAACAACCAGTTCAGTCAGAATACGCCTGCGCCACGCAGCCCATGCCTGCCAGGCAGGATCACTCGCATCCGGTTTTAGCGGCAGGTCAAAGCCGGTCTCATCCTTGAAACGCCGCTGGTTGTCCTCGCTGTAGGACACCCCATGACCTTGCCATCTATTGGCAAACACCGCGTCAATGTCGTATTTCGAAACAATCTCACGAATGACGTCTGTCGTAAAATCGCGGTTGTAGCTTCCCAGTGCGTCAGTCACATAAATGCCGGGAAATGCCCAGTGCTCGCGCGGACTGCCATCCTTGTTGATTGCAACCCATTCAGGGTGGGCCTGCGCTGCATCCGCATGAATTGCATGTGGATCGACACGTGCCATCACGTGCATTCCCAATTTGCGTGCACCCTCAACGATCGTGCCAAAAGGGTCTGTGCTGCCAATGAACTTGGACACATAGTGCAAAGGGATTTCGCTGGGGTAATAGGCAATGTAACCGCCCGCCGAAAGGCATAAGGCATTCGATTTCGTGCGCCGGAAAACATCGATCCAAAATTCTGGATCGTATTTTTCCGGATCGTCCTCCGCAAATGTAAGCTGTGTCCATCGGGTGGCAGATTTGTACCACTCATGGGAGCGGCTGGCTGTATCGGTGGACGTATTTGGTCGGTGAAGCATATTGATATCCATGGCAATAGGTTGCTGCCGCGCCGGGGACGGCACGTGCGACACGTGGAGATTTACTCTCCCCGAACCGATTTCTCAGTCCGGGGAGGGAGAGCGATCAGGCTTTGAAAAACGTCTCGGGATTGGCTGGAGCAGGTGTCGGATAGCCCCATGAATTCGGCATGGTTTCAGGAACGTTGCGCATGTCCTTCTTGACGACCCCGTAACTGTCCGTTGGCAGGCATATGCCAAAAACGTAGAATTGATCGGCTGCAATTTCCAGAATCTCAGCCATCAGTTTCTTCTGCTCGTCAGGATTGGCCGAGCCAAGTACGCGGTCATAAAGGGCCAACGCATCCTTGACCGGTTGAGGTGGCTCGACTGCGCCCTTGGAACTGGGATCTCGATACCACAACTGCCATCCCTTGGCGTAAAGCGCTTCGGTGGTATTTGGAATGTAGTAGCGAGGATCAAGAATGGCGGCAATTCCGCCATTACCGCCGAAGCGGTGAGCCGTCGCATCATATTCGATACCCTGACGCACCCTTACTTCCCACAACGAGCGGTCCATCGTTCGCATTTGAACATCAACACCAACAGCCTGGAACATAGGCAGCGCCAGCTGAAAAATGTCGAGGAAGGTTGCGCGCGCCTGATCAATTTCAAATATGACCGTTAAACGTTTACCGCTGTCATCCAGACGGTAACCCTCACCGTCCTTGTTGGGAAGGATCTTGTCGAGAAGGGCAATTGCGCCTTCCGGGTCATATTGCGTGAACTGCGTTGCGAGGCGCTCGTTGTAGAGCGGATCTTCTGCTCTGAGTGCGGGTTGCGATACTGTGCCCTGGCCGATGAAAACCGTGTCGATGATGGCTTGGCGGTCAAGCGACATCGATAGAGCAGCCCTGAAATCCTTGTTGTTGTAAAGCTGGCGCTTGAACTCGTTGGGGTGATTGAGGTTGAGCTGGAACACCATCTCGTTCGTTTCGGTTGACGTCAGGGTGTAAAAACCGAAGTTGCCCTGCTCCTGTGCGTCATAAAGTACGGCGCGATTCGCCGGGGTTGCGATGTACTGGTCCATCAGGTCAATCTCGCCCTGCATCGCTTTCAAAAGCAACACCTGGGGATCGGCGACCATCTGGTATACAATGCGGTCCAGATAAGGCAGCTGCTTGCCGTCAGGATCGACCTTCCAGTAGAAAGGATTGCGCTCGGCAATTGCCCTATCGGTGCTTTGTCCGGGAGCCACGGTCATCTTCCAGGCGTGGATGACGGGGCGTTGCGAATTCTGGAAGAATTCATTGTCGACAACCAGCCCGGCCTCACGCTGGAATAACTGGATCCAACCGGAGGCGCCCTTTTTCTTCGCCTCTTCCTCAGCATTCTTATTGTACTTGATGTGGAACTGTTTGAGATAGTGCTTTGGCGCCCGGGTCGTCTGATCATCATTCGCCCACGCCAGTCTCAACGGGAAAAGCCCGTTTGGCGCGGCGAAGATTACCTTGAATGTCACGTCGTCAACGGCTTCAAACCGTGCTTTCTTTCCACCGGAACGCAGGTGGTTCTGGCCGACGTCATCCAGCCCCTCATAGTTGAAGATATCTTCGTACCAAAACAGGATGTCTTCGGTGGTAAAGGGTTCACCGTCCGACCATTTCATACCCTTCCGAAGCCTGAAGGTGAATTCTGTCGCATCAGCATTGGCTTCATAATGTTCGGCGACATTTGGCACAACGCCCGACCAGTCTGGTGAATATCGCAACAGCGGTTCATAGGCTTGGTACCGGAAAAGCATCGACAAGGAACCGCCGCCAACAATGGCACTGTTCCAGTCGCCACCGTGTGAGCCGACGCGCTCAAGCGGTGTGACAATCAACGGGTTCAACGGCAAACGATCCGCCAGCGCAGGCAGTTTTCCTTCGCCGACAAGGTCTTTCAGCATTTCAGCTTCAGTGAAAGTCATTTGAGCCCAAACAGGTAGGGCAGGCAGCAAAACAGCTGCTGTTCCCGCAGCGAGAAACGCGCGGCGTTTTAATCCTTGCATGTTTTCCTCCTCGTTTCATACGCCGAGTGAATCTCCCCTCCTCCGGGCCGACACCTCAGCTTTCTTGCAGATCAATCTCCATTGAGTATTTGTTTTGTTATTTTGTTAGCTTGCATTATGTATTTTGTTAGGTAAAGCGTTATGTTAAATTTTTTTATTCACTGCGCGATGCGTCAATATTCAGGAGGGTTCGACATGGGTCGGGTCACGCTGCAGGACATTGCCAGCTACACCGGGCTGTCCAAATTTGCCGTCTCCCGCTCCCTTGCGGGAAAGGAAGGTGTGAGCGAAAGCACGCGACAGCGGGTTGAGGAGGCTGCAACCGCACTCGGGTACAACCGGCAAAAGCCGATTGAGGAACAGCGCGAAATCACCCTCATCTTTCATGATAAAGTGGATAGTGTGAGCTATGAGCTGCGCACGATGCTCCAGGATGGCATGCAACGGGAGGCCCACCGGCTCGGCCAGCCGGTTCGGTTGCAGTGGACCCACGATGCCAATCGCGTAGAGGCAATGGCCAAAGATAGCGCTGGCATCATTCTTGTTGGCCCTCACGAGCAGACCACGCTCGACATCGTCAAAGCTTCAGGTGTACCCGTGGTCCGGCTGGGCTGGGTTTCCCCTTTGGAGCAGGCGGATCATGTGGGCGGAACCGATCATGAGGCCGGAATTGCTGTGGGTGAATATCTGCTTGGTCTTGGCCACCGCAAGATCGTCTTTCTTCAGGGTGAAGAAGGATATCGCGGACGACGGGAGCGATACTATGGTCTGAGGGAGAGCCTGGAGGGTTGCCCGGATGCTGAACTCCATGACCTGCGTTTCGCAGAAGACGGCGGCTTTATCCCGGCCCTCTTAACACTCCAGAAATCCGGCGTCCTCCCCACGGCAATGTTTTGTGCTCATGACGGGTTGGCACTGACCGCGGTTTCCGAGCTTCTAGCCCGCGGGTTCAGGATTCCCGAAGATATGTCGGTTGTCGGCTTTGGCGACTTCTCCGCTGCAACCCAGATATCTCCACAACTTACGACGATTAAAGTACAAGGCCTGGAAATGGGTGCAACGGCGCTTCGGCTTTTGCTGGAGCGGCTTGAAACGCGCGACCTCTCGGTTCCGGCACGACGCATTCTTATTGCATCGACATTCATTGAGAGGAGATCATCGGGGCCGGCTCCCGTGCAAGCGAAACAACTCAATGAGGCTTCGAGGTAACTTGCCTTTGGCCGGGTTCGAACCGGCAATCCAACAGCATGTTGGTTAGGCCATGGAAGCAGGAGGCGTGAAGAACTCACGATCATCCAGCGAGACACGATGGCCATTTTCACTCGTGTGGTGAAATCAATCGCCAGAGGCGTAGAGTAAAGAAATATCGCGGTGGTGTAGCTGACAGTTGGCACTTTCACTCTTCACCACAGCACGCTTTGGCTCCAGTAGGACCAAGCAACCACTTCGATAAGCATATTCCCGATCTCCGTTCGGCAGGGTCTTTTGAACTGGCACTTCGTCCATCGGCCGTACTTCCTGCGCCGTTTCTTTTTGCACATCAGCAGAGGAGCAAGCGGCGAGCGTTGCCATAATCGGGAGGGCAAAGATGAGGCTATATTTCAGCATGTCTGTTTCCTTCTTGATGTCTTACGCTAGGAGCAAGATGAGGCGAAAAGACGAGCGCGCCCGCCTCTCGGTAAATCATCGATCGCCGGGCCACACAGCTCAAATCGGCGGCACTGGCATGTGCAAAGCACTCCGACACTGACGTCGCCGATCGGAGCAAGGTTTTCAGCAGGCTAAGCTGAGTTGGAACAAGCCGTGTCCCATCTCAACTGGTTTCGGCCATTCATGCCGTCCTCGCCCAACGAAGTAGTCGCGCCAGGGGTACGAGAGAATCGAGACGATGCGTCAGCACTCCACGCGTCCACCATGAAACTCGATGAAAGCTTTTATCCCCTTAGATCTTCGTCAGACACATGGTCAAAGCACCAGTGGTCGGTCGCCCTGGCGTCCCCGCGACATCCGTGCCCCCCATTATTTCCGCTGTTGGTCTGTGAGCGCTCTTCAAAACCGGGCGTGTGGCCCGCTCAGGTCAGTCGGCAAGTTAAACTAGTCTCCAGCAGCATGGAACAATTGCCGGGTCCTGGGGTTAGGGACTGAGGAGTTCGTAACTACGAGCTCCAAACGAGAGGAATACCCCAGTGAAAAATTATATGCTTGCCGCGGCGCTGCTCAGCGCCAGCGCGGTTTGCGCATTCGCTCAGACAGCGCCGACCGCGAACTCTGATGCAACGACACCAGCTATCGCCACACCGCAGCCTAGGAATGCCACTGCACCCGTTGAAGGGGCAAACAGCTTCACCGAAGCACAGGCGAAAAAACGGATCGAAGAAGCAGGGTTCTCCGTCAAGGACCTGAAAAAGGATGACAATGGCATCTGGATGGCCACCGGCGTGAAGGACGGCAAGTCCGTTTCGGTCGCACTCGACTATCAGGGCAATGTCGTCGCGAAGTAACCCAATATAACAATAGGAATTTCAATTATGAAAACTATAACCGGCCTTTTCGACAACTATTCCGATGCAAGCGCAGCTGTCGGCGCTCTCGAGTCAGCGGGCGTAAAATCCAGCGACATCAGTATCGTTTCTCACAATGCGGACGATCGGCACGCGGATAATTCAAATGCAGCCGAGGGCGCTGGCACAGGTGCTGGCATAGGTGCCGCCATCGGCGGCACTGGTGGCCTGCTCACGGGTCTTGGTCTGATGGCAATCCCTGGCGTTGGACCGGTCGTGGCCGCCGGATGGCTTGCAGCCACAGCTGCCGGTGCGGTTGCAGGCGCAGTCGCAGGCGGCGCGACCGGCGGGATAATCGGCGCCATGACAAGCTCGGGCGTAACCGAAGACGACGCGCACGTCTATGCCGAGGGCGTTCGCCGCGGCGGAACGCTGGTAACGGCTAAAGTCGAAGACACACTCGCTCCACAAGCAGACGCAATTTTGAAGCGTTCGAACCTGGTTGATCCGACAGAGCGGCGAGCCGCTTACGAGGAGCAGGGTTGGACGCGTTTCGACGATACCCTCGACCCCTACCCCGCCGAGGAAATCGAGCAGGAACGTAACCGCTATCGCCGCACAGGCGCTGGTCTCTAGCCCAGACAAAGCCCGCCCATAAGAGGCGTGTTTTCCAATTTTAGTTCACCCCTTTTAAAAAACAGGACAACACCAATGGCTAACGAAAAAACATTGAACGACCTTTTCCTTGATACCCTCAAGGACATCTACTTCGCTGAAAAACAGATCCTGAAGGCCTTGCCGAAAATGGCGCGCGCCGCGCAATCAGAAGAAGGCAAGGCTGGATTCCTCCAGCATCGCGACGAAACTCAGGTTCAGATCGAGCGTCTGGAGCAGATTTTCGAGCTTCTTGGCAAGCCCGCTCGCGGCAAGACATGCGAAGCGATCCAGGGCATTCTCGCAGAAGGCGAAGAGATCATGGAGGACTACAAAGGCACGGCAGCGCTCGATGCCGGACTGATTTCTTCCGCGCAGGCTGTCGAGCACTATGAGATCGCCCGTTATGGCACGCTGAAGTCCTGGGCCAGCCAGCTTGGAATGAAGGAGGCAGCGTCGTTACTGGATGCCACCTTGCAGGAAGAGATTGCCACGGACCAGAAGCTCACGGCGCTCGGTGAATCTTCAGCGAATGCCAAAGGCACGATGAAGAAAGCCAGCTAGACTGCCGACACTACGGATCAGGCCGCCCTTCGGGGGCGGCCTTTCTGCTTTCGGGCCGCAGGCGCCCGTCGAACCCAGTTCATCAGGAGCCCACCATGGCCAAGAACACAACCGCTAAATCGCCGCATTCAGCACCCGATACCGCCACGATACACGATGTGACGCTACAGCGCGGGCCGGGTGGTGAACTACACCAGATAGCCGAAGGCGACACACCCATATTGACGACCGCCCAGGGCGGACCAATTGCGGACGACCAGAACTCGCTGCGCATCGGGGCCCTGGGACCACTCGTCGTCGACGACTTTCACTTCCGTGAGAAGATGTTTCATTTCGACCATGAGCGGATTCCCGAACGGGTCGTGCATGCGCGCGGTTATGGTGCGCATGGATTCTTCGAGACGTACGATTCATTTGCTGCCTATACGAAAGCTGATTTCCTGCAGCGTAAAGGTGAAAAGACGCCCGCCTTCGTACGTTTCTCGACCGTAGCCGGAAACAAGGGGTCTGCCGACCTCGCACGCGACGTGCGCGGGTTTGCCGTTAAGCTCTACACCCAGGAAGGCAACTGGGATCTGGTGGGCAACAACATTCCCGTCTTTTTTATCCAGGACGCCATCAAATTCCCGGACCTCATTCATGCGGCCAAGCAGGAACCGGATAGGGCCTTCCCCCAAGCGCAGACGGCCCATGACAATTTCTGGGACTTCATCAGTCTCACTCCCGAAAGTATGCACATGGTCATGTGGACCATGTCCGATCGTGCCATACCGCGGTCTTTCCGCTTCATGGAAGGTTTCGGGGTGCACACCTTCCGCCTGGTGAATGCCAAGGAGGAGTCGACTTTCGTGAAATTCCACTGGAAGCCAAAACTGGGCCTTCAGTCCGTGGCCTGGAACGAAGCGGTCAAAATCAACGGCGCCGACCCGGACTTCCACCGTCGCGATCTCTGGAACGCCATCCAGTCAGGCAACTTTCCGGAATGGGAGCTACAGGTCCAGCTTTTCGATCAGGCCTTCGCCGACAGCTTTGATTTCGACGTACTCGACCCGACGAAAATCATCCCCGAGGAAATCATCAAGCCTCAGCCGATCGGGCGGCTGGTCCTTGACCGCATGCCAGACAACTTCTTCGCGGAAACCGAGCAGGTTGCCTTCATGACGCAGAACGTGCCTCCGGGCATCGATTTCAGTAACGACCCTCTTCTGCAGGGCCGCAACTTTTCTTACCTCGACACACAATTGAAACGCCTGGGCGGGCCGAATTTCACGCACCTGCCTATCAATGCCCCGAAGTGTCCGTTCGCACATTTCCAACAGGACGGTCATATGGCAATGCGCAATCCTGTCGGTAAGGTCAATTACCAGCCGAACTCGTTTGGCGAAGGGCCGCGGGAATCACCGACCCGTGGGTACCGACATTTCCCCGCCGAGGAACAGGGAGCAAAAGCCCGGCTACGTCCGGAGAGCTTTGCTGACCACTATAGCCAAGCAAGGCAATTCTTCATCAGCCAAACACCACCGGAACAGCGCCACATCGCCGCTGCTTTGACATTTGAACTCAGCAAGGTTGAAATCCCGGTCATTCGCGAACGCATGATATCCCATCTTTTAAACATCGATGAGACGCTTGCCACGACCGTTTCCCAGAAGCTCGGCATCAAGAGAATGCCAAAGCCTGCTGACGCTGCGGTACCAACGCGCCAGGATCTGGAGCCATCCCCCGCGCTCAGCATCATCGAAAACGGGCCCCAGCGCTTCGAAGGGCGAAAACTTGGTATTCTGGTCACCGATGGTGTGGATGCCAGGCTACTGAAAGGTCTGACAGATGCCATCATAAAGGAAAAAGGTGTTGTCGAGCTGATTGCACCCAAGGTCGGCGGGGTCGAAGGGTCTGATGGGAGTTGGATCGAGGCTCAGCATATGATCGATGGCGGACCGTCGGTCCTGTTCGATGCCGTGGCCATTCTCACGTCGACCGATGCGATTGACGACCTAGTGAATGAGGCGACTGCCAGAGACTTTGTGGCCGACGCTTTTCAGCACTGCAAATTCATCGGTTACGATCAATCAGCGCTCCCGCTGCTTGAAAAAGCGGGGATTGCAGACCTTGATGAAGGCGTTCTGGCTTTGCCCGGAGAAGAGGGCCTGTCAGCTTTCGTTTCGGAACTTGGCAAACTTCGTGTCTGGGGCCGTGAGCCATCGGTAAAGCTTGGTAAGGCTTCTCCGCCAATCAAGTAGCCTAGATGGGCGGGGTTGTCCCCGCCCATCAACCAGCAAACGATCGCACATCCAAAGTGACACACGGAGCGCTGCGAGCATGAAAATATTACGGTCGTAGTATTGGAATAACACCCGTTTCAATGGACTTCGTCTAATCTGTTGCTGCAATCATCGCGGCTATAGGGAGGGATGTATGATGGCGAAGATTCTTATGATTACCGGTGACTTCACCGAGGACTATGAAACGATGGTTCCGTTCCAGACGCTTCTGGCCTGCGGCCACAGCGTCGATGCCGTATGCCCCGGCAAAAAGGCGGGCGACAAGGTCAAGACCGCGATACACGATTTCGAAGGCGAACAGACCTACTCGGAAAAACCCGGCCACAATTTCACTTTGAATGCCGATTTCGCATCGGTCGATCCAGCGCATTACGATGCGTTAGTCGTCCCGGGCGGCCGTGCACCGGAATATCTCCGGATGGACCCCGATGTCCTCGCCAAGGTGAAGCATTTTTTTGACGAGGGAAAACCGGTTGCCGCAATATGCCACGGGGCTCAGTTGCTCGCTGCAGCAGGCGTTCTGAAGGGTCGTATCTGCTCGGCGTACCCGGCCTGCGCTTACGAAGTAACGGCATCGGGTGGAACATTCGCCGAGATTGCAGTGACAGAAGCCGTCACCGATGGCAATCTGGTGACGGCGCCAGCATGGCCCGCACACCCGGCATGGCTCAAGCAGTTTCTTGCGATTCTTTAAGAGCAGTCTCCAACTCCGGGCGAACCAGTGGGCAGTAGGATTGTTGCCAGCTCGAGGAATGTTCACACTGCTCTAACATTAATGGGAAGGGAGGCCCTTGCGATGTGCGAACTCTTTATCAAGGCCGATGCCAGTCAGTGGCAAAGCTGCACCCATAGTCTGCGCATCGATGGTGTGACCACTTCGATCCGGATCGAAAATCATTTCTGGTATACGCTCAGCGAAATCGGCCTGCGCGACGGCATGACTGTCGCGCAGCTCATAACAAGGCTATGGCATGAGGCGATGGATGCCGATCATGATCTCGGCAACTTCACCTCATTCTTGCGCGTATGCTGTGCCCGTTACCACGCCCTCATCGCTGCGGGCGAAATTTCGGCAAATCTAAGCATCCCTATTGCCGATCACGCGGCCCGCGAAATACTTGCCCGGGAGGCACAGCAGTATAACACGATAGTCAACTGACAAGGGTGCTCTGCCGTGATTTGCCTTCTACCACGCACCTCAAGCAACTGGCCTGCCCGGACGTTTCAGATCCTGGGTGGCGAAAGTGCTGTTTCGTCAAATCCCGATCTGCCGATCACCGACGAGATGGAAATGACGTGGCGGCCGCATTGACACCCATAGGTAGAATTGCCTGCTCGCAAAACTAAAAGTTGACAATCAGATTAAGATCCACTATCTATCCATTATCGATATTTTCTTGCTGAGCTTTGGTTACCGCGCGATTAGCACCGCGCTTTCAACGAACCCTCCCTTTAAAACAATCGTTATCATCATCCGCAGCGCAGTCGCGCTGAGGTCAT
>NZ_JABAEG010000012.1:0-143272 GCF_023701965.1 Rhizobium sp. CG4 | reverse complement strand
TAGACGTGCCGAAATTACCCGTCAGCACATCGCGAAGATATAAGAAGAACTGCTCCCACACGGGGCGGTCGAGACCGAGCGAACGAAAGACCTGCTCATAGGTCTCCCGTGTCGCATCTTCACCGACGATCGCCCGTACCGGGTCGGCGGGCATCATGCGGCCGATAAAGAAAGTAAGCATAAGCAAGCCGAGCAGGGTAACCGCTATGGTTCCAATCTGCTCGGCCCAACCATTAAATTGTACGCGACGTGATGACATGTTTCCTCCGTTTGCCAGCCGCGGGAAGCGCGCCTTAACAGGCTCCCGTCCTGTCTGACAAATTTTGACCAACCTGTCACAGGTTTATAAATCTGTCAAGTTACATCGCTTACAGGAAATCGTCCCGGCGGGGTGTAAAGCAGTCGATTAACTCCCCCTCTTCCAGGCATTCACAGCCATGTTCAATGTTTCCAGGAATGACGAGGCTGTCGCCAACCTTCAATTCATAGGCTGCGCCATCACGGAAAAACCGAAATTTTCCTTTGGAAACATAGGTGGATTGGACGTGTGGATGCTTGTGAAGCTTACCTTCTGCTCCAGTTTCGAAGCGGAATGAAACAACCATCAACTCTGGGGATTCGGAAAGGACCTGACGGAGAACGCCGACGTCCGGTGAAACAACCGGGAACTTGGGAAGGGTCATATAGGCCTCCTTGATGACACTAAACATGTCATCATACATATATCTCAGCCTGTCTGACAATACGGCTGTTTATGCCTGAGTGATTTCTTCACTTTCCTTGGCTTTTGAGCGCAACAACACTTTGTAGCGATCTAGACTGCCACGCAGATGTGCGCGCATGCGTTCTCGAGCCAGATCAGGATCGCCCTCAATGATCGCATCAACGATCAGGCCGTGTTCTTCTTGGAGGTGAAGATTGTAGTCTTTCGGCCGAGAGCCCGGAGCAGATCCCTGCAACTCGCCACGCGGGATGATGCCAGAGCGGATAAGCTGCAGAAACTCCGGGAAACGCCGGTTTTGGGTAGCCTCGGCAATGGCGAGGTGAAGATTGAAGTCGGCATCACGGGTCGGCATGCCCGTGGCAAGACACTCTCCAATATTCCGGTGAGCATCAAGAATCATTTCTATCTGCGCGGCAGAGCGTCGTGACGCCGCCAAACCGGCCGATTCGACCTCAAAAACAGTCCTCAGTTCAAGCAGTTCGATAACCGATGAAATGCGTTCAGTCGTCAGATCCTTGAAAGGCTTGTCCTGCTCCTGCGGCAATTCAAGCGCATATATTCCAGCACCTTTGCGAGCGTGCACAAGGCCATCCGCACGCAGGATGGCAACCGCTTCACGCACAACCGTGCGACTGACCGAATATTCGCGGCTCAGAGCGCTTTCGCTGGGGAGTCTGTCTCCCGGGCGGAAAACACCCTCCATCAGATCACGCCGCAGCGCAGAGCTGATTTTTGACGCCAGCGACTTACCGTGTTCTACGCCCGCTCTGCTTTCCACGTCCATTGCCGCCTCACCTGCACAAAATCTGTCAGGTATGTTACCGGGTACTTGGTCTATTGCAAGCAGATATGGAAAGTGCTGCCACTTTGCTGAGTGGCAGAAGACAAAATACAACAAATTTGTTGCGATTCCGCTGGAAACGACCAGACACACCGCAACAATGATCAATTAGAAATCGCTCTGGCGAAAAGTCCCGTCTGGTAAGAAGCAGAAAGACCCCGACGCATCACATCGGGGTCTTCATTGTGGCTGGGTTCTGCTTCGCTATCAGAACTCTTCCCAATCCGCCTTGAGCGCCGCATTGCCGACAAAGGCCGTTGCAAGCTTGTTCGTCAATGAACGAACGGGGGACGCGCTATATTTTGGCACATTTGCCGATGGTGCAGCCTGTACCGCGCTTGCTGCGTCCGACGTTGTCTTGAACTGGGCGAGCAACTGGTTGAGCGATGAAACCTCACGCGCAAGACCATGACTTGCAGCAGTGGTCTCCTCGACCATGGCCGCATTCTTCTGCGTGTCCTGGTCCATCTGGTTTACGGCAGTGTTGATCTGCTGCAAACCGGATGACTGCTCCTGGGAAGCGTCAACGATCGCAGAAACATGTCGATTGATTTCCTGAACTTCGGCAACGATGGCTTCGAGTGCCTTGCCTGTTTCATCAACAAGTTGAACACCCTCCTGAACCTGATCAGTCGACATCAGGATCAACGCTTTGATTTCCTTTGCTGCGGCAGCGGAACGCTGCGCCAGCTCACGCACCTCCTGTGCGACAACCGCAAAGCCCTTGCCTGCCTCACCGGCGCGCGCAGCTTCTACACCGGCATTCAATGCGAGAAGATTTGTCTGGAAGGCGATTTCATCGATCACACCGATGATATTGGAAATTTCCGTCGAGGATTTTTCGATCTTCTCCATGGCGATAACAGCACTGCGCACGACATCCCCGGATTTCTCTGCACCTGATTTGGCGCGAGCAACCAGTTGCCCGGCCTCATGTGCCCGCTTGCTGGAATCCTTGACGGCCGTGGTGATTTGTTCCAGTGCAGCAGCAGTCTCTTCAACAGCGGCCGCCTGTTGTTCCGTACGCTTGGCGAGATCGTCAGCGGCGGAACGGATTTCATTTGCGCCGGCATCGATCCCGCGCGCATTGTTTGCGACGCGACCAAGCGCCAGCTGAAGCTTTTCAGCGGAGTTATTGAAGTCAATCCTGACGCCATCGAGTGTGGCGACAAAGGAGTGGTTGATACGGTACGTCACGTCGCCATCCGACAGTCTGGACAGGCCAGTTGCCAGATTATCCACCGCGAACTTGACGTTGGCAGCATCTTCTGCGGCTTTGCGCTCCCGCTCCATACGTTCTTTTTCACTAAGTGAGCGATTGGCATCGGCCTCCGCTTCAAGCCGCAAGCGCTGGCGCGTATTTTCCAGGAAAACGACCACAGCTTTTGCCATGCTTCCAACTTCGTCTCGACGGTCTTCACCAGGAATACCGGTTTCAACATTTCCGTCGGCCAATGTGCGCATGCGATGCTGCAATGCTGCAATCGGGCCACTGATGCCGCGAGACGCAACAACGAGCGAAGCGGTGATGACAAAAGCGAACAGTATCGCCAACAAACTTAATGTCGTTGTGATTGTAGATATGGTTTGCGCTGATAGGCTGTCAGATTCAGCAGCAATATTGGCGTCATTTTCTTCGTTTGCAGAGCGCAAGTCACTGCGTAGTTTAACGATGAGTGGATCGACTTGTTTAAGTGATTTGACGGCCTCGTCATCCATATCCTTGCTATCGAATGCGATCGCATCATCAGTCAATTTGATAATGTCGTTTGCAAGGCGAATGTAGCCGTCGATAGCCCCCGACTGATTTTGCGACATCATCTTTGCATTGTCTAATCTGCTTGTCAGCAAAAGCTTATCAGCTTCGTATTGCTTCAAAGCAGCGATGGATTCCGCAGAACCTGTTTCGTAAAATCGGACTTGGTTGGCCGTATAGGCAATAGACATTGCTGCAATCGTTGAACGGTTCAGCGTGGTGGCAAGAACGACATCGCTGGCAAGCATATCGGAATAGGCCGCATCTGTTTTCATATACGTATAGGAGACCACAGACACTCCGCCGACTCCGAGAAGACTAAGCGGCAAAATTAGCGAAAGAATTTTGGTTTTGATCTTTGAATTTGCGAGGAAGGACATGAATTACCTCAAAATAACAAGTCCAACTTTCTCGTGCTGAAAGATTGCAAATCTGGACCATAAGCATGCACGTGCAGCAACCAATCATTGGCCACCTCATCTCCCCGGCGGCACACAGAAAGTAGTGTTGAGAAACGGCGAGAAGATATGTGAATCACTGAACTTTAGAGGTTCACGCGACACGTCATACTTTACAATAATCACAATCAGGACTGGTTTGGTAACCAGTTGTAAACCACAAACAACCTAGGGTATGCCACCACAGATTTACTCTTTCGGTGATTCTTGAGGGCCGTGTCTGCCCAGAAGGGCTGCGGCTTGCACTTTACTGGCCACACCCAGCTTTTTGAGTATCTGCTCCATATGATACTCCACGCCACGCCGCGATAGACCTGTAATCGTCGCTATGTCGGCATTTGATTTCCCCGCCGCAGCCCATGTGAGAAGGTCAAGTTGCTGCGCTGTAAGTTTAGCGAGCAAAGGGCTATGGGGGCTCTCATCACCTTTTTGTATCTGCGGCGATTGATCCGCACAATCCGTTATTAGACCAATCCAGCTTTCAACCTGACCAGCACTGTCGAAACTTGGCTTAGCAGCACTGCGTACCTGTCGCCAATGCCCTGACACATCCCGAACCCGGAAGTTTGTCTCAAAAGGCAATTTTGACGGCAACCATTCCAGCCACTTTTTGCGGACTCGAATATGATCATCTGGGTGCATACGCCCGTACCAGTCCTTGATACGGTCCTCCATGCCAACACTTTCAGTCGCAGACAGCGTCGGCCCGAGATAGTCGATGGTCCCTGCGCTGTTTGCCGCCCAGATGATGTGAAGTCTTTCCTCCGTCGCCAACAACCGCGCATAACCCTCATCGGCTTTCAAGACTGCCTCAACCTGCCTGAGGCGACTAATGTCGGTTAACGCAAGTGAAAACCCGATGAAACCACCATCGTCGTCGTTGACGCGTGTGCAATTCACGACGAAAGTTTTACTGGAGCGACGATCCTTCACTTCCTGCTGTCTGATTTCACGCCCACGCGCCATATGGGCCAAAATTTGCGTGATCCTAAAGGCGTTCTTTCTGTCAAAGTGCTGCGCAAAATGCGAACCGATTGATTGCTTTTCAACCAGACTCATGACGTGGGCGAATTGCTCATTCATTCGCAAAATCCGTCCATCCCCATCAAGAAGCGCTAGCGCGCACGGGCTGTTTTCATAGATGGCCTCAGAGTGGAACTTGCGTTGATAACGAGAGGCCCCGGAGGAACCTTTCGCACGGCCGCCGAAAGGATAACGAAGCTCTCTTGGCAACTTTCCCAATGTCGGGCGGCCAAGGTGATACCCTTGGCCCACATTGCATCCCATCCGTTGCAGCAAAGCCAGTTGGTGTGGCGTTTCAATCCCCTCAGCAACAACTCTCATACCCAAACTTTGGCCAAGATCGATTACAGAGGACACGATGCGTCGGCTCGCCGGGTTCTGGTCCATGCTGCCAACAAATTGCTTATCGATTTTCAGCGTGTTGAAAGGCAGGGAATGCAAGCGCGTGAGACTTGAAAAACCGGTCCCGAAATCATCCAGCGACAGCAGAAAACCTTCGTCTCTGAAACGTTTTGCAACCTGGTGAGCGGTTTCAATATCGTCGAGAAGCGCATTTTCCGTCAGTTCGATTTCTATTTGAGATGGAAGCAGTCCCGCATTTGAGACAACCCCACCAATCAAGGAAACGATTTCGTCATTCCGGAACTGTACCGGAGACAGATTGAGAGCGAGTGTTAAACTGCGCGGCGCGCAGGTAAGCTCCCGACATGCCTTCTCCAGAACCTGTAATGTGATCGCGTTGATGGCTCCGACAGATTCGGCTGTGGAGATGAATGCATCCGGATTTATCACACCATGAGCAGGATGATCCCAGCGCGCCAGGACCTCAAATCCGCTCGTCTTTTGCGTTTCAAGATCGATAAATGGTTGGAATGCTGGCACAAACCGACTTCCTTCGACCGCCGCTAACAGATCGTCGATGGAAGGAAAAAATGTACTCGTCATAATCACTCAATGGCTCGGACGTGGTGGAGTTGTCTGACTTAGAGGTCGCTGGATAGGAAAGTATGAAAACCAGATCAATTATCACGCGTTTGTGAAAACCATCACCATCTTAGGTAGATCTGAATTAAGCCACCAAGCACTGTTGACCGCAGCGGGAAAAAACTAGCGCCCCCCCAGTGCGAAATTATCTCTGGCTGGCCTCGGCTGACATCTACCGACACTCGCTGTTCCGCATTTGCAAATATCGGCGTCAAAGATTTACGCGACTGCGAGGCCGCCATAAGGAACCGGCTGAGCGTATCCTGCTCGGTTTGAGTTTCGAAGATTACACGGCAGCCGTTGAAATCCTGTCTATTGCGTACTTCTCGAGGTTAGAGGTAAGAAAAAAGTGCCTCGAAATACCAAGGCATCATGGATGAACTGCTGCGAATGCTGACCGACAGTCAAAGTTTCAAAGCGATCTATCGTCATAACGCTTTGATTACCTTGTATTTCGTTATGCTATCCCACCTCTACCTTGGCGATTGACTGGTGCTGATGCTGCAATAAAAGGCAGCCATTCGCATATTCAGGGTTGCATGCATGATTTCGCGCTTACTGTTTCCAGGCATGGTTATCGCTCTTACCGGATTAACCGGTTGCCAGACTGGAAAGCCACTTGCCATGAGCGTTGCCGCCACACCGACTGCCTCGGGCATACAGCACGGAGATATGCTAGCTCCTCAACGTGCAGCTGGCCAAGATATCCCTGCACTCAAAGGCAATGAAATTGTGACCATCCGTACATATGAA
This sequence comes from Rhizobium sp. CG4, assembly GCF_023701965.1. Classification (NCBI taxonomy): domain Bacteria; kingdom Pseudomonadati; phylum Pseudomonadota; class Alphaproteobacteria; order Hyphomicrobiales; family Rhizobiaceae; genus Rhizobium; species Rhizobium sp. CG4. Next base: position 136,733 of record NZ_JABAEG010000012.1, on the reverse strand, counting down.
TATGTGAACAAGGGTGGTGCGGAATTTAGTTCCCGTACGGAGATTGAGGGTGTTAGTTGCAAGCTGGAAAGCGACGGCTACAGCGCATCTATAAAAACTCCGGCCGAAGTGCGTGTTCCCGACTACGGCTATGCATCACGCCCGATTTCAGTGAGTTGCAACGCTGCGGGCTACAGGACCAGTTTCAGCAACGTGACTGCAATCAATAAGTCTGCCGAACAACGCATGGCTTCAGGTAGCAATGGTGGCCTGATAGGTGTTGTCATCATGGCGGCAGTAAACGCAGGTTCCGACCAGAAAAAAGATGATTTCGCATATCCCCCTGTCAACGTCACGATGAACCGTATCGGTTGCGAGAAGACTAAAGTTCGCTGCCGTTAAACTGGCTTGCCAACGGCCACCCAACTGCCGTTTAAGACTGTGCAAATACCATTTGCGCAGTTTTTCTTCACCGTCAGCAACATATGACGTGGCTCACATAGGCCTATCATCTGCTATGCGTCGTTCGACAGATTTTAGTATCCGTGAAAGATCCCGTTTTTTGCCGGCCGCAACCTCAATTGCTGCAACGACAAGATCGCCCGCGATGTAATCCGGCTTGTGTCCAAGATCGTGCACGACAAGCAGCTTCGAGCCTTTGATGGCGCGTGCCAGCTGTTTTGAGTGTATCTCCGGCGACACAACCTTATCAGCATCACCTGTGATGATAATTGTCCTCGCTTTTATCTCGGAATATTGGCGGGATGCCGTTTTGGCCCACGCATTCAGAGATGCGACTTCCAATGCGTTGTGACGGAAGGCAACCGGGCGCAAAGCCTGCAGTGCTTTGGTTTGGGCTATATAGTTTTGTGGTACGGGGTTTGGTGCAAACACTGACTTTGTCGCTGCGCCAATCGCCAACAGCCCTGCCGGTGGCGCAACAAGGGTGCTGAACAAAACACCGGTAATCGGGACACGCGCAGCGTCATAATACCACGAGACGCCGCCCGGCCAGTCATAAACCGCAGGCGACAGGAAAACCAGTCCCTTCACCTTCTCTGGATGACGCAAAGCAAGCGCAGCAGCAATTGCGCCGCCGTAAGAGTGACCAACCACGATTGCACTTTTGATGCCACGCTCGTCCATCAGACTTGCAATGCCATCCGCCTGTCCATCCGGCAAAATGTTGCCCTTGCCGCCGATCTGCGAACGACCATGACCAGGCCTGTCAACAAACAGCAGTGTGGCTCGCCCCTCCAAACTGGAGCGAAAGGCGAACAATGGATCATACAGGCTGGTGCTGGCACCGTGAATAAAGACAATCGGGGGCAAATCAGCCTTGTGTGCGGGTTCCAGCAAAAGGCTGTTCATCATGAACCCGCCAACATCAATAAGGCGTTCGTCCTCGACCGGATTTGCGGAAGTTGGAGCTTTCATCCCTGATGCTAACGTCATCATGAGAGCGCCGAGAACCACATAGAACACGCCCCGAACGACCATTTTTCTCCTGACATTCTCACTGATTGGCATTCATGTCGATTATAGTCATGACGTCAATCCAGCCTTGTCCATTGAACGCCCTTGCACAGCAAACCGGCAAGGACGCAGCCCTTGGTCGTCATGTTGTTGCCCTTCACATCAACGCTGATCTTGTAGGTAAGATCGCGCTGCGGATCGAAAGCGGTTCCGGAATATTTCCCATCTGAGGCAGGCGAAATGGTCATGACAAGCTTGTCACCGGTTTTTTCTTTCGGTGTACCCGGTTTTATCCACGTATTCGTCGCACAGATATTGGCTCCACACTGGTCGATCTTTACCCGGGCATTGCCATCACCGCGCGACCATTGCCCGAAAATATCCTCTGCCATTGCAGAGTTCGAGCCAAGGCAAAGGATGATTGAAACTGGTAATATCCATTTCATACCCTACACTCCTCTTCACGCTCCAATCGCATTGAACCGACTGGAGCAACAGGTCGCGGACAGCGACTGGTGCGAATTCACATATACAGAAGCAATACGAGTGACTGTTGGAAACGGTTCAGTTCCGCCAGGAATCTTTATTTGAATATTTTGCCCATTAAACGAAACCAGAATGCCGTCAGTTCCGTAGATAGGTGATGAAAGCAGTGTGACATTGCTGTTCAACAGGCGGTAGAAATGGATTTCAGTTTCCTCATTTTCGCAGCAGGTGGTCTTTCTCTTGCAATGATCGGTGCATGGGCCACGCAGCGCAGGACCGGCAACAGCGGCTGGATCGATACAATCTGGTCATTTGCGGTCGGACTTGGTGGCATTGCATCGGCAATTTGGGCTGATGGCGCAAGCGAACGCCGCATCATGATCTTCATCATCATCGCATTGTGGTCGTTGCGACTTGGAGCCCACATCGGGACGCGCTCAAAGGGCGCCAAGGAAGATCCCCGCTACGCCAAGTTCATTGAACAATGGGGAAAGGCAGCCTCGTTCAGATTATTCTGGTTCTTGCAGATACAAGCTGTCGCAGCATTTGTACTGGTTTTGGCAGTGTATCTAGCCGCCAGCAACGAAAGCCCGTTTCCTCGGATTGTTGATTTGATTGCACTTGGCATCGCCGTCATAGCTCTCGCAGGCGAAAGCCTTTCAGACGCTCAATTGGCGGGTTTCAGAAAAACACCAGAAGCCAAAACGGGTGTCTGTGAAATTGGATTGTGGCGTTACTCTCGCCACCCGAACTACTTTTTTGAATGGTTATTCTGGTGCACCTGGCCGTTGCTGGCAATCAACGCGAACGGTTGGAGCTGGTTGGCGTTGCTCGCGCCCGCCATGATGTACTGGCTGCTGGTTCATGTTTCCGGCATTCCACCGCTTGAAGAACATATGATGAGAAGTCGCGGTGAAAAATTTCGAGCCTTGCAGGCACGTGTCAACGCTTTCTTCCCCGGTCCACGCAAAACGAACTCCGCCACTGAACAAGGAGCAACACAATGAACATGCTGGCCTTTGCCATCAATGCCGCGGAGAGAATGCCATTATCAGACGGTATGACACTTGCTGGAATTGACTTCCTGTGTAACCGCACCAAACGCCGTCTGGAAACCATTCCCCATGGCCGGGAAATTGAATTTGTGTCTGAGATGGCTAAGTTTCCCGTTGCAACACATACGAGTGATGCCAACCGGCAACATTACGAAGTGCCGGCGGAGTTTTTTTCGCTGGTGCTCGGTCCGCGGCGAAAATATTCGTCCTGTTTTTATCCTGATCTAAACACCTCCCTTGCTGACGCGGAACGTGAGGCGCTGAGACAGACAGTCAAACATGCCGGAATTGAAGATGGCATGACAATCCTCGAACTCGGCTGCGGCTGGGGTTCACTTTCCCTCTGGATGGCCGAAAATTTCCCGCGCTCCTCGATCGTATCTGTCTCCAACTCGGCCTCTCAACGTGAATACATAAACGCCAAAGCCCAGGATAAGGGTTTGACAAACCTGAATGTTGTCACGGCCGACATGAATATTTTTGAAACCGAAAGAACGTTTGATCGGGTGGTTTCGGTGGAAATGTTCGAGCACATGTCAAACTGGCACACGCTTCTTGAACGCGTGCACGGATGGCTGAAACCGGACGGAAAATTGTTCCTGCATGTTTTCACGCACAAGAACCGCTCCTATCGTTTCGACCACCACAATCCTGCAGACTGGATTGCGCATCATTTCTTCACCGGCGGCATCATGCCCGCTTATGATCTGCCTTATCGCTTTGGGGAGAGCTTCACCGTTGAACAGGATTGGCGTTGGTCTGGCCAACATTATCAACAAACGGCTCTCGATTGGCGGGCAAATTTCGACCGCGAAATCAACCAGATAAAACCGTTGTTCAAAACCGTCTATGGCAAGGACGCTCATCTTTGGGAGCGTCGCTGGCGATTGTTCTTCCTCGCAACAGCCGGCCTCTTCGGTCACGACAATGGCGACGTCTGGGGGGTTGGTCACTACTTGCTTGCACCAACGCACCGGTGAATGCATTTAAAAAAACCAGATTTGAATGCTAGCTTTCGACGTGGGACGAGCGGACATCACAGTTGGTAGTACTGCCGGAACCAGGCGACAAATTTCTCAATTCCCTCCTCAATTGAGGTTTGCGGCTTAAAACCGATGTCGGTGACAAGATCATCCACATCGGCGAAGGTTTGAAAAACGTCACCCGGCTGAAGAGGCAACATGTTCTTTATAGCGGTTTTACCAACCGCTTTCTCAATGCATTCGATGAAGTAATTCAACTCTACCGAGGTGTTATTGCCGATATTGTAAAGCCGATACGGAGCCGTTGAACTGCTTGGGTCCGGGTTCATAGCGTCCCAAGTTTTGTTTGGGACGGGAATAGCATCCAATGTTCCAACTACGCCCTTGGCGATGTCATCGACGAACGTAAAGTCTCGCAAGTGATTGCCATAATTGAAAACATCGATTGGATCTCCAGCGAGTATTTTTTTCGTAAATAAAAATGGAGACATGTCCGGACGACCCCAAGGACCATAGACAGTAAAGAAACGAAGACCGGTCACGGGAAGCCGATACAAATGCGAATATGAATGAGCCATCAACTCATTCGATTTCTTCGTTGCCGCATACAGACTCAACGGGTGATCGACAGTATCGTGAGCACTGAAAGGCACTTTCAGATTGGCACCATATACCGAACTGGAAGACGCAAAAGTAAGATGCTCAATTGCGTGATGTCTACATCCCTCGAGGATATTGAGAAAACCCACAATATTGGAGTCGATATAGCTGTGTGGGTTTTGAGAACCGTACCGTACACCAGCTTGCGCCGCGAGGTTAATGACCCGCTGCGGTTTGAAGCCAGCAAATGAGTTATCTACGGCGTCTCGGTCTGAAAGATCGGCTTTGATGAACGAAAAATTCTTATAGTTTTTTAGCAGAGAGAGGCGGGATAGTTTCAAATTGACGTCGTAATATTCATTGAGGTTATCAATCCCAAGAACCTCATCACCCCGCTCCAGGAGAATGACAGCCGTATGGTAGCCAATAAAGCCGGCTGCACCCGTCAATAACACTCTCATCAATTATCCTTCGACCTGCTGAATAAACGCGCTCTTAGGTTTAGAGCCCTTGCCTCTATAACCACAACAATCCCTCGCCGTGAATAGCTCTACAGTAGGTCGCGTAAAAGTGTGCAGCAATTACGCAAAGCAGATATCAAAAACATCAATTGGCTGAATTTTTTGCCAGTTTTAAAACGACATAAGGGCAAGGCAGTCGCCAAATATAAGCGACTGCCTCTCAGCATCAGGCGGTAAAAGCGGCGTTCATCAGCGTTTGCGTGTACGTCTCTCGCGGTGCCTCGAAGATTGCATCTGTCGTGCCTTCCTCAACAACCTTGCCGTCCTTCATCACCATGACGTAGTCTGACATAGCCTTGATAACCGACAGGTCGTGGCTGATGAAAATGTAGGACAGACCATGCGTTTTCTGCAGGTTGCGCAACAGATCTATAACCTGCCCCTGAACCGAGCGGTCAAGGGCTGACGTCGGTTCATCAAGAATGACGACATCGGGCTTCAGGATAATGGCACGCGCAATTGCGATACGCTGTCGTTGGCCGCCTGAAAACTCATGCGGATAACGATTGCGGGCGTCGGGATCGAGTCCAACCTCCTGCAGCGCCTTGATGGCACGCTGGTCTCGCTCTGCCCGACTCAATTGTGGCTCATGCACGAACAGGCCTTCAGTGACAATTTCACCGACCGTCTGGCGCGGCGAAAGTGAACCGTATGGGTCCTGAAACACCAGCTGCAGTTTCTTGCGCAGGGGCCGCATGGCTTTTCGATCGAAACCGGAAATATCCGTCTTTTCGAATACGACCTTTCCCTTGGCTTCTACCAGCTTCAACAGGGCACGGCCGAGCGTGGATTTTCCGGAACCGGACTCCCCGACAACACCAATTGTTTGTCCCTGTCGCAACGTGACATCGACACCATTGACAGCACGGAACGCACTTTTTTTGCCCGACAGGAACCCGCCAGCAATCTGGTAATCGACGGTTACGGCTTGCCCGGACAGCACAACCTGCGCCTCATCGGCCACGTCCGGCTTGCGTCCGCTTGGTTCGGCATCCAGCAGCATTTTCGTGTAGTCCTGTTGAGGACGTTCAAAAATGTCCGATGTGGAACCAGCTTCAACAACCTCGCCCCGACGCATCACCGTGACACGATCAGCAAAGTGCTTCACCACTCCGAGATCGTGCGTAATCAACACGATGGCCATACCAAAACGCTGCTGCAAGGATTTAAGCAGGTCAAGGATCTGGGCCTGGATTGTCACGTCGAGTGCTGTTGTCGGCTCGTCGGCAATCAGAATGTCCGGCTCATTGGCCAGTGCCATTGCAATCATGACACGTTGACGTTGGCCACCAGAAAGCTCGTGCGGATAACTGTCGATGCGACGTGCCGGATCCGGAATACCAACCAGTTCCAGCAATTCCAGAACACGGGCGCGTGCCTCTTTGCGACTGCCTCCGCGGTGATGCAGGATAGGCTCGGCAATCTGCTTGCCGATCTTGTAGAGCGGATCAAGCGAGGTCATCGGCTCTTGGAAGATCATGGTGATCTTGGCGCCGCGGATGGTGTTGAGCTCATCCGAACGCAAGCCGACAAGTTCATGGCCGCGATATTTGGCGGAACCCTGCACTTGGCCATTGGCTGCCAGAAGTCCCATGATACCCATCATGGTCTGGCTTTTTCCGGAACCGGATTCACCTACGACAGCGAGCGTTTCGCCTGCCCGGACGTCGAGGTCAATGCCCTTGACGGCATTGACCGTTCCGTCAGGCGTGGCGAAATCAACCTTCAGTCCACGAACGGCAAGAATGGTTTGTGATGTGTCATTCATGTCAGCGGTCCTTCGGATCGAGCGCATCGCGCAGGCCATCACCAACGAAGTTCAAAGAGAACAACGTCAGAACGAAGAAGGTGGCCGGGAAAATCAAAAGCCATGGTGCAGACTGGATATTGTTTGCGCCTTCTGAAATCAACGCTCCCCAACTTGTCAGCGGCGCCTGAACACCGAGACCAAGGAAGGACAGGAAGCTTTCAAGAAGAATGACCTTTGGAACAACAACGGTAACGAACACCACAACGGGGCCAATCGTGTTAGGGATAATGTGACGGCGAATGATCTGCCAATCCGTCAATCCCAACGCCTGCGCTGCACCGACAAACTCACGCCGCTTCAATGCAAGCGTCTGCCCGCGCACGATACGCGCCATATCCAGCCACTCGACCGCACCAATCACCAGAAAGATCAGGATGAAGCTGCGGCCGAAAAACACCACCAGCACCACAACGAGGAACACGAATGGCAGTGAATAGAGGATCTCGACAATACGCATCATGACGTTGTCGACACGTCCGCCGATGTAACCAGACGTCGCGCCGTAGATAACGCCAATGCCCAGTGACACAAGGCTCGCGAGAATGCCGACAGCAATCGAAATCTGACCACCGAGCATGACACGCACCAGAAGGTCACGGCCGTTGGAATCGGTACCGAAGAAGAAGTATTCGCGGTTAACATTGCCTTCCAACTTCAGCGTACGGCCATCGTCTTCGGTTGCTGTTACCTTGGTGTTTTCGAACTCATTGGCGCGATCGAAATAACGCGTGGTGCGCGGATCGATCTCGCTATCCGAGGTTACGGTCGCGGTAAAAGATTGTCCGCTGACCTCGAACTCTTTGAGATCAACGCGCGCACGCGAAGCAATTCCCTCAACAACACCCTGAAGATTGGTGACATCCGGACGTGGCTCAAGGCTCGGCGGGATGGACACATAGGATGGGAACACCTGGTCATAGGTGTGGTTCAGGAAATGTGGACCAATGAAGGAAAAAAGCGCAATCAGCGCCAGCATGATCGAACCGGCCATTGCCGCACGGTTTCTACGGAACCGCAGAGCGGCAAGCTGGAAAAGGCTGCGACTTTTTGTAGACGGCAGCGGAGCCGTATTTGCAGACATATCAGTCATGGCGAACCCTCGGATCAAGAAGGCCGTAAAGGATGTCGACCACAAGATTGAAAACGATGACGAAGATCGCAATGAGAACAACGGTGCCCATAACAAGCGTATAATCACGGTTGATGGCACCGAGGACGAAGTAGCGCCCGACGCCTGGAATGGTGAAGATGGTTTCAACGACAGCCGAACCCGTCAGCAACGCTGCGGCGCAAGGCGCAAGGTAGGACACAACCGGCAACATGGCGGCACGCATCGCGTGGATGATGACAACCGTTCTTGCAGGAAGACCATAGGCCTTGACGGTGCGAATGTGGTCCATCCTCAGTGCTTCGATCATCGAACCACGCGTCAGACGGGCAATCACCGCCAACTGAGGCAGGGCAAGTGCAATCATCGGCAGGATGAGATAACGCAGCGATCCGTCGCCCCAGCTACCGGCTGGCAACCAACCGAGCAGAACGGCAAAAACCAGTGTCAGCACAGGACCGACAACGAAGTTCGGTACGGTAATACCAACGGTCGAAACCGACATGAGTGAAAAATCAAAGGTACTGTTCTGCCTCAAGGCAGCCAATGTACCAGCCAATACGCCGCCGACGAGTGCCAACAGCAGCGCGTAAAAGCCAAGTTCGAGCGAATAAGGCAGACCTTTTCCGATCAACTCGGCGACAGTGTTGTCCTTGTAAATATAGCTCGGCCCGAAATCACCAGTCACGGCATTGGTGATGTAGTGAATGTACTGGCGCCACAATGGCTGATCCAGCTGATAGGTCCTCATCAGATTTTCCATCGTCTGAGGCGGTAACGGACGCTCAAGGTTGAAAGGTCCACCTGGCGCAAAGCGCATCAGGAAAAACGAAATCGTGACGACAATAAACAGTGTCGGCACCGCGCTCGCCAATCGGCGCAGAATAAATGATAACATGGTACGTTAACTCCGGTATGGCACGGCGGGGACGCCGCCGTGCCACTTATTGTTACTCAGAGATGCTCAGGAAACGGCTCAAATGCTCGTTTGCGGCGTTATCTTCCCAGCCCTTTACACGGCTGGAAACGAGCCAAAGATCAGCCTGAGTCAGAAGCGGAGCAACCGGCTGCTCGCGAGACAGGATAGCCTCTGCTTCGTGCAGGATTTTTGCACGCGCAGTCATGTCGGCTTCTTCATACGACTTCTTCATCAAGGCATCATATTCATCATTCTTGAACTTGCCGTAGTTGAACGTCGTATTTGTGGAGACGGAAAGTGCAAGGAAGTTTTCAGCGTCGGCATAGTCAGCAACCCAGCCAGCACGGGCTACGTTGAACTTGCCACCTTCCTGCAGGTAAGCGTAGTGCGAGGACACGTCGAGGTTAACCAGGGAAACCTTGGCACCGAATGTGTTTTTCCACATATCCGCGATAGCGGTTGCCACACGCTCGTGGTTCGGGTTGGTGTTGTAGCGGATTTCGATTTCCAGCGGCTTTGCGCCTTCACCGTAACCGGCTTCCTTCATCAGTTCGATAGCCTTGTCTTCGCGATCAAGCTGTGAGAGCGAAGCAAAGTCGGCCTTTGATGGCTCACCATAGCTGTCGATACCAGGAGGAACCATGGAGTAGGCAGGAACCTGCGAACCGCTGTAGATTTCCTTGGCAAGGAAGTCACGGTCAACGGCCATGGACAGGGCCTGACGCACGCGAACATCGCTATAAGGCTCCTGGCGGGTGTCGAAAGCGTAATAATAGGTGGCCAGCGTCGGCGAAACGTGAACCTGATCGCCATAGGCCTTTGTCAGGCGGTCGATCTGATCTGCCGAGAAGTTGTAGGCCAGATCCATTTCCTTGGCTTCAAAACGGCGAACCGATGCAGCCTGGTCCTCGATCGGGTAGAAAACGACCTTATCGATCTTTACGTTTTCTGCGTCCCAGAAATTCTCGTTCTTAACAACAGTCAGGCTGTCGTTTGGAACGTGTGCCTGAAGTTTGTAAGCGCCGTTGGACACCATCACGCCGGGCTTAACAAAGTCCTTGCCGTTCTTTTCAATGCTTGCCTGCGAAACCGGCAATGCAGTCTGGTGAGCCAGAAGCTCGAGGAAGAATGGCGTCGCACGCTCAAGCGTGATTTCGAGCGTCTTTTCGTCCACGGCCTTTACACCAAGTTCGTCAACAGGCGCTTCACCCTTGTTGACCTTCTCGGCATTCTTGATCGGATAAAGAATATTCGCGTATTTCGCTGCAGTCGCCGGGTCTTCAACGCGTTTGTAGGAGAAAACGAAGTCCTGCGCGGTTACAGGCGTTCCATCCGACCACTTTGCGTTGGCACGCAGCTTGAAAGTGTAAACGGTGCCATCATCAGAAACGGTCCAGCTTTCTGCCGCACCAGGGATGATCTTGCCGTGAGCATCGTAAATCGTCAAACCTTCATAGAGGTCTTTGACAATGAACGCTTCGATATTGATCGAAGTCTGCGCCTGATCGAGGGTCTGTGGCTCACCCGAGTTGCCACGATGAAGAACGGTCTCAGCCAAGGCTGAACTTGCGCCAATGAGGAGGGAACCGAGCAGAACAGCTGCTCTTGTTGTTGTTTTGAATGAGTTCATTTTTTATCTCCCAGATTTTTCGAGGAATGGGCAAGGAATGACAGTTTTGAATGGAAAGCAAGATACTTCCCATCGAATGACATCAATTTAGCGCTGAACCCGCAGCATTTAATCCCTCATAGGTTGCATAAGTGTATGGTCATTTATTTGAAGGCAATTTATACAAAGCGCCTGAGTGGATAACACCGACGACGAAAACAGCCGTGACGCGCAACAAAAATTCAAACGCCCACTAGAGTTCGCAACAATAGGCGATTCACCCGGGCGCTCTTGAAACATTCATACCCACTGCAACGTTTCAGTCAACGAGACACAAATGACAACAGGCCTGAAATACAGTTTTGGATTGTACTGTGCTCGCAAAATCGGCCGTACAGTTTTCCACAATTCGGTACGCATTTTTTCCGCCCCCGGACCAAAAAATGCGCCAAAGCCCACTGCACAGCAGAGATGAGACGATGCCTGCCTGACAAATCACAGCATCGAACAAAAAAATCGAGCAGCGCATGGAACGAAAATACGCTCCACGCGTTATTTTGGGTCGCATTAGGTGAAACGGGCAAGGACATGAGACGAACAACACTTCATTAGATAACCACGCAACATTCTTGACAGAAGTGTGATACGTCCCTCCCTCATATCGACCCTCCCCTTGCCTCTAGATATTTGAGGCACTCACCCGACCCGGATTTTTCATGGCACGAATCACAAACTTTGCACGATCAACCCTGCTCATGCTGGTCGCAGGCATTGCTCTGCTTATCGTTATGGTTGGTTCATCGTTATGGCTCGTTAACGCCAACAACGATTATTCCCGGGAAATTCTTCAGCTTCGCACCATCCGTGCGCACGTTCTTAACATGCTGACATCCATGCAAGACGCTGAAACTGGCCAGCGGGGTTATTTACTTTCGCGTGATGAAAAATATCTCGAACCATACAACGAAGCAATGGCGCGACTGCCGGATATCAGGCCGAAGCTGCGGGAAAGCCTTTCCGACAACCCGGTACTTGCCGCAAAGCTGCCAGAACTGGACAAGCTTACAGACGCAAAAATTGAAGAGACAAACCGCACGCTTGCCCTCGCCGAGAACGGCGATTTTGACGGCGCTATCTCGCTACTCAGGACGGATTCTGGTCTCCGGTACATGGATGAAATTCGCGATATCCTCTCCACCTACCAAACCACGGTAGACGACAGGTTACGCATCATTGTTTCTGAGCAGATTGATATCGCGCGAATATTGCAATGGCTAACAATAACAGCTGCTATTGCCATACTGGGCGTTGTTGGTGGTGCGCTTGCGATCATCGTCCAGCACATTCGTGCTCTTTCAAGCGCTCAGGAGGAACTGGCATATCTTAACAAGGGGCTGGAAGAACGCGTGAACGAACGCACCGAAGACCTTATTCGCGCCAATCAGGAAATCCAGCGTTTCGCCTATATCGTTACCCATGACCTGCGTGCGCCACTTGTCAATATCATGGGATTTTTGAGCGAGTTTGAAAGTTCGGTCAAACACCTCACCGCCTATGTTCTGGCGGATGAAAAAAAGCCTGACGAGCAGGACATTCGCAATGCTCGCCTTGCCGTAGAAGAAGACCTGCCGGAGGCAATCACCTTCATTCGTTCATCGACGCGCAAGATGGATCAGTTGATCAATGCCATCCTGAAGATATCCCGCGACGGACGCCGCAAACTAACCCCTGAAAAGATAGACCTTCAGTCCTTGTTGGATACGGCATCAGCCAGCGTCCATCACCAGGTCACCAGTTCAGGTGGCGATATCTCCATTTCGATGGACGTGCGTCACGTTATCAGCGATCGCATTTCGCTAGACCAAATCTTTGGCAACCTGTTCGACAACGCAGTTAAATATCAGCAACCTGGTCGACCCTTGCAGCTTTCCGTCAGAAGTTACAGCAATGGACATGGCCGTGTGCGCATTGACATCAAAGACAATGGTCGCGGGATCGGACGTCAGGACCTGGAACGCATCTTCGAACTGTTCCGGCGTGCGGGTGAGCAGGACCAACCAGGCGAAGGAATTGGACTTGCCCACGTCCGGTCACTAATAAGAAATTTAGGAGGAGACATTACGGTGGATTCTGAACCAGGCAAAGGCAGCACTTTCCGGCTGATTTTGCCTTCAGATTTGACCAAAATCCCAAGGAGTAACGAGCTATGAAAGCTTCTGGCCAGGAAGTCACTATCGTCATGATCGAGGACGATGAGGGACACGCCCGTCTTATCGAGAAAAATGTCCGCCGCGCCGGCGTCAATAACGAGATCGTCCCCTTCACCCTGGGCAAGAAGGCGCTCGACTACATTCTGGGCGAAAACCGTGATGGTCTGCCGAGCAAGGACCGCTATCTGCTCATTCTGTTAGATTTGAACCTGCCGGACATGTCAGGCATCGATATCCTTGAACAGATCAAGACAAATGAACACACGCGCCGGCTTCCGGTCGTGGTGTTGACAACAACTGACGACGAACGTGAAATCCAAAAATGTTATGACCTTGGCGCAAACGTCTATATTACCAAACCGGTCGATTATGATGGATTCGCGACCGCCATCCGCAATCTGGGCCTGTTTTTCTCCGTTATTCAGGTGCCTTGAGGAATTCAATGCCGGCTCGCATTTTATACATTGACGACGATCCGGCATTGGCAAGGCTGGCGCAGCGTATTCTTGGCCGCTACGATTACAGTGTAACTCATGCAGCCTCCGTTGCAGCCGGCATTGAGGCCTTCATGGCCGACACCTATGACGCCGTTGTCCTGGACCATTATTTTCAGGACAAGACTGGCTTACATTTTCTAGAGGAAATTGGGTGTAAATCTACACTGGTTCCCATTCTCTATGTAACAGGGTCCAGCGATGCGCAGATTGCCATTAACGCGCTTAAGGGCGGCGCTGCGGACTACGTGATCAAAACGGTAACCGACGACTTTTTCCCGCTCTTGGCCAGTGCCATCGATCAGGCACTGAACAATGCCAGACTACGACGGGAAAAGGACGAGGCCGACCGGTTGCTGATCGTTGCCAAGGAACGGGCAGAACTGATGGTGGCTGAGATGAACCACCGTGTAGCCAATAGTTTGTCACTTGTTTCGGCCATGATCCGCTTGCAGACCAACACCGTCATCAGTGATGAAGCCAAGAACGCGCTTCAGGAAACCCAAAGTCGCATTGCAGCGATCGCTGGCGTTCATCGCAGTCTTTACACCTCGGAAAATGTCGGCGCTGTCGCCCTCGATGTCTATCTCGGCGCTTTGATCGACGACCTGCAACGCACCGGTGGCGCATCCCCTGAGATCATTGTTACCACCGACCTGAGGGCAGTGTTTGTCACCGCCGATCAGGCCGTGGCGCTGGGTGTGATCGTGACCGAACTGGTCTCCAACGCCCTCAAATATGCCTACCCGGAAGGCAAGGGACAGATTGGAGTCACGTTACGCCAGACGGAGGACAACCAACTTCAGCTGTGTGTCGATGATGACGGGATCGGTTTCAATCCGTCGGCAGCTCCAAAGGGCACCGGCCTTGGCACTAAGCTTATCAAGGCCATGTGCAAAACACTGGATGCGACACTGGATTACGATGACAGCACACCAGGCGGACATGTTCGCCTGACCTGGGCAGTACTTGTCGTCATCTAAGCGGCATAGGTTTCAAACCTAAAGCAGAAAAGGCGCGTGGTAACACGCGCCTTTCTGTGCCTTTGGGAGGATAAGGCGGGATCAACGATCCTTGCTGATGCTTTCAAAACGCGAAAGCCAAGGGCTGACAATCATACCTTTCACGTCACTACGGAAAGCAGCGGTGTCAACGACTTCAGAGAACGGCTGGATCGACATGACGATTTCATCCATGTAGGTCTGAATGTCTTCGTAGAGCTTGCCCTGCTTGGCGATATCACGCTCAAGCAACGCATCTTCGATCATCTTGTTCAGCTTCTCGTCGTAGAAGCTGGTGCGCCATCCCTGATAGTTGGTTAGCTTTGCATCGTCTGCATTGTTCGGATTGTAGGCGATAGAACGCAGATTGTTGTCAGGGTGTGGCTGCTGGCCACCACCGCCGCGACCAAGCAGCAGTTCAAACTTGCGCTCACGCATCGCACCGTAAATCTGGTCGCCAGAACCGCTGATGATTTCAGCCTGAATGCCTGCCTGTGCCAGTGTGTTCTGGATGGCCGTTGCGGCTTTCATGAACGGATCTTCTGAGAGAACGCGCAGCGTTGTCTTGAAACCATTCGGGAAGCCACCCTCGGCCAGCAGAGCCTTGGCCTTTTCGATATCCAGTTTGTAACCTTCATCCGGCAGCGCTCCGAGGAAACCGGTGCTGATCGGGCGCTGATGCAGTTTGCCGTAATACGGCATGATTGCTTTGTCGAGACCTTCGTAATCGATCAGGTAACGCAATGCTTCGCGCACTTTCTTATTGGCGAAACGTTCGTCTTTCATCGAGACGCTGAGGTAATAGAAGCCCGAACCGGGCGTCGATTCAATGGCGATATCCTTGTCTGCCTCAAGTGAACGAAGGTCAGGCGCCTGCAAGGAATACGCTACGTCGATATCACCCTTTTCAAGCATCAGGCGCTGGGATTGCGATTCAGGCAGGTGGCGCATGAGAACGCGCTTCATCGCTGGCTTTTCACCCCAGTAGTCATCATTACGAGTGAGAATGATAAATTCATTCGACTTCCACTGGGTCAGCTTGAAGGGCCCAGAACCCGCCGAGTTCAGTGTCAGCCAGCTGGCACCAAGGTCACCGTCTTTTTCATTGGCCAGAGCTGTCTTGCTGTCGATGATGGAGCCTGGACCGTTCTGGGCAAGGATCATCAGCAGCAGGCTCGGGTCATCCGGCTGCGGCAGGTTGAGGACAAATGTGGTGTCGTTTTCAGCAACAAACAGCTTGTCAGCGTTCTCAACCTTGTAACCACGGGTCTTGAGGAACGAAGACTGCGCAAGATTGCGAACCAGCAGACGCTTCAGGCTCCAGGCAACGTCCTGTGCAGTCACGGCATTGCCGGATTCAAACTTGGCATCACTGCGCAGATGGAAGCGAATGGACATGCGGTCTTCGGCGACTTCCCAACGCTCTGCAAGACGCGGCTGGATGCTGCGGTCTTCTGGCGACAGAATGACCAGCGTGTCATAGGTATTGTTGAGAACCTGAACCGTTTCACGGCCGGTAATTGCAGCGGGATCAAGCGTCAGAATATTGCTCATTGTTGTCGCAACGACGAGCTGATCCTTGGGTGTCTCGGCAAACGAATTGATTGGCAAAGCGCCGATCAAAAGCGCGCCGAGGGCCGCTGTAGCAAGAAAGTGTCTCATATTTCCTCCCAATTTGCCGTTTCCTTTGGAATGACGGCTCTCCAAGTTTTCAATATACAGACCGGCCTGTTCCTCCACAGGCCCGGATGGATCAGCGAAGGATTTCACCAACAGGTGCTGCCAGTGCTTTTCCTATCTTTGCAGTTTCGTCAGCCTCCAGATGAACACCATCAACCGGGGATGACTTTGCTACAGAACCAGCATCGAAGAAGAAATGGCCAAGTTCTGCGGCAAGTTTGCGATAAAGGGGGCCAAGACGCTGCGATTCCGCGATATCGCGACCAGCGGCGGGAACGCCGCTCGCACCGGCAACACAGGCAGGTGGCGCAACGATCATCAACTTCGGTTTTGCATCACGCGGCTTGTAAGGAAACGTATCAACGATCTGCGCAAGCCGGCGGATGCCGGTCACGGCGGGTTCGGCACGCCCACCATGGGTTGGTTTGATATCATTGGTGCCAAGCATGATGATAACGAGGTCGAGCGGCATATGGCTTGCCAGCGCAACTTCCAGCGCCTTGGCGCCATTGCGGCACGCCGGCCCGGCATGGTCATCATAACATGTGGTACGGCCGCCAAGCCCTTCTGAAAGGATCTTGGCCTGTCCGCCCAGTTCTTTTTCCAGCACATCCGGCCAGCGATAATCGGCCGGATGGCGCAAGCCAGTCGTTGGGTCGGCACCCCATGTAAGACTGTCTCCGAATGCAAGAACCGTCTTCATGATACGATCACCGAACCCTGTTGTTCTCAATGAAGTTGAAGTCGATGTCTTCACCAAGGCCTGGACGATCCGGCACATGGACGTAACCGTCACTATCCATCGGGTCTGACAGCGACTTCAGGTAATCGTGACCGTCGTCATATTCGAGGAATGGATGCAGCAGGCCACGCTCGTACCAGCGGCAATTCTTGGTCGCGGCTACGACATGCAGGTTCATGGCGGTATTGCCGTGCACTTCGCATTCAACGCCGAATGCTTCCGCAAGATGCATGGTCTTCAATGCTGGCGTAATACCCCCGACATCGTTGACACCCGTTCTGAGAATGTCGCAAGCGCCTGCCTTCAGCCACTCTGCGCGATGCCAATGTTTGCCGGCTGCACTTTCTGGCCCGACAACCGGAATATCGAGATTATCGGCAAGCCACTTGTAGGACGACATGGATTGCTCATCCATTGGTTCTTCAATCCAGTCGAAACCAAGCTTTTCAAGTCCGCGGCCCAGCGCCAGCGCATCGGTGCGCGAATACCAGTGAAACGCATCGATCATCAGGCGAATATCAGGACCAACAGCTTCGCGAACTGCGGCGCACGCCTTCAGGTCCATTTTCACGTCAGGCGCCCAGCTGACAGGCGGCATCCAGGTGTGCAGCTTGATGCCCTTGTAGCCACGCTTGACCAGCGTTTCGCCAAACCGACCGTAATCTTCCGGAGTCGCCAGTCCACCTTCAAGTTCGTCACCACACATGATGGAACCATAGGCGAGAACCTTGTCGCGATAACCGCCGATCAACTTGTATACAGGTGTGTCCAAAGCCCGGCCGGCAAGATCCCACAATGCGCAGTCCACGACCGCCAGAGTGCGATCTGTCAGCTGCGCGGCAGAGCCGCGCTGCCAGTGCGCAAGGTCTTGCCACAAGCGTTCACGGTCACGGTAGTCCTGACCGATCAGTACCTTTTTCACGAATTTTTCGATGACATGCGGGCGCACAATTTCAGGCGCCGTAAATGAGTGGCCTTCCAGACCATCCTCGGTGCGAATGGTGAGCATGGCCTGCTCCACCTTATGCGCGGGTCCGGGATGTGCATGACCGGCACTATCCGAATGGCGACGGGTCGTCGTTTGGAAAACGCGCACTTCGACGTCGGTGATGATCATAATTCCTCCCGTATGCAAGCATGGGCGCATCACGCCCTCATCATTCTGCCTGACATAATTAGACAGAAATATCAGATTTTGTCAAATCTGTACGACAGATTTTTTATTCTGGATGACAGGTTGGTCTACATCATTGGAAAACCTTAAAAAAACCTCGAACCTCGCCCGGACAGCTGCAAACAAGTCTGGAAAAATCATCTGCAAACGGTGACGTAATTGGCTTTGGACAAGCCTTCACATGCGATAACGTTGACAGGTCCCAGTGTGGCAGCACCATATTGCACAACAAGAATCATCGCAGTGGCGCCACCGCTGCGACACCAACGCCCGACAAAACCAAAAGTGAGATTTCCATGAAGCCTGTTTCCACCGACGCCGCACCAGCCGCCATTGGCCCATATTCGCAAGCTATCGCCGTAAACGGACTGCTTTTTGTATCAGGGCAGATCCCAATCGACCCGGCCACCGGTGAATTCTCGTCCAACGACCCGGTTGAACAGACCCGCCAGTGCCTGCGCAATCTCGCAGCCATTGCAGAGGCCGCTGGTACGGATCTTTCCAGAACCGTCAAGACAACCGTGCTGGTACGCGACCTGTCGCGCTTTGCAGACATCAACGCCGCCTACGCAGAATTCTTCAAGGCGCCCTTCCCTGCCCGCGCGACCTTCGAGGTTTCGGCGCTGCCAAAGGGTGCCCAGATCGAAATCGAAGCTGTCATCGCCCTCAAGGACGCCTGACATGACTGACATGTGTTGCGAACATCACTTTGAACTGCCGATAGCAGCGGCTGACCGCGAATGGACGCGACGCGCATTGAATATTCTGCAGGGCGATGGACATCGCTCTGCAGACACCCACCTCGTCAAACCGATTTTTCCCGGCCTGAAAAACATCAGCGTATACCTGAAGGACGAAAGCACACACCCGACGGGCAGCCTCAAGCACCGTCTGGCACGCTCTCTTTTCCTTTACGGGATTTGTAACGGCAGAATCGGTCCGGGCACAACGCTTGTTGAGGCATCTTCCGGCTCGACCGCGGTCTCAGAGGCCTATTTTGCGAACCTGCTGGATCTCCCCTTCATCGCCGTCATGCCGCGCTCCACCAGCCCGCAGAAAGTTGAGGCGATCGAGCGCTTCGGCGGCAAGTGCCATTTCGTAGACCATGCTGGCGACGTCTATTCCGTGGCGCAGAAACTCGCCACTGAATCTGGCGGCCATTATCTGGACCAGTTCACCAATGCCGAAAGAGCAACGGACTGGCGCGGTAACAACAACATTGCCCAGAGCGTGTTCGAACAGATGCAATATGAGGGTCATCCCGTCCCGGACTGGGTAGTGATGAGCGCTGGCACAGGCGGGACATCGGCAACGATTGGTCGGTTCATTCGCTACAAGAACCTCGAAACGCGCCTGGCGGTCGTCGATGTTGAGGGGTCTGCCTTCTACGATGCCTGGGCAAGCGGCGACATGGAAAAAACCGCTCCCGGCAGCCGCATTGAAGGCATTGGCCGACCACGCGTCGAGCCCTCCTTCGTACCCGGTGTGATTGACCACATGATCCGCGTGCCGGATGTCGCTTCGATTGCTGCCGCGCACGTTCTTTCTGACCGGCTTTTCCGTCGTGTTGGTGGTTCAACCGGCACAAACTTCTTCGGTCTATTGTGCATCGCCAGCGAAATGATGCGCCAAGGCAAGGACGGATCACTGGTATCCCTGATCTGTGATAGCGGAGACCGTTACTCCGCGACCTATTACAATCCGAAATGGATTGAAGAGCAGAAGCTGGACATCAAGCCGTGGCGTGAGCGCATTGAGGCATTCATCGACCACGGCACACCACTAAAGTATTCCAAACAGCAATCTCAGCCCAATACATGAGAAAACGGCCCAAAGGGAAAGTCGCGAAGTTTCTCTTTGGGTCGCTATCAACCTCGTTGGAAGTTGGCTGTTTTCTAAGGTTGCTGATCAACACAGAACGACCGACGACGAAATCATTGCCGCCAGCCTTGATACCCGTAAATGTGAGAATAGCCGGGTAAGGATGAAGGCCAAGCCTCCGCAAACGGAAGTCGTCCTTTCGAGGGCTTTGGAACGTCCTCGTTCACTACAAAATGTCAGCGTCACTAACGAAGGACGGCAGCGCAGGTGACTTGTCTTTACGCCCGCGGGCTCTTTTTCTGAGCCAAAAGGACCAGTCCCGCTATAAGCACGGTTCCCACAATGAACAGCAATGCTGCAGCAGCAATTGCAGGGCTGATGTTTTCCCTGATTGTCGAAAACATCTGGCGGGCAACAGTGCGCTGATTGGGGCCCGCGACGAACAGCGTCAGAACAACTTCGTCCAGGGATGTGGCGAAAGCGAAAACGGCACCCGACACAATGCCCGGCATGGCAAGCGGCAAGGTCACTTTCTGAAGGACGACAACTGGCGATGCGCCAAGGCTTGCTGCGGCATTCTCAAGCCGTCGATCAATGCCTTGCAGCGCCGCAGTAACGTTGACCACGACGAAGGGGATAGCAATAACAGTGTGCGCGATGATAACCCCAACATATGTGTTGGCGAGACCATACTGAGCAAACATCAATTGCATACCCACCCCCAGCACGACTGCCGGAACAACCATTGGCAGAAGGAACAAAGTCCGGAAGAAACTAAACAGCAGCGAAACTGATTTTCCTCGCAATCCAAGAGCTGCAACAGTTCCCATGATCGTCGCTAAAATAGTCGTTCCGCTTCCAATCAAAAGACTGTTGATTATGGACCGACGCCACGCGTCAGCCGTGAACAACTCGTGGAACCACCTGAATGAAAACCCAGGGATGGGATAGTTGAGAAATATGCTGTCTGTAAAAGCAAGCGGAAGAATTGCGAACAGCGGTGCCATAAGGAAGAAAATTACGGTCGATCCGAATACGGCTTTGCTGGCGGTAAGCGTTTTCATGTGCGCGCCTCCTCGGAGGAAAGGCGAAGATATACAACATAGAGGATCATCGTTGCTGCCAACAGAACGATACCGAGAGCGCCAGCCATCCCCCAGTTTGCCGCACCAGTCGCGTAATATGCGATAACCGAGCTTATCATCTGATCTTGTGCTCCACCGATAAGCGCAGGCGTGATGTAATAGCCGAGAGCACTCATGAAGACGAGCAGCGCGCCTGATACGACACCGCGAAGGCTGAGCGGAAGTAAAACCAACAGGAATGCGCGGATAGGTGAAGCGCCTAATGAGGCTGCCGCTGGCATAAGGTTCTTGGGAATACCGATAAGAACGCTAAAAATTGGTAGGACCATGAAAGGTAGGAGCACATGGGTCATCGCAATAACAACGCCGAGCCGGTTGAAGATCAGAGGAACAGGCCCGCTCGTCAATCCAAGCGTTTGAAGAGTCAAGTTGATGAGACCGTTGTCCTGAAGGATAATGTACCAGGCGGCAGTGCGCACCAACAATGAAGTCCAGAGTGGAAGAAGTACAGCTCCCAGAAGCAGTTGGCGTTTCCACCCGGTCGTTGATGCAGCAACCATTGCGAACGGCAAGCCCACGGCGATGCAGCAGATTGTCACGATGCCAGCCATGATCAATGTACGGATCAGCGTAGTGCGATTGGCCGAGGTACCCTCTGGAGCGTTCGCAATGTTGCCGCTGGCGTCTCGTTGCAGATCGACAGCTGCCAGCAGGTTTCTGTCTGTAAGGGAAGCGCTCGCGGCGTCTTGGACGGCGATCCAGAATGCCGGGTCGCTCCACCGCGCATCAACGGACACCAAGTCGGTAACTGTCTGGTCAGCTACAGCATTACGTGTCTTGGTCATCAGAGTGCGGAAACCGGACTTAGCACTGTTCAGTCGACGGACGAGATCACCAAATAACTGATCGTCACTGATATTACGTATATCAGCGGCCAGCGACGCTTGTGCCTCTGAAGAAGGTGTCGATGACCGATCCCAACCTTCCAACGCCTCTGAAACCGTAGGAAGAGCATTTGACGCGACCGGATCAGAAACAGCGGACTTCATCATCGTGAAGAGAGGCGCCACGAAGAAGAAAACTAGAAAAATTGCGAGTGGTGCAATGAGCGCAAACGACTTGGTTTGTTTGGATAGCCACGATGTTTGCGTCATGTGACGATCCAACATTGTTCGGGGCTGAACGACGCTACAATGTCTTGCCCAATCTCTGGAGCCACTGCCTTTCGATTGGCTTTGACGACAAGCCTCCGACCACCAGCATTGACCTCCACTTGAAGATGGTCTCCGTGGTAGACAATGTCAGTCACTCTCACCTTGAGCTCGTTTTGGCCCTCACCGACCGCGTCGAGCTCAATACGTTCTGGGCGCACCGATACCTTAACGTGCTTTCCAGGTTCATAAGTTGCGGTAGAAGCTACCTTTATCGGCTGACTGCCTTCCAACGTAACGTTAAGAAGGCCGTTAGATGAAGACGTCACCTTTCCAGAGAGAAGATTTGTTTCTCCAATAAACTCGGCGACGAACTGAGTTCTTGGCCTGTCGTATATTTCCGACGGACCTCCGATTTGTTCAATTTTTCCATGATTGAAGATAGCAATCCGATCCGACATTGTCAGTGCTTCTGTCTGGTCGTGCGTAACGAAGACAATGGTAAGCCCCAAGCGGTGATGAAGATCGCGAATGTCCATTTGCATCTGCTCGCGAAGCTTTTTGTCGAGAGCGCCCAATGGCTCGTCCATCAAGACGACCTCTGGTTCGAAAACCAATGCGCGGGCCAAAGCAACGCGCTGCTGTTGCCCACCGGACAGTTGTATGGGCTTGCGTTCCTGAAACGCACCGAGCTGAACCATGTCGAGCGCCTTCGTCACCCGTTCAACGATCTCACTCCTGGAGGCGCCACGCATTCTCAACGGAAACGCCACATTCTCAGCAACGGTCATGTGGGGAAAGAGTGCATAGTTCTGAAAAACGACACCCATATTTCGCTTATGGGGTGGAAGGGAATCGACGCGCTTACCAGCTACGGAGATCGCACCGCTGGTCGGGCTCTCAAACCCTGCCAGCATCATGAGAAGCGTCGTCTTTCCAGACCCGGAAGGCCCAAGCATACTGACGAACTCGCCCTTGCCGATAGACAAGTCTAGATTATCAACGACAGTCATGATGCCGAACGCTTTGCTGACTTTGTCGAAATTTATAAACGCGTCGCTCATCATAACCTACGCTCGTATTGGATAACGCAACCTCCCTCCTCTCTCTGATGAGGGAAGGTCCGTTGCCCTTTTTCGGGCAACGGATATCAGGACATGAAAAGGCTGGCGCTTACTGCGCGAGCCAGGCGTTGAAGCGTTGCGTCAGCTCCTCCGCGTTGTCGGTCCAAAAGTCTACATCAAGCGGGATTGCGTCACTAATGTTTGCCTCAGTCGTCGGAAGTTCTTCCTGGAACTGCTGAGGGACCAACTTGGTCGCTCCCAGGTTGGGCAGACCATAAGCAATATACTCGGGCAGCTTGGCCTGATTTTCGGCCTTGCTCGCATAGCTAATGAAATCCATGCCTGCGTCCTTGTTTGGGCTGTCTTTCAAAATCACCCAGCTGTCGATAGCGTAGATGCTACCCGGGAACACAAAGCCGAACTTCTTGCCTTCCGAGCGGTTGATACCGCTGATACGGCCATTGTAGGCCGTGGTCATGACCACTTGTCCCGACGACAGGAGCTGCAGTGGCTGAGCGCCTGCATCCCACCAAATGATGTCGGCCTTCAATTCATCGAGCTTTTTAAATGCGCGATCAACACCACCTTCACCACTGAGAACGTCGTAGACCTCTTTGGCAGGTACACCATCAGCCATCAGAGCGAACTCGAGAGCGTATTTCGGACCCTTGCGGAAGCCGCGCTTGCCAGGAAACTTCTTGGTATCCCAGAAGTCTGCCCAGGTCTTTGGGGCTTCCTTCAGTTTTTCTCCGTCATAAGAGAGACCAGTCGACCATACGATGTTGCCAACGCCGCAGTCACTGACCGCGGCAGCAAGGTAGGCGTCCTTACCGCCAAGTTTTTCCCAGTCGATTTTTTCATATATGCCATCGGCGCAACCCAGCGCCAGTTCTTCAGCCTCAACTTCGACGACATCCCAGTTGGGCACGCCAGCCTTGACCTTGGCCTGCAAAACGCCGTAGCCACCATCCCAACTTTCGTCGAGAACCGGCTTACCAGTTTCGGCTGCATAGGGTTCGAAGAAGATTTTACGCTGAGCATCCTGAAAGTTTCCACCCCAAGACACGACTGTCAGATCACGTGCCTGCGCACTCAAACTGCCTGCCATCAGGATGGTGGATGCAATGATTGTAGCTTTAAAGATTTTCATCGGACGCTCCCCTTTGTGTTATCGACCGGCCAATAGGAAAGCACGTTTCCAAACTTTGAAAAGCGGGGTTAACCACCTTGTTCACTATACTCACCACCCTTCTGCAGGTTTGAACATCAGTAAGTCGGTGGTGTAATAGCGCTCAGGATTTCGCTAGGCCCTTCATCAACATTGCGGAAGCGATGGGGAAGCCTGCTATCAAAATAATATCCGTCCCCAGGCTTCAGGACCTTTTTAACATTGCCCACAGTGATCTCAACCATTCCCGACAGCACCATGCCCGCTTCCTGGGCTGCGTGAGTGAATTCCTCGCCGGTGTCTGCACCAGGCGCGTAGCGCTCATGCAACATCAGGAGTTGCCGGTTGGGATGGTCCAGTCCGATAACGCGATATGAAATTGTATCAACCTTTCCAATCTCCACGAGGTCTGCGGACGAGTAGAAGGGTGAATACGGCAGACTGGATTGCAGATCAGAGAAAAAACCGGGAAGTGTTGTACCAAGTGCATCCAGAACCGCACCAAGCGTATCTATAGACGGGCTCATCCGGTCACGCTCGATCAAGGAAATCGTCGAATGCGATATTCCCGAGCGCGCTGCCAGCTCCCTAACGCCCAAGTCTCGGCGGCGGCGGAGCTCTCGAAGTTTACTCCCAATTTTAGGCATCAGTCAGACCCTTCTGTTTCAGCATGCGGACGACCATGACACCCCAAGCCCGGGTGAGATACCCAGCCCCAGCAAATACACTTCATGTGGTGAATATAATGAACAAGTGGTTTAGGGGCAATTGCCGGAAAGCTCGTCGTGGAAGATGCTCACGTCAATCATACCACATAGGAGGTTTCGATGACGTCGCGTCTCAATGCGCTGAAAGGCAAATTTATAAAGATTAAAGAACCCACGCGAGACGCTGTCTCCGACACGGCTCCCGTTGAAAAAACGGTGAAGGACATTATCGCTAATGTCCGCGAGCGTGGCGACGCAGCGGTTCGTGAATACTCGCTCGCTTTCGACAAAGCCGATGTCGCTACCTTTGAAGTCACAGAGGAAGAGAAGCAGAAGGCTGTTGCTGATCTTGACCCACAGACACGCGAAGACACCGAGTTTGCCATAGCAAACGTCCGCCGCTTCGCAGAGGCTCAGCTCGGCACCATTCTTCCGCTCGAAATCGAGAGTCTTCCGGGCCTGCACTTGGGGCACCGCGTTATTCCCATTGAGATCGTCGGTTGCTATGTGCCAGGTGGACGCTATCCACTTCTTTCGGCACCGGTTATGACGATAGTCCCCGCTAAGGTAGCTGGCTGCGACCAGGTGATTGCTTGCCTACCCCCAAATGCACATCCTGCCATGATTGCTGGCTGCCACCTCGCTGGCGCAGACCGTATCTTCCGAGTGGGCGGTGCACAGGCTATTGCAGCAATGGCTTACGGGACCGAGACCATTCCTGCCGTCGATAAAATCGTCGGCCCGGGCAACGCATTTGTCAACGAAGCGAAGCGTCAGGTCTTTGGTCAAGTCGGTATTGACCAGTTGGCGGGACCGAGTGAAATCTTCATCGTTGCCGATGAAACTGCCAACCCAGCAACACTCGCGACCGACATGCTGGCCCAGGCCGAACACGATGTGCGTACTCGTGTTGGTCTTGTAACGACCAGCCGTGAGATCGCAGATGAGACCATAAAGGAAGTCGAGAAGCAGCTCGAAACACTGTCGACGGCTGCTGTTGCCGGTGTCGCGTGGAAGGACTACGGCGAAGTTACCCTCGTAGAGGACGAGGAAACGATGATCGCCTATTCCGATTACATCGCAACTGAGCACCTTCAGGTCCACACGCGCGACGCGAAGGCAACAGCGAAGAAGCTGCGCAACTATGGTTCCATCTTTATCGGTGAACTCGCAAGCGTTGTATACTCAGATAAGTGCTGCGGAACCAACCACACGCTGCCAACGATGGCCGCGGGTCGTTATACTGGAGGCCTTTGGGTTGGTTCGTATGTAAAGATCGCCACCCACCAGTGGCTGGATGAGCGTGGCGTTGCTGCGGTTGCTCCTGCCGCTGTTCGCCAGAGCGCGACAGAACAGCTTGAAGGTCACCGCCGCGCTGCGGCGTTGCGCCTGAGCCCTAAGCAGCTTGCAGCAGAATGATCTGATCCCGCCGAAAGTCTGAAGCTAAGGAAAACCGTCGAAAAATTTCGGCGGTTTTCTGCCTAAAAAAACATGATTGTGGCGTCGACTAGTCGTATCCGCCAAAACAAATTCCGGCCATAAATAGACAACGACAAAACGCCGTGACAGCGATATGTCACGGCGTTTGTTTTTGGTGAACTCTATCACCGCACCTATTGCTTTATCACCACTCAGCGACGCTGCCATCTTCATGGCGCCAGACGGGGTTGCGCCAGCGATGCCCTTCCTTGGCGCGCTCAATCACATAGGCTTCATCAACCTCAACACCGAGGCCAGGTCCCTGCGGAATGCCAACAAAACCATCGGCATACTGAAACACGTCCTTGTTGGAGATGTAATCAAGGATATCGTTGGACTTGTTGTAGTGAATGCCGAGGCTCTGCTCCTGAATGAAGGCATTGTAGCTCACGGCATCAACCTGCAGGCAGGCAGCAAGAGCGATTGGACCAAGCGGGCAATGCGGAGCAAGCGCCACGTCATAAGCCTCCGCCATCGTCGCGATCTTTCGGCACTCGGTAATGCCGCCAGCATGGGACAAATCCGGCTGTAAAATATCGACATAACCGTCAGATAGAACAGACTTGAAGTCCCAACGTGAATAGAGACGTTCACCAAGCGCAATCGGCGTCGAGCAATGGTTGGCGATTTCCTTCAGCGCTTCCCGGTTTTCAGACAGCACGGGCTCTTCAATGAACAGCAGGTTATAGGGCTGCAATTCCTTGGCCAGGACCTTGGCCATCGGCCGGTGCACACGGCCATGGAAATCAACGCCAATGCCGATATGCGGGCCAACGGCCTCGCGAATTATCGCGATGGTTTCAACGGCCTTTTCAACCTTTTCCCAGGTATCAACGATCTGCATTTCCTCGCAGCCATTGAGCTTGATTGCCTTGAAACCACGGGCAACGACATCACGGGCATTGTTGGCCACATCGCTCGGCCGGTCACCCCCGATCCAGGAATAAACCTTGATCCGATCACGAACCTGTCCACCCAGCAAAGCGTGAATGGGCTGGCCCAGCGCCTTGCCCTTGATGTCCCAAAGCGCCTGATCGATACCGGCAAGCGCACTCATATGAATAGCGCCACCACGATAAAAACCACCGCGGTACATGACCTGCCAGTGGTCTTCGATCATCATTGGATCCTTGCCAACGAGATAATCGGCCAGTTCATGCACGGCTACTTCAACGGTCAGCGCACGGCCTTCGACAACCGGTTCACCCCACCCGACAATTCCCTCATCCGTTTCAATCTTCAGGAACATCCAGCGCGGAGGGACAATGTAGGTCGTCAGTTTCGTAATTTTCATGAAGCTTCACTCATCTAGCAATAAAGTCCGGAAGGGAAATCCGCGATCAGACGGGACAGTGATCGGGATGTTTGCGCACAGCGATTGCAAGATCGCGCGCTGCAATTTCGAGCATGTGGTTGGCGCATGTCCGTGCCGCATTGGCATCACGCAAACGCAACGCTTCAACAAGCTGATAGTGCACATCCAGCGCCTCTACCCGGGTATCCACCGCCTCGTTGGAGGCGTGCAGGGAAAACTCCAGCGCGGCGCTGATAATGCTCGAAAGCTGCATGAAAACCTGATTGTGACTGGCTTTGAGCAAAGCGGCATGGAAGGCAACATCCGCCTGCGTGAATTTCTCCACATCGCCTTCAGAACCACGCATCTGCTGCCAAGCCTGCTCTATCTCGGCAATCTCCTGCATGCTGGCGCGTTGCGCGGCAAGTTCGGCGGCAAATGGTTCGATTGCCCGGCGGGCATCGAGCACGCATTGCAAAAGATCCAGTTCAAAAATGCGCGGACCGATCCATTCAAGAACCTGCTGATCGAGGATGTTCCAGTCTTCCTTGACGCAGACCTGCGTGCCGATACGGGAACGTCCACGTACCAGGCCTTTGGATTCCAGAATCTTCAACGATTCCCGGATCACTGTCCGGCTGACGGAATATTGCGTGCACAGCTCGTTTTCTGTGGGCAGCATGCTTCCTGCGGGAAACACATCGGCAAAGATATCAGTCGCAATCGCTCGCGTTACATTTTTCTGGACACGAGGGCGTTTGACGCTCCCGGCACCATTGGCTGGCACAGCCTGTTCCTGCCGTTCTTGCAACGCCACTCTTAACCTCCCGCTTGCTTCGCCACATGTCGCGATCCTTATCGCAGTTTCACTCACATGGCGATGCCGTGTCGCATATCACGACCGCGATATGTCATATACTGACTTTTTATTCATCATACAAATGTAATTGACGAATATGATGAAAGAAACTAAACAACATACACTGCAAAGGCAGTCACCTAGGGAGAGAGACAATGGGCTTTGTTAAAACAGCCATACTGGCTGGCACTGTCGCCGTATTCGCCGCGACCTCCGCATTCGCCGCCGACGTCAAGATCGGCTTCATCGTCAAGCAGCCGGAAGAACCGTGGTTCCAGGACGAATGGAAATTCGCTGACATCGCCGCAAAGGAAAAGGGTTTTACCCTTGTCAAGATTGGCGCTGAAGATGGTGAAAAAGTACAATCAGCCATCGACAACCTAGGCGCACAGGGCGCGCAGGGCTTCATCATCTGCACACCCGACGTGAAGCTCGGCCCTGGCATCGTTGCGAAGGCGGCAGCCAACGACCTCAAGATCATGACTGTTGATGACCGCCTGGTAAATGCAGATGGCAGCCCGATTGAAGATGTGCCGCATATGGGCATTTCTGCCGCAAAGATTGGCGAAGCAGCTGGCCAGACAATCGTTGATGAAATCAAGAAGCGTGGCTGGGACATGAACGAAGTGGGCGCAATCCGCGTCTCCTACGATCAGCTGCCAACCGCAGTTGACCGCGTAAACGGTGCGCTTGACGCCCTGAAAGCTGCAGGCTTCCCTGAAGCCAACATCTTTGATGCGCCGCAGGCAAAAACTGATACGGAAGCCGCTCTCAACGCAGCAACTGTCGTTCTCAACAAGAACGCCAAGATCAAGAAGTGGGTTGCCGTCGGCCTGAATGACGAAGCCGTCCTCGGTGCGGTCCGCGCAACGGAAAGCGTTGGCATTACGGCTGACAACATGATCGGTGTTGGAATCGGCGGCGCAGAATCCGCGATCAACGAGTTCAAGAAGGCTGACGCGACCGGTTTCTTCGGTACCGTCATCATTTCCCCGAAGCGCCACGGTTATGAAACCGCTCTCAACATGTATGAGTGGATTGCCAACGACAAAGAGCCGGAAAAGCTTATTCTGACGGCTGGTCAGGTCGCGCTGCGCGATAACTACGAGGCAGTTCGTGCCGACCTCGGCATTGAATAACCACTGATCCGAAAAGCAATGACCGGCCGCGTAAGGCGGCCGGATTTCCTGTCGGAGTGCACTATGCAAGATTTTCTGGAATTCAGGTCGATATCCAAAGGATATCCCGGCGTGCAGGCGCTCGCTGACATTTCTCTCGGCGTACGCAAAGGTTGCGTGCACGGCCTTATGGGTGAAAACGGGGCGGGAAAATCGACCCTCATCCGTATTCTGTCGGGCGATCAGGCGGCTGATGAGGGGCAAATCCTTATCGATGGTGCCGTTCAAAATTATCGATCGGTGCGTGATGCATTCGATGCCGGCGTCATCGTCATCCATCAGGAACTGCAACTCGTTCCTGAGTTGACAGTGGCGGAAAACCTCTGGCTTGGCCGGTTTCCGGGCAAGGCTGGTGTTATCAACCGCCGCGAAATGATCAGCGTCGTCAAACAGAAGCTCGTCGAAATCGGCATCGATATCGACCCCTCCGACAAGGTTGCTTCATTATCGATTGGCGCACGCCAGATGGTGGAAATTGCCAAGGCGATCATGGCGGATGCACGCGTCATAGCGCTCGATGAACCCACCTCATCGCTCTCATCCCGTGAAAGCGAAATCCTGTTTGCACTGATTGAGAAACTCAAATCTCAGGGCATCGTCATCCTTTACGTGTCCCATCGACTGGATGAGATTTTCCGCCTCTGCGACAGCATGACAGTGCTGCGTGACGGCAAACTTGCCGCACATCATCCTCATATTGCAGATGTCACACGCGAGCAGATCATTTCAGAGATGGTTGGCCGCGAAATCAAGAACATCTGGGGCTGGCGTGACCGTCCAAAAGGCGAAGTTCGCCTTGAAGTGAAAGACCTCAGTGGCCATAAGTTACCCAAGCCGATCAGTTTCTCCCTCCGTCAAGGAGAAATTCTTGGTTTCTTCGGTCTGATTGGTGCCGGCCGCAGCGAAATGTCGCGCCTGGTTTATGGTGCAGACACCCGTTCGCAAGGTAAAGTCAGTGTCGACGGACAAGCTGTCGCGGCTGACAGCCCTCCCCACTCCATACGGGCAGGCATTGTTCTTTGCCCTGAAGACCGAAAATTTGACGGCATCATTCAGGGGCGCAACATCGAGGAAAACATTTCAATTTCCTCGCGGCGCCATTTCTCGCCATTTGGCGTGTTGAAGCCGAAAAAAGAAGCAGAATTGGCTGACACCTTCATCGCAAAGCTGCGTGTGCGCACGCCGTCACGTCAGCAGGACATCATCAACCTGTCGGGCGGCAACCAGCAGAAGGTCATCCTGGCACGCTGGCTGTCCGAACAGGGCGTCAAAGTCCTGATTATCGACGAACCCACGCGTGGCATTGATGTCGGCGCCAAGGCCGAAATTTACGAAATCCTCTATGAACTGGCTGCGCAGGGCATGGCGATTGCCGTCATTTCCAGTGAATTGCCTGAGATCATGGGCATTTCCGACCGCATCCTGGTGATGTGTGAAGGTCGTGTCGCAGTCGATGTGGAACGGCCAGACTTCAACGAACACCGCATATTGGCGGCGGCACTGCCTGATGTGTCCAACGCCAGCGAACTTCCAACTCAACAGGTACAAGCACGATGACCTCTCTGAAAAAACTCCTTCTCGGCGAACAGGGGCTCGTCGTTCTTTTTGCCATCGCCTTCGTGATCGTGTCGTTGACCGTTCCGAACTTCCTGACTGAACGCAACATGCTTGGCCTGCTGCAATCCGTCGTGACGATCGGCATCGTTGCCTGCACCATGATGTTCTGCCTAGCTTCACGTGACTTTGACCTCTCGGTCGGCTCAACCGTTGCCTTTTCAGGCATGGTGGCAGTCATGGCCTCCAACGCCACCGGGTCCATTATTCTCGGCCTGATCGCGGCGCTGCTGTGCGGTGGCGCTGTTGGCCTCATCAATGGTCTGGTGATTGCGAAATTCCGCATCAATGCGCTGATCACCACGCTTGCCACCATGCAGATTGTCCGTGGTTTTGCGCTTATCGCGTCGGATGGTCGCGCCGTGGGCATTAATGATCCGAGCTTTTACCAGCTGGCCTTGTCCAAATTCCTGGGCATTCCCACACCGATCTGGGTCATGGCTGCTATGTTTATTGCCTTCGGATTTCTGCTGAACCGCACCGTATTCGGCAAGAACACACTGGCAATTGGCGGCAACCCGGAAGCCTCGCGTCTTGCCGGCGTCAACGTCGTCAACATGCGTGTCTGGATCTTCATGTTGCAGGGGCTGGTCTGCGCCGTCGCCGGTGTGCTGCTTGCGTCCAGAATTACCTCTGGCCAGCCCAATGCCGCGACCGGCCTTGAACTGTCGGTTATCTCGGCTTGCGTTCTTGGGGGCGTGTCTCTGGCAGGTGGTCGTGCGGCCATTAGCGGCGTTATCGTTGGTGTCCTCATTATGGGGATTGCCGAAAACGTCATGAACCTCCTGAACATTCAGGCTTTCTACCAATATGTGGTGCGTGGCCTGATCTTGTTGTTGGCCGTGTTGCTCGACAATCTGCGCTCCTCTGCAGCCGGTCGCCGCCAGTGACAGAACAGACAGGACATCATCTGCACGACGGACAGCTGGACGTGTGGGTTTCAACAAAGGGCGGTAGCGTAAGCGCCGCCTTTTTTGAAGGAACACCTGTCTTTGTGGCGGCTGGCGGACCAGACAGCCAGGCTGCATGTTTTCCTCTGGTGCCATTTGGCAATCGGGTAGAATTCAACAGCTTCAATGTTGGAGATGAGGTCTATCGCTTTCAGCCGAACAGCAGTGATCCACTCTATGTGCACGGCGATGGCTGGCTGGAAGACTGGACAATCACCGATAGCAACTCACAGACGATTGAACTGTCGCTGCGTCATTGCGCCAATGATATAACGCCGTATGACTATTTGGCGCGTCAAAAGATCTTTGTCTTCGAAGGGCGCCTGACAATGGAACTGTCGGTGCAGAATGAAGCGGCCAAGCCTATGCCATTTGGCGTTGGTTTTCATCCGTTTTTTGCCCGCACCGAAGCTGTTACGGTAAAGGCGGCAGTTCAAACCTTCTGGACAGAACGCCAAGGGCATCTACCGGGACCGGTCGCTTCTATTCCTGCGGATATTAATCTTGCTGATGGTACCACCCTGCCCGCCCGTTTTATCAACAATGCGTTTTCGGGATGGGATGGCCGCGCTCAAATCATCTGGCCGGAACTCGGCATATACGCAGAACTTGAGGCAACGCCCAACAACGACGTCGTCATGTTTTACACACCAACCGAACGTCGCGACTTCTTTTGTTTCGAGCCGATGACACATCTTCCCAATGGTCACCATTTGGCTGATTTTGGAGGTCTGGTCCTCCTTGAAAACGGCCAGCAACTTCAGTCCGGTTTCAGCATCCAATTCAGGAAATCATCAAATGACTAGCAGATTAAACGGCAAACGCATCATGATCACGGGTGCCGCGCAAGGTATCGGCCTTGCTATCGCGGAAGCATTCGCGCGCGAGGGTGCCGATCTGCTGCTGGTTGATCTGGATGGCGATCTGCTGGCTGAAACGGCACAGCGTTTGAAACAGTCCGGCAATAAGATCGCCTATCGCACAGGTGACATCTCCAACGCCATTGGCATGGCTGACGCCGTAGCCTATGCAAAGGACGAAATTGGAACACTCAACGCATTGGTGAACAATGCCGGCGTCAACGTGTTTTCCGATCCACTGTCGACAACCGATGAAGAATGGACGCGTTGCTTTGATATCAATCTCAAGGGCGCCTGGAATTGCTGCCGCGCAGTTTTGCCTGAGATGATCGCAACGGGTGGCGGGGTTATCCTCAATATTGCTTCGACCCATGCCTTCACCATTATTCCGCACACATTCCCGTACCCATTGGCCAAACATGCGCTGCTGGGACTGACGAAGTCGCTCGGTCTTGAATATGCGGGGCAAAATGTGCGGGTCAACGCGCTGGCACCTGGTTATGTCTCGACCCAGAAGGTCATCGACTACTGGAACAGTTTCCCGGACCCGGAAGCCGCCAAGGCCGAAACCATGAAACTGCACCCGACCGGCCGCATCGCCACGCCAGAAGAAATCGCCATGGCAGCGGTGTTCATGATTTCGGACGAATGCCCGTTCATGAATGCCACATGCCTGACCGTCGACGGCGGATTGAGCGTACAGCAACATCCGGCTTAAACCGGCAGCACGCGCTCTGATAAAAACAAAGGGCGACCTCATCTTGCCGTATGAAGTCGCCCTTATTTTATAATGCGGTCAGGGCTGTTCAGGATGTCGCGACGATATCCTGCCAGGCCTCATAGGCCGAAAGTACCGTTTCCATCTGCGCGGTATGACCGGCAATGAAGTCATCACCATAGATGGTTTCATCAGGATATTCGGTAATCAGCGTCATTGGCACTGTGTGGCGATCATCAACCGATGCCAGGCACGGGAAACCATTGATGACACGGAAACCGGTTTCTCCTGCATGAATTTCATAGAGCGCAACCTGCCGCTCATTATAGGCCAGCAGGCCCGGTATCGCACTGAGGTGCCGTGTGACACGGTCCAGTAGACGTTCGGCCTGCGGTTCCCAACCGGCGTGGTAACGCGCCACCAGGAAAAAGCCCTTCGGCAACGTCCACATCGCAAAATTGCGCGGCACGTAACCCGAAAGCGGCCGCGTCCATTCATGGGAGGGGTAACCGTGCAGATTGACGTGCAACAATGCGCCGCTCAATTGCTGCGCATCAAAGCGGACCTGCTTTTCGTTGATATGACCAGCTGCGGTTTCTTCGGTGCGATACTCAAGATCGTCACCAAGTGCCGTGTAGCGCGCAGCATGATGCATATGGCGCGGGTTATCGACACAAAGGCGCTGGTGTAGTGCGTAACCGTCCGGGTTCTCCAGCGGAGAAATCGTAAAATGTGCGCCCGGCCGTTGCACGAGCTGTTTTGCGGCCCTGACCGCGCCGCAAATGCCAGTGGTCTCATTGGGATGTTGACCACCGCTGATCATCACGGCAGCGTCGGTGCCATTGATATAACGGGCATGCAGCACACGTCCTGCTCTGGAGCGCGCCTCAAAGGCCTCGCCACCCACCTCGGAAAGTGCGGCAACGATCTGCTGCGTGGCTAGCGGGCGTGTCGCCGTATCGAGATCCTGGACCTCACCATCAAGGTAGCCGGTCGTCAGCGGGCGCACAGAAACGCAAACCGATACGGCATTTCCGTCCCTGACGATCTCCGGCACGATCTGGCCAGGTTTCAAGCCGCGATCGCCAATGGGTCGCCCGGACTTTTTCTGGAAAAATTCTAGAAGCGAAAAGTAGAAATCTTCGTGCAGCGCTTCACGCAGGCTTATCGCCTCGTCGCCAACCGCAATCCGCTCATCGTCGGCAGGAAATGCAACAAGAATATTGAGCTCTTCGAAATAAGGCTCATCCATGCCCCAATCATAAGTGGCAACAGCATCGATTGCAGAGGCAAACAGCGATTCATAATCGGTTTCCAATCGCACCCCTGGCTCGTCGTCACGCTGCACCCAGCCGGTCGGAGACAGATTGGTTTCGTCCGCCGCATCAACATGCACACGGTTGGGAGCAAAGACCTTGATGGTTTCTGTCCGACCTGTTCGCTGCAGGACAACGTCATAATGCAGGTTCGCGTCCTTGCGAGCGGTGAAGCTTATCGCGCGCGCTCCGACCATTTCTGCAAGGGGATAGGCCTCCAGACGAAACCTGTTTTCCGGTGCATTGGGATGCACGGGATAAAACACCTCAATGCTTTCGACGCCATCGAGATTGATCTCTTCAAGAAAAGCAAAAAGAAGCGGCTTGTAGGCGCTGCGCAGCCGTGCCGTAACGCCCTTTTCAGCAAAGGCGCGCTCGGCGGTACGGCGGCTCGCCCGGTCGTCGAAAGTCCAGGCCTGCAATGTGCTGCCAGGCAACGCTTCTGCAAGCAAAGTATCAAGCGTGCGCGTCAAACGGCGGTCGAATAGAATTGTCATGGCAATTTACCTCGAAGTACGGCCGGTCGGGTCGAGACTGTCACGCAGCCAGTCACCCAGAAGGTTTAGGCCAAGAACGGTCAACAGAATGGCCAGACCGGGGAATACGCTGACCCACCAGGCCGTTTGCAGGTAGGTGCGGCCGTCTGCCAGCATGCCACCCCAGCTCGGGATTGTCGGATCAACGCCAAGGCCCAGGAATGTCAGGCTGCTTTCCAGCAGAATATTGTTGGCAACGTTCAGGGTCATCAACACGATTACCGGACCAATCAGGTTCGGCAGAAGGTGCTGGAAGATGATGCGCCAGTCTTTGACCCCGATCGCTCGCGCCGACAGAATGAATTCGCGCTCACGCAATGTCAGCACCGAGCCACGCACCAGACGGGCGTACTGCACCCATTGCGATACGATCAGCAGAATGATGGTGTTGGTCAGGCTGCCACCGACGATGGCAATGAAGGTGATCGCCAACAGGATGAACGGCATGGCAAGCTGCAGGTCGGCAAAGCGCATGACCAGCATGTCCCAGAAGCCACGGTAATAACCGGCAACCAGTCCGACCACCACGCCAAACACGACGGCACCGAGAACAGACGAAAAGCCGACAAGCAGCGAAATCTTGCCGCCGGCAACAACACGCGCCAGCACATCACGTCCAAGTGGATCAGTGCCAAACGGGTGTGCAGCACTTGCAAAGGGTCTTGCCAGACGGGCCATGAGATCGATCTTTTCTGCCCCGCCGGGGAACAGGAAATCGGAAAATAGCACTGCAAGGCAGATAACAACGGTCAGGCAAGCGCCAAGCACAAATTCAAGACTTGCAAAGCGGGACGCGCGTGAGGAATTGGCAGCCATCAGCGATTACTCCGTGCGAATGCGCGGATCGACCAGCCCATAGGCAATATCGACCAGCAGGTTAATGCCGACAATCAGCAGGGAAAGAACGGTGATGACACCCTGCAGCACAGGATAGTCGCGCGCGGCGACCGCATCAAAAGCAAGCGTCCCCAGGCCCGGCCAGTTGAACACACGTTCAATGACCACGATACCACCGAGAAGGCCGCCGAACTGCAGGCCGAAATAGGTAATGAGCGGAATGGCGCAATTGCGCAGCGCATGTTTGTAGAGCACCTTGCTTTCGCTCAAGCCCTTGGCGCGGGCAACCATCACATATTGCGACTGCAGAGTGTCCAGCATGGCTGTGCGCACAAGACGAACATTGGTCGCGGTCAGGATGACGCCCATGGTCAATGCGGGCATGACGTAGCTGGACATGCCAACCATGCCGCTTGGCGGCAACCAGCCGAGCGTTATGGCAAACAGCAGTACCAGCATTGTCGCCAACCAGAAATTCGGGAAGGAAAGACCAATCAGCGAGAAGATGCGAATGGCCTGATCGGCAGCCTTGCCACGCGACGTCGCAGCCTTGATGCCGAGCGGAATGGAAAGGGCAATCGACACGAACATCGAGATAAAGGCCAGCAGCAACGTAGCCGGAAGCGCATCGCCAACAAGACGGGAAACGGAGGTGCCGCCGGTAAAGCTGCGTCCGAGGTCGAACGTGACCAGCCCTTTGAGGAAGCTCACATATTGCACGAAGAACGGCCGGTCAGTGCCCAGTGCTTCACGTATACGCGCCAGATCATCTTCCGTCATACTTCCGCCGCCGCCCTGAAACATCATCAGGGCCGGGTCGCCTGTCAGGCGCACGGCAAAAGACACAAGAAGCGTAATGGCAATGACGACAAAAAGCGCCTGCAACAATCGTTTGATGAGGAAACCGGCCACGTTTTTTCCCTTCGCAAGTCAGAGGCGCCGCCCGTCAGGCAGACGGCGCCGTTTTCGTCGGATTACTCGACGGTTACCTCATTCAGCTTCAAGCGGTTGTCGGGAGGAGCGACAAAGCCCTTCACGCGCTTGTTGATGCCGAAGATGGCGTTGGAGTTGTAGAGCGGCAGTTCAAGTGCCTTGTCGGCAACATACTGGCCAACTTCGCGAAGGATCTTTTCACGCTCTGCACGGTCGGTCAGCGGACGCTGCGATTCCAGCAGTTTGTCCAGCGTCTCGTCCTTTTCATACGGGTTCCACTTTTCACCCGAGTGGTACATGGCATAGGCCGTGTTATCGAAGTCGAATGTCCAACCGCCCCACTTCTGCTGGAACATCGCGCCGGTTTTGCCCTGCGGGATGATATCGTTGACCAGCACGTTGGTCTCATAAGGCTTGATGGTTGCATTCAGGCCGACCTGCTGAAGGTAGCTGGCAATAACCTGTACCACTTCATTCATGGTGGAATCTGCACCGCGAACGTCGATCTGCAAAGGCGTTCCAGCCTTGACGCCAGCGTCAGCAAGAAGCTTCTTTGCACCGGCAGGATCGTAAGGCAGCGGCTTCAGTTCGGGATCATAACCAAAGGACAGCGCGCTCTGGAAGCTTGCAATCTCGGACGCCTGACCAGCCAGAATGGACTGGACGATGGTGGAACGATCGACAGCCATGATGATGGCCTTGCGAACACGCGGATCGGCAGTGATGCCATCACGGGTGTTGAAACGCAGCGCATCTACGGTTGGGCCGGGAACGCTGACAATCTCCAGCTTGGAATCGCCGGTGATGACAGGGATCATGCCAATCGGAATGGTTGGCGGAATGACGATGTCGACACGACCGGCCTGAAGTTCGGCAACGGCTGTGGCCGGCTCGGCGATAAAGCGGTACTCAAGCTCGGAGATCTTCGGTGCACCACCCCAGTAGTCCGGGTTGGCTTCCAGCTTGATGTCAACCTTCGGAGCATAGGACGAGAACTTGAACGCGCCGGTACCGACCGGGTTGACGTTGAAGTTGTCTTCACCCTTTTCCTCAATGTATTTTGGCGGAACGATCATCGCGCCATAACCGGCCAGCTTGGTCAGCAGCACTGGGTCCGGCGACTTGAGTTTCATCTCGACCGTGTAGTCGTCGATAACATCAACGCTTTCGATAACGGTGTAGTTGGAACGCTGTGGACCCTTGGCGCCTTCATCTCCCAGAAGACGGTCAAAGGTGAACTTGACGGCAGCAGCATTGAAGTCTTCACCGTTATGGAATTTGACATTCTGGCGCAGCTTGAAGCGCAGCAGTTTGCCGTCATTCAGCTCTTCCCAGGATTCAGCAAGTCCCGGAACAACTTTAAGGTCAGGACCACGGTAAGTCAGACCATCGAAAATGTTGGTAGAAACGGAAGCCCATGCCACCAGAAACGTGTCGATCGGGTCCCAGCTTCCCGGATCCTGTTGCAAGGAAACCGTCAGTTTCCCAGCGGCAGCGGCTGGCTGCGCCGAAGCAAGAGCCAGCGCCATGAAAGTAGCACTTATTCCCCATTTGATTATTTTCATGTACCTCTTCCTTTTAGTGATACGCGATTAATCGCTATTTTCAGGCACTTTTTGCTACGAAGTGACCCGGATTTATTTCCTCACGTTCGAGAATTTTTGGTTCGTTGCCCACAGCACGAATAGGACTTGGGATTTCGCCTTCCAGCATCGCCGTATTGCGGGCACGGGTCGGATCGGCAACCGGCACAGCTGACAGGAGACGGCGGGTATAGTCATGCGCAGGCGTTTCAAACACTTGCTGGCGGCTGCCCATTTCCATGATCTGACCAAGATAAAGCACGGCAACGCGGTGGCTCATTTTCTCCACCACTGCCATGTCATGGCTGATGAACAGATAGGCCAACCCGCGCTCTGCCTGAAGGTCCATGAACAGATTGATGATCTGCGCCTGAATGGACACATCGAGAGCCGAAAGCGCCTCATCGGCAATAATCAGTTGCGGATCGGATGCCAGTGCACGGGCAATGCAGACACGCTGACGCTGACCGCCGGAAAACTCGTGCGGATAGCGGCTGGCGAATGAGCTATCGAGACCAACACGCTCCAGCAACTCATCGACCCGGCGACGCACCTCTTTGGTCCCCAGGATCAGACGATGGGTATTGATCGGCTCGGCAATCGAAAAGCCCACGGTCTTGCGCGGATCGAGTGAGGCGAACGGGTCCTGAAAGATGTACTGCACCTTTTGACGCATGGAGAAACGCTCGGCTGCCGACATATCGCTGTAGCGTTTTCCGGCAAAGGAGATTTCGCCAGCACGTGACGCCTGCAGCTGCTGGATCGTGCGGCCGATTGTCGATTTGCCGGAGCCGGATTCACCGACAAGCGCCAGTGTTTCACCCGGACGGATATCAAACGATACTTTGGAAACGGCACTGCAGCGATGCGTCACCTTGCCGTACCAGTTCTTTTTGATATCGAAGCGCACAAACAGATCCCGCACCGACAGCAGAGGTTCACCCTCTCGGCGAACCGTGTTCTGAACACGTTCCTCGCCAACTGTCTTTGGCTCACCGTCCTCAAGCACCGTCAATGGCTTGCGGATCGGGAACTCTTCGCCTGTCATGCTGCCAAGACGTGGCACAGCCGACAGCAGGGAGCGTGTATAAGGGTGTTTCGGGTTAGCGAAAATCTCGGCAACCGGGCCTTCTTCAACCTTCTTGCCC
Source organism: Rhizobium sp. CG4 (assembly GCF_023701965.1). Classification (NCBI taxonomy): domain Bacteria; kingdom Pseudomonadati; phylum Pseudomonadota; class Alphaproteobacteria; order Hyphomicrobiales; family Rhizobiaceae; genus Rhizobium; species Rhizobium sp. CG4. The sequence goes on along the minus strand of NZ_JABAEG010000012.1, from coordinate 96,585 downwards.
TTCCACATGACAACAACATCGTCTGCCATTTCGGCGACAACTCCCATGTCGTGGGTAATGAAGATCATGCCCATGCCGAGCTTCTGCTGCAGGTCACGCATGATGTTGAGGATTTGCGCCTGAATGGTCACGTCTAGCGCCGTCGTTGGTTCATCGGCGATCAACAGCCGGGGACGACAGGCCAATGCAATGGCAATCATCACGCGCTGGCGCATGCCACCGGACAACTGGTGCGGATAACGGTCCAGAAGCTCTCCGGCATCCGGCAGGCGCACCATTTCCAGCAGTTCCTGGGCTTTTTTTCGTGCTTCAGCCTTGCCGATCTTTTCGTGCAGGATCAGCACTTCACATACCTGGTCACCGATGGTGAAAACCGGGTTCAGGGAGGTCATAGGTTCCTGGAAGATCATGGCAATTTCCTTGCCACGGATGGAGCGCATTTCCTTCTGGGTCAGTTTCAGCAGATCTCTATCGTCAAACAGAATGCTACCGGTGTCGAACTTCGCACCCATCATGTCGGCCAATCGCATGGTCGACAAAGAGGTTACGGATTTACCGGAGCCGGACTCACCCACAACAGCAACCGTGCGGCCGGCTTCCACCTTGAATGAAAGGTCGTCAACGACCCGGCGTCCACCAAAGCTGACACTTAAGTTGTTGACTGCAAGCAGCGGTCGCTGAGCGATCGGGGAATTGGTCATGCCTTTGTCTCCGGCTTGGCCTGTCCGGCGTTATGGGAAGATGCGCCCGTTTCAATCGGGTCGATGCGCGCAATGACATTTGCCGCCTGCTGGAATGTACCGGCTTCGGCGAGCAGCGTTATGACACCAGAACGATGTGCAGAGATGGCCGTTTCCATTTTCATGGCATCCATCATCGCAATAACCTGGCCTTTTTCGACTTCTGCACCGTTTTCAATGCGCCAGTGGGCAAGCATTCCGGCGAGTGGCGCACGCAATGCATTTTCATCTGCCGCGACGTCCGCTGTGGCGTCTGCCGGTGTCATGTGAGCCTGCCCGAAAAGTCGCAAGAAACTCTCCGGCAGGCCAATCTCGACACGCTTGCCGTCAATCTCGGCAACACCGCGCAGCAGGGCAGCGTTGCCCTGTTGTGCCGGGCGTGCAGCCTGTTCAAGCACAGCTGCGAAATCAGTCTCGATCCAGCGAGTATGAACCTTAAAGTCGGCGCCCGCAAAGTCATTTTCCTGCATGACTGCACGGTGGAACGGCAGGGTCGATGGCACACCTTCGATGACGAACTCACCAAGTGCGCGACGCGCACGCAGAATTGCCTGCTCACGATCTCTGCCCCAGACGATGAGTTTTGCCACAAGGGAATCGAACATAGGCGGCACATCGCATCCATTGTTCGCGCCGCTGTCCAGACGGACACCCGGACCGGCAGGCGCTTCAAAACGGGTGATACGACCGGCGGATGGTAAGAAGCCACGACCAGGGTCTTCCACGTTGATACGAAACTCGATGGCGTGACCACGCGGTTCCGGTGTCTGTGTAAACGACAGCGTTTTGCCTTCGGCAATGCGAAACTGCTCTATGACAAGATCAATTCCGGTTGTTTCTTCGGTCACCGGATGTTCCACCTGAAGACGGGTATTGACCTCAAGGAAAGAAATGACACCGTCGACGCTCAGCAGAAACTCCACAGTGCCAGCGCCGGTGTAACCTGCTTCTGCGCAGATATCCCGGGCAGCTTTATGGATGGCCTGACGCTGCACGTCGGAAAGGAACGGTGCAGGCGCTTCCTCGACCAGCTTCTGGTTGCGGCGCTGCAGCGAACAGTCGCGTGTGCCGACGACGACCACATTGCCGCTACGATCGGCAAGAATTTGTGCCTCGATATGGCGCGGCTTGTCCAGAAAGCGTTCGATGAAACACTCACCACGGCCAAATGCCGCCACCGCTTCACGTGTCGCTGACTCAAACAGCTCTTCGACTTCGTCCAGATGGCGAGCGATTTTCAGACCACGTCCGCCGCCGCCATGGGCAGCCTTGATGGCAATTGGAACGCCATGTTGTTTAGCAAAAGCAAGCGCCTCAGACGCCGTTTCAATTGCACCATCACTGCCGGCAACCAGCGGCGCACCCACACTTTGTGCGATACGGCGTGCCGAAAGCTTGTCGCCAAGCACTTCGATGACCTCAGGATCGGGACCAATCCAGATCAGGCCTGCATCGATAACTGCGCGGGCAAATTCGGAACGCTCCGAGAGAAAACCATAACCAGGGTGTACGGCATCTGCGCCGCTACGCTTTGCGACATCAATCAGCTTGGCGATATCGAGATAGGTCTCAGCGGCCGTCACACCTTTCAGCGCATAGGCTTCATCGGCTTTTTTGACGAAACATGCGTCAGCATCCGCATCGGCATATACCGCCACCGCGCGAAGACCGTAATCCTTACAGGCACGAATGACGCGAACAGCAATTTCACCGCGATTGGCAATCAGGACTTTTTTCATCGGGGATCACTCGCAACGAAATCGATATGCGTAAAAGCATTCAGGGCATTAAAACGGATATGAGCGCCAACAGGTATCTGACCTGCCAGATCAAGGTGATGAGCCGCAACATTGGCTATGACGGGATAACCGCCCGTCAGCGGATGATCGGACAGGAAAAGCACCGGCTGCCCGCTGGCAGGCACCTGCAATGCACCGCGAAGTGTTGCTTCGCTCGGCAATTCATTGCGGTTTAGGCGCTCAAGCGGTTCGCCCGACAGACGAATGCCGACGCGGCTGGATTGTGGTGTCACCTGCCAGCTCTGCGAAAGGAAACTTTCCACCGCCTCATTGGTAAACCAGTCGGTGCGTGGCCCCAGATAAATATCCAGCGTCACGATCTCGTCGGCTTTCGGCATGGCAAAAGCGGGTTGCTCACCCGGCAGCACTGGGGTTTTTACGTTTTGAGAATTAACAGCCACCTGTGTACCGGCATCAAGTGCCAAAGAACCAATCTGCGCCAGCGTATCGGTTGCCACACTGCCCAGCACAGGCTCGACGACAAAGCCGCCACGCATCGCAAGATAAGAGCGCGTACCGCTTAGCGGAGACTGAAGAGCAACCACATCGCCATCATCCAACGCAACGGGCGTATTGAAATCTACGCTGGCAACAGCGCCGTTTGAATTGATCACAGACAGAGCAGCCGGTGCGCCCGTAAAGGCCATGACACCGCGTCCAATCGCCTTGAAGGAGAAGCCGGCCGGTGCGATTTCCAGTGCCGGTGTGCCGGGACGATTGCCAACAATGCGGTTTGCGAGCTTGAAATTTCCATGATCAAGCGCTCCGGACAGGCTGACCCCCTGCGCTGCCATATGGGCCCGCCCCAAATCTTGCACCAGAACCGGCAGACCGGAGCTCAAGATTTCGATGCCGTTTCGAATATCGGACGAAACACGTGCGACAGGCTCCGCAACAACAGCTGGCGTTTCAACCGCGTGCATGCTGGAGCGAGCAATGTCGTGGAAACGAACACGCAGGCCAGGACGCAAAAGCGTTGCGGGGTCACGGGCAAGATCGAACATCGCCAGTGGTGTTCTACCAATCAACTGCCAGCCACCGGGGCTAGCCTTGGGGTAAACACCGCTGAATTCACCGGCAAGGCCGACGGAACCGGCGGGCACAACTGTACGGGGTGATTTGCGACGGGGAACGACAAGCTCTGCTCCCGGCGCGGAAAGATAGGCAAAACCCGGTGCAAAGCCGGTAAAGGCAACGGTATATTCCGCTTCAGTGTGGCGCCTGATGAGTTCAGACGCGGAGCATCCCAGCAGCTCGGCAACATCAGCGATATCTTCGCCATCATAATGGACGGGGATATCGACTGTTTCGGCCACTCCAATACTGCGCTTTTTGCCCAACCGCGCGGCAACGGCTTGCAGCAACTCGGCCTGGTCGAGGCTGAGTGGATCGAAAGAGATCATCAGGGTCCGCGCAGCGGGCACGATTTCCAGAACACCTGGCACAGGTGATTGCTGGAAGGCATCATAAAGCGACAGCGTTTCGTCCAGCCCAACCAACTCCAACAGCAACGCACCGGGACGCAACGGCAAAACCCGTAGCGACGGCACGGTAACAGCAAAAGATGAGGCTGCGAGTGTCATATCAGGCGTGTCCTTCCGCGACGAAGGACCGGATGGATACGCCTTCTTCCGCAAACACGGCACTCAGGCGGGCTGCCATCGAGACTGCATCCGGGCTATCGCCGTGCACGCAGATCGACTGCGCCTCGACCCGAGCGTCAGTTCCAGCGATGGACTGAACAACACCCTCACGCACAAGTCGCAACATGCGTTGCGCCACCACGTCAGGATCATGCAGGACGGCACCTTTTTCGCGGCGCGACACAAGCTTTCCGTCGGCAGTATAGGCACGATCGGCAAAAGCTTCTGCGACAACGCGAAGGCCCGCGACACGCGCCTGCTCGATCAAGGGGGAGCCAGCAAGCGCCATCAACACAAGTCCGGGATCAACACTGAGAATTGCCTTGATCACATCAGCCGCCTGACGTTCATCAAAGGCAATCGTGTTATAAAGCGCGCCGTGTGGCTTCACATAATCGACACGGGTACCGGCGGCGGTCGCAAGGCCCTTCAACGCACCAATCTGATAGATGACATCGCCAACCAGTTCTTCGCTTGTCGGGTCCATATTGCGTCGACCAAAACCTGCGAGGTCGCGGTAACCGACGTGAGCGCCGATCACGACGCCTTTGGCTTTCGCCTGTTGCAACGTCCGCAAAATTCCGGCCGGATCACCGGCATGGAAGCCGCAGGCGACATTGGCGCTGCTGACAATGTCCAGCATCGCCACGTCATCTCCCATCGCCCAGGGACCAAAACTTTCACCGAGATCGCTGTTCAGATCGAATGTCAGCATCAATAACCCATCGAGAGCGGAGAATGGCAAAAAGCCGACCACCTGCGGGGTCAACCATCAGCAAAATCTAGCAAAGGGCAACAATCATGTCTATACTGTTGAACAATCTTTCATTATCAACCTACAAAAAATAAAATTATGCACATAAAATAAGCACTTATTTTGTGTTGCAGGTTATTTTTTCTTGTCTTAGCAGCCATTATAGCACTTATCTCGCTTGAAGCCTCGCACCACGGCGCATAGATTGCGCGCGCTTCATCAATATCGTTGCCGTCATAGTCGGCCCTTTCCTGAAGCGCAGAAAGACACCAACATGTTGGGAACGCAGATGAAGAAGGCGAAATCCGTGAGCACAACGGCGGCCTCGACAGAGCCAGTGCAAACGCTCGCGGAAACCACCGCGTCCCGCATACGCGAACGCGTTGTATCCGGCACCCTGCCGCCCGGCAGCCATCTTTCGGAAATTGCGCTGGGCGAGGAGCTGCAGGTGTCGCGCAACACCTTGCGCGAAGTTTTCAGACTGCTGACCAAAGAAGGCCTGCTGCGTTACGAAGCCAACCGCGGCGTATTCGTTTCAACACCCAGCATGTCGACAATTATCGACATTTACCGCGTCAGACGTTTTATCGAGTGTCCGGCATTGGCGCAGGCCCATCCGCGCCACCCGAGCGTTTCAGTCATGCGCGAAGCCGTCGAAACCGCCAAACGCCACCGTGAAGCAGGTGAATGGCTAGGCGTCGGTAGCGCTGACATCGCTTTTCACTCAGCAATCGTGCAATTGGCAGACAGCCCGCGCCTGACCGCATTTTATGGCCAGATATCGCTGGAGCTGCGCCTGGTCTTTGGCTTGTTGCGTGATCCTGAGTATTTGCACGGACCCTATATCGACCAGAATCAGACGATCCTTAGCCAATTGGAGCGCGGAGCCGCGGCCACCGCAGCTGAGAGCCTGGAAAAATATCTCCTCCAGGCTGAACGTTTCATCCTCGCAGCCTATGCCCGCATTTATGCGGAAAACGGCGAGCGGGCCTGAGACACAGCGATCAGGCTGGAGTCTTTACATCAAGATTGTGCATCAGCCGTGCCAGCCAGTCGACGAATACCCTTACCTTGTTCGTCACATGGCGTGTCTGTGGATAGACGATATAAATCGGCAAGCTTTCATGTTCCCAATCGGACAAGACGGGCAAAAGCTCACCGCGCTTTATGGCATCATCGGCCATGAAGGGTGCAAGCTGTGCCACACCCATTCCGGCAACCGCGGCATTGAGATAGGTTCGACTGTCATTGACGGACATGATGTAGTTGGGCGCGATCTCAAGTTTCTGGCCGTCTTTTTCGAAATCCATGGTCATGATCTGCCCGGACACTGCGTTCAGATAGCCGATACAAAAATGTTTATCTTCAAGCTCTTGCGGATGCTGCGGCGATCCGAATTTATCCAGATAGCGTGGTGCAACGTAAGAGGCCAGCCTCAGTTCTGAAACCTTGCGTGCGATCAGCGACTGGTCTCGCGGCGTACCGACCCGCAAAGCGCAATCAACGTTTTCGGCGATGTAGTCCACCAATCGGTCGCCGACACCCAGATCCAACTTGATCAGCGGGTATTTCTCGTGAAAGGAGCAGACGTTGGGAATAACCACAAGGTCGGCAAAGGCCCCTGCCATTTCTACGCGCAACCGCCCGGAGGGCTGGACCTGCGCATTGGAAAGGCTGCCGTCGAGTTCGTCAATTTCCGAGATGATCTGAATGGCGCGTTCATAATAGAGGGCGCCATCCGTCGTCAGCATTACCCGTCGCGTCGTGCGGTTCAGCAGCGTTGTACGCAGATGCGCTTCCAACCCCTGCACCATGTTCGTGACCGTGGTTTTGGGCATATTAAGCGAATCCGCAGCACGGGAAAAGTTGCCGGTCTCAACAACTCGCACAAATACACGCATCGCCGACAACTGATCCACGCCGACATCCTTTCATTTTCGCTCTATTGTTCCGAATTTTGGAATAGTGTTTTCAATTATGCATGCTTGATCGATTTTATCCGAACAATAATATGCATTTCATGATTTATGGCAAGTGGCGCGCGAGTCACTACCCAAACCGGACAAAACACGATGAAGACGTATTGGAAAAACATTGAGATTGGCGGGGCTGATACCCCCTGTCTCTCTGTGCGTCTTTATCAAAATGAGACTGTCTCACGCACACCGCCGCTGATCCTTTACCTGCGTGGCGGTTCGTTTCAGGAACAGAGCGGCCAATGTCCGGAACTGCCTGTCGCGAGAGCGTTGGCCGAAACGGGTGCGATCGTTGTCGAGGCGGATTATATTACACCGTCGAACAATGAGTTTCCTCAGGCCATTGATTGCGCATTTGAGGCATTGAACTGTCTTTACAACCACCGGAAACAATATGGCGGTGCAAAGTCTCAGCTGTTTGTGGCTGGTGAAGAGGCCGGCGGCAATGTCGCAGCAGGACTAGCGCTCAAGGCACGCGACCGCATGCCCGGAGAACTGACAGGACAGATCCTGCTCTCTCCTATGATTGATCCGATGATGGCAACAGCGTCATTCCGCAATGCCGACAGCATCGGCATGCGACAACGCTGGGCTGATGGGTGGAGTCACTATCTGGCAAAAGCGTGTGGCTTTTTCCATCCTTATGCTGCTCCTTGCCAGTGCACACGGCTCAGCAAGGTCGCGCCAGCGCTGGTGTTCACTGCCGAGGACGACCCGCTACGGGATGAGACCGTCAATTATGCCGACAGGCTGCGTGACGCGGGCACTTTTGTAAGACAACATGTATTCCCCGCTGGCGAAGGCTGGACGGAACTTTATCGCGGAGGAGGAGGTCAGTGGTTGCCAACCGTCTGTACCGAATTCAACGCCTTTATTGCAGAACTGAAACATTAAAACAGCATTTTCATATCACTGATCGGCCCTGACGCAGGGCCAAGGAGAAACCCATGACGCTGAAAAACAAGCGCTGGGCCCTGACGGGTGCCGGCATAAGCCTTGCTGTGTCCGTTGCAGCCGCAGCTTTACTTTTTGAAATGAGCACGCAGACCAATGCAACTGCGGCCTCGACACCTGCCGAAGCACCAGCAATTCCGGTGACAGTGGCAACGGTACAAAGCCGTGATGTCATGCGTTGGGAAGAATTTTCCGGACGTTTGGAAGCAGTAGAACGTGTGCAAATACGCTCACGCGTCGCCGGTCAGGTGCAATCGGTTCATTTCCGCGAAGGTGCCCTCGTCAAGGCGGGCGATGCCCTCTTCACAATCGATCCGGCACCATTCCAGGCAACTCTGGCGGGCGCCGAAGCACAGGTTGCAGCAGCCGAGGCAAAGATTGGTCTGGCTCGTACAGAACTCGAGCGTGGTCGAAGACTGTCGGATAACCGCACCATTTCACAAAGTGACATGGACCAGCGTCAGGGGGCATTCGCCGAAGCCGAAGCGCAACTGCGCGCCGCCCGTGCTGCATTGACGACCGCGCAAATTGACCTCGGTTACACCGAAATCCGCGCACCTGTTTCCGGCAAGGTCGGCAAACTTGAAATCACCGTTGGCAACCTGGTTGCTGCCGGTTCTGCTGCACCGGCCTTGACCACACTGGTATCCGTCGATCCGATCTATGCCAGCTTTAATGCCAGCGAAGAAATGGTCGCAAAGGCGCTGTCGCAACTGCCTGTTTCCGCTTCGGCAATCCCTGCGCTTGAACAAATCCCCGTCGAGGCCGGTACGCTCGCCGATGAGGGAACACCGATCAAGGGTACGCTGCACCTCGTTGATAACCAGGTCGATGCAGCCAGTGGCACAATTGGTGTGCGCGCCATCTTCGACAATCCCGATGGTCGCCTGATCCCCGGCCAGTTCGTTCGTGTCCGCATGGGTCAGCCAAAGGCTGAAAACCATATCGTCATCAGCGACCGCGCCATCGGAACAGATCAGGACAAGAAGTTCGTCTTTATTGTCGACAGTGAAAACAAGGTCAGCTACCGCCAGGTCAAGCCGGGTGGGGCAGCCGAAGGCGCACGCATCATCGAAAGCGGTCTTTCCGCCGGTGACACGATCGTCGTGAATGGCCTGCAGCGGATTCGCCCCGGCGCCACCATTGCGCCACAGGCCGAAGAGACCGTCGCAGCATCACAATAACCAAAGGGCAAAGGCGGGCCTGACCCGCCTCGCCCAATCATCCCAAAAAATTCGCCATTTGGTGGTCCGGTGCCACCGAAACGGCTCTCTGTATCCAGAATTTAACCGGAGAGGACTTTGTTATGAACATCTCCAGATTTTTTGTCGATCGACCGGTCTTCGCCGCCGTTCTGTCGGTACTGATCGTGGTAGCGGGCCTGCTTGGTATGCGCGCTCTGCCAATTTCCGAATATCCGGAAGTCGTGCCACCATCGATCGTCGTGCGCGCCACCTACCCTGGCGCCAATCCCAAGGTCATTGCCGAAACGGTGGCAACACCGCTTGAAGAACAGATCAACGGCGTCGAAGACATGCTGTACATGTCTAGCCAGGCCACGTCTGACGGCGTGATGACGCTGACAGTCACCTTCAAGCTAGGCACCGATCCCGACAAGGCACAACAGTTGGTGCAGAACCGTGTTTCGCAGGCTGAACCCCGCTTGCCTTCAGAGGTACGCAGCCTTGGCGTAACAACCGTCAAAAGCTCTCCCGATCTGATGATGGTGATCCACCTGGTTTCGCCAGGTGATCGTTACGACCTGACGTACCTGCGTAACTATGCCGTTTTGAACATCAAGGACCGGCTGGCACGCATCGAAGGTGTTGGTCAGGTACAGATCTTCGGCGCGGGCGACTACTCCATGCGCATCTGGCTCGACCCGCAAAAGGCAGCAGAACATGGTCTTGCCGCCGCGGACATCACCAATGCCATCCGTTCCCAGAACGTGCAGGCAGCCGCTGGTATTATCGGCGCTTCACCCAACCTGTCTGGCATCGACATGCAGCTCAATGTCAATGCACAGGGCCGTCTGAGCACGCCGGAAGAATTTGGCAATATCATCGTCAAGAGCGGCTCAAACGGTGCGATCACTCGTCTGCGGGATGTTGCTCGCGTTGAACTCGGTGCTTCCGACTATTCACTGCGCTCATTGCTGGACGGTGAATCTGCCGTTGCCATTCCCGTTTTCCAGGCTCCCGGCTCCAACGCCATTGCCATTTCCGACAGCGTTTCTGCCACCATGACAGAACTGCAAAAGGCAATGCCTGACGGCGTGAAGTACGAAATCGTCTACGACACCACACAGTTTGTCCGCTCGTCCATCGACAAGGTTATTGATACGCTGCTGGAAGCCGTTGCGCTTGTAGTGGTCGTCGTGATCCTGTTCCTGCAGACATGGCGCGCCTCGATCATCCCGCTGATTGCCGTTCCGGTTTCAATCATCGGGACTTTTGCGGTCATGTATGTCTTTGGCTTCTCGATTAACGCACTAAGTCTGTTCGGGCTTGTGCTGGCAATCGGCATTGTGGTGGACGATGCCATCGTTGTGGTCGAAAACGTCGAACGTAACATCGAAAACGGACTGTCTCCACGCGAGGCAACCTACCGCGCCATGAAGGAAGTGTCCGGTCCGATCATTGCGATTGCACTGGTTCTCGTTGCGGTGTTTGTGCCACTGGCGTTTATCTCTGGTCTTTCTGGCCAGTTCTATCGCCAGTTTGCGCTGACCATCGCCATTTCAACGGTTATCTCGGCTATCAATTCCCTGACATTGTCTCCAGCTCTGGCTGCCTTGTTGCTCAAGGGGCACCACGCTCCAAAAGACTGGCTGACACGTGGCATGGACAAGGTGTTCGGTGGTTTCTTCCGCCTGTTCAACCGTGGCTTTGGTGCTGCGTCCAATGGTTACGGTCGCAGCGTTGGTGGCTTGCTGTCACGCAAGAGTGTCGTCATGTTTGTCTACATGGCGCTGGCCGGTGCAACCTACGGCATCTTCAATGCCGTGCCCGGTGGCTTCGTGCCCGCACAGGACAAGCAGTATCTGATTGGCTTTGCCCAGTTACCTGACGCTGCCAGCCTTGACCGCACAGAAGACGTCATTAAGCGCATGAGTGAGATTGCCTTGGCACAGCCAGGCGTCGAACACGCCATTGCCTTCCCCGGCTTGTCGATCAACGGCTTTACCAACAGCTCGAATGCAGGCGTAGTGTTTGTTGCCTTGAGCCCGTTTGAGGAGCGCAAGACGGCCGATCTTTCCGGCGGTGCGATTGCCATGTCGCTCAACCAGAAATTCGGCGCAATCCAGGATGCATTTATCGCCATGTTCCCGCCACCACCGGTCAACGGCCTTGGCACAACAGGTGGCTTCAAACTGCAACTCGAAGACCGGGCTGGCTTCGGTTACCAGGCACTTGATGAAGCCAACAAGGCATTCCTTGCCAAGGCCTATCAGGCTCCGGAACTGGCTGGTTTGTTCTCAAGCTACCAGATCAATGTGCCGCAGCTTTACGCGGACTTAGATCGTGCCAAGGCAGAACAGCTTGGCGTATCAGTCACTGACGTTTTCGAAACCCTGCAGATCTATCTGGGCTCACTCTACGTCAACGACTTCAACGCGTTTGGCCGTACTTACAGCGTGCGGGTGCAGGCTGATGCCAAGTTCCGCTCGCAGTCCGAGGATATCGGCCAGCTGAAGGTACGCTCGGCAAGCGGCGAAATGATCCCCCTGTCAGCTCTGCTGAAGGTGGATGCCACAACCGGTCCGGAACGTACAAACCGTTATAACGGCTTCCTCTCGGCCGATATCAATGGTGGTCCAGCCCCAGGCTTCTCATCTGGTGAAGCACAGGCCGCGATTGAACGCATAGCCGCTGAAACACTGCCTTCCGGCATTGACTACGAATGGACCGACCTCACCTACCAGCAGATCCTGGCTGGAAGCTCAGGCTTCCTCGTCTTCCCGCTAGCACTTCTGTTGGTCTATCTGGTGCTGGCCGCACAATATGAAAGTCTGACACTTCCACTGGCGATCATCATGATCGTACCCATGGGTGTCCTGGCCGCATTGACCGGCGTGTGGCTGACCGGCGGTGACAACAACATCTTCACCCAGATAGGACTAATCGTTCTTGTGGGACTATCGGCAAAGAATGCGATCCTGATCGTGGAATTTGCCCGGGAACTTGAGTTTGAGGGCAAAACACCGGTTGCTGCGGCAATCGAAGCCAGCCGTCTGCGCCTGCGTCCTATTTTGATGACATCGCTCGCCTTCATCATGGGCGTGGTGCCTCTGGTCATCTCCACTGGCGCAGGTGCCGAGATGCGCGCTGCCATGGGCGTTGCAGTGTTCTCGGGTATGATCGGGGTAACGTTCTTCGGTATCTTCATGACACCGGTGTTCTACGTACTTGTTCGCAAGCTCACCGGAAACCGTGCACTTGTGCAGCACAAACATGCTGAAGAACAGGACGACAAGCCCCAGAGCCCGTCTGAGACAACAAAATCGCTGAGCATGTTTGGCTAAGAATGGAACGACAATAATGGAGGCGCGCGCAAGCGCGCCTCAACGCATAACGCTCAGCAATTTTTTTGAAGAGAAACTTACACGCCAAACTCTGTCTAGAGAGAAAAAATCCTGATATGGCGAGGGCTTACAAAACCGACGTTGTCGATAACGTCGCCATAGCCTGATTGGAAAGACCATGACGAAAGTCTCGCCCCCTGATGTTGCTCGGATTAACGACCTCGTATCCGTCGTTCAGGACCTCACAGACCAAATCGAGCCGCAGTTGATCGAGATACGTCGGGATATCCACGCACATCCAGAAACGGGTTTTGACGTTACACGTACGGCCAATGTCGTGGCGCAAGAGCTTGAACGCCTTGGCATCGAACATCAAACAGGCGTAGGACGAACCGGTGTTGTCGGATTTATCAAAGGTGGTCGCCCTGGCAAGACCCTTGTTATTCGTGCGGACATGGATGCCTTGCCTATTGAAGAGCAGACCGGCCTACCCTTTGCCAGCGTCTACGAAGGCAAGATGCACGCCTGCGGCCATGATCTGCATACCGCAACCTTGATTGGCATCGGCAGTGTATTGAAAACAATCGCGCCGCATCTTGCAGGCAATGTAAAACTGATGTTCCAGCCTGCAGAAGAAACGCAGGAAAGTGGCGCGCGTGCCATGATTGCCGACGGCATCCTCGATGGTGTCGACTTGGCCCTTGGTTTCCACAATCATCCGGATGAACCAACCGGCACCTTCAGTTTTGTTGAAGGCATTGCCAATGGCTCGTCTGACGAGTTCGAAATAACAGTGCACGCACAATCCGGCCATGCTGCACGGCCTCATCATGCCGTCGATCCAATTGTCGCTACGGCTCAGCTCGTACTTCAGCTGCAGACCATTGTTTCGCGTGAAGTTGATCCCATGCACACCGCGGTTTTGACCGTCGGTGCTATTCATGGCGGCAACACTCACAATATCATTCCAGATTCAGTAATGATCATGGGGACGGTTCGTTGCCAGGATCCAGGCACCCGGGATGTCATTGAGGCAGCCGTGCGCCGTATATGCGCTGGGTTGGAAGCCTCTATGCGTGTCAAAACCGAGGTCAATTACGTGCGCGGCGTCCCATCAATGGTGTCGGACCCATTTTTGATCGAGGCAACAACAGCCGCCATCCACGAGCGATATGGCGACGTGATGTTCAAGCGCCAAGCCAGCCTGGGTTCCGAAGACTTCGCTCTGGTCGCGGAAAAGGTACCATCATTCCAGCTTGGCATCGGAGCGTCTCAGGAGGGCCGCCACGACAAGCTGCACAACTCGGATTACCAGCCGGATGAACGGTGCATTGCCAACGGCGTCGTGGCGTTGTCACTGACGGCTGCGCGTATCTTGTCTTGAGAGACTAAGGGGCGGCCAGATAGGCCGCCCTTCAATTATGCGTTTGCTTTAATTGCAAAGATACCGTGTTGAAAGAGCATGAATGTGGTTGGTGCCGATGCCGCAGCAGCCGCCAATGATTGAGGCGCCGTTATTGACCCAACGCTTCGCCCAGTTGCCGTAAGATTCTGGATCGAGATCAGCACGAACTTCTGTCACCGTTGCGTTTGCTTCTTCATCACCCTGTTGTGATGGGAACGCATTGGCGTAAACTCCGACAGGGATGTCCTTGCCCAGATCCGAAAAGACCTTGCTTGCGGCCGCAATGGCAGCATCCATGACCTCTGGCATAGCGCAGTTGAACAGAAGCGCTTCTGCACCGAGTTCTGCGGCAAGGCGGGCGCCGTCCGCAACTGTTTCGCCAGACCTGAGCTGCGCTTCTCCCATTTCTTCGGAAGAAACATCGTCGCGCAATGTATAGGAAATCCACAGCGGCTTGCCTGTGTGCCGAATGGCCTGATGTGCCGCCTTTACCTCGATAAGACTGCTCTGCGTTTCCGTGAGCCACAAGTCCACCGATGGCTCAAGTGCTTCCACCAGTACTCCGAGCAGTTCACCGGCACGCGCCGGATCAAAAAGTTCAGGCTGGTAGGAGCCAAAGACAGGTGGAAGCGAACCAGCAACCCTTACACTGCGCGGCGCGGCATCGGCGGCTTCACGCGCCAGAGTGCCAGAAAGAGCTGCAAGCGTACGCCCGTCTTTGGCAAAGCGATCTTCACCAATATGAAAAGGAACAACGGCATAGCTGTTGGTCGTGATTACGTCCGCGCCAGCTGCAATATATTCGTCATGGACTTTACGAACATATTCAGGCCCTTCGATAAGTGCCAGTGCCGACCACTCCGGTTGCCGGAATGGTGCGCCAACACGTTCCAGCTCACGGCCCATGCCTCCGTCCAGAATAATTGTCTTCTTGCTCATGGCGAAATGTCCTTTTCAGTATCAAAATTTCTAGAGGCTCTGCCGTGCAGCAACGACGCTGTCGAGCCACCCCGTCGCCATTTGGGGAACGGATGCGAGAAGTTTGCCGGTATAATCGTCAAATGGCGGGCTCAGCACATCTGCCTTCTGTCCGTAACGAACCACCCGTCCCTTATGCATGACCGCGACCTTATCTGCGATTGCGCGCACAATCGCCAAATCATGGGTTACAAACAGATATGACGTGCCGTTTTCCGCCTGCACACGCCGCAGCAAATCGAGAATTCCCTCTGCCACCAGTGGATCAAGTGCAGAGGTTGGCTCGTCACACAGCATGAGTTTGGGACGTGCAGCCAAAGCGCGAGCAATACAAACCCGCTGCTTTTGTCCGCCCGAAAGGTCTGTCGGATAACGGGCCTGAAGAGTTGGTGACAACTCGACAAGCTCGAGCAATTCTTCAACAGCCTTGAGGCGCTCTTTGCCGCGCATGCCAAAATAAAACTTAAGCGGACGACCGATAATGTCAGCCACTGTCCGGTTCGGATTAAGTGCCAAATCTGGAAGCTGGCTGATCATCTGTATGTTGCGTAACACGTCCTTCGGGCGGTCATCAACGCGCGATGCGAGTTGAACCCCTTCGAAATGAATCTCACCCGCCGCATTCAATAAGCCGCTGACCACCCGAGCAAGCGTCGACTTACCCGAACCCGATTCCCCGACAATCGCCGTTGTACGCCCTTTTTCAACATCTAGAGAAACATCACTCAGTACAGGGACTAAAGGGTCATAGGCCGCAAATACGTTCTTCACAGAAAGAAGAGTAGTGGTTGATGATCGCTCCTCTGTTTCGTTCTGCCTGGCCCCCAATAGTCGTTTTGTATAGTCCTGTTGAGGTGCCTCAAGGAGGTGCGCCGCTGGCCCCGCTTCAACCATTCGCCCGTGACGAAGAACCATCATCTGATCTGCAACTTGCGCAACGACAGCCAGGTCATGGGAGATGTAAAGCGCAGCAGTTCCAGTCGTCGCAATCGCGTTTTTTATGGCGATAAGCACTTCAATCTGTGTCGTCACATCAAGGGCGGTCGTCGGCTCGTCGAAGACGATCAAGTCGGGATTCGGGCAAAGGGCCATAGCGGTCATTGCGCGCTGAAGCTGACCACCGGATGCCTGATGGGGATATCGCTCACCAAAACGATCGGGATCGGGAAGCCCCAGCATTGCGAAGAGTTCAATGGCCCGCTTGCGTGCATCCGGCTTTTTCATCACGCCATGCCAGACGGTTGCCTCAATGACCTGGTCGATCAATTTGTGGGCAGGATTAAAGGCCGCTGCAGCCGATTGCGCCACATATGTGACCTTGCAACCGCGCAGTTCTTGTCCTTTTCCCGCAGCGAGAATGTCTTTTCCGTCGAGAAGAATATGTCCGCTGGCGATATGAAGACCATTGCGGACATAGCCGAGTGCCGCAAGACCGATGGTGGATTTGCCAGCACCGGATTCACCGATGAGGCCAAGAACGCGCCCCTTCTGAAGACGCAAACCGATACGGTCGACAACAATGCCTTCAACCGATCTGATTTCGAGATCGGTAATTTCAAGCGCGATTTCAGTCATCCTTTTTGACGCCTCTCATTACGCCGCGCTTGCGCTGCCCAATCCAGTCAACAATGAAGTTGATGCTGATAGCCAATATCGCGATGGTAGCTCCTGGGATGAGCGCCGCAAACACGCCGAACATCAAACCATCCTTGTTTTCTTTAACCAGACTTCCCCAATCAGCCACCGGGGGCTGAACACCAAGGCCGAGAAATGACAGCGTCGACAAAAACAGGATGGCGAAGACGAAACGTAGGCCCAACTCTGCCAACAAAGGAGAAATAGCGTTGGGAAGTATCTCGTTAAAGATGATCCACACTTTGCTTTCGCCGCGCAGGCGCGCAATCTCTACATAGTCTAGCACAACAAGGTCGGAGGCAATTGCGCGACTGACCCGGAACACGCGTGTGGCCTCCAGCACAGCCATTACAGAGATCAACACGAACACATTCTTGGGCAACACAGCCAGAACCACCAGAGCGAAAATTAGCGTCGGTATCGCCATCAGCAGATCATTTGTGCGCGATAACACCTGATCCCGCCACCCACCCGAAAGGGCGGCCAGGAAGCCCAACGGCACGCCGAATGCAAACGCAAGAATGGTTGCTGCCCCCGCGATGGACAAGGTCAGTCTGGTTCCCCAGATAACCCGGGACAAAAGATCTCGACCTATGTTGTCTGTACCAAGAAGAGCCTGCGTCGACGGGCCTTCCCATACGCCGCCAACAATTTCCGATATGGGATGCGGAGCAATGACGTTTGCGAAAACCGCAATGAAAAGAAAGAATGCGACGCCGCCAAAGCCGATGACCGCGAGAAGACGTGAAGTTGTCCTTTGTCTCATCGCGGATGCCTTAATCTTGGATTGGTGAGCATGACCATTACATCGGCAATGATATTCAGTCCGATATAAACGGCAGCAAAGATAAGGCCGCATGCTTGCACTACGGGGACGTCACGTTTGGCGACGTGGTCGACCATGTATTGTCCCATGCCTGGATAAACGAAAATAACCTCGACAACGACGACACCGACGACGAGATATGCCAGGTTCAATGCAATGACGTTGACCACGGGCGACAAGGCGTTGGGCAAGGCATGTTTCAAAAGAATTTGCCACCGCGGCAAGCCTTTTAACTGCGCAGTCTCGATATAAGGTGAAGACATAACAGCCATGAGAGAGGCACGTGTCATTCTCGCCATGTGCCCTGTCACAGCAATCACCAGCGTCATACAGGGAAGCGATACCGCAACCAACCTTTGCCAGCCACTCATCGATGATGTCACCAAGGCACTCGACGGCAAAAGCCCAAGCGAGACCGCCAGATAAGCGATCAATATGTAGGCGACGAAAAACTCTGGCAGCGAAATCGTCCCGAGAGTTGCCACTGCAATCGTTCTGTCTACAGCCCGCCCCGCATACAGCACGGAAATGATGCCGAGTATAAGCGCCAATGGAATGGCAAACAGCGCAGAGACAGAAGCCAGATACAACGTATTGCTTAAGCGAGGCGCGATGCTTTTTGCGATGTCCTGTCTGTTTGAATAGCTACGTCCGAGGTCACCCTGAACAGCATTCCCCAGCCATTCGCTATAGCGTTGGATAGCAGGCCTCTCCAAGCCAAGCTCTTTACGGATGCTCTCCACCGCCTGAGGCGTCGCTTGCTGACCAAGCATTGCTGTCGCGACATCACCGGGTAATATCTGCGTTCCCGCAAATATTACGACAGACGTCGCCCAAAGCAGCAAAATCCCCAAAAGTAGCCGGCGGACAATCATCGACAGCAATCCGCTGCTTTGCCAGATGCGCGCCGCAGCCTGTCGCAATGTAAACTGGGCGATCTGAGCGCGTTGCGCTGTCTGTATTGGCTTTTGTGTCATCACAGTCCGGTGTCAGGTCTTGCAAGATTTGGCATTTTTTCCGCCTGCAAGTTATAACGAAATGGCAGCGATAAACCGTCTATATGGTCATCGCTGCCATTTCCATGTCTTGAAGGAAAATAAGGCTTATTCTTCGAGCCAGACCTTTTCCGCAAGGCGATAGCCACTCATGTCGCCGCCACCGGGAATGGAAACATATCCCTTCACCTTGCCGTTTGCCGCGGCGAGATTGTCGGTGAAGACAGGGATCAACTCGCCACCCTCTTCAACGATCAGGACCTGCATATCATGATAGATCTGCTTGCGTTTTGTCTCGTCGAGCTCAACGCGCGATGTTGCCAGCAATTTATCGAAGGTCTCGTTCTTCCAACCTGTTTCATTCCAGGGCGCATCGCTCTGAAGCAGCATGGAAAGCATAGCGTCGGCTGTCGGCCTCACGGACCAATTGGATGCAACAAATGGCTTTTTCAGCCAGACCTCATCCCAGTAACCGTCCGATGGCACACGCTCGACATCGATCGTAATGCCAGCCTTCGCGGCGGAAGCCTGATACAGTTGCGCAGCATCGGCTGAACCGGTGAAGCCATTATCAGAAACGCTGAGCGGGATGGAGCCAGAGAAACCGGACTTTTTCAGATGGAAAGACGCCTTCTCCGGATCATATGCACGCTGTGGCACATCCTTTGAATAAAGCGGGTTCCAAGACGGAATAGGATGGTCGTTACCAATCGCGCCTGTGCCTACGAGCAGGCTTTTCTGGAGCTCCTCTCGGTCAATCGCATATTTCAGGGCAAGACGGAGGTCATTGTTCTTAAGAAGCTCCGAGTCTGTGCGCATCGGGAAGCAATACATCGAGTTCTCAGGCGTGCGAAGAATCTGGATGTCTGGCCGGGTTGTCAAACGGCTGACAATACGAGGCTCGACGGCATTGATGATATGTGCCTGACCGCTCATCAGGGCGGCAGCGCGCGCGGTTGCATCATCCATCGCAATTGTTTCAACGGAATCAACATTGGCCCGGTCCGGGTGCCAGTAGTTCGGATTACGTCGTGTCAGCGCGCGCACACCCGGTTGGAAATCCTCAAGAACAAATGCACCGGTCCCGATACCCTTGTCGAAATCCTCTCCCTCAGGGCCAATCCCCAGATGGTAGTCAAGAAACGCAGACGGGAAGTCTACATTGCCGGCTGTCAGGGTAACTGTAATCTCATAGGTGTCCGATGCCACAATATCGCTTACAGCCAGCAGCACACCCTTACCACCCGACTTAGTGTCCTCGCCGCGATGATGATTAAGTGAGTAAACGACGTCCTTGGCGGTTAATTCCTTGCCATTGTGGAACGTCACGCCTCGCCGCAAACGGAATACCCATTTGCTAGCGTCCGGATTAGCAGGTTCCCAGGTCTCTACCAAAGCGCTCGTCAGCTTTCCATCCGGCCCAAGCTCCAAGAGCGTATTAAAAAGCTGGAAGCCCACGGTATACATATAGGCCATGGTGTAGGATGCCGGATCAAGGTGATCGGAACTCGAAGCGGAGTGCATCGCTATGACGAGATGGCCACCCTTGCGTGGGCCTGCGTCCTGCGCCCGTGCGGCAGACGGAATGAAAAGCCCGGAAGACGTCAACCCAAATCCAGCCGCGGCGACCGCCGTGGCGGATAGGCCCAGGAACTGGCGTCGGGAGTGAGCTTGCGGAACGGGGAAATTTTTCTGATTTGGCATGATATAACTTCGCGGTTTATGAGATATATTTTCTCTTCTGGAGTGGTTGATCTCATCGTTGACGCGGCTTCGCAAGCCATGGCGACCTGAAAAATACGATTATTTTAGAACATCTTTTCAGTAGATGACTTCTAGTCCATTGGGTGAGCAGCGGCACTGAACGTCTACCCGATCAGCCTCTTCGGTGATTTTCGAAAATCCAACCGACCGACCGATCTACCTTTGCTCAACCAGAAATTTTAAAAAGAACTTTGAAGTCGATACCGCGAGCCCGGGTAAAGAAGTCTCACGGACGAGGCCACCTGATTTCCCGACCATGTCCGGCGACGAACCAGAAGGCACGGTTCTGAACGCGCCACCGAAAGAAGCTTGCATTCCCATGGCTGCGGCAACACCGCTTCGATGAATTGCTCCGTGCGAATGATCGGTGCGACCCGCGTCAGGAAAGCGTTCGGTGTGACTACCGTAAAATCCTGATCGAGATAGTCAGGTGCAATACCGGGATTAACGAAGCGGTCCTCGATTTGGATCGGCACATCATCTTCATGATGCGCGATGATGGTGTGGAAGGCGATATTTCCAACCTTGATCTCCAGTGCTTCAGCCAATTCCGGCCCACAAGGTTCTCTCTGCGCGAGAATCAATTCGGCGCGATGTGTTGCTCCCCGCTCGGCAATTTCATCGGCAATGTTGCGAACGCCCATAAATTTGGCACTGCGCTTTTTCGGCGCAACAAACGATCCGCGCCCCTGAACCCGCACAATCACGCCTTCACTGGCCAACTCCCGCAGCGCCCGGTTGGCGGTCATGCGACTGACACCCAAAACGTCAACCAGCTCATTTTCCGAAGGAATACGCGAGTTAACCGGCCACTCGCCCGATTCGATACGTGCCTTTATCTGGGCTTTCATACGCTCGTATAGCGGCGCCTCGCGTGCGCTGGCATCCTTGACGATAGCCTCGACTTCAGCCTGCGGCATACAATGGCATCCTTGTTACAGTCCTCATCTGCATACAAAATATGCAGCCGAAATTTAAGCCCATTATTTCAATATCCCGCTTGATTGTCATCTAAAAAGCTGCAATGTTCCATATACAACTTGAGGCGCGACGATGGCATCGACAAGAACTCTTTTCTGCAAACGTGCTTTTCTGGCTGACGGCTGGGCAAACAATGTCACGCTTTCCATCAACCATGATGGCACAATAACCGACATTCAGGCTGAAACCACGCAAACCAATGCTGAAGAGCAGGCAAAAGGCCCGGTTGCGCCGGCAATTGCAAATCTACATTCACACGCCTTTCAGCGTGCCATGGCTGGTCTTGCCGAAGTTTCCAGTTCATCCGAGGATAGTTTCTGGACATGGCGTGACGCTATGTATCGGCTTGTTGGCCAGCTTTCCCCGGAAGACATGCAAGCTGTTGCCGCAAAGTTGTATAGTGAACTTCTCAAAGGCGGTTTCGGCCACATCGTAGAATTTCATTACCTGCACCATCAGGCAGATGGCACAGCATATGACGATCCGGCGGAAATGTCGCTGCGCATTTTTAACGCTGCAAAGCAATCCGGCATTGGCCTCACACATCTTCCGGTCTTTTACGCCCATGCTGGTTTTGGCGGCACCGCTCCCGGCGATGGTCAGCGCCCCTTCATTCATTCAGTAGATCGTTTTCTGACGCTTCTTGAACGTCTGGAGAAAGAGCGAGCGGGCACGGCGATCAATCTGGGGCTGGCAATTCACTCCCTGCGCGCTGCCACGCCGGATGAAATGCACACCATTCTCAGCGCCGAACAAACCGGTGGCCCGATCCATATCCATGTTGCCGAACAGCAGAAGGAAGTGGACGACTGCCTGGCGTGGAGCGGTCGCAGACCGGTGCAATGGCTGCTCGATGAAATGCCTGTCGATGAACGCTGGTGTGCCATTCACGCGACCCACATGACAGCGGAAGAGACGTCGCGTCTTGCACGCAGCGGCGCGGTTGCCGGTCTTTGCCCGGAAACCGAAGCCAATTTGGGCGACGGCATATTCCCCGCCACCGATTTTCTTGGTGCCAATGGCCGTTTTGGCATTGGAACGGACAGCCATGTCGCCACCAGCGTCAGCGAAGAACTGCGCCTGCTCGAATATGGCCAGAGGTTGCGAGACCAGAGACGCAACAGAATAACAGCTGGTAGCGGCACGTCTGTTGGCGAGACACTGTTCAAGGGCGCATTGGCAGGCGGCGCACAGGCAGCGGGCCAACCAAAGCACGGGCTTAGCATCGGCGCGTCTGCTGATCTGGTGGTTTTGAGTGAGGTTGAAGCCTTTATCGCCACCGCGCCATCGACAAAAATTCTGGACCGCTGGCTTTTTGCCCTTGGGTCAAAAGCCGTTCGGGACGTCATGGTTGCCGGACAATGGGTTGTTCAGGACGGTCGTCACATCCGTCAGGAGGAGATCGATCGCGCATTTCATGCTGCCCTCAAGCGGCAACATTAGACTGCATTTTTAACGTCACTGACATTCATCAAAAAAGGGGAACATAATGTTGAATGACAAATTGAAATATACAATTGCAGCCGCGGCCATGATCCTTGGCGGTTCTGTCGGTTCGGCCCAGGCATCCTATTGCGGCGACGGCAAAACCGTTACATTCGCGGGCATTGACTGGGAAAGCGGCTCGTTCATTACCGAGGTGATGAAGACCATTCTCGAAAAGGGTTATGACTGCAAGGTCGACTCCATTCCCGGTAACTCCGTGACGCTCGAACAGGCAACAGCAAACAACGATGTGCAGATTTTCGCCGAAGAGTGGATTGGCCGTTCTGACGTCTGGAATGCAGCCTCTGCAGCTGGCAAGGTCAAGTCGATCGGCAAGACATTTGTCGGCGCATCCGAAGGCTGGTTCGTGCCAGAATATCTCGTCAAGGGCGATGCAAGCCGTGGCATCGAAGCCAAGGCGCCTGATCTGAAAAGTGTCGACCAGCTTTCCAATCCCGAAATTGTTGAACTGTTCAAGGACCCGGAAGAACCATCCAAGGGTCGTTTCCTGAACTGCCCATCGGGCTGGACATGTGAAGGCGTCAACACCGCAAAGCTTGAAGCCTACAAGCTGGGTGAAACCTACGTGAACTTCCGCCCAGGCACAGGCACGGCACTCGATGCAGGCATCAGCTCCGCTTACCTTCAGGGCGAACCAGTCCTGTTTTACTACTGGAACCCGACGGCAATCATGGGCAAGTTCAAGCTCGTTCAGCTGGAAGAGCCAACCTACAATGCAGAATGCTGGAAAGAGCTGACCAGCGCCACGGGCAAGCGTGAAGCCGGTTGTGCATTCCCGGCTGTTGAAGTCGCTTACGGTATCAACAGCACATTTGCGGAAGAAGCGCCTGAAATCGTCAGCATCCTCGAAAAGGCAACCTTCCCACTGGACGAAGTCAATGCAAGCCTTGCCTATATGGTCGACGAAAAGGCTGACGCTCCGGCTGCAGCGGCACGTTTCCTGAAGACGAAGGGCGACGTATGGGGTGGCTGGGTTTCACCTGAAGCCAAGGCAAAGATCGAAGCCTCCCTCAACTAAACAGAACGGGAATGTGCGGGGTCGGCGAACCAACAGCGTTTGCCGCAACCTTGCACATTCCCTGCCCCTGTTCTTTTCTTCCGTCTCCCATACCGAGGGCTTAAGCGATGTTTCCTGATGCCTTACACATTTCCATTCGCGGGCCGATAAACGAGTTCGTACAAAACCTTGTCGTGAATTACGGCTTTGTATTCAAAGCAATTTCACAAACCATCCTGCAAGCCATTCTATTCTTCGAATGGATTTTGCGCGGTTTACCATGGTGGGCAGTCCTGATTGCCTTCATGGCGCTTGCCTGGTTTGCAAGCCGCAAGGTTTCTCTGGTCGCCATGGTGGGAATATTGCTGATGGTGGTCGGCGCTCTCGGTCTCTGGGATCTGACGATGCAGACCCTGGCACTGATGCTGATTTCAACGGTCATTTCGGTTGCCATCGGCGTGCCCCTGGGCATCTGGCTGGCCAAAAGCAGCATCATGCGGCGCATCACCCTTCCTGTTCTCGACGTCATGCAGACCATGCCGAGTTTCGTTTATCTTATCCCGGCCATCATGCTGTTTGGTCTCGGCAAGGTACCCGCCGTTCTCGCCACCATCATTTACGCGGTTCCGCCACTGATCCGCCTCACCGACCTCGGCATTCGTCAGGTTGACAGTGAAGTGGTTGAAGCTGCGACAGCCTTTGGCGGTAGCCCACGACAAATCCTGTTCGGTGTGGAGCTTCCACTGGCAACCCCCACCATCATGGCCGGTCTGAACCAGACAATCATGATGGCGCTTTCCATGGTTGTCGTCGCCTCGATGATCGGTGCACGCGGCCTTGGCGAACAGGTTCTCAACGGCATCCAGACACTGGACGTCGGCAAGGGTCTGGAAGCTGGCATTGGTATCGTCATTCTCGCCATCGTGCTCGACCGGATCACCCAGAGCCTTGGTCAATCCAGACAAAAGGACGGCCCCAATGACTGACATCGAAATCAAAAACGTTTTCAAGATTTTTGGCGGGAACTCCAAGGCTGCGTTGGCACTGGCGCGTGAAGGCGTTGAAAAATCCGAAATCCTTTCGCGGACAGGATGCAGTGTTGGCCTGAACGACATCAGCCTTAAGATCGGCGGCGGACGGATTTTTGTGATCATGGGGCTTTCCGGCTCAGGAAAATCAACACTTGTTCGCCACATCAACAGGCTGATCGAACCGACCAGCGGTGAGATCATTTTTGACGGCAATAATGTGCTCGATCTTTCCGCCCGTGACCTGCGTGAATTCCGCACACGCCGCGTCAGCATGGTGTTTCAGAACTTCGGCTTGATGCCGCATCGCACCGTGTTGCAGAACGTCACCTACGGCCAGCGCGTGCGGGGCCTCAGCAAGGCAGACGCCAATCCGATCGGCATGAAATGGATCGAGATGGTTGGCCTCTCAGGTTACGAGAACAAGTTCCCGCATCAGCTGTCTGGCGGCATGAAACAACGTGTCGGACTGGCGCGAGCCCTTGCCGCAGACACCGACGTGATCCTGATGGACGAGGCATTTTCTGCGCTCGACCCGCTGATCCGCAGCGATATGCAGGATCAGTTGCTGCAGCTGGAAAAGAACCTCTCCAAGACCATCATCTTTATTACCCATGATCTGGATGAGGCGCTGCGCATTGGCGCCGAAATCGCCATTCTCAAGGATGGAAAGCTGGTTCAGGTCGGAACGCCGCATGAGATTCTCAACAATCCGGCCAATGACTATGTCGCACGGTTCGTTCAACGACGTGCGGGAGTGACACCCCATGCCTGAGACCATCATCCTCGACGGCCCGCTGACCTGGCGCAACATCGGTGCGATTGCCAATGGAGCCGAACTGCAGTTGTCGCAAGCGGCATGGCAGCGAATTTCTAATGCACGCGACATTGTCGATGCATTGGTGGAGCGCGGTATTCGTGGATACGGCATCAACACCGGTGTTGGTGCATTGTGTGATGTCATCATCGACAGGGACAAACAGCAGGCATTGTCACGCAATATCCTGCTCAGTCATTCCTGTGGTGTTGGCCCAGCACTAGGACAGGCACCGACACGTGCCATTATGGCCGCACAGATTGCCAATTTTGCGCACGGCTTTTCCGGCATTCATCCAGACACCGTCAAAGCTTTGCTCACACTTTTGAATGCCAACATATTGCCGGTCATTCCGTTGGGCGGTTCTATCGGATACCTCACCCATGCAGCCGCGATCGGAACGGTGCTGATTGGTGAAGGCACAGCCGTTTTTGAAGGAAACGTCATCTCTGGAGCAGAGGCTCTGAAACAGGCGGGTCTTTCGACCCTGACACTTCAGGCAAAAGAAGGCTTGAGCCTCGTCAACGGCACGCCTTGCGCAACCGGTCTGGCCAGCCTTGCCTTGTCGCGGCTAGAAGGTCTGCTCGACTGGGCGGATGTCAGCGCCGCCATGACCTATGAAAATCTTGGCAGTCAGTCCGATCCGTTTGCAGCAGAGCCGCTTGCCTTGCGCAAGTCGCAAGGACTTCAGCAGGTTGGCAAAACACTGCGTCACTGGCTGGCAGGAAGTGAACTGCTGGCGCAGTCCGCTGGCAGCCGTACGCAAGACCCGTTGAGCCTGCGCGCCGTGCCGCAAATACACGGAGCCGTCAGAGACGCCTTCGTAAACGCTGGCGATGTCGTCAATCAGGAACTCGAAAGCGTCACCGACAATCCAGTCGTCACCGGCAGCGCCAACAACCCGCTGGTCCATTCACAGGCCCATGCTGTGGGTGCCGCACTTGGTCTGGCGATGGACAGTTTGGCAACCGCAGCGGCTGAACTGGCCGCGGTCTCCGAGCGGCGGATCGACCGCCTCGTTAATCCGCTTGTCAGCGGGTTGCCTGCCTTTCTGGCGGCCGAAGGCGGCGTGTTCTCCGGCTACATGATCATTCAATATACGGCCGCAGCACTGGTTGCGGAAAACCGTCGTCTTGCAGCCCCGGCAAGTCTTGATGGTGGGATCACCTCTGCATTGCAGGAAGATATCCTCACCCATGCGACACCGGCGGCGGACAAGGCCCTTTCGATCGTTTCAAACCTGCAGACCGTGCTGGCAATCGAACTGCTGGCCGCCGCACAAGCCTATGACGTGCAGCCGAAGCCTGCTGCCAAGGCTGTGAAGACCGGCCAGGTGTACGAGCTGATCCGTACGCATATTGCGGCCTACCATGATGACCGCCCTCTGAATACCGATGTTGCAACCCTGTCTGCGGTGATTGGCAACACATCGGTCATTGAGCCGGAGAGACTTCCATGAAAACGCTTCTGACAAATGCTCGTCTGATGACGATGCAATCCGACCGTTCCGATCTCGGTATCATTGAAAACGGTGCGATCCTGATTGAGAACGGTGTTATCCTTCAGGTAGCACCCATTGAAGAGATCAGCGCTCCGGCCGGAACACACACCATCGATTGCGAAGGTCGCTGGATTTCGCCCGGCCTCATCGATTGCCATACCCATCTGGTGCACGCTGGCAATCGCGCCCGCGAATTCGAGATGCGCCTGAACGGTGCAACCTATGAAGAAATAGCCCGCGCTGGCGGCGGCATCGTGTCATCTGTATCGCAGGTAAGGTTGGCAAGTGAAGATGATCTGATTGCCCAGAGCCTGCCACGTCTGGACACACTCCTGGCCGAAGGCGTCACCACGGTCGAGATCAAGTCCGGCTACGGCCTGACAGTTGAAGATGAACTGAAGATGTTGCGGGTTGCCCGCACGATGGCGAAAGCCCGCAACGTCTCAGTCAACACGACCTTCCTCGGCGCCCATGCTACGCCAGCAGAATACAAGGGTAGAAACGTCAACTTCATTCAGGATGTTGTCCTGCCAGCTCTGCACAAAGCCCATGCTGAAGGGCTGGTAGATGCTGTCGACGGCTTTTGTGAAGGCATCGCTTTTTCGCCTGAGGAAATGCGTGTGGTTTTTAACAGCGCATTGGAACTTGGCCTGCCGGTAAAGCTGCATGCAGACCAGCTTTCCGATCTGTCGGGAGCGGCCCTTGCCGCCGAATTCGGTGCGCTTTCAGCCGACCATCTCGAATATACAAGCGATGCAGGCGCGGCTGCCATGGCAAAGGCCGGAACGGTTGCCGTCCTGTTGCCGGGCGCGTTTTATTTCATCCGGGAAACCCGCAAGCCGCCGGTTGATCTGTTCCGCAAACACGGCACCAAAATCGCTTTGGCCACAGACAACAATCCCGGCACCTCTCCGCTGACCTCGTTGCTGCTGACCATGAACATGGCGGCCACACTCTTTGGCATGACAGTGAATGAGTGCATTGCCGGCATCACCCGCGAAGCTGCGCGCGCACTTGGCCGCCTTGCCGAGATCGGCACCATCGAGGCCGGCAAACGCGCAGATCTTGCTATCTGGAACATCAACGAACCCGCGGAACTGGTTTACCGCATAGGGTTCAATCCACTGCATGCCCGCGTATTCGCCGGCGATGTCAGCGCTCTCTCGCCTTCATTTATGGGAGGTCATTCATGACCATTACACTTCATCCCGGCTCAGTGCCGCTTGCCGATCTTGCCCGAATTTACTGGCAAAATGAAAATGTCGTCCTCGACCGCAGCTTTGATGCTGCCATCGAAAAAGCGGCAAACCGCATCGCCGAAATCGCAGCTGGCAATGCACCAGTGTATGGCATCAACACCGGCTTCGGAAAATTGGCCTCGATCAAGATCGATGCCGCCGATGTCGCGACCCTGCAGCGCAATCTGATCCTGTCGCACTGCTGCGGCGTCGGCGCTCCACTGCCGGAAAATGTTGTTCGCCTTATCATGGCGCTGAAACTGATTTCACTCGGCCGTGGTGCATCCGGTGTAAGGCTGGACCTGATCCGCCTGATCGAAGACATGCTGGAGAAAGGCGTTACTCCGGTCATTCCCGAGAAGGGTTCGGTCGGAGCCTCCGGCGATTTGGCACCCCTCGCGCATATGGCAGCCGTAATGATGGGCGAAGGCGAAGCCTTCTATGAAGGCAACGCACTTCCTGCAGCACAGGCTTTGTCAAAGGCAGGTCTGTCACCTGTCGTACTGGCCGCGAAAGAAGGCCTGGCACTGATCAATGGAACACAGACCTCCACAGCGCTCGCGCTGGCTGGCCTGTTCCGGGCTCACCGCGCTGCACAAGTAGCGCTTGTCACGGGCGCATTGTCGACGGACGCGGCAATGGGATCGTCCGCGCCTTTCCACCCCGATATTCACACCTTGCGCGGCCACAAGGGCCAAATCGATGCCGGTGCTGCCCTGCGTCAACTGCTCGAAGGCTCAGAAATTCGCGTCAGCCACATCGAAGGCGACGAACGCGTACAGGACCCCTATTGCATTCGTTGCCAGCCGCAGGTCGATGGTGCATGCCTTGACCTGTTGCGACAGGTTGCCCGCACACTGGAAATCGAAGCCAATGCGGTAACTGACAATCCGCTGGTTCTCTCTGACAATTCGGTGGTATCTGGCGGCAACTTCCACGCAGAACCGGTTGCCTTCGCAGCCGATCAGACGGCCCTGGCGATCTGCGAAATCGGTGCTATTGCCCAGCGCCGCATCGCGCTTCTGGTGGATCCAGCCCTCTCCTACGGCCTGCCCGCCTTCCTGTCCAAAAAGCCTGGGTTGAACTCCGGTCTGATGATAGCGGAGGTAACTTCGGCGGCACTGATGAGCGAAAATAAACAGATGTCGCATCCGGCATCCGTGGATTCCACACCGACCTCTGCCAATCAGGAAGACCACGTTTCCATGGCATGCCATGGTGCGCGCCGTCTTCTCCCCATGACCGAAAATCTCTTCGCCATTCTCGGCATTGAGGCACTTTCGGCTGTCCAGGGCGTCGAGCTTCGCGGTCCGCTGAAAACCAGCCCGGAACTGCAAAAGGCAATCGACGTGCTTCGCGCCATCATCCCATCTCTGGAGGACGATCGTTACATGGCGCCGGATCTCAAGCACGCCTCCGACCTCGTCGCATCCGGCGCATTGGTCGCCGCGATTTCCGACGGTATTCTGCCTAAGCTGGAGGCGTGAACATGCCGGCTTTCGAGCGTCGCCAAGGCACCTCACCGATCATTCTCGGTCTGCCACACACCGGCACCGAAGTTCCGGCAGATATCCATGACCGTCTGAATGACAACGGCAAGATCCTGGCTGATACCGATTGGCATATTCATGACCTCTATCGCGATCTGCTGGAAGATGCGACGTCAGTGCGCGCTACCTTCCATCGTTATGTCATCGATGCAAACCGTGATCCCTCCGGCACCAGCCTTTACCCCGGCCAGAACACCACCGGGCTTGTTCCGGACACGGATTTTGACGGTAAACCGATCTGGAAGGACGGATGTGAACCAACTGAAGCCGATATGGCGTACCGATTGCAGACATTCCACGCACCCTATCATGCCGCGCTTGCGGCCGAAATCGAGCGGGTAAAATCCATTCACGGCATCGCCATTCTCTATGACTGCCACTCCATTCGCTCGCATATTCCTTTTCTATTCGAGGGCAAGCTGCCGGACTTCAACATCGGTACCGATCTCGGCAAAACCTGTGATCCAGCCATTGAGAGGATTACGGTTGAGGTGACCGGAGCCGCCGAAGGTTACACCAGCATCCTGAATGGTCGTTTCAAGGGCGGTTGGACAACCCGTCATTACGGCCAGCCACAGACCGGAGTACACGCCATTCAAATGGAACTGGCGCAATCCACCCACCTCATCACGGAAGCACCGCCCTTTGCCTATGACGACAACAAGGCCGGACAGCTTCGCACACATCTCAAAACCATTCTGACGCGCATGGAGCAATTTGCGCTCGCCAGCAAACGATAAGGGGATAAAGCATGACAAACCCACGCCATAACGAACGCGAAATCCGCGCCCCGCAGGGTACTGAGCTGAACGCCAAAAGCTGGATGACAGAAGCGCCTCTGCGCATGCTGATGAACAACTTGGATCCCGATGTAGCCGAGCGTCCGCATGAGCTAGTGGTCTACGGTGGCATTGGCCGTGCAGCCCGCACCTGGGAAGATTTCGACCGTATCGTCGCCACATTAAAAGACCTCAACGAAGACGAAACCTTGATGGTACAGTCTGGCAAGCCGGTGGGTGTTTTCCGCACCCACAAGGATGCGCCCCGTGTCTTGATTGCCAATTCCAACCTCGTTCCACATTGGGCAACCTGGGAACATTTCAACGAACTCGACCGCAAGGGTCTGGCCATGTACGGCCAGATGACTGCCGGTTCGTGGATTTACATCGGCACGCAGGGTATTGTTCAGGGAACCTACGAAACCTTTGTTGAAGCGGGTCGCCAGCACTTCAACGGCAACCTGACCGGCAAATGGATCCTGACCGGTGGTCTTGGCGGCATGGGTGGTGCTCAGCCTCTCGCCGCTGTCATGGCAGGCGCATGCTGCCTTGCCGTCGAATGCGATGAAACCCGCATCGATTTCCGCCTGCGCACCCGTTATGTCGACGCAAAAGCGCACACGCTGGACGAAGCACTGGCCCTGATCGAACAGTGGACGAAGGCAGGTGAAGCAAAGTCCGTGGGTCTTGTTGGCAATGCCGCTGATATCTTCCCGGAACTCGTGAAGCGCGGCATTCGCCCTGATGTTGTCACGGACCAGACCTCGGCACATGATCCGGTTCATGGATATCTGCCATCCGGTTGGACCGTCGCCGAATGGCGCGAAAAACAGGAAAGTGACCCCAAAGCCGTCGAAGCTGCGGCTCGCGCCTCCATGAAGGTTCAGGTTCAGGCCATGGTGGATTTCTGGAACATGGGCGTTCCGACACTCGACTACGGCAACAATATTCGTCAGATGGCCAAGGAGGAAGGTCTCGAAAACGCCTTTGCTTTCCCGGGCTTCGTTCCGGCCTATATTCGTCCGCTGTTTTGCCGTGGCATTGGCCCCTTCCGCTGGGCCGCTCTTTCCGGCGATCCGGAAGACATCTACAAGACGGACGCCAAGGTCAAGGAACTGCTGCCAGACAACAAACACCTGCACAATTGGCTGGACATGGCACGCGAACGCATAGCCTTCCAGGGCCTGCCGGCGCGTATTTGCTGGGTTGGTCTGGGTGATCGACACCGCCTGGCTCTCGCCTTCAACGAGATGGTCAAAAACGGTGAATTGAAGGCGCCGGTCGTGATCGGCCGTGACCATCTCGACAGCGGCTCGGTCGCATCGCCAAACCGCGAAACCGAAGCCATGAAAGATGGTTCGGACGCCGTGTCTGACTGGCCACTGCTCAATGCCCTTCTCAACACGGCCTCCGGTGCAACTTGGGTTTCCTTGCACCACGGCGGTGGCGTTGGCATGGGCTTTTCGCAGCACTCCGGCGTTGTGATCTGCGCTGATGGCTCTGATGATGCCGCCAAACGTCTTGAGCGCGTGCTGTGGAACGACCCGGCAACCGGTGTGATGCGCCATGCCGATGCCGGTTATGACATCGCGTTGGATTGCGCCAAGGAAAAGGGCCTTCGTTTGCCCGGTATCCTTGGAAACTGAGGCAGCACAATGAGACTTTTGCGCGCCAGTGAACACAAAACAATGCCATGGAAAAATGGCCTCGGCGTCACCCATGAGGTGGCGCTGGAACCGTCTACCGTGGATGGCGCGCAATTCCTGTGGCGGGTCAGCCTCGCCACGATCAAGGGTTCAGGCCCTTTCTCCGTGTTTCCTGGTATCGACCGGTCCATCGTCGCGCTGAAAGGCAATACTGTACAATTGATCGTTGACGGAAACCCAAGCACGAAACTTGTAGCGCTTGGGACGCCTTTCAATTTCTTGGGAGAGGCTATTGTCGAGGCCGTCAATGATGGCGGGGAAACAACTGATCTCAACATCATGACGCTGCGCGATCACGCGACCCATGTGATGAAACGTCTGGATTTGGCGACCGTCAAAACGGTCACCGGCAAGCATGATGTTACAATCATCGTTTTTACCGAGCGAGCCCAGTGCGTTATCGAAGATCGGCCGTTGCAAGCCGGCGCGTTTGATACTCTCGTCGATATAGGTTTCGATGAATCGGTACATTTCACTGCAGAAAACACCGCAGTGGCCTACCTCATCGGAATCGACTTTAAACAACCTCGCTCCATGTGAGTTTTGGCAGCCTGTTGGATCTCCCGTCAATTGAAACCTATTGCGACAGCGCCGACCTGTGGCCGAAGACCGAGAGCGATATAACCGTTAAGCCATGTTGTCCTGCGGGCCGGCGTTGCATGAACGATTGCGGTGACAATAGAAGCATTTGCTCCGACCATGCCGAGCTTTTGGCGCGGACGCGACGTCGCTTCGTTGTCGTCCCGAGACGGTTCTCATCAGGAGGCAAAGAGCGGCTTGGGTGGATACCCAAAGGCACGTCAAGCTGGCATCTGTAGGCCGTTGATCACCGGCCAAGGGCACGGGTAAATTGGGCAAACCGTAAACCAACCTTGGTCGGCACCCGGCTTTCGAGGATGCATATCAGAAAGCTACTAAGGCTTGTTGCTATCGTTCTGGTGCGCTGATGATGAGTGATGATTTCAGCAAAATACGCGCTCGTCGTCGTTCTAGAAGGAAGCGGTCATGATCCGGGGCGTAGCCGGTCCCGCCCCGCTATGCGGCCACTTCTCTAATCGGCGAGCTGAGGTCATACGCTTCTTCGCCTATCCTCTAGCTGACGGGAGTCGAATATCGTCAAAAGTTGGCCCAAGACGCTCATCTCAAAACCTTTGACCAGAGAGGATTGGGCCGATTTGAGTCGACAACTTCCCAGCCAATTGACGGCCGTCTAATTGATTATTTGATTGTCGATCGACTGCCTGAGCTTGCGCACGTCGCGTACAGGCGGAGCTCCGAAGTGCCGCAGATACTCGCGGCTGAATTGCGAGGCGCTTTCATAGCCGACCGCATAGGCGACATCGGAGGCGCTACGGTCGCCAGCGAGCAGCAATTGACGTGCTTCCTGAAGGCGTAGCTGCTTCTGATACTGGATCGGGCTCAGTCCCGTCAGCGCAACGAAGTGGCGGTGAAGGCTGGCGCGGCTCATGCCGGCGGCTTCGCACAGCGCCTCGATCCGCAGCCGCCTATTGCCGTGGTCTCGAATCCATTCGACCGCGCGGCGGATGCCGCCGATCGCGCCTTCCGGGCGGGCGATGTGGCGCAACAGTCGCCCCTGCGGGCCTTGCAGGAGACGATAGAGCAATTCGCGTTCGGCCATCGGCGCGAGCACCGGGATGTCCGCCGGCGTGTCGAGCAACGCCAGCAGTCGTAGCAGCGTATCGCGCAGCGGGGGCGTCATCGGATTGATCGCAATGCCGCTGCCTGGTGATTCCGCGTCACGCACCGCCGGCATCGTCGATGCGACCTCGGCGAGAAGAGCCGGATCAAGGACCAGCGAAACCGACACGTAAGGGCTGCCGTTGTCAGCGTCATGGATCTGTCCGCTCAAAGGCAGATCGAGTGCGCTAACCAGATATTGAGACGCGTCGTAACGCAGCAGGTCGTCATGGATAACCACCTCTTTCGATCCCTGCAGAATAAAGCAGATCATCGAGCGGTAGAGACACGGCGAGGTTCCTGAGGTTGCCTGTCCTACGCCGATTTCCAAGCGCGGGATTGGCGTCAAGGTCATTCCGGTCCGGCCATGGCGGAATGCGAGATCGCGATGCGGCTGTAGGTTATCGGTCATGCCTAGGACTATGACACCAATCTTCACGCATGCAAAGCGCTTGAGACAATCAGGCAAACAATTGAGAGCATTAGGCGGGGTATCGGACACAGCGATCGCCTATTCCACTGGCAGCGAACGCGACGCCTCAGCGGCGTGCCGTCCGGAAAATCCAAATCACAAGGAACGTAGCCATGTCACAGAAGATTGCACTCATTACCGGCGCCAGCCGCGGCCTCGGTCGCAGCATGGCGCTGCACCTCGCCCGTCGCGGTGTCGGCATCGTCGGCACCTATCGCCAAGGCGCCGCGGAAGCCGATGCTCTGGCAAGCGAGATCGAAGCGCTGGGCGGCACAGCGGCGATGCTCGCGCTCGACGTCACCAAGGTGGCAAGCTTTCCGGTCTTTGCCGCATCCTTCGCCGAGACGCTCCGGAACCGCTTCGACAGCGACCGGTTCGACTATCTGGTCAACAACGCCGGTGCGGTCGTCCACGTGCAGGTCGCTGACGCCAGCGAGGAACAGTTCGACATGATGATCGACATGCACCTGCGTGGACCGATGTTCCTGACGCAGGCGTTGCTACCGTTCATCGCTGACGGCGGACGCATCCTCAACGTGTCGACGGGCTTCACCCGCACGTCGATGGCCAGCTTCGGCGTTTATGCGGCGGCCAAGGCGGGGCTCGAGACGCTGACCCGGTTCATGGCGCTGGAACTCGGCGCGCGGCAGATCCGCGTCAACGCCATCGCGCCCGGTGCCATCGCCACCGATTTCGGCGGTGGCCGGGTCCGCGACGACGAACAGGCTCATGCCTTCGTCGCGAGCAAGATCGCGCTTGGCCGCGTCGGTCAGCCCGACGATATCGGTGGCGCGGTCGCGGCGATCCTGTCCGACGATTTCGGCTGGGCCAACGGCACGACATTCGACGTGTCGGGCGGCCAGTCGCTCTGATCTATAGTGCATCGAGACACCATCATGACCGAGCAAAACCTCACTCTTGTCAGCCACCCGCTGTGCCCATTCGTCCAGCGTGCCGCGATCGTCCTCCTCGAAAAGGGGGTGGCGTTTGACCGGGTCAACATCGATCTATCCGCCAAGCCCGACTGGTTTCTGGCCCTGTCGCCGACCGGCAAGGTACCGGTGCTGAAGGTGCGCCAACTGAGCGGCAAAGACGCAATCCTTTTCGAAAGCGTGGTCATCTGCGAATATCTGAACGAGACGCAGGGCGGCGCGGCGATGTATCCCGACGATGCGTTGCTGCGCGCTCGACATCGCGCGTGGATCGAATTCGCCACCCAGACCTTTACGGAGGGCTGGCAGTTCCTCCACGCCAAGGACATGGCGACCGCCGACGTCCGGCGAGCCGCCTTCCGCGATCGGCTGAGCAAGATCGAGGCCGAACTGGGCGACGGCCCTTATTTCGGCGGAGCAGAATTTGGTCTGGTCGATGCGGTCTACGCGCCTCTGTTCCGCTATTTCGGGATCCTCAATCGCCAACTGGTGGACCCGATCTTTGCTGGTCTGCCCCGTGTGACGGCGTGGCGCGTGGCACTTGCCGAGCGATCCAGCGTCAAGGACGCCGTTATCGACACCTATCCCGACCTGTTTCGCCACCACCTGCGTCAGCATGGCGCGTTGATCGCGGCTCAACAACCAGAATCCCAAGAATTAATAGCATGACCGACCCCTCCAATAGCGCGCGCAACACGCTTTCCCTTGAGTTTCGCGATGAATGGAAACCCCGGCGCACATCCTTGAGCAATGGGATGCAAAGTTTTCAAGCAGTGGGATCCGATAGACGAGAATAAAATGCTGTTGTCGTCTGCGGCTGTGCCTGTATCGGTTCCAACCGTCAAAATTGAAGAGCAACCGAAGCACGTTCACGCCGTTGAAAAAACAGGCCAAATCCGGCTATTTTAGTCTTTGTTATTACAGTTTGGATATCGTTTCGGTATAAATAGGGATATCTATTTTTAGAGGTTTTCAGATGGGCCCACTCTATATCAAAGACGAAGCTGAAAAAGAACAACGGGATTGTCAACAACATCTCTCGTCCTGACATGGGCGCGCAGGTCCGTAAAATTGCACAAACATTGCATTCTTATGGAACATAAGGACGACAGTTGCGTTCACGCGCTGTTGGATTGGGCTCAACTTCAGGAAAATGTATGACTGCTACGAACCCGGATTGCGGGCGTCTCTTCCGCGACCTTGACTGGGCCTTGACGCCCCTTGGGCCGATGGAGGAGTGGGGCGTCGAACTGAAGACCCTGACAAACGTCATGCTCGGTTCGCTCCAGCCAATGCTTATGGTGTGGGGCCCATCCCAGATCACGCTTTATAACGACGGCTACGCGGCAATGTGTGGAAACCGCCATCCACATGCCTTTGGGAAGCCTTTCCGTGATTTGTGGCACGATATTTGGGATCAGGTGGATCCGATTATCACCGCGGCTTACAACGGACATGGCACGGCTATGGACGATATCCAGTTCACCATGCATCGCAACGGCTATCCTGAGGAAACCCACTTCGCCTTCAGCTACACGCCCGTGCGAGATCCGTGGGGAACAGTGTTGGGTATGTTCTGCGCCTGCAACGAAATAACTGCCCAGGTAGCGATGGCCCGAAAGGAACGCACGCAGCGCGAACGCTTCATGCAGGTATTCGAGCTTAATCCGGGCGGTATTGCCATGCTTGTCGGTCCGGATCACACCTTCGATTATGCGAACGAGCAATATTACGCGATGATCGGCGTTGGACGCGAGATCATCGGCAAGACGGTGGCCGAGGCGGTTAGCGAGGTTGTTCGGCAAGGATTTATCAAAATACTCGATGATGTCTATTTTACCGGAGAGCCGTTCATCGCGAAGAACCTCCCGGTTGAGCTCAACCGTGGCCCTGAAGGAGAGATGCAGACCCGTCTGATTGATCTCGTCTACCAACCGATGAGGGGTGAAAACGGCTCAGTGACTGGAATTCTGGTGCAGGCTCAGGACGTTACTCAACTCCGCGCTGAGGAAGAGCGCCAGACGCTTCTTTCACATGAGCTTGGTCACCGGCTGAAAAACCAGCTTGCTATGGTTCAGGCTATTGCCTCACAGACGCTGAGGACAGCCCCAGATATCGCGACAGCGCGAAAGAGATTGTCGGACCGGATCTCAGTGTTGAGCGATGCTCACGACGTAATCTTGGAGGGTGGACGCGGTTCTTCCACAGTCCGGCAGTTGGTTGGTCAGATGACTGCGCTGCACGACGACGTCGCCAAGCCTCGCATCTCGACATCGGGTCCAGACCTGCGGATTGGCTCGCGACCGTCTCTGTCGCTCTCGCTTATACTGCACGAATTGGCCACCAATGCCGTAAAGCATGGTGCTCTGTCATTAGCCACTGGACGGATCGATCTTAAATGGCGTGTCGGGGGACTTCAGAGGGATCGTTTCGAATTGGAATGGATTGAGAGCGGAGTGCCGTGCATTGTTGCACCAGCGTCCAACGGCTCTGGCATGCGTCTCATCTCGGCCGGTTTAAACGGCACATCCGACAGTTCGGTCAACATAGAATATGGTCCCGAAGGCATTCGCTGCTTCATCACTGCTGACCTTGAAACATTTCAGAAAGAACATTGAATGAAGTCCAACCGCTTGCTTGTCGTGGAAGACGATGGATTGATCAGAATGGATCTCGTCGACATGCTGGTTGACGCTGGCTATCAAGTGCTTGAAGCAGCTAATGCTGATCAAGCACTTGAGGTTCTGGAGCGTGAGCCTGCCATTTCTGCGCTGCTGACCGATATCGACATGCCTGGCTCAATCAATGGTCTTCGTCTGGCTCACCGTGTCAAAGAGCAACGGCCGCATTGCAAGATTGTCGTTATCTCCGGCCGCTACAGTCCATCTCAAGGCATTCTCCCCAATGAAGCGCTTTACCTTTCGAAGCCGATTTCTGGAATCGAGTTGGAAACCGCACTGATCCAGATGAATATCAAACCTTGAAAAATTGCCGGCTCGCGGCGTGCTATTAACGATATTGCGTGAACGCTCAGCAGTCGCGAAAAGCTGAAGGGCTGCAGCGCGGTTCACATTGGTACACCGAACAGTTCTGTCGGTCACGTGTCGGAACCGTGGTCCGTTCAGCGTTTTCGCCGAATTCACATTGCCGACTATTCCTGACATAGCGGTCGTAAAGCGTCATGTTTTTCACACGCGTGGATGGGTAGCGAAGTATGGCCGCGCCCTCCTGGTCAATCGTTCGCTGAACCGCAGAACATGTCATGCTCGGCGTGTCATAGCGGGATATAGCAAAAGCTGGAGAAGCTGCGAGTGCGGCAAATACGATCACAAATGGTGGTTTGAACATGTGCGGACCTCGCGTCGTTCTCCGACCAACCCACTGCGTTGAGCGACTGGAGTTCCACTGCTTCACGTTCGTGCGATCAGGCCAGACCTTCAAAAACTTAATCCCGACTGGCCGGGCTGTAGCGGATACTGCCAGTGCGCAACGGTTCACTTTATGGCATCACGGAGGTGATCATGGGCCTGTATACTCTTGAACGGAATCGAACCGGAGATCCTGCAAACGCCGCGCGATATTTCCGGCGGCTGGCCTCCATTATTTTCCGATCGTCTCGGAATTTATTCCTTAGCGGAGAAGGTCCTTCGCAAGACAAACATGACTGATCCCATTCGATTGTCGATTAGGAAGGCGCGATCTAGTTCGCAGCCGAATTCAGTGCCGACCTAAGATACCGGGTTGCGAGAAGATTACCTCTCGCTTGCGCCAACGACAAAGCGGCATCGCAATAAGCCTTGAAGGGATCGGACCCGTCCAGGAACACTGCCTCAGTCTTCTCAATCACAATGCCGGAAAAAAACGACGGCATGCCCTCTTCGTTGCGAAGGCAGCAACCGATTAGCACAATGTCGCGGCGAGTATTGTCACAATATGTGGCGTAGCTAAGCGTACACCGCTGGCCAGACGATATTGCAAAACGAAGGCCTCTAGCTACCTGTGGCTGATCGTTTGTAGCGATCCGTGATAGTACATCTTCAACACCAACGCCCGATGATAGATCTTCCAAACTCAACGCATGTAAAGCACCAAACACGCTGTCCCCGTGAAACAAATTTCCTGAAACGAACCATGTGAAAAATCCCATCTCCGGGATCACTAGTCGAACTTTTTCCTCCTTACGAGCTCCACCAGCAGGAATTTCATTCAGCAATCCTCTACTGACATCCAAGGTTACCCTGACGTCGGTTAAGAGCCCTGCAATTTCTGAAGCAAGAACTTTAGCACGCTCCGCTTGTTGCATCTGACAAAGCTCCTTGGTGGCATTTGTAAATATAAGCAAATTAGTATAGGCTTTTTTATGCAATTTAAAAGAGTGTGGCTGAAGCTGAATTATTCCACCCGATCCAATGATAGGAAATGCTGGTGAGTCACGATTTCAAATTCGATGCTGAGAAAGCTGCAGATTTACTTAGTGTTCTAGCCAATACACGTCGCTTGGAAATTCTTGGGCTGATCATGGGGCAAGAATGGAGCGTATCGGCACTTGCAAATGAGGTGAAAGTCAGCCAATCCGCATTGTCTCAACATCTCAGTAGATTCCGACAAGCCAATTTGGTCGACGTCAGGAGAGACGCTCAGACTATCTATTACTCATGCTCATCGGAAGCGATTGCGAAAATGTTGGCCACGCTCGATGAAATTTCCTACAGCAATTCGCCTGACGCCAAAACAGTTGCCTAGCTTAGATCGCTCGACAGCTATAGTGTCACGTCGAGACAGGCCGTTTTTTAGTCGGCAGCGTGACAAATGATGATGGCGAACACGATATGACGGATTACTTGGGCCATGTGTCGTCCACGAACCATGAACTCCTACCGGTATGCGCCATCGGTGCATCGGCAGGTGGGGGTGGCGTTTTACAAAGTTTGTTTCGACAGATCCCCGTCGACCTGGGCTTAGCTTATGTCGTTATTCTTCATCTCTCACCTGACGAGCCCAGCGCCCTTAGCGAAATTTTGTCGGTTTGCACGCCCATGCCGGTATACGAGATTGGCGATTATACTACGCTCAATGCAAACTGTGTGTACGTCATCCCGCCAGACCATGAAGTTGTCATCAATGGAGA
Source organism: Rhizobium sp. CG4 (assembly GCF_023701965.1). Taxonomy (NCBI): domain Bacteria; kingdom Pseudomonadati; phylum Pseudomonadota; class Alphaproteobacteria; order Hyphomicrobiales; family Rhizobiaceae; genus Rhizobium; species Rhizobium sp. CG4. Next base: position 56,258 of record NZ_JABAEG010000012.1, on the reverse strand, counting down.
TGGGATAGAGGCTCGTCGTTTCAGCGAACCCAGAGCCAAGCGCGCGCCGATCGACATATTCTTTCGCTCCGTTGCGGCAGCTCGCGGTGATGGTGTTGCAATCGTTTTGTCTGGTGCGGGTGCAGATGGTGCCTTGGGAGTAAAAGCGGTCAAAGAAGCTGGCGGCGTTATAATGGTGCAGGAACCCTCGGAAGCCAGCTTTCCTGATATGCCAGCAAATGCGATCGCAACAGGTGCGGCAGACTTTGTGGCTCCAATATCTCGCCTTGCCGAGTATCTAATAGAAGTTGCCCGCAGCAAGGATGCTGTACGATCACTCGATATGGCCGGATCTGCCAACGACCTTCGCCGTATCGTGGCATTACTACGTTCTAGAGTTGGTCATGATTTCTCCGCATACAAGCGCGCCACCGTGATGCGCCGTGTCGTCCGGCGCATGCAGGTTTGTCGGATGAAAAGTCTGGCGGACTATGCCGACCATCTGACAACCACTCCAGAAGAAGCCCAGAACCTTTTTTCGGATCTTCTAATTTCCGTCACTATGTTTTTTCGAGATGAGTACGCTTTCAAGGCTTTGGCCGTTCAGGCGATACGGCCTATAATCAGTGATTACGATGCCGAAAGCGCAGACAGCATTAGGGTGTGGGTCGTCGGTTGTGCTACCGGCGAAGAGGCCTACAGTGTTGCAATTCTGCTGCAAGAAGAAATGGCCTTGCAGCACATTAAGATTCCATTGCAGATTTTCGCAACCGATCTTGATGACGCGGCACTCGCAGTGGCCAGAGAAGGACGCTATCCACGCGCCATCGAAGCTGATGTTTCGCAGGAGAGGCTTGCAAAGTTCTTCATCGATGAAGGTACCCACTTTCGCGTCCGGAAAGAACTGCGTGACACCGTCTTATTTGCAAAACATAGCGTCCTAAAAGAGCCGCCCTTCATGCGGCTCGACCTGATCACCTGTCGAAATTTGCTGATCTACCTCGAGCGTGCGCTTCAGGCACAAGTTTGCTCACTGTTTCAATACGGTTTGCGAACAGGGCGATATCTTTTCCTCGGGTCAGCAGAAACAGTTGATGTAGCCGCGGACCTCTTTGCGAGTATTGACAGACAGGCTCGCATCTATGCTTCTCGCCCGCAAAGTGGTCATCTACTACCAATTCTTCCGCAGTTTGCCGCTCCGGAACAACCCGCAAATTACGTTCGACCCACTTCACTCGTTACGGAACGGGCATCGATCCCGGCGGCCGTCCATGTAGCTGCATTGGAGCAACACGCACCGGCCAGCGCGCTAGTTGACGACGCTCAAAACATTTTGCATTTGTCGCCAACGGCAGGTCGCTTTATTCTCCACTCCGCGGGGCCTGTCTCGAAGTCTTTGACATCTGTTGTGAGACCCGAGTTGCGTCTCGATCTCGGAATTGCGCTTGCTAGGGCGTTCGAGATGGGGCAGCCCAGCGTCACGCTTCCAAGCGTGGTCAGTTTCGATCAAGGAAAGAGGCGGGTTTCTTTGCAAGTAACGCCGCTTCCGAGCGAAGGTAAGGTATCTCAGGTTCTCGTATTTTTTATGGATGGCGGGATCGTTGTCGACAACGACGAACTTGAGAACGCGTCTGACACTCGGCCAGGAGAAGTGCGGCGCGTCTACGCCGAATTAAAGGCCTCGCAAGAGGCACTCATGATGAGCCGCAACGGCCATGAGGCCTTGGTTCAGGAACTCCGCGCAGCAAACGAAGAGCTCCAATCAATGAACGAGGAATATCGGTCGACGGCCGAGGAACTCGAAACGTCCAAGGAAGAGCTGCAATCCATTAACGAGGAACTGCACACGGTCAATGCCGAGTTGAAGAGCAAACTCGACAGCATTTCAGCCGCCCATAGCGACTTGCAAAATCTTTCAGCAGCTACCGAGATAGGCACTCTGTTTCTCGACCCCGACCTACGCATCCGCATGTTTACGGCTCCTGTGGCCGAGCTTTTCAACGTCACGCGGCATGACATTGGTCGTGCCATTACAGACTTTACTCACCAACTTGACTATGACGCGATGGATAAGGACGCACGCAAGGTTCTTAAGGACCTGATTCCCATAGAGCGTGAGGTAACAAGTCGGCAAGGTCGAGAATTCACTATGCGGCTACGGCCCTATAGAACAGTAGAAGACCGCATCGATGGCACAGTGGTTACCTTTGTGGACGTCTCGGAGCGGGCACGAATAGAAGCGGCCTTGAGAGCATCCGAAGACCGGCTCCGTCAATTTGGCGAGGCATCCCAAGACATTCTTTGGATCCGCGATGCAAAAACGTTTCAATGGTCCTACCTCACCCCTGCATTCGAAGCAATCTACGGACTTGACCGGGAAGCGGCGCTACGCGGAGACAATATGGTCGGCTGGCTTGAACTGATCTTGGCTGAAGACCGTGATGCCGTCGCAGGATACTTACAAAGGGTTCGAAACGGCGAATGGGTCACGTTTGAGTATCGCATACGTCGACCCGAAGACGGTGAAATTCGATGGCTGAGGAACACAGACTTTCCTATTAAAGACAATCGAGGGGAAGTCATCCACGTTGGTGGCATCGTCCACGATATTACTGAAATCAAACATGTTGAACAAGAACTAGCCCGCGCGGAGATACGCCAACGTGCGCTCTTGGAGGGTATTCCACAGTTGGTATGGCGCGCTGGCGACGGTGGAAATTTAACGTGGTCTGGCCCACAGTGGACAGCATATACGGGACAGGCGGAAAAAGAGAGCCATGGTATGGGCTGGCTGGAACCGGTGCATCCAGACGACCGTGACACTGCGCATATGAACTGGTCGAAAGCTGGAGAAACGGGTGGATTCGAGGTTGAGTATCGGATTCGACAAGCGAGTACGAACGAGTATCGCTGGTTTCACACACGCGCCACTCCTGTCCGCGACGAGAAGGGGAACATTATCGAATGGCTGGGAACATCGACCGACGTTGACGATCTGCGCAGACTGCAGGCACGGCAAGAGGCGCTTGTCGCCGAGCTTCGGAATAAAGCTGCCCCTTAAATGCCGCTAAAGGTCATCGCCTATAAAGGGCAATTGAAACGGTGCTTTAGCAGATGTGTTGCCCGTGTCCGCCTTGAACGGATTTGAACCCGAGACCCGGTTTTCGCTGAAGTGATCTGTTTGAAAGCACTCAGTGCCGGACTTTGACTGTATGGAATGACCAATATCGGGCCACAACGGCCCGTCCGGTCTTGGAGGCCGGGATGAAATAGCTGCATAGAGCGCGGGCGAGCCCTATGACCGCGTCCGAGCCATTGTCGCCATTCCAATCTCCTGGTCGGGTTCTCGGCAGCCGACGTTCCTGTCCGGCGCACCGTCAGCGTTATCGGGCCGGAGACGGACTGTCGGTTCTACCGCCATCAGATCTCCTACGCAGGTTGGGCCAAGAACGGACGTTTCCCACGGCGATGGGAGCAACGCAGTTCTACGCAATCCAGACAGCTAATACGCGGCCGCCAGAAAGTGCTACACTTTCAGGACTGGACGCCATCAAAGGCCGTATTAAGAATGGTTTCTTTGGGAGGTTATCATGTCTTCCGACTGCTATGACAGCTTTTGCCCCGTGGCCAAAGCTTGCGACATCATCGAACCGCGCTGGACACTGCTGATCCTCTGTGAACTGTCGCACGGCGCCACGCGCTTCAACGAGATCCGCCGCGGTGTGCCCGGTATCTCTCCTACTCTCCTGTCGAAACGCCTGAAGGAAATGGAACAGCACGGCTTGGTTCGTCGTGTCGAAAGCGATGCTGGTGAGCCGGGCTACACCACGACCGCCATGGCTGACGAATTGAAGCCCGTGGTGCAGGCTTTAGGCAAATGGGCGCATCGAAATATCGACAAGGAAGTCTCGCTTAGCAAACTTGATGCGCGTCTGTTGATGTGGAACATGCGCCAGAAGATCGATACCAACGCCTTTCCGCGAGGCACGACGACGGTCATCCAGTTCACCTATCCGGAACTGATCGAAAGCGAGCGGCACTATTGGCTCGTGGCCCGTCCGGGTCACCCCGTAGATCTCTGCCTGCTCGATCCACGCCATGACGTCGATCTGTTCATAAGGGCCGATCTGAAGGCGATGACCTCGGCCTGGATGGGATGGTCGACCCTGCGCAGTGAAATCAATTCAAATTCTCTTGTCTTGATCGGCGACCGCAAGCTGATTGCCACGCTGGAAACATGGATGGTGCGTAGCAGCTATGCCGCCGCTCCGGAGCATCAGGCCGCAACCAGAGCCAGCGCTTAGCAATCTGTATCGGCTTGCTCCACTTTCTGCACTATCTGGCGGGTCGAGCCAGTGATTGGTTGGTCTCGTTCAAACCACGAAAGGAAATCCCGATGGATCCCAATCTGACCGCTACTCCCCTTCCCAACGCCAACAAGGCGCTCTGGGAAAAGGGTGACTTCACACGTATTGCCGCTGCCATGCGCGAAAGCGGTGAGGCCCTCGTTAAATCGATCGGCGTCGAAAAAGGCCTAAGGGTGCTGGACCTCGGTTGCGGGGACGGTACGACAGCGATACCGGCGGCGCAGGCCGGCGCGAATGTTGTGGGCGTGGACATCGCCCGTAATCTTGTCACGGCCGGCAATGCCCGTGCCAAGGCCCTACAGCTTTCCAACATTCGCTTCGAAGAGGGCGACGCGAGCGATCTGGTCAACCTCGAAGACAGGGGATTCGACGTCGTCGTCTCGATCTTCGGCGCCATGTTCGCACCCAGGCCCGGCGATGTCGCGAGAGAAATGGTGCGCGTCACCAAGCCCGGCGGCAGGATCGTCATGGGCAACTGGATCCCCGGCGACCCTACCCTCGTGGCGCAGATACTCAGGATCAGCTCGGTCTATTCACCGCCTCCGCCGGAAGGCTTCATCAGTCCGATGACCTGGGGCGTGGAAGCCAACGTGATCGAGCGCTTCCAAGCCGCCGGCATCCCTCCTGTTAACATCACCTGCGAGAAAGATACTTACACATTCAATTACCCCGGCCCGGCTACGAATTTCCTCAGTCAGTTCCGTAATTTCTATGGTCCGACTATGAATGCCTTCGAGGCGGCAGCCAAGACTGGAAACGGCGAGGAATTGCAGAATGACCTTGATCTGCTGTTCAACCGCCAGAACCAAGCCAAGACCAATGACGCCACGACGATCCCCGCCTCGTTCCTGCGGGTCACCGTACGGGTGCCATAGGTTTCTGACGCCTCGTCCGATTGGCGCGGGCGAGGCGTTCCACTGCGGATCAGACCGGCGGCTTCCCCGCGCCGCCCGAAACCTCGCACCCACATACCATAGCCAGCGTCCGGTGAACGCATTCTCGAGTGGTTGAATGTGAGAAGCTATAGGAGGCGTTTCATTTCATCTGCCATGACGCCTTCGATGATCTTATTGCGGTTTCCTTAGCGGGGATGTCGGTTATGCTTGTGCCATCGAGGATCACCTGACCCGATGACGGTGCCAGCAGCCGTGACAGGGCTCGAAGCAGCGTGGACTTGCCGCAGGCATTCGGCCCGACGATGACGGTGAAGGAACCGTCGGGGATCGATACTGACAGGTTCTACGAGATGGTGCACTCATCATAGCGCAGCGTCACACTGTCCGCATGCAAACGTGCGGCCGGATGTGCAGGAATTGGGTTTTGGCGTTGGTTGTTGGTTCGAGTTCGGGTTGGTATCTGTACCGGAATGGGTATTGGTGCTTTCGCTATTGCCGGTGTTTGTGTCGGTCATTTGCGACCCTCGCGCGTAAGAAGCCAGAGAAAATAAATGCCGCCGATTCTGACCGTCATCACCCCAACGGATAGCTGCACCCCGAATGCATGTTGTGCAGCCCAGTCGGCAGCCAGCAGCAGAAGACCACCCATCAGGGCAGACGGTATCAACGCAACCCCAGCCGAGCAGTTAATTCGCCGGGCGATCTGTGGTGCAGCCAGTGCAATGAAGGAGATCGTCCTGCTGCAGCGGTGACGATGGCGGTCAGCGCCACACCACACACCATCAGCAAAGCGCGCGTTCAGTTGGCGTTAACGCCTGATGCGCGCGCCATGTCATCGCCCACCTCAAGCTGGCGCATCGGGCGCGACAGAAAAAGTGCCGGCGGCGAGACGAGGCACAGCACGATGACAACAGGCAGAAGCTGTTCGAAGCCAGGACCATTGAGCGAGCCTGCGCCCCATATGGCAGCCGACATCGCAACCTGCAGATCGGCCTCGCGGATCATCCATGTGTTGAAGGCAGAGAGCATGGCGGCCACACCAATACCGACGATGATCAACCTAAAACCCTGCACACCACGCCGGTAGGCGAGCAGATAAACGGCCATCGCCGTGATGATGCCACCATTCAGCGCCCCGGCTGCCGTCTCATAATAGCCGCCCGACAGAAGCAACATGACAACCAGTGCTCCGGTGTAGGAGCCCGCCGAGAAACCAATGATATCAGGCGAGCCCAAGGGATTGCGGGTCAATGACTGGAAGATCGCCCCGCTCATGATGCCAGCTTCGAGTTCGCCGGGGAACAAGATCAGCCGTCCAGCAATGTCGGCGGACAGCAGCAGCACAGGTGCATAGATCATCGTCAGCGGGATGATCCAGCGTTGATCGGGTCCGACAAACCAGCGCACCACATGCGGCACCATCAACCCGACAAATCCGACTGGACCATAAGCAGCTGTTCCGGCCCCTGCCAGCAATGTTACAGCAATGAGGGTGAGGATACGGCCTGCAGAATATTGACACCGAGTGAACGGGCGAGATCATCGCCCAGCGACACGACGGCATGACTATATTATTATTGCGAAACTAGTATACGACGTGTGGTTCTCGTGTGTTGAAACACGGTGTGTTCCGGTCTGACTTCGAGAAGCTTTTTGTTGATCGGTAGTCAATAGTTGCAGATGGTCCCAACAATCCACACAATCTTGAAGCTTCACGGTTCAGTCGCAACCTCCGACCCCGGCAACATTCCTATCCGCCACTCGCTGTTTGCTTTGGCTCCGCAATGGCACCGAAGGTTCTCCTGACAACCACTACAAGATTGTGGAGTAGCAATAGCCTGCCGATCACGGCTAAGGTGACGGTTCAGAAGAATCGATGGTGAAGGCGATGAAATCGGATATCGGACATCTTCCGCAGGCAAAGCAGGTCGAACTTGAAAAGGTCGTCCGCATCATCCATGAAGAGTTTGCTGGCGTGGTCGAGCGTTCGAAGTCGGATGCGAAAAAAGACGGGCGGATTTACAAGATCATCCTGTTTGGTTCCTATGCCCGCGGTACCTTTGTCGACGAACCGCATACCTCGAAAGGCTATCGTTCGGACTTCGATATTCTTGTCATCGTCAGCAACAAGGAACTGGCCGACCCGAAATACTGGGACAAGGCCACCGACCGGCTAATGTGGGACAAGGATATCGAAACGCCTGTTGGTCTGATCGTGCATGGTGCCCGCGAGATCAGCAATTTTTTGCATGACGGGCAGTACTTCTTTGTCGATCTCGCCCGTGAAGGCATCATTCTCTACGAGTTCGATGACCGACCGTTGGCCGAACCAAAGCCGCTCAGCCCAACGGATGCGCTCAGGGTGGCAGAGGAACATTTTGAAAAGCAGTTTCGGAATGCAGTCGATTTTCTGAAAGGTTCAAAATTCTTCGTTCAGGAAGAGAACCTCAACCTCGCTACTTTCAATCTTCACCAATCCGTAGAGACAGCCTATTCCTGCTATCTCCTAACGCTTACAAATTACAGCCCGCCGTCGCACAATCTCAAATTCCTGCGTGGGCTTTCCGAGGATCGTGACCGGCGGCTTGTCGATATCTGGCCGCGCGAACAGCAACGCTTTACCGCATGGTACAACATTCTCAACGAAGCCTACGTCAAGGCGCGCTATTCAAAACAGTTCTAGATCAGCGAAGAGGCACTTGCCTGGCTTCAGGAGCGGACGGCTGAACTTCATACCCTGATTGAAACACTCTGTAGGGAGCATATCGAGAAGCTGCAGCAGGAACCGAAGTCCTAACGTCGCGGTTACAGCCAGTGCGCAACGGTTCACTTTATGGCATCACAGGGGTGATCATCGGGCTGTAGATCTGAAGGCCGACTATGCGGAAATGCCTTTCGATGGAAACATCCCCGCGGTGTGCCCATGGCAGATGGTTCGAAGACCAATTTTGGTTTTGATGACTGGTTTTTCCTTCAAGATGAAGATCACATGAGTGTGCGTGCCTCATTGACGAAACTGCGTATCGAGGTCGCGGCGTTGAATGCGTTTTATGAACGAGTAAACTGACGTACAGTTCAACGGACATAGGGAGGAACCAACATGTCTGACGCCAACGATGTTCTCAAGATTATCAAGGATCAGGACGCAGCGCATGCCCGTGGCGACGCCAGGGCCATTGTTGCTCCAATTTCTGAAGACGTTGTCTTATTCGATCTGCCTCCACCGCTCCAAATAGTCGGTACCGCAGACGATGGGATCGCCGGTCTCGAGGAATGGTTCGATACCTGGGAAAACGGCGTATCCGTCGAACTTCAAAACCCGACAGTCATCGTCGAAGGTGATTTGGCTGTCGTGTTCGGCCTTAGCCAAATGAAGGGCGTCAAGAAAGGCGAAGGGCCAGTTGATGCCTGGAACAGAAGGACAGTTGTTCTGAGCCGGCGCGACGGCCAGTGGAAGATCATTCACGAGCACAGTAGTTATCCCATGGCAATGGATGGCAGTGGGCGTGCGATGACAGAGCTCAGACCGGGTTGAGCCAGCAGCTAAAGATAAATAATCCATTAACGTCGAATGAACGCGTGAGAGATATCTCACGCGTTCTCATTTCGCAATTCGCGGCTGGTTAGCCGCGCAGAAGTGCTGCCTGAATGAGGGCGATGCTGGAATTGCCGATGGGCAGGCTGCTTGCAAACAGTGCTTCACGAGCCGCAGTAGCGCTCGAAAATAGTTCAGCATTCTGGGTCAGTTCACGCACATCCAGACCAGAGCTTTTTGCAGAGTTTACAAGACTGTCCGTATGATCTTTACACGCCGTGGTCATGGTAACACTGTTGCCGGCTTGGGCTGCAGAAACGCCATCGCGCGCGCCGTTCAGAGCCGTCAGCATACCGGCATAGTCTTCCGCGGTTGTCGATGCGGAAATGCTGATGTCGCGCGAACCGGCGGCGCCCACCAAGCTGTAAGACGCGCCATTGCCGCCTGCATACGATTTGGACAATGCGTCGTTGTTGGCGCTAACAGAAATAGTCTTTAACTCGCCTTTCAGACTGGAGAGTTCCTGGTTGATTGCATCGCAGTCGGTAGCGGTTGTTGCGCTGTCGCCAGCCTGTTGTACCAGCGTAGACATTCTTGTGCGTACGAGCTGGGCGTTGCTGAGATTGGCATCCTCGGTCTGCGCCTTGGCGATCACCTGGCTCGCAGCAGCTTCAGCAGAATTACCGGCCTTTGCTGGTGAGACAGGTAGCTGTGCCATTTCGTTAATGCGTAGGCCCGTCGAAAGGCGCTCAATCGAGATTCTCAAGCTATTATTCGTGCGGGCAAGATTTTGCTGTGCACTGAGGGAAGCTGGTTGGTTTTAAGGCTAAGCATGTTGTTCTTTCTAAAAGAATAGATGAAGTATAGCGTTTAGAAAGTGGCTTCATGCCGGGTAGTCCACGCTCGCCATTTGCGTGCTGTTGAGGCCAATATGCCACCGTCAGTTGAAATGAGTTGTAGTAATTGCGTATAATTTTATCGCAATCTACTTTTATGGAGCGATTTGTAAGTTACGCACATTATTTCCGCAGGACTTGTGGTTTCTTCCTTATTGCATACCTATCGTTTGCAACAAACAGATTTAGAGCCTTCCACTGTTGCTCGTAGCCATGTGGTCCTCTGGCTCAAACTCCTGAGAAAATCCTGTTGCTCCCATGCCGGTGTTCATGACGTCTGCGTCAAACCGCGTGTTTTAAAACTCCGGTTGTCCGTTGCCATCGTGCTGTAGATACACGTATAAGTCGTGGCGAACTATTACGTGGAAATGGACGATGGAAACTCGGATTTGGGCTTATCAGATCATTCCTGGCACTGACGAGTTGTTGTTCTATGCTGCGACTGAGGAGCTATGCCGAAGTGAAGCACAAAAACAACGTGCCGATATCAAGTCAATCGTTTCCGGACATGTTGGGCCATTGGCGCCGATGGCCCTCTATCAAGTTATCCTGCGCGAGATGACGGTTCCTGAGATTATCGGCGTTCTGAACGGAGAAATCTCATTATCTGACGCCAGCACCCTAAGTCGCAGCGTAGTGGGGCACATTGATTAGCTGGTTGGTTGGCCCCAGCCGAAGCACTGGTTCGAAACATCCGATCCATAATTCGATCCCAAACAACGCACGAGAAATGTCGATCGTTAGATTTCGGAGTCTTTCACAAGCCAAGGCATTGGCCTGACATTAACTCATTGGTCAGCAACGACACTTACACTTTGTATTTTAGAGAATTGGCGCATACCCTGTGTTTCGGGAGAAAGCCGTGAACTTTCGCAGGCACATTGATCGACTCTTAGGTCATAGCTTGAAAGCACACGGTAGACCGTGTCAGCAGGCAGCAGCAGTATGTTGCCGGTTTTCACCACATGGCGAGCTTGAATTACTTCTCGTGACAAGCCGAGACACTGGCCGGTGGATTTTACCCAAAGGAAATATAGAGCGGAAGGAAGCACCATATCTCGCCGCGCAACGCGAAGCTTCCGAAGAATCCGGAGTTCAGGGGAAGGTACGAAAGAGGCCGATCGGATTTTATTCGTACCTTAAAGACGGAGACAGGGAGCTACAGGTTTCTGTTCATTTGCTCAGAGTGACTAAGGACACCGCAAAGTTCAAGGAAACTGAACAGCGACAGAAGGCGTGGTTTAGGCCATCGGTTGCGGCACCACTTGTCGATGAGCCCCAGCTTCGGAAGTTGCTATCATCCCTCAATGCACTTGAGTGACTTGCGCCTCAGGACAAGAGACTTTCCAAAAAGCTCTCTGTTAAATACGCCTCAGTTATCGCGGCCCCGTTGCCAGTGGGCTATAAAAGCCCGGTCAGTCAACGAGACTGAGAATTCTCAAGTCGATGCATAGTTGACTGGTGACTGCTTAAACGTTTCACCTGGCAACTGGTGATAGAATGTTCGAGCTTGGTTCGCGCATTGTTCAGAGCGCTTTAGTTTAGCGTAATATAAGCGCTGACGCGTCGATGTTTCCTTGACAGCTAATCGCCCAGATTTTCGTCAAATGGCATGATTGCACTTCCGACACTAATCGCCCGAAGCTTTTTTCAAGAGTGGAAGGCTGTTGACTGCAACGGCTCTTCCGTTGTCGAGTTGAATGATGCCACTTGCTCTCAACTTCGTCATGTTGCGGCTCACAGTCTCAACCGTCAGTCCCAGAAAGTCAGCAATTTCAGCTCGAGTGAGGGGAAGGTCACATTTATAACCACCGCCTGAGGTGGAACTCGCCTTCGTGACAAACATCAGAATAAGACTCGCGACCTTTTCAAAGGCGGTTTTGCGTCCGACTGACAACATCCAATGCCTGGCCTGATCAAGCTCATCCAACGTTTGTTTGTACATCGCATCTTCTACCTTGGGATTACGGCCCAAGATGTCATTGAGCAATGCATTCGGAATGGCACATAATTCGCTGTCGGTGGCAGCTTGAGCTGTCACTTGACTGATCCTAGCGGGCAATAGTGCAGAAGAAAACTGCAGCCCAACAATTTGTTGGCGACCATCTGATAGTCCCTTTGACAGGTGGACCACGCCCTTCACAATGTTCTTGGCTCGTACGTTGTCGCCCTCAAAGAAGATCGGAGTGCCTGCCTTGAACGTTCGCCGGATTGTTCTCCGCCCGACCTCGCTCAATTCTTCAACGGACATGACAGCGCAAATTCCGGAATATCTGATATGACATGCGAGACATTTTGCAGCTATCTCGACGGGCTCGGTTGCTATCTTGGTCATAATGCTCTCCATCAATTGTTTGGTCGACGGATCACACACAACATGGATCAGAATTGTCAATTGTCAGAAATGATCAACGGAGTCTAAGGGGGTGGTGCGCTAGCAGAAAAACACGCCACAAATCGATGGCGGTCATCGTCTAACAAGCTAACGGCTGATGTGCCATCTTTGATGAAAACAGTCCCGGTATTGCATCTCGCCCACCGCGTTTGGACAAGTCCGGTAAAGCGTCATCCAGCGTTTGGTTCACTTGCAGCGATTGCGTCGGTCGTCAGGCGGTATTCCGCCATCTCAGCGGGGGTGAGATAATAGAGCTGGTTCGGCGGGGTTTCGAGCGCGTGGATCCACAAACCAGCACCGATATCCATTTCCTCAAGATGTCGCGCTATACGCGCCGTGGCTGCCTGAGCACTAGACATCGCCTGCTCCGGCGACGGGCGCTCGATGTTACCATTGAACACCTGATGCACGCCCACTATGGCATCCGAAGCACGCCGCCTGAGACTAGATTAAACGTCATCGGCTTGCGTAAGATTTCCTCGGGGCTAGAGGGTTGGACAAGTGGTGCGCCTGGGGCACCTGGCGCGGTCGTCGGTGGGAGAAGGGTTGGTAGGTCCGGCATTGTTTCAAAAGCGGGTCGCGCCGCTTCGGCTGTGTTGATCTCCCGGATGTCGACCACCAAAAAGGCCAATGATGCCGCGAGCAGGACGTAGAAGGCACCGCGCATTAATACACCATCATCGATGCTGAGTACGGCCTTGAGCGCAGATGCTGGTTTCATGTCGCCGGACCTTTACGCGGCGTCTTGTTGAGGCCGAGACTAGTGATGTTATTGACCTCCGTGTCGTCCGCGCTACCTTCAGTTTCCGCAATAGCTTCCTCTGTGGCCTTCACTTCACTAGCCGACATGGATCCGGCCGCGATGGCTTTCTGCATTTCCATTGTCTGCATCATCTCAGACACCGTAATACGTTCGGCAAGCGGCATCGTCTCATCCTGTCTACGAATTGCGCCATTTACCACCGCCAGAATGAACACCATGACCCCTGGTAACAGATCGATCGAAATGGCCCCTGCCCATGCGGGAATGAAATCCGAGGCATACCGCAGAACGGCTTCCGCCGATGAGAGCGGCACGAAACGCCGATCGGCCACGGGAGCACGCGAAAGGATCTCGTCGGCGGCTTCCGACAGCACCTTGGATTGAGCCGCAACAGAGGTTCGGATCGTCTCCATCACACGGTCCTGACGGCTGATCAGATCCTGTACGCCACCGTCTGGAATCGGAGCGATGAAGCCAAGGGAAAGGTCGTCGGCGGCCCGGCGGATGGAGGGCGCAATCGAAGTTTGGCCCAGCGAAGCGATGACACCGGTGAGGGCCACGACTTCTGATGAGAATTTGTCGGCCCGTGGTTCGACGACGCCCGGAGCAGAGACCAGACCACGCATCGTCTCGAGCCGTTTTTGCCCTTCATTAAACAGAGTGGTCACCTGCTCACGCGATGCATTGATCCCGTTTTCCAGCTCATTGTCAACCACGTCGCAAGCGTACGGATTTTTTCCCAGGTGCTGTTGTAGATGCTACCCGATAACCAGACCATTGCTCGCTGCACCGCCTGTGCGTCGCCAAAGGCGGAAATGAAATTGGCTCCGGCCCAAGCCAAAGAACTGAGGCCAATACCAATGAGAATGATACGCAGCGATGAACTGCCGCTGTTCCATGACAATGCATAGATCGCTAGCGCCATTGTCAGCGCTCCGGCAAACGCAAGCCACGATAAAAGGTGAGTGGGTGGCACTTCGAACCTGACGATTACGATGACGGCGGCGAGTGCTGCCCCGGCATTGACACCGATCAACCCGGGCTCCGCCAGTGGATTGCGAAGTACCGATTGCGCGATGAGGCCCGAGACGGCCAACGATGCACCGACCAGAAATCCCATTACAACCCGAGGGAGCCGAACATCGTGTACGATCCGTGTCGACAATGGTTCAGCCGAGGGGCTGTCGGTAAGGACAGCTAGGACCTGCTCCAACCCGATCGGATGATCACCAATCGCCAACGCCTTCAAAAGCAAGACAGCCGTTAATCCCAATAACGCGAGAACGCTTCGCATCAAGCAATACCGCCTGAACGCGATCGCGCCAGCCACACGAAGAAAGGTGCTCCAATCAGAGCAAGCGTGACCCCGACTGGAATATCAATCCCGGTCAGGCTTCTTTGCAGCCCATCTGCTGTCACGACCAACAAAGCACCTGACAGTGCACAAAAAGGCAAAATCCATCGGTAGTCGATCCCAACACTCAGGCGCACGATGTGCGGCACTACAAGCCCCACAAAACCAATCGGGCCGGCAAGTGCAACGGAACTTCCGGCCATTAGAATAACCATGGCTCCCGAGATAAGCCTCCATACCACGACGTTCTGCCCGACCGCCTGCGCGACATCCGCTCCAAGGCTCAGCGTCGTGACCTCCTTGGCAAGCAGCAGAGTGGCAGCTACGCCCGCAAGGGCAAAGGGCGCCACGGCGACGACAGAAGCCATTTCTTTCCCCACCAAAGAACCGACAGACCACATTCTGATAGTATCGATAGCCTTCATGTCAAAGATCAGTAGCGACGCAGAAACCGAGCCCAGAAAAACACTGAGTACAGCGCCGGAAAGGGCAAGTTTGACGGGTGTCACACCCGATATTCCGGCCGCTGCGATGACATAAACGATTGCACCTGCGACCGCAGCGCCGCCGAAGGCAAACCATAGAAATACGAGTGGCGATTGCGCATTAAAGAAAACGATGGATATGACAACCGCAAAAGCGGCTCCGGCGCTTATCCCGAGCAGATCAGGTGACGCCAATGGGTTGCTTGTCACCGCCTGCATCAATGCTCCTGCTACACCCAATGTCGAACCGACGATGATGGCTGTTAGAACTCGTGGCAACCTGATCGTCGAAATAATCACATCCTGGTGGCTAGTACCCTCCGACGTTACGGCACGTAATGCATCACTAAGCGGTATCGCAGTTGTACCGACGGTTAGTGACCACAGGCTGAGAAATGCGAGCAGAAGCGCTAGCAGGCCAAAAGAAATCAATCGGATCGTTGCCGACCTCCGCTTGGGCGTGACGAGCGCCACTTCAGGGCCTCGCGATGATATATTTCTCGATATCGTCGAGAACTTTGTGAGTCGACGCCAATCCGCTGAACTCAATCCAGGTGGCGGCATCAACGCGGTAAACGCGTCCCGCCTTGACCGCTGGCAACATTTGCCACAACGGATTCGCAAGTACGGCCTCATGTCGACCGCTGGTCGCGGAATCGTTGGAGCCCCCGACGATGTAGAGAAGGATGTCTCCATCGAGACCAGCTAGTCCTTCGAAATCGAGGCGTTTCGTCCCGATATTGGTCTTCGACGTTTCGAAATCAGTACGCCGCACACCTGCCTCGCGCATCACATCAAACGGTGCCCATGCATCGGGTTCATCGAGGTAGACTTGAAACTCCCACGGCGTGATGCGGACGACGGAGACACGCAGGTCTTTTGGAACTCGCTCGCGAATTGCTGCAACACGCTTTTCGTATTCAGCAAAGCGACCCGCTATACCGTCCGAGATACCCGCGACGTTTGCCAGAGTATGATAGAACTCCTTCCAGTTCGCACCGGTAAGCAATGCCGTCGGCGCTAACTGCGAGGCCATCTGGTATGCTTCCTCACCAATAAAGTCATTGCCGATGATAAGGTCTGGCTGAAGTGCGATGATTTTCTCGATGCTCGGTTCCATAAATGAGCCGAGATCAACCACACCCGCAGCTTCCGCTTTCGATTTCAGATCCAAATCGCTCATACCGAATAGGGGAGCACCGACAATAGGCAGACCCAGTTCAAGCGCGATGCCGAGGCTGAAGGTAGGGACAAGAGATATGATGCGCTTGGGCTCCTTAGGTGCGCACAGTGGCGGATGAAGTATCGCACCGTTCTCAATAAGCCTGCCTTCACATTGGGCGAAAGCGGGAAATGCTAACAGGCTACCGAGCAAAGCAAGAGTGATGAAGCGCATGGACGAACCAAACATGAGAGAGGTATTCATGATTTGACATAACTTGCCAGAAAGGCCAGCGCAACGTCTGAAAATCAATTCGCCGATGCGCACCATGTGCCAATAGCGACGACAGCCCTGTTTAGGGCGAGCGTGTTGTAATTAATAATCCACGCGCCCCGCTTTCAAAATTACGCAAAAGTGCTGCCTCAGTTTCCGGATTTCCATAGGTTGTACCCTGCCCGCCGACTAAGTGGAAATAATCTCATATTAGCAACACCATTTTCCCGCGACAATTCGGATTGTCTGAAGCGTCCAGTATTGAAACATCAGGACCGTCAAAATTCTGCCAAAAAAAGCTGTGGCAACCTTTCTGCGCCCAATTTGAAGGCGCCTGCCTATTTTAAAATCAACAACTTGCATACTATCTTTTGACTTTCGTCATTTTTGACGAATTATTAACAAAATCAAACACTTGAGTGCGTCAATCATATTGCTATAATCCCTCATGAATCTGAGAGGAATACGGCAATGCCTAAAATTGTATCTGCCGAGGCGGGGCAACCCAAACCAAGTCGGACAAGAGAACTGATTACGTTTGGCATTCTTGCCTTCGGTATCTGGCCGGTCCTGGCTGTGGGATTTGTCGGTGCCTACGGTTTCATCGTCTGGGCATTCCAGATCATTTACGGGCCCCCTGGCCCTCCCGGTCACTGAGAGCTGTGGTGATGTCAAACCTCATTTCCAGAAGAGACCTACTGCGAGGCCGAACTGAGCCCCCAAAACAACGTATCTGTCCTCCCGGGGTCACGTTGAGTGATCTCACTGCATGCAGCGGCTGTGGAAAGTGCGTGGAACAGTGTCCTACCAAGATCATTTCAATGGTCGACCGGCTGCCTGCACTGGATTTTTCAGAAGGTGAATGCACCTTTTGCAGTCAGTGTGCCGCCGCATGCCCGGAACCGGTTTTTAAGCTCGACCTCGCAGCACATTTCGATCATGCCATGGTAATCGGTGGCGACTGTCTGGCATTTCAGAAAGTGGACTGCCAGGCGTGTCGTGACGCCTGCCCCACGCAGGCCATCCGCTTCCGTCCAAGGCTCGGCGGTCCTTTTATTCCAGAACTCAACGAGGCCCTATGCACGGGATGCGGAGCATGTGTGTCCGTTTGTCCGGCCAATGTGATCGAGATCAACGAACGATCTGCCGAGGTTCAATATGGTTGAAAATACACAGCGATATCACGTTTCCAGTGCTGTCGTGGCCACGCTGCCCCAACTGACCCAGTCAGTCATGGCGACACTGCAGGGACTGGAAAATGTGGAAATCCACGGCGAGGGTAACGGCAAGATTGTCATCGTCATCGAAGGTTCCAGCAGCGGCATGATGGGCGGTGTGCTGACTTATATTTCGACACTCGACGGGGTGATCTCGGCCAACATGGTTTTTGAACACGTCGACATAGAGGAGAATAGCGGCGATGAGCAGCCAATTAACGCGGCGTGATTTAGTAAAGGCGCATGCCGCAGGCATTGCAGCGGCAACGGCAGGTATTGCATTGCCGGCCTCCGCACAGCCTGTTTCAGGCGGCGTTAGTGCGCTGGAAATAAAATGGTCCAAGGCACCCTGTCGATTTTGTGGCACCGGTTGCGGTGTGATGGTTGGTGTCAAGGAAGGTAAGGTCGTTGCCACGCATGGCGACATGCAGGCGGAAGTTAACCGCGGCCTGAACTGCATCAAAGGCTACTTCCTGTCCAAGATCATGTACGGTAAGGACCGTCTGCAAACACCCCTTTTGCGCAAGAAAAACGGCGTTTATGCCAAGGATGGTGAATTCGAACCGGTAAGCTGGAATGAGGCCTTCGATGTGATGGCTGAGCAGTGCAAGCGTGTCCTGAAAGACAAAGGACCGACTGCTGTTGGCATGTTTGGCTCGGGCCAGTGGACGATTTTTGAAGGTTATGCGGCAACCAAATTGATGCGTGCTGGCTTTCGCTCGAACAATCTCGACCCGAACGCTCGCCATTGTATGGCTTCAGCCGCCTACGCTTTCATGCGCACTTTCGGCATGGACGAGCCGATGGGTTGTTATGACGACTTCGAACACGCAGACGCCTTTGTACTCTGGGGTTCGAACATGGCAGAAATGCACCCCATTCTCTGGACGCGCATCGCGGACCGTCGTCTAGGCCATGAACATGTCCGGGTTGCTGTTCTGTCGACCTTTACCCACCGCAGTATGGACCTGGCCGACATCCCGATGGTGTTCAAGCCGGGCACGGATCTGGTGATCCTCAACTACATCGCCAACCACATCATCCAGACAGGTCGCGTTAACAAGGACTTCGTCAAGAACCATACCAAATTCGTCCGAGGTGTGACTGATATTGGTTATGGCAGACGCCCTGATGACCCGCAGGAGATCAATGCTGCCAACTCTGCCGATCCGGCCAAGACGGAAGCTATTGACTTCGAGACGTTCAAGGCCTTCGTTGCCGAATATACGCTGGAAAAAGCGGTGAAGATGACCGGCGTCGAAGCAAGCTTTCTGGAAGAGCTTGCAGAGCTTTATGCCGACCCAAATCGCAAGGTCATGTCACTGTGGACCATGGGCTTCAATCAGCACGTGCGCGGAGTGTGGGCTAATCAAATGGTCTACAATATTCACCTGCTGACGGGCAAGATCTCCGAGCCGGGCAACAGCCCGTTCTCACTGACAGGCCAGCCTTCGGCTTGCGGGACAGCGCGTGAGGTGGGCACGTTCGCGCACCGCCTGCCGGCGGATATGACAGTTACCAACCCCGATCATCGCAAACATGCCGAGGAAATCTGGAAAGTACCGCATGGCATCATTCCGGAAAAGCCCGGTTATCATGCGGTTCAGCAGGACCGCATGCTGCATGACGGAAAATTGAATTTCTACTGGGTTCAGGTCAATAACAACGTTCAGGCTGGTCCCAACACCAGCAACGAGACCTATCTCGGTTATCGCAATCCAGAGAATTTCATCGTTGTTTCCGATGCCTATCCAACGATCACCGCAATGAGTGCCGACCTTATTCTGCCCGCGGCCATGTGGGTTGAAAAAGAAGGCGCGTACGGCAATGCCGAACGCCGCACCCATGTCTGGCATCAGTTGGTACAAGCATCCGGCGAGGCGCGGTCGGATCTCTGGCAACTGGTCGAGTTTTCAAAACGCTTTACAACAGATGAGGTTTGGCCCGCCGACATTCTGGATGCCAACCCGGAATATCGCGGCAAGACATTGTACGACGTCCTGTATAAGGACAGCGATGTCGGCAAATTCCAGTTGAGCGAAGTCAGCACTGAATATGAAAATCAGGAGGCCAAACACTTCGGCTTCTACCTGCAGAAGGGTCTGTTCGAGGAATATGCCGCTTTTGGCCGTGGTCACGGACATGATCTGGCGCCTTACGACGCTTATCACGAAGTGCGGGGCATGCGCTGGCCGGTTGTCGATGGCAAGGAAACCCTTTGGCGATACCGCGAGGGATACGACCCCTATGTGAAGCCGGGCGAAGGCGTGAAATTCTACGGCAACAAGGACGGCAGGGCGGCAATCATTGCCGTGCCCTACGAGCCACCAGCGGAATCCCCTGATGACGAATTCGACACATGGCTGGTTACCGGCCGTGTGCTTGAACATTGGCATTCCGGTTCCATGACCATGCGCGTCCCGGAACTTTACAAGGCATTCCCGGGTGCACGCTGTTTCATGAATGCAGAGGATGCGCGCAAACGTGGTTTCAATCAGGGCTCAGAAATCCGCATCATCTCACGGCGGGGTGAAATACGCTCCCGCGTTGAAACACGCGGCCGTAACCGCATGCCGCCCGGCGTGATCTTTGTGCCGTGGTTCGATGCCAGCCAGCTCATCAACAAGGTGACGCTGGATGCAACCGATCCCATTTCCAAACAAACGGATTACAAAAAATGCGCAGTCAAACTAGAACCCGTCGCATAATTGCGAGACGCGGCTGGATTGTCGCCGCCAGTACTATTGCGCTTATTACAACAGGCGCTTTTGCCCAGATGGTGCCTGAACTTTCAGGCCCAAGTGGCGATCCAATGCGAACGGAAGCGGCCAAACCGCTTCCCAAGTGGATCATTGACGACCTGAAACGGATGCGCGCTTATCCTGAACAGCCCCCGGTCATTCCGCACTCAATTGACGGCTACCAGCTGTCAGTGAACGCGAACCGCTGTCTATCCTGTCACAAGCGTGAATTCTCTCAGGATGCTGGTGCACCGATGATCAGCGTCACCCACTACATGACGCGCGAAGGCCAGATGCTGGCTGACGTTTCACCGCGTCGTTATTTCTGCACAGCGTGCCACGTGCCGCAGGCGGACACGCGCCCACTCGTGCCAAACACCTTTCAGGATATGAGCGAGATGGGTGTCAAAAAAGCAGGAAGCGAATGATGTTTACTCGTGTCAAAAAGCTGCTGCTCTGGGTATGGACCGTGCTTTCAACACCGGCAGCGACACTCAGCCTGGCCTTCCTGACGCTTGGCGGTTTTGTTGGCGGGGTCATGTTCTGGGGTGCGTTCAATACTGCGCTGGAAATGACCAACAAGGAGGCATTTTGCATCTCCTGCCACGAAATGAAGGACAATGTTTACGAGGAACTAACCCGAACGGTGCACTTCTCCAACCGTTCAGGGGTGAGGGCATCGTGTCCTGACTGTCACGTACCACATGAGTGGACCCACAAGATTGCCCGCAAAATGCAGGCATCCAAGGAGGTGTGGGGCAAAATCTTTGGCACCATTAATACCCGCAAGAAGTTTCTCGACCATCGGCTTGAACTTGCCCAGCACGAGTGGGCTCGTCTAAAAGCAAATGACAGCCTTGAGTGCCGCAATTGCCATGCATCGGTTGCCATGGATTTCACCAAGCAGACACAACGTGCGGCTGACATCCATTCCAGGTTTTTGCTCCCTGGCAAGGCGACGTGCATTGATTGTCACAAGGGTATCGCTCATGAACTTCCCAGCATGGAAGGTATTGATCCCGGTTGGAAAATGCCACCTGAACTTCAGGGCGAACAACTGCCGTCTGCTTCCGCAATTGACGACCTTAAACGTGCCATTGCAGATGCACACCAATCTGTTCACTGAGTTTCCAGTACTAAGAAAGAGCATATGAGGAAAAAACATGCGGCTTGGATACGTCAACATGACCGACGGTGAAGAGATGGACCTGTGCCTGTCACAGGTGGTCAAGCTGTTCGAAGAAGTCGGCATCAAGCCATCCGGCGCCATCCATGCACCGTATAAAGGGGCCAATCTCAGCAAATGCGATATGGATCTGAAAATATTGCCCGATGGACCGGTTCTTCGTATCAGCCAAGACTTGGGCGAACTTTCAACCGGCTGCCGTTTGGATAGCGCAGCTCTCGAAGCTGCAACAGTAGCGGCTGCTGCGCACTCCGACGGTGCCACAGTGCTTGTCGTCAATAAGTTCGGCAAACACGAAGCCGAAGGCCGTGGTTTCGTACCGCTGATCGTCGAGGCTATGGAAAACGACACACCCGTGGTCATCGGCGTCAAAGGTCTTAATCTTGATGCGTTTATGTCATTTTCTGGTGGGCTGGCCGAGCTGCTAAACGCAGACCCACATGGCATTGTTCAGTGGGTACAAGGAGCTTAACACCGACAAGAATAAGCCCAATCCGTCACGTCCCTCGATTTATCCTTATTCACATGCGACGACCCGTTTAACAGTCGCAGCCCGTCACCTAACCACCACGCTTCGTTGCGCCAAGCAACCACCATAAATTGCATGAACCATTTCTTACAATTGAACATTGTCAGTCAGATTGTGTGTGATCCGTAGACGAAACGATTGGTGGAAAGCGTTATGACAAAGCTCCGAAGACGTGACATCACGATACGAACTATGTGTTGGATCAGGAACAGGCGATGTATTTATGAACGCGGAAAACAAACCGGGCGATGCTCATAACTCTGATGATCTCTGCCCTATGGCCCTTCTGCCTGATGGCGTAAGTGAACGTAGGCTCTAAACCCGCTGAAAAGACCCTGCCCTTCAAGATCGAAACAATTGCGCAGTTTGCCACGCCTTGGGCGATGGCGTTCATACCAGACGGAAGGATTCTGGTGACGGAGAAGGAAGGCCGTCTGCTCTTAACCACGCAGGCTGGCGAGAAGCTTGAAGTTTCCGGTGTTCCAGTCGTGCAGTATAGCGGGCAGAACGGTCTGCTCGATATCGCTGCAGCGCAGGAGGCGACCGCGACATACACCAGAAGCAGCAACCAGCCCGCTCCGCCAACGACGATCGGCTGAGCCTCTAAAAGGGGAAAATCCTGTCGCGTGGCAATCACCACTTGGAAACCCGCGAATCGACCTCGCCTCGTCGCAGACCTGAACTGCAAGGTGTCGTCATTCTCGCGATATCCTCCCTCCTCACCGGGAAATCACTCGACGTACAGCGTCAGCGTATAGTCCGCCGCTTCATCCCGACGGGCGGCATTGCGCATCAGGTATACGTGGATCACGTACTTGCCGCTGAACGGGATTGTAATGGTCGTTCCGTTGCTCTCCATCGAACTGTTGTACATGGCGGCACTGGCACCAGGCGCCAACACATTGACGTAAAGGCTCGAGTTACCTGAACCGAGCTGTACGCTCATCTTCTGCCCGGCGTTTACCCCGACAGAGTACTCGACGGTCTCGTAACCTTTCAGTTTAGCCTTGATCCTGTAGCCTGATGATCCGGGCGAGAAGTGGACGGGTTAGCGCCGAACCTCGTCGGCAAAAGTCGGTGCTGCGGCGAGGACCGCAAGGACGAGCATCATCAGATTGCGGACCGTTTTCTTCGCTCGGCCTCTCAGAGTGTATCTCCACGGAGAATTGAAACCGGATCTCCAGGAATTGCAATGCCATCATGACCAGGCATCGAGGAGTTGAAAACAGCCAATATTTACCTAGAACACGATAAAGCTTTGTCAGGTTGAAATAGCGGCTCTCGCAAATGGTGTCCGCCACGATCTCATGTAACGGTGCCAAGCATGCTGGGCGATTGGACGACACTGCGTTGACGGCGAAGGAGATGGCCTTGGACTTCATGAAATTGCTCAAGTCCCTTGAGGAGTTGCTTTACGAACTGGTTTCCTGGCTACTTTTCTATCCGATCACCATGTGGCGCGCGGTTGTCAGACCCTTGAGCATGATGCGGTATGCCGACAGCGAACTGACCGACAGGCCCGAGGACCAGTACGAAGACACCCTGAGTCCTCCCTTGTTTCTGCTAATCACGCTTCTACTGTCCCAGGGGCTGTCAGGTGCCTTTCCGTCCGCTTATGATACCGGGGGTTGCGGGGAAGGAACTGGGGTCCGGGTCGAACCTGCTGATCGCGCGCGGGGTGGTGTTCGGGATTTACCCGCTTTGCATGGCTGTCGCCACGTTGGTCCATCATTCGACGAGGATCACACGGGACTCTCTGCGCCCTCCTTTTTTTAGTCAATGCTATGTCGCCGCACCATTTGCATTTGTCGTCGGCCTGGCATTCGACTTTCTGTTCATGCCGCATGCCCAAGGTGTCATTGTCGGCGTCTTCGTAATGGTGCTCGCTGTACTGTGGTACGCGCAAGCCGAGATAAGGTGGTTCAGTCCTGGAATGGGCGTTGTGAAGGCAACCGCCGCCTTCGCTGTGGCATTCCTGGTCGCCACGCTCGTTGCTTTCACACTCGCCGTGACCATTGGCCTTGAAGCAAAGAACCTTGCAAGCTGAGTCCTACGCCGCGTGACAAATGTGGTAATAGAGAGCACCCGCGCGGGAAGCCGTTCCGAAAGTCAAGCAACACTAGGGCAACGATGCATCACTTGCGTGATGTGGGAGCTTCCTGTTGAACATCCTTATCGCGATAGCAACGCTCTCGCCGTGGACGCGTCGATAGAGCGCAGTATCCCGATACTTTTCCACAGGATTACCGCGATAAAAAGGGAATACAAACGACATGACCGACTGGCATCGCACCTTAGCCCGGCCGATTACGGGATCAGGCTCTTCCATTGGCTGCCGCCCGGCTATGGAATTGTGCCGAAATCCGGATTGGTAAAAAGTTGTTAAAGTAGTGCAGTTCATTCAGCACCTTGAATTAGGTGTCATGAACGCAATATGTCCTTTCGCGGTCGTTGTCGCCTACTTACTGGCCATCACCATTGGCGCGGAAACCAAGGGTATGGCAATGGTGTTGCGCGCGGCACGCGTTTTGCCGGCAACGACGTTATGAATAGAGTGTCTCAATGACCTGCTCACCGAGCGCAAAACCGGTCGACGCGCCGCTGCCATTGGTCACAATAATAAGCCGGACGTTCTCAGCTGGTTCGTCCACCATAACAGGACTATCGCTTGCTGACGCGAAGGTGCCGCACCAACGCGACACGATTTGTCGACCGGGCAAGTCTAAGATCGGGTCGAACGCTTTCATTATGAGGTGGTCGATCTGATCGCTCGCAAAGGGCTCTTGGACATTGCCATAAACATGGCTCCGAAGATTGCACGGCGATAAGGTGAATGCCCCGGGAACGCATCTCTGCAAGCTCATCATCAAGGCGGGCACAAAGCACCCGCCGACTGTAGGTTGGAGAGGCACAAAGTGCTCTGGAATCTACCGCTCAAGAAAGCCAATGACTTCTCGCACTCTCCCGGCATCGTCGAGCCACACAACGTCCATGCCGCGAGCGATGGTCACATCCTCCGGCGAGACGAGGTCCCAGGCGAAGCGGACAAACGGTCCGTGGCCATCGGGCGTGCCAGAAAGCTCGAAACGGTGGCCGGGGAAACGGCTGCGAGCGGCACGGATCATGGCAGAAATTCCATCCGGCCCCTCCCCCTGCATCAGCGGATCGGCATAGCGGGCGTCTGTCGCCCAGCTTTCTGACAGCATCCGGGTGCGGTTCACGTCCTCAGCTTCGTTCCAGAGGGCGAGATAGGCGTTGGCGATCGAGAGGTGGTCGGTCATAGTGATGTTCCTGTCTTTGGTTGTGATCTCAAGGCTGACGCGACTTTAGCCGCGAAACAATTACCTCTGAGGTAATCGATTTTCGCGTCTACTCTGCTAGGCTCCCAGTATGACCGAAGCAGTCACCAATACCGCCCCACTTGCTCCTCACACCACAGTTGGCGCCGTGCTTCGCGAATGGCGCGCGAAGCGACGCATGAGCCAGCTCGAACTCGCGCTCGACGCGGAAATTTCCGCGCGGCATCTGAGCTTCGTGGAAAGCGGACGCTCCTCGCCGAGCCGCGACCTGCTTCTGAAACTGGCCGAGCGGCTTGCCATGCCGCTTCGTGCCCGCAACAGGCTGATGCTCTCGGCCGGCTACGCACCCGCTTATGCGGAGACCGTGTTCAATGCGCCCGATATGTCCGGGATACGGGCGACGGTCGGCGCGATCCTTGATGGCCACGATCCTTTCCCGGCCATTGCCATCGACAGCCGGTGGACGCTGGTGCAGGCGAACAAGGCCGCAGGCGCCCTATTCGAGGGCATCAATCCGGAGATGCTTACGCCGCCGCTCAACGTACTACGGCTGAGTCTTCATCCGCAGGGGCTCGCGACGCGGATCGTGAACCTGGCGGAATGGCGCCAGCATGTGCTGGAGCGGTTGCGGGTACAAATTGAGGGATCTGACGATCCCTTCCTGTCCGAACTCTTCAGAGAACTTTTCGCGTATCCAGTTCCAGCTGATCTGAACGCGCCTTCCTTGCATTCGCTTCTCGCCGTGCCGCTGGAACTGCGGATGCCGGGAAGCGACCAGATACTGCGGTTCATGTCGACGACGACCGTGTTTAGCACCGCCACCAGCGTCACCCTTGCGGAACTGGCGCTCGAATGCTTCTACCCTGCCGATGCGGAGACGCGGTCGGCGCTAATGCAATATGAATGAGACCTCAAGGAACGACTGATGAGCGTCACCTATCTGATCGAGTTCGCCGTGAAACCTGAGGAGCAACGCGCTTCCTGGATCTGTTGACCGGCGTCTTGGAAGCCATGCGCCACGAAGAAATGTTCGTTGACGCGGCGCTACATGCGGATCCGGCAGACGAGAACCGCTTCATGCTGCACGAAACCTGGCAAAGCCACGAGGACGTTCTGACCGTGCAGCTCGCCCGGCCCTATCGCGCTGCGTGGCACGAGGCCCAGCCGGAACTGCTGGCCGGCGAGCGAAAAATTTCGATGTGGCAAAAGCTGCGCGACGACCGGGCGTGCGCCGATGATATTCAGCGGAAGCAGAACGTACAGGAGGAATGGCATACTCGAAGTAGATAATCTCTATTGTAGAGCGGCCACAATTACCCCGGCTAACGCCTTGAGCGGAATCGAACAATCGTTCACGTAGATAATTATGTTGGGGGAGTTCACGAGACTAGCAACAGTTTATTTCTTCAATGACAGCGAGTACCGGGTATGGCGACGCTCGCCTGTCCGCGTCAGTGCACCGATCTCCACGAGCTGTTGAAGGTCGCGTGTTGCTGTAGCCCGGGATGTGTCTGTGATCGAAATGTAGTTTTCGGCACATAGCCCCCCCCTTGCGGCCAGCCGTGCCTTCTTTGAAGATGCGCGCGACTACCTTTTGCTGCCTCTGGTTTAGCTGGCCCCGAAACCGATCATAGAACTTTGCTTTCTGAATGAAGAAATCTATGCGCTCAAGCGTCGCCTGTTGAGCCTCCAGGATAGTTTCTGAAAAGAAAATGATCCAGTTGGTGATATCGAGCGTGCGCTGGTGCCGCTCAAGCTCGGAATAGTAGGCCTTCCGGCGCTTCTCGATTGTGAAGGCGAGTGAAATGAGAGTTGGCTGCCCAATGTTTTGAGCCAGGGATTTCTCAGCAAGCGCACGCCCAATTCTGCCGTTGCCATCCTCAAATGGATGTATGCTTTCAAAATATAGATGGCCTACTGCTGCGCGCGTCAACGCTTGAAGCGACGTTTGACCATCTGGCCCGGATTGATTGAACCATGCGATGAAAGTATCCATCTCACCGGTAACTTGATGAGACGGGGGAGCTTCGAAGTGGATTGTCGGCTTATCCAATCGACCTGACACGATCTGCATGGCGTCTTCATGTTTGCGGTAAACACCAACCGTTTCAATGTACCGGTTTCCGGCCATCAGCATTGAATGCCAGTGGAACAGTCCCTCATGATGCAGAGGCCTATGCCAGCTTTGATAGACGTTCGCCATCATCTCGGCGATCCCCCGCTCTTGGGGACGGATCTGCCTATCATCAGTGTCCAGCCCGAACTGCCGACCGAGGGATGATTGGACACTCATGCGGTCCAGGAATTCCCCCTCAATCTCTGAGGTCTTGACCGCTTCGTCACTCAGCAATTCAATACGAAGTTGATTGCTGTCGTCATCGTTGAAATGTCGCACAGCTCCGATAACCTCGCCGGCGGACTGCAAGAATCTCTGCTCTAGCGGTGCTAGGCTTGCGGAATCGTACTTGAAATTCGGCCAACCAGTGTTTTGCCAGTTCCATTTCATGAGTTATAGCCGCCGTTTCTATAGCTCATATTTGCCGCTATAGATGAGCTATTGCAAGCACATCTATAGCGCAGCACCACGATCTAGGGCTACCAATCAACACGACAATGGTAGACAGGTAACCATCTCCGGTTGCCTCGACATTGGCGTCGAAAGAAACAGCATGAGCATTCGTGATGCTACATCCAAGACGCTACCCACCTAAAACTGTTATGTAGTCAACAATCATGAGCCCATGACCGCATTGCGTCCATATTGTTGAATTAGTCGGGCGGTTTTTCACGTGGGCATCAGGCCGTTTTCGGCCCCATGCGGCCAAGCTCATCGATTTTCTGGGCCGCCAGCCTTTATTAGATCACCGTCGTACAGCTGTCTTGGCTTCGGGGCTTGTAAGATCAGCGACGGGCGACGTGCCGAACATGCCTTTGTATTCACGGCTGAACTGCGAAGGACTTATATACCCTACTGAAAATGCCACGCTTGAGACGCTCCTGCCGCCTGTAGACAGGAGTTGTCGTGCTTCCAGAAGACGCATCTGACGCTGGAAAGCGAGAGGACTAAGGAAGCAGAGATCATCGCGGCCTGCAGCATCGTGATCGGCAGTGAACCACTCTTGCGTGCTTACAGCTACCGACCGAAGATTAACCCTCTGCTCTCCAAAAAGCATCGCTGTCCGCGAATGATCTGCACCTTGACCATAGTCCACTCGCCGCATTCCAAGCACCCGCTGGTACCATTGAGCTGACTGCTCGACATTCGTGACGTTGACAAACAAGTGATCGATGGTTTCAATTTTCTCGTTAGGTCTCTCTTGTTATTTGATGAACCGACTTTCGAAATAGCTTCGAGACAAGTCGCCGCAACAGCGCCGGTTCGATCCAAAGAAGGATCAAATGATGCTATCCCACATGCCGCCAAAAAAAATCAATCAGCGATCAAAGTTGTTAATTTTCGCGTGAGTTCGATCCAGTTTTCCACTCGCCGTGATCCACTCAGGCCGAATAAATTTGTTTGCTGACAATTCACTACACCGGATCTGGTGGGCTAACGCGAAATGAAACGAATCAAACCCTGCTGAACTCAACAGCAATGGCCATAGGCCAAGGTCAGACCTGCTCACAATCAGCCTGTTTCGGTGTCGTATCTGACTTGGACGGAAGGAAAACAAAGCGCCACGCGTGTGCCTTCTCCCAGACGAGAGGTGATCCTGACCTTACCGCCTGACTGACGGACGAACCCGTAGACCAATGCCAGTCCGAGTCCCGAGCCACCGGTTATCGAGCGTGTCGTATAGGGTTCCATCGCCTGGTCGAAGACTTCAGGTGACATTCCGACACCATCTTCCGTCGAATCGCAATTGGAGGCGCCAGCCTTGTCAGAAAATGATTTCCGTATTGCCGCGGTGTCGAGCGGGGCCTGGATATGACCCCGCTAGACCTTCACCCGTAGCATCAGTCGAGACGAACGCTATTCGCGTCGAAGAAATGCAAGTCAGATGCCCTTGCGCCGATCTGCACCATGTCGTCCATCTCGATCCGCGAGCGACCTGCCACGCGGAAGACGATGTCGCTGCCATCGGCGAGCGTTCCATGGACATAGCTTTCAGCCCCAACCAGCTCGACCGCGGCGACCTTGACGTTTGCGGTGAAGATCTCGTCCCCGGGCACATCCGTGATCATATGGAGGTCTTCCGGTCTGATGCCGAGGGTGGCGGTCCCGGTTGGAACCGACGCGTCGGTCATGGACCAGCTACCGGTCGCCCTCGCAATCTGAAGCAGGTTCATGGAGGGTGAACCGATGAAGGTCGCCACAAAAGTCGTGGCCGGACGCTCATAGAGCTCGATCGGCGTGCCGACCTGTTCGATGCGTCCGGCATTCAGGACCACAAGCCTGTCGGCGAGCGTCATCGCTTCCATCTGGTCATGGGTAACGTAGACGCTGGTCGTGGCAAGCGAGCGTTGCAGCCGCTTGATCTCGACGCGCATCTGCACGCGAAGCTTTGCATCGAGGTTCGACAGCGGCTCGTCGAAGAGATAGGCCGCCGGCTCCCGCACGATGGCGCGGCCCATAGCGACACGCTGGCGCTGGCCACCGGACAGTTGCCGCGGTTTGCGTTCCAGGAACTGTTCGATCTCGAGCGCCTTTGCAGCTTGCTCGATACGCCGGTCAATCTCGTCCTTTGGCATATTGCGGTTTTTCAGGCCGTAGGCCAGATTCTGGCGAACCGTCATGTGGGGGTAGAGTGCGTAGTTCTGGAACACCATGGCGATGTCTCGCTCAGAGGGTTCCAACTTGTTCACGACCCGGCCCCCGATCGCGATCTCGCCGCCCGAAATGCTCTCAAGCCCGGCTATCATGCGCAACAGCGTGGACTTGCCGCAGCCTGAAGGCCCAACGAGGACAACCAGTTCTCCATCGGCGATTTCTAGAGACACGCCTTTGATGGCTTCGACATTACCATAGATCTTGCGGACATCGTTCAAAACAATCTGGGCCATTACTTTTCTGTCTCCACAAGACCTTTGACGAACCATCGCTGCATCAGAACGACCACAACGATGGGAGGGATGATTGCGAGGATCGCCGTAACCATGACGTAATTCCAGGGCGTGGAGGCGTCGGTGAAATCGACCATGCGGCGCAAGCCGATGATGATCGTGTTCATCTTTGCGTCATTCGTGACCAGAAGAGGCCAGAGATACTGGGTCCAGCCGTAGATGAACAAAATCACGAAGAGCGCTGCGATGTTGGTGGTCGAAAGCGGAAGGAGGATATCCTTCATGAAGCGGAAGGGGCCGGCGTTGTCGATTCGCGCAGCTTCGACCAGTTCGCCTGGAATTGTCAGGAAGAACTGGCGGAAGAGGAAGGTGGCGGTGGCTGATGCCATCAACGGCAAAGTCAGACCCGCATAGGTGTCTATCAATCCGAGATCCACGATCACCTTGTAGGTGGGCAGAATGCGCACTTCGACCGGCAGCATCAGGGTGATGAAGATCATCCAGAAGAAGAACATCCGGAAACGGAAGCGGAAGAAGACGATGGCGAATGCCGACAGGAACGAGATGATGATCTTGCCGACGGCAATTGCGATCGCAACCACGAACGAGTTGAAGAGCAAGCGCTCAAGGCTGACTCCGACAACACGCTCGACGCCGGTGGACATGGATTCTTTATAATTTTCCGCCAGATGGCCGCCCGGGAGCAGTGACATCGGGGGGCGGATGATGTCTTGCGAACTCATCGATGAGGCGATGAACGTGTAATAGATTGGAAAGGCAACGATGATGATGCCGATCACGAGGATCAGGTGGCCAATCAGATTGGCAATGGGTCGATTTTCAATCATGTCCGGTCCTCATCCGTAATGGACCCGCTTCTCAACGAAGCGGAACTGGAAGGCGGTCAGGCCAATCACGATGATCATCAGGATGACGGACTGCGCGGCGGATGAGCCGAGGTTCAGGTTTACGAAGCCATCATTGTAAACTTTGTACACCAGGGTTTCAGTGGCTTTCGCGGGGCCGCCTCCGGTTACCGAATGGATGATGCCGAAGGTATCGAAGAAGGCGTAGACCGTATTCACCACCAGCAGGAAAAAGGTCGTCGGTGCCAGAAGCGGGAAGATGATCGTCCAGAAGAGTCGGCTGCCACGGGCACCATCGATCGCGGCAGCTTCAATCAGGGACTTCGGAATTGCCTGAAGACCGGCGACGAAGAAGAGGAAATTGTAGCTGATCTGCTTCCATGCAGCGGCAACGACGATGAGAGCCATCGCCTGGTCGCCCTTCAGAAGTGGATCCCAGTCGAAGCCTGTTGAGCGCAGCAGATATGCCAGGGTTCCCATGGCTGGGTTGAACATGAAGAGCCACAACATACCGGCAACGGCGGGAGCCACGGCATAGGGCCAGATCAATAGGGTGCGGTAAAAGGTTTGGCCACGAACAACCTTGTCAGCGGCCGTCGCCAGAAGTAGCGCAACCGCCATCGATACAAGAGCGGTCAGCGCACTGAAAATGATCGTTACCTGGAACGCATGGAGATAGTTGGGATCCGAAAGGATATCCGAAAAATTGGCAAACCCCACGAAGGTGCTTTTCAGCCCGAAGGGATCCTCCCTGAGCATGGACTGATAAATCGCTTGGCTCGCGGGCCAGAAAAAGAAGACCACGGTCAATATGATCTGGGGCGCCAAGAGCAGGTAGGGCAGGATTTTGTTCGGGAAGTGAACCGTGTGCAAGGTGAAGCTCCTCAGTCGGCCGAAGAAAAAAACACTGCCCGCACCTGACGATGCGGACAGTGTTTTGGGTCTGGCAGATCAGTTGCTGGAGACGGCGGCGATGGCCGCATTGCCGCGATCGACGATGCGGTCAAGCGCCGTCTTGGCATCTTGGGAACCGGCCAACATCGCTTCGAACTCCTCGTTCATGATGTCACGAACCTGGGGCAGATTCGGGAGACGGACGCCCTTGGAGTTTTCGGTCGGCGCCTTGCCGGTCATCTGCAGGATCGGCGTTTCACGCGCCGGGTTCTTCTCGTAAAACCCCGACGCCTTGGTCGCCTCGTAGGCGGCATTGGTCACCGGCAGATAGCCGGAAACCTGATGCAGGCGTGCCTGGATCTCTGTCTGAGACAGAAAATTGAAGAACTGGGCAATGCCCTTGTATTCCTCATCACTCTTGCCGCCAAAGACCCAGAGGCTGGCGCCGCCCGGAATGGTGTTCTGCGGGCCATTGCCCTCGTAGTAGGGAAGCTGGCCGATACCGTAGTTCATTCCCGACTTCACGATGTCACCCAGACCACCCGACGACTCGGTCATGATGGCGCACTCGCCTGACAGGAAGAGCTGCTTTGCCTCAGATGTGCGGCCACCGTAACGAAACGCACCATCCTTGGCTAGGTCTGCGATGGACTGGAAATGCTGCACATAAAGCGGCGAATTGATCTTCAGCTCGACCGTGCCTTCAGCAAGCCCGTTTTCATTTGTGCCATAGGAAACATTGTTCCATGCGGCAAAGTTTTCGGTCTGGATCCAGGTCAACCAGGTTGACGTCATGCCACAAGGCGCCGCACCGCTCTCCTTGATCTTTCGCGCAGCATCGAACACCTCAGGCCATGTCTTCGGCGGGTTCTCTGCATCAAGTCCGGCCTTGGTGAAGGCGTCTTTGTTATAATAGAGGATCGGCGATGAAGAATTGTACGGGAAGGACAGCATGGTGCCGTCTGGCTTTGAGTAGTAGGCAACGATACCGGCAAGGTAGTCCGACTTCTTAAACTCGAATCCACCCTTCTCGAGCACTTCGGCGACCGGAACGATGGCACCCTCTGCGCCCATCATGACACCGGAGCCTGCATCGAAGACCTGGATGATCGCGGGCGGCTGCTTCGAGCGGAATGCAGCGATCCCGGCGTTGAGAGCTTCCGGATAGGTGCCTTTGAAGACGGGCATGATCTTGTAGTCGCTCTGGCTTTCGTTGAATTCCTTTGCGAGCTGATCGACAACTTCGTTGTTTGCGCCGGTCATGGCATGCCACCACTGCAGCTCCGTGGCAGCAAAGGCGGATGCGCCGAAAGAAAGCGAAAAGGCGAGGGTCGCTGCGGATGCAACGAAGAGTTTCGTGGACATGGTGCCTCCCTGATGTTCCACTTGGTTTAGCTATACACTGACCAAGTATGGTCCCACGACAGATCCTCCCGATCCAACGTGAGCTCGCTTCGTTTGAAGCAACTCGCATTGAAAACGAAAACAGATGAACCTGCAATGAAATTGTGACAGTCGGTTGTCGCGGGCTGTGCACAATCAAAAGGCGCATGCGAAAGATGTGAACACGGACTTCTGCGGCAATGTTCTTCTTTCCCGCGTTTTGTCTTCAAGGGCGGAACCTCACTATCGAAGGCCTATAGAAGCGCTGGTCGAGCGAGGTGCACCGGCAACTACCGACCTGGGTAGCTGACAGGGTTGCACCGATCATCACCGCTGAACTCCAGAAGCAGGCACTTTCAGCGGAGATCCGTATCGAGAGCGACACTACTCCAGGTTGGTGGTGACGGTCTACCCTCCTACTTCGAGGCCTGTCCAACGGGCTACGAAAGCCAGCATGTCGGTCGCTTCCTCGATCACCTTGGTCGTCGGCTTGCCAGTGCCGTGGCCAACGCGGGCACCGACCCGCAGAAGCCGTCGACGGGGACCAAGATCAGAAGCCTGCAGGGACTCGCTTATCGCAAAAATCCGACAACGGAACGTCGGGTCTCACGGGAGAATGCTTCCGAGCACCATGTCGTGCAGGAGGTGCCGTCGCTTAGAATTGTCGACGATGCCCTCTGGCAACGGGTGAAGACGCGCCAGGAGGACTGGGGAACGAGCTAAGGATAGGGAGTCTACCGCTCGGCCGAAGGGCATCGCTCCGCACACGTGCCAAGTATCGGCGTCATCAGTCTTACATGCGTATCGATACGCTCGAGGACCTTCGCCGGAACGACTTTTCGTTCCGGCAGCGACCACCAAAATCCGTTCACCTGTTCAACTGTATCGACCACCGCTTTGAGCACGGCCGCTTCCGGCAGCCGTGCACGATTGGCTAAGGCTTTCCACCGCTGCACGTTCAGCGCCTTGAAGGACCGCTCGCCGGCCAGCGACAGAGCCATGGCATCCGCGGGGATGTAAGGGATTGTCGCGAGCATATCGTAGACAGGTGCGAGTTGCGGCTTCTCGCCTGCCTCGCGATAGATCAGTGACCAGTTCTTCAAGTGCATGTCGCCATTTCCGGTGATGGCAGCGAGAGCCAACCGGCGGACGAACTCAAGAGCGGCGGTGGACGATATGGCAACGTTCAGGGCTGCGGCGATATCATGATAGGCCCCCCCTTCGTATTTCCGCGAGGGATAAACGCCGAACACCTGCGCGAAATCCTCAATATGGATGCGCTCGCCGTTTGCGCCGCGATCGAAGCGTCTGACGAGCAGGACCTTTCCATCAGCCAGCGTCTCAAATTCCTTTGGTATACCCTCGAACTCTGACTGCTCGACAAGTTCCCGTTCCGGCACCTCCATCCCGATCGCTTCTGCTAATGCGAGATTGGCATATTCGTTTTCCGACACTCCGGGAAACGAGGTCGATGGAAACTTGGCGATGTAGGATCCTTGGTCGTCGCCGAGCGGCAGTGTCAGTCCACCGCCCTTACCCGTATTCTTGATGACCGAAAGCTTCATCTGGACGCCGGCAAGCGAGAACCGGGCCTTCGGCTTGGGAGCAGGCAGGTTGTCGAAACGCCCAACCGTTCTGTCACTCGGCACGACGCGGACTGCGCCAGGCAGATCCGAACCGAGAGCGACAAGCAGGTCGAAATCGTTTCCCGCGCGAACACTCCCCGCGTGGTGTATTTCCATCGCCTCGCGCAGCTTGTCTTCGGGAAGCAGATTGGCAAAGAACGCCGGTAACGCTCTTGCGACGGGTTTCGGATCCTTACGCAAGCCGCCAGTAGCTGCGCGAAAAGACAGACTGAGCACTGGCAAGCCGCCGGTTGCGCGATAACTGCCCTCGAAGCTGAAAGCGTTAAAATCGCCGGGCGTCCGAACGATTGTGCCGACCTTCACATCGTTCAACAGCACCTCAAGCGAAGATATAGATCTCGGATCGGCACCAACCTCAGACATTCTCACCCTCATCTGGGTTAGCAATGAATGCCGGGAGATCATCCAGATCGTCGTGCGGTCGCAGCAGGGCATCAACAGCCGGAACCATCGCTTGCGGGATGAGCATCAATTCAAGCCCGAGCGCGCGGGAGATGTTGATGAGGGTCGTCGTGCGCGCAGCACTGCTTCCGGTTTCTATCTCACGATAGCGGGGACGCGATATGCCTGCCATCTCGGCAACCTGTTCCTGTGTCAGTTGCCGGGCTTTACGGGCGCCTTTCAGCAATTGCCCGATTCCCAGCAAGGCATCTGATTTAGACCGTGTCATATCCCTACCCGACTATTTTGCTCGATATACGACGAAATACCTTAAACTCATTACACAAGTCAATAATAAGATACCTTTTAGGATCATATCTTAACATAAGATCTTTTTAGATATCTTTTGATAATGTTGCTCGATCTAAGATACTCGCATATGCGGACTGCTTCATGCTGACGGCGCCCGTCAGCGTCTTATAGCGGCAGCTTAATCTGACGTAGGACTGTTTTTCGGAGATATCCGCTAACACTGCAGAAGGTGTTTTCTGATAACCGTCTAGATGTGCCTGGAATAAGGCACGGAATGAATACGTGGCGCAATGCAGACTAAAACAAGATCGGGGGAAGGTGACGTATCAACGCTTTTGAGAACTACCACATATTGCTTGGCGCTCAGCGCTCTCACTGCGCGCATTGGTCAGCGCTTCATAGCCCACCAAAATCAAATCCTGATCGCCAAAATCGAGCTCCTTGAGTAGGTCGTCGTCAGCACACGCCCGACCGTAGCAGGCGCTCAGGAATTCGACGCCGCTTTTGTGCGGGGCGTTTCGACTTGAGCGATTTCTGCAAGCCTCACCGCAGGAATTAGGCCGAACGGAGCATCTTCCAGCACATGATGCGTTTCCACATCAATTGATGGGTAGTCAATAATTGCAGACGGTCCCAACATTCGTTTGAGCGGAATCCACACGATCTTGAAGCTCCATGGTTCAGTCCCAACCTCCGACCCCGGCAACATTCCCATCCGCCACTCGCTGTCTGCTTCGGCTCCCCACTGGCACCGACGGTTCTCCTCATAACCACTACAAGATTGTGGAGTAGCAATGGCCTGCCGATCGCGGTTAAGGTGACGGTTCAGAAGAATCGATGGTGAAGGCGATGAAATCGGATATCGGACATCTTCCGCAGGCAAAGCAGGTCGAACTGGAAAAGATCGTCCGCATCATCCATGAAGAGTTTGCTGGCGTCGTCGAGCGTTCGCAGTCGGATGCGAAAAAAGACGGGCGGATCTACAAGATCATTCTGTTTGGTTCCTATGCCCGCGGTACCTTTGTCGACGAACCGCATACCTCGAAAGGCTATCGTTCGGATTTCGATATTCTCGTCATCGTCAGCAACAAGGAACTGGCCGACCCGAAATACTGGGACAAGGCCACCGACCGGGTGATGTGGGACAAGGAAATCGAGACACCCGTCGGCCTGATCTTGCATGGTGCCCGCGAGATCAGCAATTTCCTGCATGACGGGCAGTATTTCTTTGTCGATCTCGCCCGTGAGGGCATTGTCCTCTACGAGTTCGATGACCGACCATTGGCCGAACCA
Source organism: Rhizobium sp. CG4 (assembly GCF_023701965.1). NCBI lineage: Bacteria > Pseudomonadati > Pseudomonadota > Alphaproteobacteria > Hyphomicrobiales > Rhizobiaceae > Rhizobium > Rhizobium sp. CG4. Next base: position 19,402 of record NZ_JABAEG010000012.1, on the reverse strand, counting down.
AAGCCGCTTAGCCCTGCCGACGCGCTCAGGGTGGCAGAGGAGCATTTTGGTATCCAGCTTAACAGTGCTAAGTTTTTCCTTGAACTCGCGCTATATTCGATCGCTCACAGTCAATACAACCACGCGGCTTTCAATCTCCACCAAGCGGTGGAGACAGCATATTCCTGCTATCTTCTGACGCTGACCAATTACAGCCCACCCTCACATAACCTGAAATTCCTGCGCGGACTCTCCGAGGATCGTGACCGGCGGCTGGTCGACATCTGGCCGCGTGACCAGCAGCGCTTTACCGCATGGTACAACATTCTCAACGAGGCCTACGTCAAGGCGCGCTATTCGAAACAGTTCGAGATCAGCGAAGAGGCGCTTCGTGGCTTCAGGAACGAACGGCTGAACTTCATACCCTGATTGAAACACTCTGTAGGGAGCATATCGAGAAGCTGCGGCAGGAACCGAAGTCCTGACGGCGCGGATACAGTCAGTGCGCAACGGTTCACTTTATGACATCACAGGGGTGATCATCGGCCTGTAGCTCTTGAAGGGAGCCGAACTGACGGCCCAGTGGTAACGCTGTTGAGCGTGGGGTGGTAGGCATCAGCGGGATGATCATCGATTGGCCAGCCTGAAACAAGGCAACACGGGGGATTTAGAAAATAATCAGTTGAACCTTGACGAACCAAAGTGGTTCAATGATATTCAAGGTGAACAGGAGAGGACCTTTTCATGACCGCATTCACGATCCGCGTCCCGGACGAGGTGGCCGACCGTCTGAACCAGATTGCTCAAAAGCTCGACCGTTCGCGCTCTTACATGGCAGCTCAGGCCATTGAAGATTTTGTGTCGCGCGAAGAATGGCAGCTCGCGGAAATTGAAGCCGGAATTGTCGAGGCTGACCGCGGCGAATTCGCCAGTGACGACGACGTGGCGCGGGTCGTCGGCAAATACGTCAAGGCGACTTCTCAGTCATGAAGCAGAGGCGCATCCGCTGGACCGTGCGGGCGTTGCGGCGACTTGACGAAATCGGCGCGTACATAGAACAAGACGACCCAGATGCCGCTGCACGGGTCGTTGCCCGAATCGTAGCTTCAGTCGATATGCTGGCAGAGATGCCAGCCGCTGGACGCATCGCTCGCATCGCCAGCACGCGCGAAGTGGTATTGTCCGACATTCCTTACATCATCCCTTATCGGGTTCGACAGGACATCGAGATCATTACCGTAATGCATGCCTCTCAGAAATGGCCGAAGAGGCTGTAAAAACAGTGCGCCGCCTAGGCACAACACCGGCAGCGGCGAAGCTGCGATCGCCTTGAGCTGATTCGAACCCCCATTCGTAAAGCGCGACGGACTTCTGGGCTATGGACACCGTGTTCGCTTCGTATCTCGAGGTGAAGCGTTCTAGATGAGTAGTCAACAATTAGGAGATGCGATGGTCTACTGCTCAATCCAAATGCAACTTCGATCTGCGATATCAGGCTATGTGTCCACTATGGAGTGCGCTAACGCCCAAGTCTGACAAAATGTACATAAAAGAAATTTGCTGAGAAAAGCAAAAGGTGGATGCGGGGGTAATCTGACCAAAACCGCCGCTTTGAGCAGTGTTAATCATGTCGGACGAATTTTGTTCCCGGCGACGATGGCTTTGAGTTGCTCAATCGTAAGCGCGCTGACAGTCCGGTGTGCGAAATCATTGACAGAGGTGCGACGGCTCTTACCCGCCCTAAGATGCAGTGGATCGATGTGATGAGCCTCGACGAAACCCCGCCCAATTTCGCCATAAACCTCTCCAAAATCAAAACTGCGAACCTGACATACGCTGCCAAACTGCCTCTTTGCTTTTGCTACAATTCTGGCATCACGTTTTGTCGTTTCTTTTTCTATGAGGAGCCTTTCACCCTCCAAAACATATTCATCAATAATGCTGTCAAAGATGGGCTGTCGCTTAACTGTCTTGTGCTTATTGCTGTCGTTCCCATGAAGATCGCTGTTTTGTGCATGTTGTTCATTATCACGCTTGGTAGAAGCGGATTTGCCAGTGAGCCATAAGATGAAACGGGCCGTGTTCTTCCACGAGCAGGGCGATATCCGCGACCGGTCGTTCGAGAGCCAAGCATTCCGCGCGTCAGGGCTCAATCTCGTCGTCAGTGCAATCGTGCACTGGAATACGGTCTATCTTGATCGCGCGGCCACACAGCTGAAACGAGTGGGACGAGACTTTCCGATACTCTGTTGAAGCACATCTCGCGGCTGAGTTGGGAACATATCAACCTTACAGGCATCTACACCTGGGATGCCGAACATCAGATGCGCAACGGATTTCGACCGCTCCGTCTGGCAGTTGGACTACGGCGGGTAGCATAAGTTTTTAGTCCGTTCGCCCTTAGCGGACGATTTTTCACTGCTCTTGTTTTGACTCCAAGTTCATCACCTTAGCTCGGACGGAATTATTCCTCGCGGAATGCCCTGTTGAATTGATCCGTGAGCGGTTTGGCCAGGAACGATATGGCGGTTCGCTCCTCCGTGGAAACGAAAACCTCAACCGGCATGCCGGGAAGTAGTTTGTTGACGCCGAGTTTGGCGATCTCGGTAGCGGGGACGGCAACGTCGGCGAGATAGAATATCTGGCCCGTCGCAGGATCGGTGCTGGTGGCAGCGGAGATGTAAGCGATATTGCCGTCAAGCTCCGGCGTCGCGCGCTGGTTGAAGGCGGAAAATCGCATCCTAGCTTCCTGACCGATGGAGACCTGGTCGATGTCGGTGGGAGACAGTCTGGCTTCTATCTTCAGTGCAGCGTCAGCAGGCACAAGCGTCACCACTTTCTCCGCAGGCGTAATGACTCCGCCGATGGTGTGTACGAAAAGCTCGTTCACAGTTCCCGATAGTGGTGCCCGGATATCGGTTCGCGCCAGTCGATCCTCGACAGCTATGCGCCGCTCGCGCAATTCGGATAGTTTCGGTTCGACGACACTGAGCTCGCGCTGAGCCTCGGTGCGCGCGGCTTCGTCGATGGCGATAATCTGAACCTGGATCTCGCTCATCCGTGCTCTCGACCGGGCGATATTAGCGTGAATCTCTCCGCTCTCGCCCGTCAGTTTCGCCAGTTCGCGGTCAATAATATATTTGCGCGAGGTATCGATGAGCTTCTTTTCCGCGAGGCCCTTAATCTTGTGATGCTCGGTTCGCACGAGGTCCAGTTCGTCGTCCTTTGCATCATACTGTGCGATGAGGCCTTTCAGCTCTTCTTCGAGCTGAGATATGCCATACTGGAGCTGTTGTTTCTGGTTTTGCCTGTTGCGGCGGTTCCCATCAAAAAGGCGGCGCTCACCGGATGAGATGAGCGCAAACTCGGTGGAGAAATTAGGCTCAAAGGTGATTTCGTCCTGATTTTCCCGCTCGGCGATCAGCCTTGCCTGCCGTCCCGCCAGCTCGACGAGTTGCGTTTTGACGATCGAGAGTTCGGCGCGCGTCTGCGCATCGTCAAGGCGCAGCATGATCTGCCCCTTGGTGACGATGTCACCTTCCTTAACGGCGATCTCGCTGACGATGCCGCCATCGCGATGCTGGATCGACTTCAGGTTGCGATCGACCTTGATGACGCCGGACGCAATGATTGCGCCGCGCAACTGTGTCGTCGCTGCCCATCCGCCGGCTCCTGCAAAGAGCAGGAAGCCAAGCGCAACGCCGGCAAGAACACGCGTTCCGACAGGAAACATATTGTTCGTCTCGGACGATTGCCCAAGCTTAGTGTCCGGTTCTTTTTGAAGCACGCCTTTTCTCCCCCCAGCCATCAAGTATTCTCTACGATCACGAGGAGATGGTGTCCTGTCAGATTGATCGTCATTTCGTAATATTCATCCCTGTCCATATCGACTTCGATGAAGGTAAGGCTCATCTCGTCCGTTCCCTCATGGCGAACGCGGATCGGCAATGGATCAGCATCGGCTTTGTCGCCGTAGACCTCCTCGAAGTGATCCTCCAGTCCGTCCATAACCTCTTCGAAGATCTTGTATTTGGACACGTCGATGCGGTCCCCGACCATGAAATCCAGGATCTGATGGACAACAGCAGCGCTGCTCTCGCCGGCAGGGACGCTGAACTCGAACGTGTCCTCGCCCTCGCCTCCTTCGACGACAGCAGCCACCGGACCGGCACGGATGACGTCGTTACCGGCTCCGCCAAGGACCTTTTCAAAACCATCGATGGCATCATGCCCTACATCGAAGCCCGTGGCCGTGCCCGTGTTCAAGTCGATGAGCACGGCATGGGCGGCCTGCGAATAGTCGATCGTATCGACACCATCACCTCCCTGGAAATCATCATCCGACGCATCGGCCGCCGCGACGATGATGTCATCGCCATCGCCGGCCGAGAGGCATTCGGCGGCGTCTCCGTCGCGCAGGATATCCTCACCGTCGCCGGTCTTGATGATTTCGAAATTGCTGATTGCGTCGGTTCCAATCTCCGGACCAGTTGCATTAGCAGCATTGAGATCCACGACAATGGACATGACAGCGGCGGAATAATCCAGCGTGTCTATGCCGCTTCCACCGTCATAGCTGTCAGCCACGCAATCGAGGTCTCCGGCAACGACGTCATCACCATCACCGGCATTCACAATATCCGTACCGTCACCGCCGCGAAGATAATCATCGCCGGCGTTGCCATGCATTTCCTCGGCCTCTGCACTGCCGGTCACCGAATCGTCGCTCGCACCGGCGCGAACGATTTCGAAATTCAAGATCTTATCGGTGCCGATCTCGATGCCGGAGGCGCTGGCAGCAGCCAGATTGATTTCTACCGCCTCGGCAAGCCCTGAATAGTCGAGGGTATCTGTCCCCGTTCCACCGTCATAGGCGTCGTCGAAGCGGTCGGCATCACCGGCAACCGTGTCGTTGCCATCGTCTCCCTTGACGACGTCCCGTTCGTCGCCGCCGCTCAGAAAGTCGTTACCCATACCGCCATTGAGGTTGTCGGCGCCTGTTTGTCCAAGAAGAATGTCGGCGCCGTCGCCGCCAAAGAGGCTGTCATCACCAGCTTCGCCTTCCAGAACGTCATTGCCGGCGTCGCCGTTCAGGGCGTCATCGCCGTCACCGCCATGGAGGATGTCGCTATCGCCGCCGCCGCTCAGCAGATCGTCGCCAGCTTCACCGAAGAGGCTGTCGCGGCCGTCTTCGCCGTAAAGGCGATCGTTGCCAGTGCCTCCAAAAATGTGGTCGTCGCCCAGGCCGCCGAGAACGATATCATTGCCGCTACCCGCAAAGACCGTGTCGTTGCCGTTGCCGGCGACGATGTTATCATTTCCATCGCCGCCATTGACGGTATCGCTGCCATCTCTCGCGTCGATATTGTCATTGCCGGACAGGCCGTCGATATCATCGCCGCAACTGGTGCCAACCAATAGGTCGTCGCCATTTGTGCCTACAACAGGCGCAGCCTTGACGACAGAGAAACTGGCAGTCTGGCCGACGGAGGCCATGCCATCGGAGATCTGATAATTGATGGTTACGGGGCCAAACCCCTCGGCTTGATATGTCCATCCGCCGGCCGTCTGTACAAGCTTGCCGGAAGAAACAGCAATATTCTTGACCGACATCACGTCGCCATCGGGATCCACCGAGCCGCGCAAGAGATCGGTAAGACCGATCAGGGCGATGGCGCAACCGGAAACGTCGGCGAGTGTGACCGAACTGCCGGCACGCGGTGCACGGTTAGGCGCCTTTTCCGGGACCGGCGCTGATGGAGGCTTGAAGTCACCTGGGTCAGGAGCCGAAGTTCGACTCGGGCCTGTCCAGGCATTGTCATCTGACATGTGGAAGCGGGCGGGCGATATTGGCTTTGAAACCGTCCAAGCATTATCGTTTGAGGCGTGGAAGGACACCGAAACTCCACCCGATGTTTTCAGGAATGCCAGACTGGGCAGGTTGAGCCTGTTGAATTCGATCGGCGGAGAATCCTCCAGAGGATGACTTATTGCGTTCTTGTAGTTGGAGAGGTGAATACCACTCTTCTTTGCGGGTTGCGCCTTCTCTCCCTCTTCGGCCTCTGTTTGCATTACGGTGCCGCTGGTGACGGGATCGATCGACGGCAGCTTTTCTGCAGGATCCGTGGGTGGCTTAGGTTCCGTCTCTTCTAGGGGCAAACCCTCTTGCTGGTGCGAAAGTGCACTCTTCAGATAGACTGCAAATCCCGTCAGAAAGAGTGTCATGAACATCGGCACTTTGGAGAGCTTGTCCTCATTCCTGAAGACATAGCGATCGTGCGGATCATCACTTTCCTTTGCGGTTTTTGTTCCCTTTACCTCGATCATTCCGACATCCTCGCTATGATACGCGAGCCGACCTGTGTTGCGGCCGCAGGTTTGCTGCTAGTGTCCGCTACCGATGGTCTGAGGATGTCGTCCTTGGGTCCGAACGCCACCATCTTTCCATTCTGGATAACGGCAACCATGTCAACGGCCGCAAGCGCACTCGGCCGGTGAGCGATGACGATCGCGATGCCGCCGCGGGCGCGAACCGCTTTGATCGTCTGGGTGAGCGCCATTTCGCCCTCGCCATCTAGGTTCGAATTGGGCTCATCCATGACGACGATGAAGGGATTGCGATAGAGCGCTCTCGCAAGACCGATGCGCTGCCGTTGTCCGGCCGAAAGCGAAATGCCTTGAGGCCCGAGCGCCGTACGGTAACCATCGGGCATACGTACGACCAGTTCATGAATGCCCGTCGTCTGGGCGGCTTCGACGATCGCGCGGGGATCGACCTGAGGCTCGAGGCGCGAGATGTTTTCTTCGATCGTCGCATCCAGGAGCGCCACATCCTGTGGCAGATATCCGACATGCTGCCCGAGATCCGCATCACACCATTGCGTAAGTTCGGCATCATCAAGCCTGACACTGCCGCGCAGGGTCGGCCAGACGCCGGTCAAGGCGCGTGCGAGCGTCGTCTTGCCGCCGCCGCTTGGGCCGATGATACCGAGCGCCTGTCCTGCGGCGATCTCGAAACTGACTTCGCTCAAAAGAACCCGTCCGGATCCGGGAGCAGCAACAGTTATCTTTTCAACCTTCAGCGAGTAAGCGGGTGCCGGCAATGTCATTGGCGGAGCGGTGCCGGACAATGCAATCACAGTCTCCTTCAGTCTGTTGAAGGCCGTGCGCGCTGCGACGAAGCCCTTCCAGTTTCCAATGGCGAGATCGACAGGCGCAAGGGCACGTGCCGAGGCAACCGATGCTGCAATGATTGCGCCTGCCGAAAGCTCTCCCTGGATCGTCAACCAAGCGCCAAGGCCGAGCACGGCCGATTGCAGGATCATGCGAAGCACACGGGATATCGCTCCGAACGTACCGCTGATGTCGTTCGTACGTGTCTGCAGCTCAAGATGGTCTTGATTGGCGCGATTGAAACGATCGACCGCGCGCCCTGCAAAACCCATTGCCTTCAGGATGTCGGCGTTGCGAGCATTGGAATCGGCAATCGCGTTGCGTTCTATCCCCGACTTGTGGGTGGCACTCGCGAGGCGGCGGGTCATGAGCTCTGTGACGATCGTCAGTATCGACAGGATGAAAGCTCCGGCGAAGGTGAGAGCGCCCAGATAGGGGTGCAGAATATAGACAAAGACCAGGTAGAGAGGCACCCAGGGCAGGTCGAACAGGGCGACCGGCCCCTGGCTCCCGAGAAAGGATCGCACCGTATCGACATCGCGTCCGCGCTCGAGAGCCTCGGCTGTCGAAAATCCGAAGCGAGGCATGTCGATTGCGACCTGATGCGCCATGGGCGCGATCCGGCTGTCGAGCCTCGCCCCCATGCGCACCAGAATTTGCGATCGGATGATGTCAAAAAATCCCTGGAAGAGGTAGAGGCCGATCGCCAGTGCCGATAAGCCAAGCAGGGTCGGAACGCTGCCGCTGGTCAGCGCGCGATCATAGATCTGCAGCATGTAGAAGGAACCGGTCAGCGCGAGAACGTTGATCACACCCGACGTGATGAAGAGGAATACGAAAATTCCTCTCAGTCCGTGGGTGAGTTTCTCGATCTGTCTGCGCTTCGTGCCGGTCAACGGAGTTTTAGGACGCATGTCATTCACCACTTCTTGCTGATATTGGACTATGCGGCGTGCCGGAGAGGCCGGCACGCCGCATTTCGCGCTTTACAGGTTGAAGTCCGTAGTGGTGAGGTTGTGGTTCCCCTTGATGCTGAGGCGTAGTTCGGCGCTGCTGTCGCCGTCGACGCTTCCCTGGACGACGGTATAATCACCATCGTCACGCGTCTCGTGCGTGACGATCAGTTGCGCCGAACCACTGAGTGTGGAACCGGCCACCAGCGTGAACGCCTGATTCCCGGAGACACCATTGTTGGCGTCCGTGCCGCTCAGGTCGATCTTGTCTCCTGGCTGGAAGCCGAGGATGGTATCGCCATCTGCATCCTTTTCGGAGTTGAACAGGAACTTGTCGTTCCCAGCTCCGCCGTCAATGATGTTAACGGAGGCATTGGCCGTGATCGTGTCGTTTCCGGAACCCGTGACGACATTCTCGATGCTCCACAGCGTATCGTTGCCCGATTGGCTGCTTGATGCATAGCCTCTGCCCATGAAGCCGCTTCCGAGATCGACAGTCAGGTTTGCAGTTATCGCCGCCATGTCCAGCGTGTCGTTTCCGGCATCACCGTAGTAGACGTCATCGCCATCGCTGGCTTCGGCGATGAACATATCGTTGCCGCTGCCACCATGGGCTGTGTCGTTGCCGAGACCGGTCTGGATCATGTCGTCACCGGCGTCACCGAATACGCGGTCGTATCCCGCATCGCCGTAGAGCATGTCGTTGCCAGCGCCGCCCAGCAGGTCGTCGTTGCCGGCACCGCCGAAGACCATGTCGTTGCCCGCCTCCCCACTGAGAAGGTCGTCGCCGTCATCGCCACGCATAATGTCGTTGCCGGCACCGCCGGTCGCCACATCGTTGCCGGCGAATGCGACGATCATTTCTCCGCTTGCCGTGCCGACGAGCACATCAGCGTTGGCCGTACCGGCGACAGGAGCGCCGGCTGACGGGTCGGCAGCTGGCGTATCGTCTTCACCAGTGGCGGTGTCGCTGAACTGCGGCAGGCCTCCCTCACTCGTGAAATGAATGCTGTGCTGGCTGCTTGTCATTGTCGTCACGCCGTTCGCATCGGTCGTGACCACATAATCGTCGGCAGTTGCGCCGGCGGGCAGTTCAATGACGTCCTGCGGCCGCAAGGTGCCGACGATCGTGTCGTTGCCGCCATTCGAGCGGAACACGATGCGATGCGCAGAGGTCAGGGCCGAGATGTCAACCGTATCGTCACCGGCATTGCCGTCGATGGTGATCGTATTGAAATTCAGGCTGGTGAATGGCGCATTGAAATTGCCGATGACCTGGATCGTATCACCGTTATTCAGCCCACCGTCCGGTGTATTCGGATTGTTGTTGTTGTTAGCGGTCGTATTGAGCGTATTGACGCTGATCTCCTCGATATTGTCGAGCTCGGCGATGATGGTGGTCGTCAGTCCGACGGTCCGGGTAATGACGATCTCTGTGAGGGCTCCAGACACCGCAATGCCGGCCGCGATGGCTGCTGACTTTTCATAGATGCGGAATATTTCGGCTGTTCCGGCCACCCCGTTTACGATGAACGTGTCTATGCCACCGACCTCGCCATTGACCATGTCGAAACCATCTGTCGCGCCCGCTGCATTCCAGGTGATGGTGTCATTGCCGGTGCCAGCGAAAATGATGTCGTCGCCGGTACCGCCGCTGATCGTGTCGTTGCCATCGCCAGCATTGATGTTGTCGTTGCCGCCGCCACCGGTGATCGTATTGACCGCGCCGTTTCCAATGATGATGTCGTTGCCGCCGGTGCCGGCAATGTTGGCGGTCTCGACGCGGGTGATGTTAACCGTTGCAGGGTCGGTCAGGGTTCCGTCGCTGCCTGTATAGGTGAAGGAGCCTCCGGCCGTTCCATTGTCGGAGAGGGTAATGATGCCTGCTCCCGATGTCGGACCCGTTGCCAGGCCGTTAGCGCCACCCACAGCTGTGATGGTGACCGGTGAACCTTCCGGGTCGGCATCGTTGGCGAGCAGAGCCGCATGCGAGATCGTGAAGCTGGTATTCTGGGCCACGTTGGTGATGACAGTGTCGTTATTGGCGACCGGCGCATCGTTGGTAGCAGTGACATGGATTGTCGTCGTCGAAACCGGGCTGTCGAGCAGACCGTCATTGACGGTGACTTGCAGTGCACGATCACCTGCTAGAGGGTTTTCAGAACTGTTGGCGTACCGCACCTGCTGGATCGCCGTTTGATAGGCGGCCAGCGAGGCATTGCCCGTCAGCGTCAGGGTGATCCGCCCCGCGACAGTATTGTCGGCCGACGATGTGATGCCGCCCGGGAGGATACCAAGCACCGACAGGACATCGCCTGCGCTGGCATTGGTGAGGACGACACGGGCCGAAGCGATGCTTGTGCCGTCATCGGTGATCATAGCGCCCAGCGCTATTGCGACGGGCGCGCCGTTTTCAGCATAATTCGTCTCGTAATTGTTTCCAGGCGCCCCCGGAACAGGCGTGACTGTATCGATCTCCGTGCGAATGTTGACATTGTCGACGAAGAAGTTCTCGCCGCCTTCGAAAGTGCCTGCTGTCAGGAAGCGGATCTGCGTATTCGCTCCGATCATGCCTGCGGGGAGGGCCAACGAGAAGGTGTCGGTCGCGTTACCGCCAATCGTCTGCAGGTTCGTCCATGCACCGTTTGGATTTGTTGTATTACGCACCTGGATTGACACCGTTTCGCCAGCGTCAAGGCCAACGGCTTGCCAGTCGAACGTCAGGGTGGCTCTGGTGACACCTGTAAGGTTTACCGAGCGGGCCAGAGCCTCGCCACCATCTATGCCTGCAACAAATTGCAGCCTGCCGCCGCCGACATTCACGTCACCGCCTGCCGCGCTCGCATTGTCGCCGGTCTCGGTCCAGGCGCCTCCCCAGGCCGAAACGCCGTTATTGTTATTATAAGCGTTGGCGGTAAACGTGTCCCGGTAGGCCTGTGCCACTGTGGCAGTGGCCGTAGACGCCGTCGGCCCATGCAGGTCGAGCGTCGGCGCCAAAAGCGAGATGTCCTGATCGGTGAAATCCAGAACCTCGACGTTGCGGACGGTGTCCGTACCGTCGGTGGCCAGCCCACCGGTATGGGCCACTGTCACGGTGCCGTTGGGATTGAAGGTGATGTCATATTCGGCCCTGGCACCGGAGAATACAGCTCTGTCTACATCTGCAATGTTGTCGCTGTCCGGCTGATCATTGCTGTTGCGGATCGTCCGAACGATTGACAGTTGGCCGGGGTTGATCGTGCCGTTGAACATGGCGGCCGCGAGCGTCGTCATGCTATTGTGCAGCGCGATCGGCTGACCGGTGTGCTCCGTGTCGCCTGCTGCAAAGACACCGATCTGCACGTCGAGCCACTTGTCGCCGTCGATGATGTCATCGCCCGCCTGGCCGGTGATGACGTCGCTGCCGTCGCCGCCGAGAATGATGTCGCCAGCGCTATATTCAGTGACCCCAGCTCCGAGGACTTCCTGCAGGCCAGCGATCAGGGCGATGCCTTCAGCGTCGAGGGCGCTACCCTGATAACCTTCGGTACCCCCTTGAAGCGTGGGAAGCCGATCTGCAGCGAGCAGGTTGGTACCCGTCAGGACGTCGTTGAACCGCGTGCCCGACAGACCTTCGACCGATTCATATTCGTCGAGCGCAGCGTTCTGAGGCAGTGTCGGGGCCTCGTCGAAGACGATCGGGATCGACAAGTCGGCGTTCACGAAGTTCGGATTGTCCTTATAGGTTGCCCAGTCGAAGCCGGACATGCCCACCATCTTGCCGCGACCGGCGCTGCCGACGAAGATTTCGTCGCCGCCTTCGCCGATGAACTCGTCGAAGCCGCCATCGCCCAGGAAAACATCGTGGCCATCGATTTCGTCATGCGAGAAAACTTCGTCGAAGTTATCGCCAGGGGCGCCGTCAAAGGTGCCGGTTTCGATCCAGTCATTACCCTCGTTGCCGAGGATGCGTTCGGCGTTCTTGTTGCCGTAGATAAAGTCGTTGCCGGTGCCAGCGAAGACTTCCGAGCCCATGTCCGTTCCGAGGAAGATGAAGTCCTGGCCGTCATTGCCCATTACAAGGTCGAGACCAGGCCCGGCATGGACGACGTCATTGCCCTTGCCTGCCTTGATGTTGTCGTCACCGCCGCTGTCTACGATGATGTCGTCGCCGTCACCACCATTGATGATGTCGTTGCCGAACCCGCCTTCAAGACGGTCGTTGCCGCCATCGCCAAACAGCGTGTCGTCGCCGATACCCGCAATTATGATATCGTTGGCTTCGGTACCGCCCATGACCACATGGTCGCCTCCGGTATAGCGCAGATAGTTGGTGTCTGGGCCTACAGTTGCCGGATTGTTGCGGATGACAAGCTGCGTGAGAATGCCATCGCCGAGCGGATCGGTGCTCTCCAGAGTGCCGTCGCCATCGAGATCGTTAAACTGGCGGGCCTGGTTGACCTCGAGAATGAGGCCGGGGGTCGAAAACACGTCCGACGGCAGATGTGTGGCATCGGTATTGCGCATTATCATCGCGGCGAAGGAGTTGTTCTCCATCTCGCCGAAGAGATGCAGACCGTCAAGACGCTGCAGATAGTAGAAGCGGTCGCCATTCTGCAGCTTTTCCATCTGCATTTCGAAGACGAAGTTGAAGGTCGAGCCAAGCATGCCACCGAATGGCATGATCGCTTCGGCCAAGCCGCCTATCCAGAGGTCTACATTGTTGAGCCCCCCAAGCGTTCCGCCGGCATAGGCTCCGGTCGCGTTCAGGAAGTCGAGGCGATCTGCCGGGATTGCAAGTCCGCCGACCGACACACCAGTAATAATGGTAAGCGCCGCGTTACGCTTGCCTTCGAGTGTCGTCTGGCCGTCGATCAGTGCATGTGTGCCGTAGGCTGCGACGAAATTGATTATCGAGGCCTCGTGCTTCAGATGACCGGCGAAATCGACCCAGCTCTCATAGGGCTTGAGCAAAACATCCTGATTGGTGGCGTTGTAGAACTGCGTGCGTGCCGCATTCAGTGATGGCACGCCGGTATCACGGCCACGCGCCAGGTTGATGGTCGCAAGATCGAGCGGCAGGCCGAGCAGATTGTTGCGCAACGCACTGGTGACGAACTCGTCAATCTCGTTGCCTGCCTGCCGCGTCATGCCGCGAACGATTGCGCCTGCTGAGATATCCGCATCAACGGTCGCTGTCCCGCCATTGTTCTCGAACTGGAGTGGATTGAGAAAACCCTCGATCAGGCCAATATGGTCGGGGTTGAAGTTTGGATCGAAGCGGTCGATCGACTCCGTCAGCATCGAGTGGCCGAAGCGATAGACTACGTGGGCGAACTCGGCGACAATCGACGGATCAATGGTGACGTCAAACCCGTCTGGAACCAGGAACACGTTGATGTTCGGCTGGATCTTGCGGGCGAACTCTTCAAACACCAGGTGCTGATACTGCATCTCGGTGCCGAATTTGGCAGCCTGGAAGAGGCGCTCGCCATCCCAGACGAGGCTATCCGCGTTGGCGGGAACCTCGGTAACATCGCTAACGAGCCATTCGTTCAGGAAGGCAACAGCCTCGGCCTGCGACGCGCCGCCGTCCAGCATCGCAACGGCATCTGCAAACACCACTTCCTGGGTATGCTCGACCAGCCGGTTATGTTCCGAATGGAACACGTGGTGTACTGCTGTCAGACCAATATTCTCGTTGGCACGGCCATCGCCGGCAACATAGTGCGCATCGAGCAATTCGTTGTCGTAGACACCAGGCTCATTGCCGGGGTTTTCCAGCCCGATCTCGATATCGCCGTCGGCCAGGCCGTCCGGTACCGCATTGTGCGCGATGTCGGCCAGGAATGCATGACCGGTAAAGATAGCATTCGCCGGAACGAGGACGCCCAATCCTCCATTGGCCGTGGGGTCGCCTTCGACGAGGCCCGTTGCTGTCACCATCTGCGGGTAGCCATTGGCGCCGCGGATGAATTCGCCATAGGGATCGGTGGCGAGCAACGGGACGTTGCCGACATTGGCGTCGACAAGCTGGATGCCCAGCAGGTCGGCTGCCTGCGCCTTGAGATCAGCCCAGGTGGCCATGCCACCATTGCCGCCTTCGATAAGCTTGCCCGTCGAGACCGGATCGCCAGTAGGGTTTAGTACATAGGCGCGGAGGAAAACCTGATGAGACGGATGGGAGGTATAAGTCTGGTTCTGGTCGACGAACGACGTGGTCGTGTTGACCGGACGATCGGTATTATCAGCGGCTTCGTTGACCGCCGTTGTCGGATCGTCGTTCATGATTCCGTCGGCGCCGGGACCAGCCAGGGTAGCGCGTGTCAGAACCATGAAGTTGGTATCGCTGCCTTCAACATAAAGCGGATCGTCGGGCATCAGCGGGATGAAAACGGTGCCGTTGCCACCCTTGGCGACGAGGTCGAGACCGTGATCGAAGAACTGGCCGAACAAGGTGAACCAGGAATTGAACGGTGCCGACAGTCCTTCGTCAGGCGCCGCATTGGTGATGACGACATTGACACCATCGAGCTCGACGCCGTTGGCATCCAGCAGCGCGACCAGTGCGTCATCCTGGGCATCGAGAGCGGCCCGGGCGGTAGCCAGGTTGGCCGCGGTCGCTGCTGCAGCATCCTGCAAAGCCTGATTACCGGGGCTCGCAGATGCCGCTGCCTGGGCTTCGGCGTTCAGCCGCTCGGCTGTCCCCACGTCGTTGAACAGTGGCTTGAGTGGCTGATAGGCGGCGGTAATCTGTGCCGTTACCGTCATCTGCTGGGCTGCGGGGACAATGCCCGCACGCTGCAGCGCAGTCAGTATCGCTGAGGGATTGCCGAGCGTCTGATCGACGATCAGGTTTGAGACCGTACGGACATAGGGGTCGAAGACATCACCAGCACCTGCGGAGCCAGGCCCGTCATTGTCGACGCCGGGCTGATAGGTGACGGGAACCAAGGCCCCACCAGGACCGGCAGGCACCATGATCGTCTTGAATTGGTTGCCTAGGGGTTCGGGGAATTCGTTATCGGCAGCACCCCATTCCGGATGCAGCGGGTTGTTGTAGGTCCCGTCAACGGTGCGCAACCCCCAGGAGAGATTATAGGTCGGGATCGAGCCACCGACCCCGAATAACGGCTTTGCGACGTTGTTCGGATCGCCGGTCGATGTGCCTTGCCGGAAGGCGGCGTCCGCTTCCGCGATTTTGATCTGTTTCAAGATGAAATCGAGATCCGACCGAATATAGGTGACCATTTTACTCTCCCCTCGGATTGTCCGGAAAACACTATTGTTCCGGCGATGCTTTTCCCCACCCTGCATTCGCAGGCATCGTCTGCTTTGCTGCAGTTTTTGGACTGGGGTTCTGGAGATGAGATTGCGAACGCCAATAGAAAATCTTCAGCATTGTCTGCGATGATCAGATAATGTCTTGAGGCAAGGCTAGGAGATAGTTCCAAAGGTCCACTGACATTCATGGACTTTGGTCTTCAGGAGGCCGGGACTTTAGGCCCGGAAACAAATGTGACTTACGTCCCTTTCAAGAAGAGCTCTGTCTACATGAGAACCGGGTTCTTAAATTATTGGCATACTCTTGATCTGAAACAGCAATTTTTGATAGTTGCCGGGCTGGTCATCTGCAGTTCGATGGCAATTCTTGGCGAGTGGCTCAATGGCCAGATTGCCGAAAATCAGCTGAGAAGCAGGACCGAGTCCGGCGCCCTTTACATGGAGGGTTTCCTGGCCCGCCATGTCGAGGGGTCTGCACAAGATCCACAGGTTTCCCAAACCCGCAGCAAGGAACTTGACGACCTGCTAATCGGCACTGACCTCGCACGCCGGGTCGAAGGATTCAAGATCTGGCGCAATGATGGGATGGTCATCTACAGCACCAACAAGTCCCTGATTGGAAGGGTGTTTCCATCGCCCGATCTGAAGCGGGCCTTCGCCGGTCAAGTCGTCGCGCAACTTGAATACGGCCACGACGACGGTGAAGGCGATGGAGAGAAGGCTGATAGATCTCTCATCGAAATCTATGCACCGATCTACCGTGCCGGTACGCACGACATCATCGCAGTCGGAGAGCTCTACGAGGATGCTGACGAATTCGTCGTTCAGCGCGATATGGTTCAGCGTCAGACATGGGCGATCGTAGGTGCAACAACACTCGCCATCATGGCGTTGTTGTACCTCATCGTCCAGCGGGCGAGCAATATCATCGCTCATCAAAGGACGACGTTGAAGATGCAGCTTGCTCAGGCCCAGACCTTGGCGGAGCAGAATACCGAGCTTCGTAAGGCAGCCGACAGGGCGCGAATGGATGCAACGAAGTCCAATGAGCAGATCCTGAACCGGATCGGTGCTGATCTGCACGATGGTCCCGTTCAACTGCTCAGCCTGTTGATCCTCAAACTTGGAGGATTTTCAGAGGCACCCATCCGATGTACGACGACGATTGACAGCGCGCCCGTCGTCTCGGAGGTCGATCTTACTCCCTCGCATATTGCAGGTCAGGTCTTGACGGAGTTACGAGAGCTTTCAACCGGACTGGTAATGCCGGAAATCGAACACATGACGTTGGAGTCGGCTCTAGGCATGGCGGTCGATCAACACGAATATACAACCGGCTCGAAGGTCACACAGCACTATGACGGCCTGCCCGAGCGTGTCGTGCACCCGCTGAAGATCTGTCTTTATCGCGTCGTACAGGAAGGGCTCAACAATGCTTTCCAGCATGGCGGTGGACGCGACCAGCGGGTATCGGCCTCAGCAGACCCATTGACCATCACCGTCGTCATTGCCGACGATGGACCTGGTTTTGGATTGAACCTCGCCCAAGGCCGTCGCAGGCCGCTCGGCCTGCAGGGTATTCGCAACCGCGTCGAAGCCTTTGGCGGTAGAGTTGAAATCCGGAAGCGCCCACGCTCTGGAACGGAGCTTCAGGTCGTGGTGCCGATGGAGGGGAATGGCATCTAGTGACGTATGACAGTATCAGAGCCGCCTTCAAGTTTCTGAGCAGCAAGTAATACTTCCAGACGATTTCTTACATTCAACTTCTGCATCAGGATAGTCATATAGTTTTTGACGGTTTTTTCGCCGATCTGCAGGTCGGCCGCAATTTGCCGATTTGTGAAACCTCGTAGAAGCATCCTAATGATCTGGCCTTCACGTATGCTCAGCTTTACTTCGGCCCCGGTGATTTTCTTGAGAGAGGCCAACTTAAGCTCTTCGATGACCTTGCAGGCAAATGCAGGAGTAATGAACATATCGCCCCTATGGACGGTTGCGATGGCTTGGAGGAGCTCCTGTGCACTGCTTCCTTTGAGAACGTAGCCGCTTGCGCCAGCATTAAGTGCCCGCACAGCGTAATCGCTACCCGTCATTGCGGTAAACACCAGAATTTTCGTTCGGACTTTTTCGACCAGTTTTGCGATTGTTTCGAAAATGTTTCCCGGCATCATCAGGTCGACGACAAAGACGTCTGGCGCCAATCTCAGGCCGATATCCAGTATATCATCAGCGCTCGACCCAGTTGCTGTGACTGAAAATTCTGGCTGTTTCCTGAGGATTTCAGTCAATCCAGCAAGCATTAAGGGGTGATCATCAACCAGCGCCACCGAGATCGGACTCATGATTACACCCCACATAGAGTAAACATGATTGATATTACTATAGTAATTTCAAGTCAATGTAGCACATTTTGAGTACTTATAAAATACACCTACATCAACGTAGCTATTTCGGATTACTCATAGAAGCGGGATTAAGATCAAAGCGACTATCGTGAAGCGGATATGCGCCAAGGTCACTTGAGACAAACGCACGGTGTTCGATGTGAAACCTGGCGTCACGCCCACTTCAGGCATGAAAATCGACTACTCATCTCAACTATACACTCCCGCAACAGGACTGCGGAGGGCGAAGTTCCGTTTCATTCCTATCGAGCAAGACCTTATAAAAATAGTGGTGATCGGCAAAAGACCCGGCCACCGACCAGCACCTTGCAGGTGCAAGGCGACATCGCCAATATATTGGCCGCGATGGATGTAATTGCGGAGATGCAGCAAGTCGTCACCTTAACCCAAAACGCTCTGTTGGGCCGAATTGCGCCTTAGCGATATCGACATGGAGGTCAAACGCAAAAAGCTCCTCGAGGCATAGGCCGGAGCAGTTGTTGGTGATGTCTCGCGGGTGGCAGGCGTTTCGGGTAGTGCTCCTCGATTTGCTCTGTGTGCGACGATGTCGAACCGTAGCTGGCTATATAATCCCCCACGCCCGAAACCTCCCCCTGCCCGTCATCTCGCGCAGGCCCAGTTCGGAGACGATGCGCCGTGCGGCTTGCGGGGTGACATCGAGAGTTTTGGCAATCATGCCGGCCGACACTAACGGCTTTGCCATGACCAGTTCGATCAGTTCGGGCAGTTTGGACGAGGTGCGTCGTCCCAAAAGCTTGCGCTCCATCATCTGACGGGCCAATGCCAGCCGGTCATGTTCTTTTAAACCGATCTCAGCTGTGGCGACAAATGCCTCGGCGATTGCCAGCAGGCGGACTTCGCGGCTGCGATGGCGGCGGCGATCAACGGGGATGGTTTTCAGGCCGGTGTTTATGGCGGAGAGATGATTTTGCGTCGTAATGCCTGCCTGCCGCAAAAGCGCGGCCGACAACAAACGACCAAGCCACGGCGCATGCTGCAATACATCCAGACTGTTCCAGGCATCAAGCACAACAATCGCCTGCAGCATCGGCGGCAAAACCTTGGCTTGTCGCAGCACGGTGCGCCATTCCTCAAGCCGGGCGTCTTCATCCCAGTCGAGATCGTAGACCAAAGAATTCCGGTCATGACTGCCTTTCGCCGGGCCGGGCCGCAGCGCGTCCTCGAGGGCGGCTTCCGTGCGGGCCAAGAGCGCATCAATCTCGGCAAACTCGTCAGGCGGCTGATCTGCGTCACCGTCTTCAGACGTCCCCTGCCCTGCCGCAGCCTGATCGTCATCCGCGATCTCTTTCACCACGACCGATCTAGCATTACCCAACGATGCTGCAGGCCAAGCCTGGTCGGGTGACGTTTGTCGCAAACTTCTGATGCCGTCTGGCGACAGCGCCCAGGCTGTCGGTTGTGCAACAATCCGCCGACGGGTTTTCAGAACGTCGCGGGCGATGGTCAGTTCATGGGTGGGCGCGCGGACATCACGGGTGGCGTCATGGAGGACGAGGTCTTCGAGATGCACCAACTCACCGTCGATCCACAGAGACGCACAGGCGTCGCTAAAATTCTGGCGCTCACACCAGCTAGCACCGACGGATGAGCGGGCAACACGCTCATCGA
>NZ_JABAEG010000011.1:0-159311 GCF_023701965.1 Rhizobium sp. CG4 | reverse complement strand
GTCGCCAGCAGCGCCGCCGCCCTCGTTCAGTGAGCGGACTTATAAATCTATCCCAACAAACAAGTCAACAGCCCTTTTTCATATTTATAATAAAATCATACAAACTACTGTTTTTATTAGAGAAATGTATGTTTTTCGATCGTTTCGCACACCATAATAGTTTTAGACGATACTCACAAACACTGCAAACAAAGGAACATACGAAATCTCTAATGTGTCTGCCTTTATTCTGCCCTGACTCCGCCACATCTCAATGGTCAAAGGAGCGTTAATTTCGTCCCGCGCTCATATGTATATATGTAAGAGCTTACGCATTTGACTCGCGGCACTGAAAGTTGCACACCTTCGGCAGTACCTTCTGGAGATTAAATGAAAGACTGGTCGCAACAAGCATGATAGCGGACCGCAACACGATCCGTTCGCTTGGCAATGAGCCTCCAATTCTGGCAGATGGGCGTCGCGCGCCTGATCGCCGGGAGATTTCATTGCGTTGGCTGTCCGGCACATTTCTCACGGGTATCACCTCTTCTATATTGATGGGCGTTGCACTGTTTGCGGCTCTCGACGGACGCCAGCAATTGGCCATTCCTGCCGAAGCCTTTGCAAAAACGGATATGAACAGCGCATCAGCAGATGTGACACGTCGCGGCGGCCGTATTCTTGAAAGCAATATTGCAGCGCGCCCGTCTGACCGTTCAGTATTGGAAGTGTCAACCGTCATTCATGATGGCGACAAGGAAGTCGTCCGCCGCGTACCATTCGCGCATGTGAAGATCGCACTCGCCTCAAATTATGCGACGCAGGACGATTATCCAGCCTTTGATCCCCTAAATATCTTTGCAGCCAATGGCGCACCGCCACCGGCGGCAAGCCGTACCGGCACTATTTATGGCTCTGATGTGGAGTCAGAAGTCAGCCTTCGTACCGTGGCATTTCCGTTGAAGAACCCGGATTTTGCTTATGCAGGCGCAATGAGCATTGATGAGGTTGAGGAAGCTGTAAGATCAAACGGCTCCATTTTGACCGATGGCAATGAGCAGCTCGCTGCGCTCTATTATATCGACCCACGCCGTTTCGACACGTCCGAAAGTGATGTGGACATTACCGCCGGCCTTTCGGCGCGCGTGGTTGAACAGAATATGTCTGTTTCCACACCTCAGACAATTGTCGCCAACCAGCTTGAATATGCAGATGATGTGATACCGGTTCGTCAAGTCAGCAAAATCGCCGAACTTCTGGGAGCCAATGGCTACAGCAAGGAACAGGCCGATACCGCTGCAAACAGCCTTGAGCCTTTGATGCGTTCTGCCGAACTGGCCCCTGGTGATGTATTGCGGGTTGGTATTCTGCAAGGTGAAGGCGAAAGTGCCGCCAAAATCGTCCGCGCCAGCGTCTATCGTAAAAACCGGCACGACGTCACCGTGGCGGTCAATGACAAAGGCCAGTTTGTAGAAGCAAGCGAGCCTCCGAAACTGGATGCCGTAGCGAGCGCTTTCGAGAGTAATCCGGCGGCCGCCATGGCAAACCGTGATTTGCCGCGTGTTTATGACGGCATTTACCGCGCCTCACTTGCCTACGGCATGAACAAGGACATGATTGGCCTGATGATCAAGCTGCTAGCCAGCAGCGTCGACTTTCAGGCACAGTTGCGTCCAACCGATACGCTGGAAGCTTTCTTCTCCGTCCAGGATAAGGAAGGCAAAGCAACCGACGATTCAGAACTGCTGTATGTGAATGCCAAGTTCGGTGACAACGAAACAAGGTTCTATCGTTTCCAGAACCCGGAAGATAACAGCGTTGACTACTTCAATGAAGACGGCAAGAGCATCCGTCAGTTCCTGATCAGAAACCCGGTGCCAAACGGTCGCATGACCTCTGGTTTCGGCATGCGTCGTCACCCTGTTTTGCGCTTCAGCCGCATGCACACCGGTACAGACTGGGCAGCTCCGCGCGGCACGCCCATTATTGCCACCGGCAACGGCGTTATCGAGAAAGCCGGATGGGCAAATGGTTACGGTAATCAGACCCTCATTCGCCACGCCAATGGTTATGTCTCGTCTTATAATCACCAGAGCGCCATCGCCAAGGGTGTGAAAGAAGGCGCGCGCGTCACCCAAGGTCAGGTGATTGGTTATGTCGGTTCGACCGGCCTTTCGACCGGCGCCCATCTGCACTACGAACTGATCGTCAATGGCACCAAGGTAGATGCCATGAAAGTCCGTCTTCCCGGCGGAAAATCACTGAGCGGCGATGCACTTGCCAGATTTACCGATGAACGTCAGCGTATCGATGCCTTGCTCGATTCCGAAGGCAAGCCGGAACAGGTCGCCAGCCGCTGAGTAAATTTGTAATCGAATGACAAACACGGCTTTTCAGCCGGTTTTTTTGTGCGTGGATTTCAAGACCCGAGCTACGGTCAATCTCTGGAAACCTGGCCTGCAAAGCCCATAGAAAAAGGCGGCCACATCGCTGTGGCCGCCTTGGTTTCTGGTCAAACATTAAATGCTCGGGCGGCAACCTGGCATGCCGGGCATGCATGGTTCGCCCCGATCATTGGAGCCGCCACGTTGGCGGTCCGGATCATACTGGCGGCGCGGTTGATCGCCATTGTTGCCACCGGGCCGGCTGTCCTCGCTCCAGCGCGGAGGATCCCGACGATTATCGTCTCTCCGGTTATCGTCTCTGCGATTGTCGCTGCGTTGGTCATCGTCACGCCGGTCATCACGGCGCGGCGGACGCTGACCACTATCCCACTCCTGACCGTAACGCTGTTCCCAACGGCCATCATTGGGACCACGTGGCGGCGGCGGGCGGTTCCAGTTGCCATCACCGGGACGTGGCGGTGGACGATTCCAGTCACCGTTACCCGGACGTGGCGGTGGGCGGTTCCAATCGCCAGGGCGTGGTGGCGGAGGTCTGTTCCAGCCGGGAGGTGGTCCACCCCAGTCATTACGAGGTGGGCGCGGACGGCTCCAACGAGCTCGATCACGATAAAAATCACGGTCGCGATAATAGCGATCCCAGTAGGTACCGACATCGAAGGTGATGATCGGAACGCCCAGATCGCGGTAATAACGTGGTTCGACATAAACGCGGTTCTGGCGATATTCGGCCTGAACATAACGGCCCGCTACCCAGCCACGTCCACGGTTGAATGAAACGTCGCACCATGGCGTGTCGGAAAGGCAGCCATAAATGACCAAGGGCGCGCCTTCCGGTATCACCACAACCGCGGGATATGCGGTGCTCGGGCCTGAGCGCATGTTGACGTTTGCGGTTGCAAAGCCTCGAGTGGCCGCCTCCGCAAGCGCCGGCATGGCGACAAGCGCCAGAAGCGCAATTGCACCATATAATTTCTTCTTCACGTTCGTTCTCTCCCTGGACAAGGCCCGCCTGCCGATTTCCGGCATCCTTCTTAATCATCGTTGGAACGCAATTTGGATTTTTTGATGATGATAAAATTCTGCTTCCAAACTGCGTGATATCATGTCGCAGATGTCTGGAAAATGCCGACTTTTCAGTCTTTTATTACGGCGTTAACGAACTGGCCGTCAGGTTGTTCCAAAGGTATCTCTTGACTTCACACGTCAATCATTGGACTCCAGTCCACAAACAGCTTGGAGCATTGCAGATGAACGAAACAGCAAAAACGACCATCGACCAGACGGAAGTTGACCGCTTTTCGGCCATGGCCGCAGAATGGTGGAGCCCGACCGGCAAATTCCGTCCGTTGCACAAGTTCAATCCGGTGCGCCTCGAATATATTCGCAACCAGGTCTGCGAAGCATTTGGGCGTGACCCTAAATCCCATAAGCCACTCGAGGGACTTCGTATTCTTGATATCGGTTGCGGCGGCGGCCTGCTCTCAGAGCCCGTTGCCCGTATGGGTGCGGACGTTGTTGGCGCGGATCCATCGGAAAAGAATATAGGCATTGCATCGACCCATGCCCGTGAAAGTGGCGTCTCGGTCGACTATCGTGCCGTCACAGCCGAACAGCTTCACGAAGCAGGCGAGACATTCGATGTGGTGTTGAACATGGAAGTGGTGGAGCATGTCGCGGATGTCGACTTCTTCGTGACAACATGTGCAAGCATGGTGCGTCCCGGCGGCCTGATGTTTGCTGCCACCATCAACCGCACGCTCAAGGCGCGCGCCCTCGCCATCTTCGCGGCTGAAAATATTCTGCGTTGGCTGCCGCGCGGCACGCATCAATATGAAAAACTGGTTCGTCCAGAAGAGTTGGAAAAGCCGCTGACCGAAAGCGGCCTGCAGATCATTGACCGCACCGGTGTGTTTTACAATGTGCTGCAGGATCGCTGGAACCTGTCCAGCGATATGGACGTAAACTACATGCTGCTGGCAAAACGCCCCGCATAAGATTTACGCAGTTCAGTTCACATCATCCGGGATGATAGGCAACGGTGCAATATCGATGCCTTCTTCGACCAATGCCTTGGCTTCCTGCAAGGTCGCCTGCCCGATAATGCCGCGTTGGTCTGCCTCACCGTAATGGATTTTGCGGGCTTCCTCGGGGAACCGCTCGCCGACATCTTCCGTATTGGCACGAATTTCCGCCAACGTTTCTTTCACCTTGGCCAGCACCGCTTTTTGCGCTGTATCCATCGCCAGGGTGCGCATTTCATCCTGTTTGCGTGCAGTAGATACAGAAGGCGCCATCAGCGCCTTCGTAACCTGAAGAGAATTGCAAACCGGACATGATACGAGACCACGTTCGACCTGCTGGTCGAAATCGGCACTGCCTGCAAACCAACCTTCAAACTCATGCGCCTTTTCGCAACTAAGCGAGTAACGGATCAAGCCGCCTCACCTCCAGCTGAAGACGCTGCTTTAACTGTGTCCAGTTTGAAATCACGTGCGTTCTTGAGGTTCGGGATTTTTCCACGTGCAGCGGCGACTGCCGAAGGATCGATCTCCGCATAGATGATTTCCGCACCTGCTCCACCGGCAACGGCCAGAACCTTGCCCCATGGGTCAACGATGATCGAATGACCGAAGGTTTCGCGCTCGTCTTCGTGAACACCGGCTTGTGCCGCGGCAATCACAAAAGCACCATTTTCAATGGCACGGGCGCGCAAAAGCACTTCCCAATGTGCTTCACCGGTCTGGCGGGTAAAAGCGGCCGGAACCGTCAGCACCTCAGCGCCTGCAACGGCTTCCGTTCTGAACAGTGACGGGAAACGCACGTCGTAACAAATGGCAAAACCGAAGGATGCCAAAGGCAGCGTCGCAACGCGCGCATTAGTACCCGGCTCATAGGCTGCACTCTCACGCCAGCTCTCACCATTGTCGAGATCGACATCAAACATGTGGATCTTGTCATAGGTGCAGATCCTCTGACCATCAGGCGCAAACAGGAAACCACGATTGGCAATCTTGCCATCATCTCTGGCAATGGCCGTTGAGCCGACATGCACGTAAATACCAAGCTCCTTGGCAAGTCTTGCAGCAGTCGTTGCAATGATATCGGTGTCTTCATCTTTCAGGACAGCACGCAACGCAGCGCGATCCTTCTGTATTGCACCGGTCATTTCCGGCGTCTGAACGTAAACAGCGCCATTGGCCGCCGCTTCACGGATCAGCTTTTCCATCTCAACGGCATTTTTCTCCGGATCAACACCGGAGCACATCTGAATTGCGGCAGCCTTGAAAGTCATCTCGCTATCCCGTTCTCAGTTCGCAAGCATCGCGTCGAGTTTGCCATCCCGTTCAAGGGCATGCAAATCATCACAACCACCGACATGCTGGCCAGCGATGAAGACCTGCGGGAACGTATTACGTCCGGATTTCTCTATCATTTCCTGCCGATATTCTGGCGTTACAGTCGCGTTATACTCCGCATAATCAACGCCCTTCTCATCAAGAAGAGCCTTTGCGCGGGCGCAATAGCTGCAAAAATCGCGTGTGTAGATCGTGACAGATGCCATAGGTTTTCCCCAGGTTATGCAACATCATCAATGGAAGGCGTTTCAGCCTGTTCACCCCGTCATATAGGGCCGGAAATAGCCATTGCAAAGGTCAAAACGGTGACATCTGCGGCGCCCGCTTTCTTTAATAGTCGCGATACCGCTGAAACGGTCGCACCGGTGGTATAAACATCATCCACCAGCACCACTCTCTTCCCTGCAACATCCAGTTCGCGTCCCGGCGCAAAGGCAAATGCACCTCGCATATTGTCCTGTCGCCCCTTTGCAGTGAGGCCAACCTGTCGTTTGGTTGGTTTGGTCCTGATAACGGATGAAGACAGAAAAGGCTTTCCTGAAAGGTCCGCCAGATGGCGTGCCAGTTCTGCAGATTGATTGAAGCGCCGTGATATAAATCGTCTCCGGTGCAGTGGCACGGGTATGATGTAGTCACATTGTTCGATCATGCCGTCACTGGCGCGCAGCATCCAGACAGCCATCGTGCTGACAAGATCCAACCGATCGAGATATTTCAGTTGATGAACGAGCTTGCGCGCAGCGCCCTCGTGAATGACAGCTGATCGCAAACGGTCAAAAGGTGGTGGGTTGGCAATCGCTTCGGACGAGAGCATGCCTGGGCCCGGATCACTGGAAAACGGCAGTCCCAGAATTTCGCAATAGGGACGTTCGATAAATCCAATGCCACTCCAGCACTCACTGCAAAATGCACCGCCTCGCGAGATAATAATGCCGCAACCGGCACATTGTGGAGGATAGACGATATCAACTACCGCCCTGCCCCATTGGCGTAGCAGCCCAAATGGTCCCGATGATAAAAAACGCAACCTGCCCGACCCCATGATGTTGACATTACCTTCGAACGGGTGCCTTTGCGAAGCAAATATTCTGAAGGCCATCCCATGGACATACTTTTCGACCAGCGGCTGATTGAAGCCAATCGCAAACGCGCCCTGCGCACACTGGATGAAAAGGCGCTTTTTCTGCTCGATATCGCCGCCGATGAAATTGCCGAACGGCTTGTTGTCGTTGAGCGGCAGTTTGAGACAGCGGTCGAACTTCATGGTGCAACCGGCATCACCGCGCGACGGATCATGCAGACCGGCAAGGTCGAAACGTTACACCGTGTTGAAATAGACGCCGCATTTGCCCAATCAGGCGAAACAGTACAGGTCGCTTCGCTGGAGCAATTTCCACTCGAAGAGGCCTCGGCCAACCTTATCGTGTCGCCACTTGGCCTACACCTTACCAATGACACACCCGGTGCCTTTATCCAGATCAGACGCGCATTGAAGCCAGACGGCCTGTTCATGGGGGCAATCCCCGGCGCCGGTACCCTTGCCGAATTGCGCGACGTGCTGCTCAGCACAGAGGCCGAGCTGACCGGCGGTGCCAGCCCGCGTGTCATTCCTTTTGCGGATGTGCGTGATGTTGGCGCCCTCTTGCAACGCGCAGGTTTTGCCCTGCCGGTAACCGACACCGAAACCTATACGGTACGTTACGATTCCATTTTCCCGCTGATGCGTGATTTGCGTGCGATGGGCATGGCCAATCCGTTGATGGGCCGCAGCCGTGCGCCGCTTAATCGTCACTTCTTCATGCGGGCTGCCGAGATTTACGCCGAGCGATATTCCGATCCGGACGGTCGCATCCGCGCCACCTTCTCATTCATCTATGTGTCAGGCTGGGCACCCCATGACAGCCAGCAGAAGCCGCTTAAGCCAGGCTCGGCAAAAATACGGTTGGCGGATGCCCTGAAAACCAAGGAAATAAAGCTTTGACCTCGGTCATGCCGAGCATGGCAGGGTGAACAAGTTGCAATAACGACAGGAAGAACGGCCTGAGCGTTCAGGCCGTCGAACTTGCCAGTGCGTTATAGATGATATCGAATATCTTGCCCAGATTTTCGGTGATCGCACCAAAGCCCAGAATAATGGCGATAGCGATCAAGCCACCGATCAAGCCGTATTCAATAGCGGTCGATCCCTTACAATCACGCAGCATCTCAAAAAGCTGGCGCATTGATTTTCCTTGTCCGGCAAGCCGAGCCTGCTGCTGCTTGAATGATGTCGTCATTTCGGCGCGCGCAATTGCGGCCGGAACATATGAACAGGGTCATTTCATGCCGATAATGTCGGCACGGGCCTCCCGGCCGCACTGCAGGTACAATCAGCAGCCGCTTTCGTTGCCATAGCCTTCAACAATACAAACCGAACCGGGTGTTTGCTGGAGAATACTGCGCCGAATGGAATAGGTTTTTTTGCCGTCTACCGAAGCAGCAGGCTTGATCGATCCGGTGGTAATCATGTCGAAATTATCAGGAACCTGCGCCAGACGCGGCTCTCTATTCTTGCCAGCCACCATCGGTGTGATGATCAAAGACAGCGCAATGGCTGCCGTACCGAACAGCAGGGCAATGTTCAAAATGCCAGTTTGGCGCGCCTTACGAGAATAAGGCCGACGGACCTCTACGGTCTTCCAGAAATCCTCGTTCATCGTTACGCCTCGTTTACCAATTCTACACAGTGGAATGTGCCAGATGGTGCTAAACGATCTATTAACGGACGATCAATTTTAGAAAGATCTAAAGCAAATCCTGAAGGTAAGGGATAAGCGGTTCGTCGGCGGGTGGCATAGGGTAATCACGCAGTGCATTGACCTTTACCCATTTGACCAGCTGACCTTCGCGACCGTAGGGGATTCCCTCATAACGACGGCATACGAAAAGTGGCATCAGCAGGTGAAATGTCTCGTAGGAATGGCTAGCAAAAGTCAGCGGCGCAAGGCAGGCAACCTTGGTGCGAATGCCCAGTTCCTCTTCCAACTCCCGCACCAGTGTTTCCTCAGGCGTTTCTCCTGCTTCCAGCTTGCCGCCGGGAAATTCCCAAAGGCCTGCAAGAGACTTTCCTTCAGGACGTTGTGCCAGAAGAATACGGTTGTCACTGTCAACGAGCGCGCAAGCCGCAACCAGTACGATCTTCTTTCCCGCTTCGCTCATTGCGCATCGCCTTTTCGCCAGTAAGCATAGGTGTAGGCTTCGGTGAAACCGAACTTCTCGTAGAGTGCCAACGCCGGTTTGTTGGTTGAAACCACCTGCAACCAGGCGAGCTTGGCACCGCTCAACCGCGCCCAACGCAGCGCCGAAGTCAGCACCTGCGTCGCGATACCCAAACGACGGCTGTCCTCTGCCACATCCAAGGAGAGAATGCCGGCAAGATCGATGTCCTGTACGCAGATGACGGTCGCCTGCGGTTCGCCCTCGACGTCTTCCTTGATAAACAGACCAAGCGGCGGCACGATCGAGCTGACGATCTCGGCAATAGCCGGACGCAGCCCGGCATCATCGCCAGAGACCTTGAGGTGAGCCTCAACGAAACGCCCGACATCCTGGCTTGGCAGGTGTGAGATAGTTTCCGGCAATTCCGCGCTTGAAATGTCGGCGGTCATCACCTTGACCTCTTCAAAGGCAGACCAGCCGCTTTTACTTAGATGTTCGCGCAATTGCGGTGGCATCAGTGGCGTTTCGCGCACCAGAAGCGGCCGTCCGTAATCTTCAAACCGCTTGCGCGCTTTTTCCAGCCGCATATCGGTATTGCCATAATCCGAAGGATCCAACGGCACGACACAGTTGATCCGCTTGGAAGGATGCGAACCTGTCATGCGCACCTGCCAGCTGCCATCATAAACAACTGATGATGCTGGCCACGCACGGAAGCTGACCGCCTCTAAACGGCGAACCAGCGGAAAATTGACATTATTTTTAGGCTTATCGACAGTCACAAAATCAGCTCCGGTAGTCACCGTTGATCGCCACATATTCCTTGGTCAGATCACAGGTCCAAACCGTAGCGGCGCCATTGCCAAGACCGATATCCACCTTGACAGCAATATCTTCCAGCTTCATGACCGCAGTTGTTTCCGCTTCCGAATAGGCCGGATCACGTTCACCATTAACGGCAACACGAACATTGCCAAACCAGATGGCCAGAAGGTCGCGGTCAGCCATTTCACCGGACTTGCCAACGGCCATTACGACACGGCCCCAATTGGCGTCTTCGCCGGCCACAGCTGTTTTGACCAACGGCGAATTGGCAATCGAAAGTGCAATCTTTTTGGCAGCGGCATCATTTTCCGCGCCGGTGACCGTCACTTCAACCATCTTGCGTGCGCCTTCGCCATCGCGAACCACCTGCAGTGCCAGATCCTTGAGCAGATCGTTTAGCGCTTCACGGAAGGACGCGAGGCGAGCATCATCGCCCTTTTCAACACGGGCCTGGCCATCAGCGGCAGCGGCACCCGTGGCAAACAGCATCAATGTGTCGGAGGTCGATGTATCGCTATCAACCGTAACCGAATTGAAAGTCGGGCCAACACCGGCGGACAACAGCGCCTGAAGCGCTTCAGGCGCAATATCGGCATCGGTCACCACAAAGGAGAGCATGGTCGCCATGTCAGGCGCAATCATGCCCGCACCCTTGGCGATACCATTGATTGTCACCTTCACGCCGCCAATGTCGGCAGTGCGGGTCGCAACCTTTGGATAGGTGTCCGTGGTCATGATGGCTTCAGCAGCCTGCTTCCAGAAATCACCAGTCGCGTCGCTGTGCATTTGGCCAAGAACGCCTGCAAACTTTGTCGCGTCGAGCGGTTCGCCAATAACACCGGTCGAAGCAAGATAAACTTCGTTTTCGCCGCATCCAACAGCAGCGGCTGCAGATTGCGCCGTCAGCGTGGTGGCCTGCTTGCCCTTTACGCCGGTGAAGGCGTTGGCGTTACCGGAATTGACGACCACTGCGCGGGCAACGCCATGTGCAAGGTTGGCGCGGCAGAAATCAACTGGCGCAGACGGGCACTTCGACTTGGTGAAAACACCGGCAACACTGGCCGGCTTGTCGAAGACCATCATCAAAACGTCTGTGCGGTTCTTGTATTTTATGCCAGCTGCCGCCGTTGCCATGCGCACACCGCGCAAGGAAGGCATTTCGGGATAGGATTTGGGGGCGAGCGGAGAAACGGCAACGGACATGACGGAACCTGACAGAAACGGGGTGGGGCTATGGAAAACGGGGCGGTAATGACCGCCCCGCGAAATATCGATTATGGCTGCGGCTGCGGCTGTGCCGCCTCAGCGTCCTGCGCTTTGTTGACTTCGTCGTAGCCAGTCTTGAGCGCCGGATCCATGATGTCGATCTTCTGCTCGGTCTTTGCCTTTTCAATCAGCGCAACATATTTTTCGCGCATGACCATCTGGCGAACCTGCTGCTCGACCTGATCAAATGGCGGTGGTGGTGCAATACGCTTGTCTTCCAGCTTGATCACGTGAAAGCCGAACTGGCTCTTGACCGGGGTCTTGGTGTAAGCGCCCTTTTCGAGAGCGAAAGCAGCCTGTTCGAATTCTGGCACCATGCGGCCCTTGCCGAACCAGCCGAGATCGCCACCCTCATCCTTGTTGGAATCAGTGGACTTCTCTTTGGCGATTTCAGCAAAATCCTTGCCTTCATCAAGCTGCTTGATGACATCCTTGGCCACGTCTTCAGACTCAACCAGAATATGACGGGCGTGAACTTCTTCTTCCTGTGGCATCGCAGCGACTTCCTTGTCGTAGCGTGCCTTGACCTCTTCAGGCGTCACGGCGTCGGAAACGTGCTTGAGGAAGTAAGCATTGTGAAGTTCGCGCTCAGTGATGAAATTGACGCGGTTCTTGAAAGCGTCGGTGTCTCTGAGACCTTCCGCATCAGCATCCTTTACCAGCAGCTTCACATCGATGATGGACGACAGAGCTGCAACTTTTTTCTGCTCATCGGGAAACTGGGCAAATTGCGGGTCGAGATTGGCAATTGCCAGATCAAGTTCGGACTGGTGAATTTCCAGATCGCCCACTTTTGCAACAACGGCGTCTTCCTGCGCAAAAGCTGGAAGTTGAAGGCCAAGCGTCGCCACGATTACGGCGGCGGCAATTTTGTTATAGCGCAACATAATAAACCTTTCGGAGACTATGCCGGGTTCCACATGGCACTTCCGGCTGGAAAATGTTCCAAACATTGGATTGTGGCCATTCTGTAACCGGCAGAACCGTTGACATCATTTGCCCCCCCTCTTATCTGTCACGCAACCTCGCGTCCAGATACGTTTCCGGGCGAAAGCCGTCATTTGTTTGTGAAAAGCTCTGACGGTCGCAGCACGAAGCGGAAACGGCACTTCAGAAAGGGCCAGCAAGATGGTCAGTCTAGGCGGCATCGCCCGCAAGTTGTTCGGTTCGGCCAATGAACGCCGTGTCCGTTCGTTTAAAAGCAAGATCGCAGCCATCAACGCGCTGGAAGAAGCCACTAAGGCTCTTTCCGATGAGGCGCTCTCCGCAAAGACCGTCGAATTCCGCCAGCAGCTTGCAGATGGCAAGAAACTGGAAGACCTGATTATTCCGGCCTTTGCCGTTTGCCGTGAAGCATCGCGCCGCGTTCTGGGCATGCGCCCGTTCGATGTGCAGCTGACTGGTGGTATGATCCTCAATGAGGGCGCCATATCGGAAATGAAGACCGGTGAAGGTAAAACGCTTGTGGCAACACTGGCGGTTTATCTGAACGCGCTTGAGGGCAAGGGCGTACACGTGGTGACGGTGAACGATTACCTCGCCTCCCGCGACGCCACCATCATGGGCAGGCTCTATAGCTTCCTTGGACTGACCACCGGCATCGTCGTGCATGGTCTTTCCGACGAAGAGCGTCACGCGGCCTATGCCTGCGATATCACCTACGCGACCAACAACGAGCTTGGTTTCGACTATCTGCGCGACAACATGAAATATGATCGCGCCCAGATGGTTCAGCGCGGCCACCACTACGCCATCGTCGACGAAGTGGACTCGATCCTCGTCGATGAAGCGCGGACGCCACTGATCATTTCCGGCCCGCTTGATGACCGTTCCGATCTTTACAACACGATCGACGCTTTCATCCCTCTGCTTGATGCTGCCGATTACGAAATCGACGAGAAGCAACGTTCGGCCAACTTCTCCGAGGAAGGCACCGAAAAGCTGGAAAACCTGCTGCGCGCTGCTGGCCTGTTGAAGGGTGAATCGCTTTACGATGTCGAGAACGTTGCAATCGTTCACCACATCAACAACGCGTTGAAGGCTCACAAGCTGTTCACACGCGACAAGGACTACATTGTCCGCAATGATGAGATCGTCATCATTGACGAATTTACCGGACGTATGATGCCAGGCCGCCGTTATTCGGAAGGCCAGCACCAGGCGCTTGAAGCCAAGGAAAAGGTTCAGATCCAGCCGGAAAACCAGACGCTTTCCTCGATCACCTTCCAGAATTACTTCCGTATGTACAAGAAGCTTGCCGGCATGACCGGTACGGCATCTACCGAAGCGGAAGAATTCAGCAACATCTACGGCCTCGATGTTATCGAAGTTCCCACCAACCTGCCGATCCAGCGTATCGACGAGGATGATGAGATCTACCGGACCGGTGAAGAGAAATACAAGGCGATCATCACCGAAATCCGCGCAGCCCATGACCGCAATCAACCTGTTCTGGTTGGCACGACATCGATTGAAAAATCGGAATTGCTTGCCACGATGCTGCGTCAGACTGGTTTCGAGAATTTCCAGGTTCTGAACGCCCGCTACCACGAGCAGGAAGCCTACATCGTGTCACAGGCCGGCGTTCCCGGCGCTGTCACCATCGCCACCAACATGGCTGGTCGCGGTACCGACATTCAGCTTGGCGGCAACGTCGACATGCGTCTTGAGCGCGAACTCGACGGTATGGAGCCAAGCGCCGAGCGCGACGCAAAAGAAAAGGCGATCCGCGAAGAGATCAAGGTTCTCAAGGAAAAAGCACTGGCTGCTGGCGGTCTTTACGTCATCGCGACAGAGCGCCACGAAAGCCGCCGTATCGATAACCAGTTGCGTGGTCGTTCGGGTCGTCAGGGTGACCCGGGCCGTTCGAAGTTCTACCTGTCGCTTCAGGATGACCTGATGCGCATCTTCGGCTCCGAGCGCATGGACAGCATGCTGCAGAAACTTGGCCTGAAGGATGGTGAGGCAATCGTCCACCCCTGGATCAACAAGGCCCTTGAGCGCGCCCAGAAGAAGGTTGAAGCCCGCAACTTCGAAACGCGTAAAAACCTGCTGAAATACGACGACGTTCTCAACGATCAGCGTAAGGTGATCTTCGACCAGCGTCTGGAACTGATGGATGCACAGAACATCAGCGAAACCGTTGCCGACATGCGCAGCGAAGTCATCGACATGCTGGTGCAGAAGCACATTCCTGAACATGCTTATGCCGAACAATGGGATACCACTGGCCTGAAGGCCGGTGTTGCCCAGTTCCTCAACCTTGACCTGCCTATCGAAGACTGGGCCAAGGAAGAAGGCATTGCTGAAGATGACATTCTCCAGCGCATCACGGAAGCCACCGAAAAATACGCAGCAGACCGTCGCGAGCGTTTCGGCGAAGAGCTGATGACCTATGTCGAACGCTCTATCCTTCTGCAGACCATCGACCACCTGTGGCGCGAGCACATCGTCAACCTCGATCACCTGCGCTCCGTCGTCGGTTTCCGCGGTTATGCCCAGCGCGACCCGCTGCAGGAATACAAGGCCGAAGCATTCGAACTGTTCCAGGCACTGCTTGCCAATCTGCGCGAAGCCGTCACCACCCAGTTGATGCGTGTTGAACTGGTTCAGGAACCACCACAGCCTGCCGAACTGCCGGAAATGACCGCTCATCACGCAGACCCGAATACCGGCGAAGACGAGATGAACGAACCGGCTTTTGCAATGGGTCTGGCCTACGTTGCTCCGGAAGATCGTGATCCGAACAACCCCGCAACCTGGGGCAAGATCGGTCGCAACGAGCTTTGCCCTTGCGGCTCCGGCAAGAAATACAAACATTGCCACGGCGTTTTTGATCAGGCCTGATTGCCTGTTCAGCGACAAAAAAAATTCAAAAGGCCTGCAAACCTCGTTTGCAGGCTTTTTTGTAGTCACGGACAGCAAGGACGCTTGCGCAGGATCGGCGAACAATCAGTAGGCAGATTTACCAGTTCTTGTTGGTTTTATTTTAATGATTACCCGCTCGCTCATGAGCTGGATGGAAAAATCATGTTCAACTTCAAAACTGCGATCGTAACGGCAGCACTTTGTGTGGCCGCAGCTACGCCTTCGATGGCTGAAGACCTTGTGTTCAAGCTCATCAATGGCACGAACTCTGTCCTGACCCATTTTTATACTTCGCCAGTGGGTGTAGATAACTGGGAAGGCGATGTGTTTGGCAGCCAAGTCCTCAAGCCCGGTGAAAGCGGCACTGTCACCATTACTGACGGTCGCGACGTCTGTGAATACGACATGCGCTTTGAGTTTGAAGGCAGCGCTGACTTGGACACAACGGAAGACACTCAGAACCTGTGTGAACTGAGCGAATACACGATCGAAGAATAATTGGTCGGCCAACACGACCTGCGGATGTCAGGATGGCGCAAGGGGGGACACTCATGCGCCATCGGCTGTCGGGCGGTATTCTCGCCGCATACAATTTGATTGACGCCTGTCAAAGGCTCTCATAACTGTGCCGCCAGAACCGCCTCTTTTTCTGGATAATTTTATGAAACCCGGTGCAATCGCCGCATACATTTTCCTCGCTGTTGCGTGGGGTTTGTCATTCCTGTTGATGTTACGCGTTGTCGAAACATTCGGCTGGGTGGGCGCAGTGACAACCCGCTGTTTCATTGCCAGCCTAATGTTGCTTTTGATCGCAAAGCTGACCGGCCGTAAACTGAACTTTGGCGCTGGATGGCGTGCCTTTGCCATTGTGGGCGCGACCACTGTTGCTGGTCAGCTTGTCGGCCTGTCCTACGGCACTCCGTTGATTGGGACTGCGATGGCCGCAATCATCGTTGCCACCATTCCCCTGTTCTCCATGTTGATCAGCCAGTTCTGGGGATTGGAGAAAATGACAGTACAGGGGCTGGTCGGGTTGTTGCTCGGCGCCGGCGGCATCATCCTGCTGGTTGGTTTTCCAACCGTACCGGTTACACTGTCCTTCGTGCTTGGCTGTGGTGCCTGCCTTGTCGGTTGTATCTGCGCTGCCTTTGGCAGCAACTATGCCAGCCGCAGCCTGAAAGGCACCGGTTCGTGGGAAATCACCATCGGCTCATTTCTGGCCGGCGGCTTTATCACATTGCCGCTGCTGCTCGCTGTCCCCTTCCGCGCGATACCGGGACCCGTTGATTTCTTTTATCTTTTCACGCTTGCCATGGTGATGAGTGCTTTGACTTACATCACCTATTTTTGGCTGGTTTCCAAGATCGGAGCCACCAAGGCCATCAGCGTGGAGTTTGCCGTTACCATTATAGCGGTGCTGATTGGCGCGCTGGTATTGCACGAACCACTTTCAGTTTTGCAGTTGGGTGGTGCCGTTGTTATCATTACCGGATGCATTCTGGTGCTGGGACTTTTCCCGCGCCGCAAACAACCCGTTCCTTTCATGCCGGAAACCTGAAACAGGTCGAAAATAAAGCCTGTCCCGTCCGCAAAAACCTTGACGTGCAAGGTACCGAAAACACATCAATTTTGTGCAGCCAATACCCTTCGTTAACTGGCGCAGGCTAGGCTGTGCATAGCCCGGTGGCTTTGGAAGTATTGCGTGACCATCATGACGGTTCTCTATGCGGCGGAAAAAATCCTGCCCGATAGTCTTCGCTGCAAAGTCGCAGCGGTAAGGCTCGGAACCGCACGAATTTTATCCGGCGAAACCGAAGCAACGCGCGCCCAACGCATGGCGCTGATCGCCTTCCTGATCCGCATTATCAGTGCTGGCATTGCCTTCGTGTCGCAGATCATGCTTGCCCGCCTGATGGGTGAATTTGACTACGGCATTTTCGCCTTTGTTTGGGTCATGGTCATTCTGCTCGGCAACATGTCCTGTCTCGGTTTCCACGCCACCGTCATCCGTTTTCTGCCGGGATACAAGGCAGCGGGCGACAACCATCTGATCCGCGGCCTGACCGCCACAGCGCGTATTTTTGCACTCGTCTCTGCAAGTCTGATGGCCGCAGCCGGTGCAGCCTTCCTGTATTTCTTCGGCGACATGATACCGGACTATTATCTGGTTCCGACCTTTCTGGGCGCCCTGATCCTGCCAATGATCGCACTCGGTGATGTGCTGGATGGCACGGCCAGAGCCAATGGCTGGCCTGTTTCCGCTCTCAGTCCAACCTACATCGTACGCCCGCTCTTGATCCTGATCTATATGCTGATCGCCATACTGGCGGGCGAACCTCACACTGCCACAACGGCAATGGTTGCCGGATTGGCAGCCGCCTACACGACAACTGTTCTGCAACTGCTGCTGATCAGCAAGAGGCTGGATCACACATTTGATCGCGGCAAAAGAACCATCCATTTCAGTCAATGGTTTCGCTTCGCCCTGCCGATTTTCGTCATCGACGGCATCGGCTTCATGATGACCAACGCAGATGTATTGGTGGTCGGCTTTTACCTGCCACCCGATCATGTCGGCATTTATTTCGCCGCCGCCAAAACCATCATTC
The DNA here is from genome assembly GCF_023701965.1 of Rhizobium sp. CG4. NCBI lineage: Bacteria > Pseudomonadati > Pseudomonadota > Alphaproteobacteria > Hyphomicrobiales > Rhizobiaceae > Rhizobium > Rhizobium sp. CG4. The sequence continues at coordinate 141,806 of NZ_JABAEG010000011.1, read as the reverse complement.
TGGTGCAATTCGTCTTTTTTGCCGTTAAGGCTGGTGCATCACCGCGTTTTGCAGCCCTGATCGCCGACAATGACCGAGAAGGACTATCCACCTTTGCCGGGCAGTCAGCGCGCTGGACATTCTGGCCGTCGCTCGGTATCGGCGCCTGTGTACTGCTGGCAGGACCTCTGTTACTCTCTCTCTTCGGACCCGCCTTCACTCAGGGTTATAGTTTGATGTTCATTCTGTTTGCCGGTTTCCTGGCCAAGGCCAGTATTGGCCCGGCGGAGGCACTGCTGAACATGACCGGACACCAGAAACTGTGTGTTGGTATTTACGTCGCAACTCTGGTGTGCGGCATCATTCTCTATCTGACCCTGACGCCGCTTTACGGACTGATCGGAGCAGCAATTGCAACGGCAGCAATTACGGTCATCGAAACCGTTCTGTTGCATGTCGCGGTACGCCATACGCTTGGCATTGTGCTGTTTGCTTTCAAGTTTCCATTTGCGCGTGCCGACCGGAAAAAGGCAGCATGATCATGACCCCCAACCAGCGCCCCACCGACATGCAAACGGTTGAGACGCCAGCAGGCGCAAAGGCCAGTGGCATGAGCGATACGGTTGCCCCTTCTGCTGACAAGACCCTGCAGATTGGTCGCGAGGGTCGAGAGTTCTGCATATATCCCGCACAACTGGGCTATGACTTGCAAGAAGAACTCGACTTCCTCACCAACCGCGTGATGGAACCGAACGTCTTTTTCACCGGTCGTCTTCTGGCACCGGCCATGACACGTATCGATGAGCGCGCTGTGCGTTTTGCGCTGATCCGCGACCGCAACGAGCAGCGCAGCCGCATGCGCCTGCTAATGCCATTCTCGGTCGAAAAGCCTGGTTTTTCGATAGGTCCATCCGTTATTCGTGTCTGGGCCAATCCGTTTGGACCACTTGGCACGCCGCTGGTGGATACAGAAGCCGCGGCCGAAACCATTGACACCCTGCTTGACGCCTTAAGCGATGACCGCGCCGATCTGCCCGACGTTCTGGTTCTGCCGGACCTGCGCTTGGATGGACCGTTTGCGCGTATGCTGAAAGCCATAGCACTCAGCCGCAACCTGCCACTGGCAACCGCTGAACAACATCAACGCCCGATGCTGCAAAGCTATGAGGATGGCGAGGCCTATCTGAAAGAAACGTTGGCCTCCAATCACCTGCGTGAAATGCGCCGGCAGTGGCGGCTTTTGGAGAAGGTCGGTACGCTGACCTACAATGTGGCCCGTCAGCCAAAGGACATTCGTTTCCGTCTGGAAGAATTTTTGGCATTGGAAGCCAGCGGCTGGAAGGGGCGCAAACGCTCTGCATTGGTGGATGACCGTTACCGCGCTGCGTTTGCGCGTGAAGGCATCAACAACCTTGCGGAAAACGATGCGGCCCGTATTCACACCATCGACCTCGACGGACAGTCGATCGCCTCCATGGTGGTACTGATGGCGCAAGGCGAAGCATACACCTGGAAAACGGCCTACAACGAAAACTACTCAAAATATTCGCCCGGCAAGCTGCTGACATGGAAGCTGACGGACTGGCACCTTGATGACGCCAATATTTTACGGACCGACAGTTGCGCGGTTGAAGATCACCCCATCATGAGCCGCTTCTGGAAAGAGCGTGAAGAGATGGGAACATTGATCATCGGCTTGACACAGAAAAGCGACCGCGATGTGCGGCAAGTTTCGTCACAGGTCCATATGTATCGTAACACCCGCAGTATTGCGCGTATGTTGCGTCAGCGGATCATGTCGCTGGGCCGGCGCGGCGCCTGATCAACAACACGGCAACTGTCAAAGGACGAATAAATCACCCGCAAAGACATCTGCGGGTGATGGATTTTACGTCACTTGAGATCAAGGGTCGGTTTAGCGCGACGCCATCTGGATCATGCGGCAGAGCTGGGTCAGCGCCGCATCATAACCACCGCTACCGAGAATATCGACACAGCGACGTGCCAGTCGGATCTGCTCCGGACGAGACATGTTGTTGTAGCCAACTATAGCGCGACGCAGGGCCGGATTTTTGGTACCGGGATTGTTGACGCCAGGGTTTCCTGGTGTGCCAGGTGTCGTCGTGGTGGTGCCACCGAGACCGAGACCCACACCCAGATTGACACCACCGGTTCCGGCATTCAGCCCGACATTGGCCTTCAATCCACGGTCGCCACCAACCGAGGCTTTTGCATTGGCACTGGCAAGGTCGCGACCGCCAACCGTGGCTCCGACATCGGCATTAACGCCATCGCGGCCACCAACCGATGCGCTGACATCAGCACCGAGACCGCCACTGCTGCGGCCACCAACGGAAGCGCCAGCATTAACGCCATCACGACCGCCAACCGAGGCACCCGCATCCAGCCCGTCTTTTGCATCGACGCTGACGCTCACACCTTTTTCACCACCAACATTGATGTCGAGAGCGTAGGCACCCACGGGCATAAGAAGGCAGGCGGAGACGAGAAGGCTGCTTGTTATTGTTTTCATGATCTTCCTCCAAATGTTGTTAGCCACGAGCGGCTACAAACCATTGAAAGCGAAACTACATCAGCAGTTCCTTTAATTCATTTCATTTAATTAGACTTGCCTAATGAATAAAATACAAAGGACACAGGAAGAGGTGTGTGCTGATATGAAACCACGCGAGATGTCCCGTTTTGAAACAATTCTGTCTTTTTGCCGGCCAGGAAACCTTATCGACGGGTGGTTTCAATCCGACCGACGCGGGCAAGCAGGATCACAGGCAATATACCGATGACAACAATGGCCAGCGCTGCAATTGACGCTTCCTCATAGGTACCGCGTGCCGCCTCGCCATAAAGGTGGGTGGCGAAGGTCTCAAAATTCAACGGACGCAGAAGAAGCGTTGCCGGAAGCTCCTTCACGCAGTCGACAAACACCAGCAAACCTGCAGCGGCCAGCGCCGCCCGTGACAGTGGAAAATGCACATGACGGAATGTGCTACCAGCAGTGCGACCGAGTGTTCGCGACGCATGATCAAAGGAGTGCGGTATGCGGCTAAAACCGGCATCAACACCACCAGCAGCAATGGTCAAAAATCGCGCAGTATAGGCAAAGATCAGCGCTCCGCCGCTACCGATCATCAAAAGACCGGTTGAAACGCCAAACCAACTTTGCGCAGTCACATCGACCAAGCGATCAAAAGCGCCGAGCGCGATCAACACGCCAATCGCGATCACCGTACCGGGTGCTGCATAACCGATTGTCGACAAACGGTAGCTCCACCGGCTGGTTGCACCGGGCCTTAGCCGCATGGCGTAAACAACGATGATGCCACATAGTAACGTTACGGCTGTCGCAACGCCTGCAAACACAAGCGTATTGCCTGCCTCACCGATGAGACGGGGAGAAAGCCCGCTGAAGCGGAAGCGCTTCCAGGCTTCGATAACCAGATAGATCGCCGGGAACACGAAGCCCACCAGGATCGGCAGGCTTCCAGCGAGAAATGCCAGCCAGCCCTTGAGCCCAGATAGCCGCAGAGGCTGCAGCGGATGATTGCGCTGCGCAGATACGGAATACTGCTGTCTGCGACGCGCCCACCGTTCCAACGCAACAAGAGCAACGACGATGAACAGCATGAACAGGGCGATCTGCGATGCACCCGGCAGATCGGAACGGGTGACCCATGTCGTGTAGACGGACACTGTCAGCGTTCGTACACCAAGGAACTCGGACGCACCGATATCATTCAGCGCTTCCATCAGTGCGAGGCTGATGCCAACCGCTATGGCCGGACGCGCCAATGGCACTGCCACCCGTACAAAGACACCGCTACGAGACGCGCCAAGGCTACGTGCAGCCTCGATCAGATTGCCCGCCTGCGTCATGAACATCGCCCGCACGGGAATGTAGACATAAGGATACAGCACGAAGCTGAGCAGGATGATGCAGCCAGTGGTCGAGCGAATATCCGACAGTCGGAACTCGCGCGGGCTGGAGTAACCCAATACCCAGCGGATCAATTCCTGCACCGGACCGATCGGGTGCAGGATGTCGAGATAGGCGTAAGCGACGATATAGGTCGGCATGGCCAGCGGCAAAAGCAGCGCCCATTCCAGTATCTTGCGACCGGGAAAATCATGTGCGGCCACCAGCCAGGCGGCAAGTGTTCCAAGAACTCCGGCAATGACCCCGACGCCAACGAGCAGAACCAGCGTGTCGGGCAATGCCGTTGCCAGTACCGATGATGCGAGATGCGCCCACAGACCTTGCGAGCCCTGCAGCGCTTCAAAAAGCAATGCCAGAACCGGCACCAGTGCCAAAAGCGCAATCACCACAGCGCCAACCAGCCAGATTTCCAGTTTACGACGTCTGGCCTTGCTTGCGGATTCGACGGCTGGGTTAAGGCTCACGTATCGACCTGCTCTTCAGGTGGGAATTATCATCTTGGCCGAATAGCATCTTAAACGGCCAAAGGCGCCCGTTCAAAACGAGCGCCTCGGTAGCATGTAACAAACTGATTATCAGTTGTCGAAACCAACCTTTTCAGCCAGTTCGCTGGCCTGTTTGCGGTGGGTAACGATTTCCGAAAGCGTCTTGTTGTCGATCTTCAGTTCGCCGAACGAAGCAATGATCGGGTCGACAGAAGCACCCTGTCTGACCGGATATTCGTAGTTGGCTTCCGCGTAGATTTTCTGGGCTTCTGCAGAGACCAGATACTCAAGCAGCTTTACAGCGTTGTCCTTGTTGGGCGCGTTCTTGGCAACAGCAGCGCCCGATATGTTGACCTGCGTACCGCCGTTCTTGAAGGTTGGCAGAACGACCTTGATCGCTTCGCCCCACTTGATCTGGTCTTCACCACCCTTGCCCGAACGCATCAGGCCAACATAATAGGAGTTGGCAATACCGATATCGCAAATGCCGCCGAGGATATCCTTGGCAACATCACGGTCACCGCCACCAGCCTTGCGAGCGAGGTTGTCCTTGACGCCAGCCAGCCACTTTTCAGTTTCTTCTGCACCGTAATGGGCGACATAGTCAGCAAACAGGGCCGTGTTGTACGGGTGCTGGCCAGAACGAATGCACACCTTGCCCTTCCACTTGGCATCAGCGAGGTCTTCATAGTTGAAGGACGCCAGATCAAGGTCCTTGGCAGCGTAGAGAACGCGAGCGCGCATCGAAAGTGCAAACCAGTTGCCGTCGGCGTCACGCAGTTCAGCTGGAACGGCTTCCTTGAGAGCGGCGGAATCAACGGCCTGCGTCACACCCTTTTCAACCAGATCAACGAGGTTACCAGCATCAACGGTCATCAGGATGTCTGCAGGAGAGCTGGCGCCCTCGCTCAGAACGCGCTCAGCCAGACCGTCTTTCAGGAATACGGTATTGACCTTGATGCCGCTGTTGGTGGTGAAGGAATCGAGAAGCGGCTGAAGAAGAGCCGGTTCGCGGGTGGTGTAGATGTTCAGTTCAGTTGCCTGAACCGCACCCGCCATGAACACGCATGCGAGAAGTGCTGTCTTGAAAGAAATGACTTTGCTCATCTTAATCCCCTGTACTCCTAAGAAAAGTTACAGGCGGTCTGCATCATACATGACAACTGATGTCAAGTTTATGCGCTGGCAAATTCGGAGAAAATACTGACTTTAAGTTGATAGCGCACCAAAAACACAGTGGATACCGACGCAAATACAACCCTAAATGAAAACAAGAACCGTTTCCGGCTTCACCTCAAGCTGCACACGATCCACGCCTTGAGGCAGGCGATCCATGCTGCGCACACGCAGATTTTCACTCATGCCGGGAACCTGGATATTGAGTTGCTCGATCTCGCCAAGGAAGGTTCTGCCGGAAATAAAACCTTCCACCGAACCGTTCATCGCGCCATTTGCCGACAGGGAAATGGCACTGGGACGAATATAGGCAACGGCCTGCGCACCCTCGGGAAGTTTTTCAGGCGTCGTAAAGGCACCCAACCCGGTTTCAATCCGGCCATTGCGAATGACGCCATTGACCTTGTTGAAGGCACAGAAAAAATCCGCCGCATAACGGCAATTTGGTCTATCGTGCAGATCATATCCACTGCCGGTTTGTACGATTTGGCCTTGCTGCATCAGCACCACACGATCACCGGCAGACAGCGCTTCCTCGGGATCATGTGTGACCATGATAGCCGTGGTGCCAAGACCACGTAGCAATGAAAGCGTCTCTTCGCGCACGCTGTCTCGCAGGCCACGGTCGAGATTGGAGAAGGGTTCATCCATCAGCAGGATAGCCGGACGTGGAGCAAGCGCTCTTGCCAGCGCCACGCGCTGCTGTTCACCACCGGAAAGCGTGTGTGGATAACGCGTTGCCAATGCCCGCAGTCCGACATGCTCGATCAGGGAATTGGCACGCTCACGCGCCTCGTCCTTTGGCACGCCCTTGAGGCCAAACATCACATTTCGCTCGACGGTCAAATGCGGGAACAGTGCATAATCCTGAAAGACGAAACCGATATTGCGGTTTTCAGGTTCGACAAACGACGACGGCCCGGCAATCTCCCGGCCATTCATCATCAGCGTGCCCTGATCAGGAGTTTCAACACCGGCAATAATTCTCAAAAGCGTCGACTTGCCGCAACCGGAACGCCCGACCAGGCAGATGATTTCACCGCTGTTGACCGTGAGATCGATGTTGTTCAACACATCGGTCGCACCAAACCGTTTACCGATGTTTTTCAACTCAAGTGCAGCGACAGTCATTCACGTTATTCCATGCATACAGGCCGATATTCTTTGTTGATCGCGCAAATCAGGATTAAAGTCAAAACCAACCGGCGGGCGAATGGCCATGAAAGCGGATTTTCGGCGGTAAATTGTAGTCGACTACCGAAATCGACACGCCGAAAGGCCGATGTTTGGTGCCGCCTCTTGCGCCATCCGTCCGCACCGGACCAAATTGCGTAATCCGGTCGCGTATTTTTGACTGTAACAATCGTTACAGTGAGATTGACGTGTACGTTAGAGTTACATACATTTTGATCAGGCAGCTAATTCGGTTGGAGGACCGGAACGGCATGGACAGCGGGTGAGAGCTATTTGCCTCACACAAAACGCTGTGCGATAAGTTACGCTGGGAGGAGCGGCATGAACGACGCGTTCAAAACTAAACCTGAAGGTTCTGCAAAGGATAAACCGTGGCTGGCTTCCTATCCGGAAGGTGTGCCAGCGGAAATTCCGCCATCGGCTTATAACTCCTTGCGCGATCTGATGGAGAAAAACTGCGCCGCTTATGCTGGCCGCAAAGTCTTCACCAGCATGGGCAAGTCGATCACCTACGCTGAACTTGAACAGGAAACACGCAAGGTCGCAGCCTGGCTGCAGGCCCACGGTTTCCGCAAGGGTGACCGTATTGCGGTGATGATGCCCAATATCCTTCAAAACCCGATTGCTGTTTACGGTATTCTGCGGGCAGGCATGATTGTCGTTAACATCAACCCGCTCTACACCGCCCGTGAACTGACCTATCAGTTGAAGGATTCCGGTGCAAAAGTCCTGTTTGTACTGGAGAACTTTGCTCACACGGCCCAGCAGGCCATCATCGGCACCGATATTCAAAATGTCGTTGTTGCCTCGATTGGTGACGTGTTCGGCGCCAAGGGTATCCTGATCAATTTCGTGCTGCGCCGGGTCAAGAAGATCGTGCCCAAATGGTCGATCTCCTGTGCGATCCGCTACACGGACATGATGAACGAGGCGAACCGCTTGAAAATGGTGCATACCGATATTGCACCAGAAGACGTGGCGTTTCTGCAATATACCGGCGGTACCACAGGAATCTCCAAGGGTGCGGTGCTGACGCACAACAATCTTTTGGCCAACAAGGCGCAGATTTCGCTGTGGCTTGATTCGGCACTGGCCGGCAAACAACGCCCGGAAAGCATGACTTTCCTCTGCGCCCTGCCGCTTTGCCACATCTTTGCATTGACGGTGAACTCGCTGATGGGCGTGGCACTGGGTGCTAACAACGTGCTGATTGCCAATCCGCGTGATATTCCGGCGCTGATCAAGGAAATGCGCCATCATCGCTTTCACGTATTCCCCGGCATCAACACCCTGTTCAATGCACTTTTGAACAATGACGACTTCAAGACGCTTGATTTCTCCGAGCTTCTTCTTGTGCTCGGCGGCGGCATGGCTGTTCAAAGACCCGTGGCGGAACGTTGGATGTCGGTAACCGGCCGCCCGATCAGCGAAGGGTATGGTCTGTCCGAGACATCACCAGTGGCAACCGTCAACCGGCTGGATGTCAATGATTTCACAGGCACCATTGGCCTGCCTATTCCGTCCACCGAAGTGGATATTCGGGATGAAAACGATAACAGCCTGCCATTTGGCGAGGTTGGCGAAATCTGCATTCGTGGCCCGCAAGTCATGGCCGGCTACTGGCAAAGACCGGACGAAACCGCCAAGGTCATGGCAGCGGATGGTTACTTCCGCTCCGGCGACATGGGCTTCATGGATGAGCGCGGTTACACCAAAATCGTGGACCGCAAGAAGGACATGATCCTGGTGTCCGGCTTCAACGTGTACCCCAATGAAATCGAAGAAGTGGTCGCTTCACATCCCGGCGTGCTGGAATGCGCCGTGGTTGGCATTCCAGATGAACGGTCCGGTGAAGCCGTTAAACTATTCGTAGTCAAAAAAGACCCGAACCTGACGGCAGAAGAACTCAAGGCGTTCTGTGCTGAGAACATGACCAACTACAAACGCCCACGCCAGATCGAGTTCAGAACAGAGCTGCCAAAAACCAATGTCGGCAAGATCCTGCGACGCGAACTGCGCAGCTGAAGACGGTATCATTCAGCGACAGAACGATGGTCGGCAAGAACATCGTTCTTTTGTCAAATACGCGCCTTGATTTGGCCTGCTGAAAGGGAATAGTTTCTGCATCCTTCCACGGAACTGAGGAACATTCCATGCAGGCTATCATCGAAAACCTGAAATCTACGGCTGCGGCCACATCCGCAACAGACATCAGGGCCGCTTTCGCCAATGACGCAAAGCGTTTCGACAATTTCAGCGTACGTTTTGACGATCTGCTGATGGATTATTCCAAATGCGCAGTGAATGCCGAGATTGTTGACCTGCTTGAAAAGCTGGCAACGGCAGGTGGCGTTGCTGAAAAACGCGAAGAAATGTTCTCCGGCAAGGCGATCAACTTCACCGAAGATCGCGCCGTATTGCACACAGCTTTGCGCAACCGTTCCAACACTCCGGTCCTGGTTGACGGCAAGGACGTGATGCCTGATGTCAACGACGTTCTCGCCGCCATGGGCAAGTTTGCCGATGCAATCCGCTTGGGCACACTCAAAGGCGCAACCGGCAAAAAGATCACCGACGTCATCAATATCGGCATTGGTGGTTCCGACCTCGGCCCGGTCATGGCGACATTGTCGCTCGCACCCTTCCATGATGGCCCACGTGCGCATTTCGTATCCAACATTGATGGCGCGCATATTGCCGATACGCTGAAATCAATTGATCCTGAGACGGCACTGTTCATCGTTGCATCAAAAACATTCACCACCATCGAAACGATGACCAATGCGGCAACGGCACGCAAGTTCATCGCCGACAAACTGGGTGAAGACGCCGTAAAGCACCACTTCTGCGCAGTATCGACCGCATTGGACAAGGTGGCCGCCTTCGGCATCGAAAGTGACCGTATTTTCGGTTTCTGGGATTGGGTCGGCGGACGCTATTCCATTTGGTCGGCAATTGGTCTGCCATTGATGATTGCCATCGGGCCTGAAAACTTCGGCAAGTTCCTGGATGGCGCGCATGCGATGGACAAGCACTTCCGCGAAGCGCCATTCCGTCAAAACCTGCCAATGCTGCTGGGCCTTATCGGTTTTTACCATCGCAATGTGCTGGATTATCCAACCCGCGCCATCCTGCCTTACGACCAGCGGCTTTCGCGCTTCCCTGCCTATTTGCAGCAGCTCGACATGGAATCCAACGGCAAGGGCGTCACGATTGACGGCAAAGCCGTTGAAGGTCAGTCCGGCCCGGTCGTATGGGGTGAACCCGGCACCAATGGACAGCATGCTTTTTATCAGCTGATCCACCAGGGAACGAGCATCATCCCGGCTGAATTCATGATTGCCGCCAACGGCTTTGAGAAAGAATTGCGTCATCAGCACCAGTTGCTGATTTCCAATTGCCTTGCCCAGTCAGAGGCCCTGATGAAGGGTCGCACACTGGCAGAAGCCAAGGCACAGCTGACCTCAAAGGGCATGGACGACAAACAGGCCGATCTCATTGCGCCACATCGCGTCTTTACCGGCAACCGCCCATCGATCACCTTCGTGTATGACCAACTGACACCATTTGCGCTTGGTCGCCTGATTGCACTCTATGAACACCGCGTTTTCGTGGAAGGCGTGCTGTTCCGTATCAACTCCTTCGACCAATGGGGCGTGGAGCTTGGCAAGGAACTGGCAACGGGCCTGCTGCCGGTTGTTGAAGGCAAGGAAAAGGCCGATGGCCATGACAGTTCCACACAGGGGCTGGTCAAGGTTTTGGCCGGTCTGGCGAAATAACCAACAACACAAGATAAAAAAGCCGGGATATGCTCCCGGCTTTTTCATGAAAACCAAGCCTGTGTCTGTACGACTGGATTGAACGTCAAGACCGCGCCAAATTTGGTGTCGCGAAATTGGTGGTACCGGGTTTTCTCAAAAGCAGCACCGACACAGCCGCGATCATGCACATGACGCCTGCGATCTGCAAAGCGGGCATATAGGTTCCGAAATCATCCCTGAAATATCCGGCACCGAATGCGGCGGTCGCAGCGCCAAGCTGGTGGCCAGTAAACACCCAACCAAAAACCAGACCGGCTTTTTCGCGTCCGAAATTCTCAGCCGCAAGCTTGACGGTTGGCGGAACGGTGGCAACCCAGTCCAGACCGTAAAATACCGCAAAGATCGACAGCTCCACCAGACTGAAACCCGAGAAGGAAAGGTAGATCAGCGACAGACCACGCAGACCATAAAACCAGAACAGTAGGAAACGATTGTCAAAACGGTCCGACAGCCAGCCAGCAAATACCGTACCGAAGAAATCAAAGATGCCGATAACCGCTAGCGTGCCGGCCGCCGTCACCGCAGCCATGCCAAAATCTCCGCAAATCGAGATCCAGTGCGTCTGAATGAGCCCATTGGTCGACAGACCGCAGATGAAGAATGTTCCAAACAACACCCAGAATACCGGGTTTGTAGACACTTCCTTCAACACCAGCAGTGGCGAAACAAGTGTGGCGAGCAGTTTGTGATCCTGCTTGACCCGCGCAGTCACCGTCTCCTCACCATAGGCCGGTAAACCAACATCGGCGGGATAGTCACGCATCAGAAACAGCACCAGTAGCATTGCCAACACGATTACCGTGACGGCCAGCATCAGGGCTGTGCGCCAGCCATAGGCTTCGGTAAGTGCCGCAAGAATGGGCAAAAACACCAGCTGACCGGTTGCGTTGCTGGCGGTCATCAATCCGACAACCAGCCCGCGGCGTTTCGAGAACCAGCGTGTGGCGACCGTTGCGCCAAGGACCAGCGCTGTCATGCCTGTGCCGACACCGATGACCACACCCCAGAGTGCGACGAGTTGCCAGACTTCCGTCATCAGAAACGATGTCAGGATGCCAAACACAATCAGTGTCAGCGCCGTTAAAACAACTTGGCGCACACCAAAATGATTCATGAAGGCCGCAGCAAACGGTCCGAGAAGACCAAAAAGCACCAGTCGCACTGCCATGGCAAAAGAGATATCGGCAATGTCCCAGCCAAATTCCTGATGCAGCGGCTGGATCATCACGCCGGCGGAACCCATGGCACCGGCGGTCGCTAGCATGGTCAGAAATGTGGTCGACGCCACCACCCAGCCATAATGAAGATTTTTGCCAGCCATCCAGCCAGCAAGACGTTCGGAAAACATTGCACTTCCCTTTCCTGATCACTGGTGTTGCGTCGAAATACGGGTAGATACCCTTATTTGCGTGCATATACCCGCTTCTTGATAAAAATTAGAGAGCTGCCAGCAGCTCCTGTAACTGTCTCGTTCTGTCAGGGCCCAACCGGGCCTCAATATCATCCTGCACACCGTCCCAGAGCGGCGCACCCTCATTCAGAACCGCCTGCCCTTGCTCGGTAATAGACAACATAGCCTCGCGCTGATCCTCGCCATGGCCAATTGCCACCAGCCCCATACGCTCAAGTACCTTGGCATTACGGCCGACCGTCGAACGGTCCAATTCCGCGGCGGCAGCAACATCGGTCAGTGACGCCGGCGCCAAACGCCTGATCTTCCTCAGCAGACTGAACTGACCGATATTTACCCCAAGCGGAGCCAGCGCCTCGTCGTAATAGGACGAGACCTTCCGGGAGGCTTGGCGCAACAATATGCAGTGACAGTTACTGGTTGACATAATAATGGGTATATACCCGCAACGCTCTGAGCGCAAGCGGCGGATTAACTCACGGCAATAGATCGACCGAGACGAGTCATGACAACCGGCAGCAGGAGACGATTATCTGATTGAAACACAAAGAAAAAGCCGGGAGATGATCCCGGTTTTTCCATGATCCAATATTTTGAGGAGATCAGGCGAGACTGACCTGCGCACGCGGCTTGACCCCGAGAATGATGCCAATGCTGGCGACAGCAAGCACCAGACCACTGATACCGAAAACGCCGGTTGCGCCATTCATGTCGAAGATAAAGCCGCCAACTGCCGCACCCATGCCGATGGCAAACTGGATGGAGGCAACCAGCAAACCGCCGGCACTTTCCGCTTCATCGGGAATGGTGCGCGCCAGCCATGTCGACCATGACACCGGCACCGCGCCAAACAGAAAACCCCACAGCGCAACAAGCACGGCAGCCAGAGGCAGCGGCGGTTGTGTGGTCACAATCACGAATGCGATAGCAGCCATCAACAGCGGCAAGACGGCCAGCGACAGCTTGAGGCTACGGCCGATCAATGATCCAGCCGTCAGCGTGCCCACAAAATTGGCCAATCCAAAGCCCAGCAACAGCGCCGAGACCATGCCGATATTGGCACCGATATCCATTTCCAGATACGGACGAAGGTAAGTGAAGAACGCAAAGTGTCCGCCAAATACCAGCGTTGCCGCCACGAGACCAAGCGCGATGCCTGGCCTCGTCAGAACGGTACCAAGGGTGCGCAGGCTGCTTGTGCCTGAAGGGGCGAGCTTTGGCAGCGTCAGATACTGCATGATAAAAGCAATAACACCCAAACCGGCCGTCAACACGAAGACGAAACGCCAGCCGGCCATTTCACCGACATAACTTCCAATCGGCGCCGCAACGATGGTTGCAGCAGACACACCGCTGAACACCATGGATAGGGCCCGCGGCACATTACGCGGCGGTACAAGGCGGATGACGATGGCCGTGGACATTGCCCAGAAACCGCCAAGCGCCACGCCCAACAGCAGACGCCCGATCAAAAGCAGCGTAAAGCCGGGGGCAGCCGCCACCATAAGATTGGAAACAACCAGCAGCGCGGAGAAAAACATCATCAGATGTCGACGGTCAATGCGACGTGCAGCCGATGTGATCAGCAGGCTGGCAATCATGCCAACAACCGCCGTGACGGTAACGGCCTGTCCGGCCGCACCTTCGGTAATACCAAGTTCAGCAGCGATGGGGGTGAGAAGGCTTGCGGGCAGAAACTCTGCCGTCACCAGTCCGAATACACCGAGCGCCATGGAGGTCACGGCACCCCATGCAGGGGTTGCCGGGCCAGCCCCAGCCTGTGTAGGTTCAAAAGTCGGGTTCATCATCTTGTCCTTTGGGAGGGAAGGAATGATCTGAAGATAAACTGGACAGGCCGGACTATCTATGTCACAAAATCCGTCATGCTTGATCGAAAGTCCGAAAATCACTCCTTGCCAGATCCGGATCTCGTCAGTGAACTGCTGATGGGCATGCGACTTGTCGGCCTGAATTACAATCGCATCGAGGTTGCTCCGCCCTTTGGTCTGGCGTTTGGCGAGGTCGAGGGACGAGCACAATTTCACTTTGTGGCACGCGGCCCGGTCTATCTGAGAACACTGTCCGGTAGCCTGCACGAGATGAACACTGGCGATGCCGTTCTGTTGCCACGTGGTGGCGCACATTCCCTGCTGTCCAGCCCGGAAATGCCCTGCCAGAACATCCGTTCCTTCAACACTGCGCCGCTCTGCAATTCCGTCACCGCCATCAAGACCTGCAGCCCCGAAACACCGGCCGCTGAGCGCATACTTGTTTTCAGCGGTTGCATGGAGTTTGACCTGGGTGGCCTGCACCCGCTTGTCGGACTGATGCCGGAAGTGATGTTCGTTGGCACCTTGATTAATCGTTACCCGGAATTGCTGCCGATGCTGGAGGCGATGGAGCGGGAAACGCGACAGGCCCGTGCCGGCTTTGCAGGCATTCTGGCGCGGCTTGCCGATGTGGTTGCAGCATTCATCGTGCGGGCATGGGTCGAATGTGGCTGCGGCGATTCCTCCGGTTGGATTGCAGCGTTGCGCGATCCTCGCCTTGGTCGCGTTCTGCTTGCCATTCACAACAATCCCGGCCACGACTGGTCTCTGGCAGAACTTGCCAGCCAGATGGGTGCGTCACGCTCGGTTTTTGCCGAACGTTTTCTCGAAGTGACCGGCATAACACCGCTGCGTTATCTAACCGAGCTTCGCATGCGGCTTGCTTCGCAATGGATTGGCAAGGAACATATGCCGATTGAAACGGCCGCCCTGAAACTCGGTTACGGCTCACAGGCCGCATTCAGCCGTGCCTTCAAACGCATCATTGGCCATCCACCGGGCTCGCTGACCACAAAACACAGTGACCTGCCTCCGCCGCCCCATCATATCGCATAAAAAAACCGCCGGTTTCCCGGCGGTTTTGTCATTCACAGTACCCTCGCTTATTCAGCAGGAACGGCTGTCGGATCAAGCGCGTCTATGCCTTCAACACGGTCATAGGCGTCCTGATCGAGAATGCCTTGGCGTTTTGCAACGATGGTCGGGATAAGTGCCTGACCAGCCACGTTAACGGCAGTACGGCCCATGTCTAGAATAGGATCAACCGCAAGCAGCAGACCAACGCCCTGCAGAGGCAGGCCAAGGGTGGATAGCGTCAGCGTCAACATCACGGTGGCACCAGTCAGGCCAGCAGTTGCAGCGGAACCAAGTACCGAAACAAAGGCAATCAGCACATATTCCTGCACACCAAGCGGGATGCCGTAAAACTGCGCGACAAAGATCGCCGAAATGGCCGGATAGATTGCCGCGCAACCATCCATCTTTGTGGTCGCGCCGAGCGGCACGGCAAAGGCTGCATATTCGCGTGGGACACCGAGATTACGCTCCGTAACCTGCTCGGTTACCGGAAGAGTGCCAATCGACGAACGGGAAACAAAGGCAAGCTGGATCGCAGGCCATGCACCGGCGAAGAACCGCACGGGGTTCAGTCCGTTTGTCGCCAGCACGATTGGATAGACGACGAAAAGCACGATCGCCAAACCGATGTAGATCGCAGCAGAGTACCAACCAAGCGATGCGAGCGCATCCCAGCCATAAACGGCAACCGCATTGCCCAGAAGGCCGATTGTGCCGATTGGCGTCAGGCGAATGACCCACCACAGAATCTTACGGGTAATGGCAAGCAGCGAACGGTTGAAGGACAGAAACGGTTCAGCCTTTTCACCCACCTGCAAGGCGGCAATACCAACGGCAATCGAAACCACAAGGATCTGCAAGACGTTGAAGTTGAGCGATGTGGTGGCACCACTGTCATTGATCCGTGTCGATGCCTGCAGGCCTAGCACGTTGGAAGGGATAAGGCCTTTCAAGAAATCAAGCCACGAACCGGTACTGGAAGGTGCCGCGGCAGCCGTTGCGGCAACACCACTGTTGATCCCCGGCTGAATGACCAGACCAAGTACGATACCGATGAGAACCGCTATCAGTGCGGTAATCGCAAACCACAGCAGGGTCTGCCAGACGAGGCGCGCTGCATTGTTGAGTTCACGCAGGTTGGCGATACTGGCCACAATGGCCGTGAAAATCAGCAGAGGCACCAGGGCGCGCAGAAGCTGCACAAAGATGGAGCCAATGGTCGAAAGCGTCTGTACGAGCCAATTCGGGCCAGCATCGGTCGGGCCGATCTGGCGCGCGATGTAGCCGAGGACCAGGCCGATAGCCATGGCGACGAACACCTGAAAGCCGAACGAAGCGTAAAACGGCTTCTGCGCCCGCGAAGCGGATGTTGAACTAGACATTTTGCATTCCATTTGATGGAGATAAGAACAAACGTGGCAGCGGCTGATGAATGCGGCGCTGCGGTCTGCCTATATATTTGGCATTTCGCCTTAAATATCAACAGACACAATTGCGCGAAACCGACGCTTCACGAAAATTCATTCCTCCATACAGGCAATTGGCGGGATGCTTTGGCGGTAGCGCCGGCACAACCGCCTTGCTGATTGTCACGATTGCCCAGATAGTGAGCTTTGTCGACGCAGAATGAACTTCATCGGTACCGTAATGACAACAAGGCAGCAGATGATCAGGACGACCCCAACCCACCCCAACATAGGCAACCGTTCGCCGATGATTGCAACTGCAAGCATTGCCGCAATGACCGGCTCGATAAGTGTAATCGTCGTCGCCATACTGGCGGGAATTCGCGCCAGTCCGATGCCGAAACAGATGTAACCCAGGAACATCGGCACCATCGCCATATAGAGGCCAACCGCCGCATTGTTCCACGAGGCGAGAAACGGTCCACCGGTCATAACCAGCACAGGCATCAGCAGTAGGCCACCAATACCGAAGGTCGCACCCATGGCTGCGGATGACCGAATGCCCTGCAACATCAAACCGCGTGCCGTCCACGAATAAAGCGCATAGGTCAGGCCACCGACCAGACCCAATCCAATCCCGGCAATTGTCGAATGACCACCGGTGAAGATTTCGGTGGAGGAACTTTCCGCTACGCACAGCAGCAACATGCCGGCAAGGCCGAGCAGCGCACCGCCCAACCAGCGTTTCGACAAACGTGCCCCATCGAAGAGATTTTCTATCACGGCAGACAGTAGTGGCGCCGAGCCAAGAGTAACCACCGTGCCAATCGTAACTCCGGCCAAACGCATCGATCCGTAAAAAGCCAGCGGATAAAGCGCGACCGCAAGACCTCCGAGCAACAGCTTGCGCCAGCGTACGGCCAGATCCGGGATAGACAGGCGAATGGTTTTGGCGGCAATCGCTGCCTGCAACAGACCGCCGATGCCCATGGCAGCTGCGCCGATGGCTGCAGCACTGACTTCAGGCGCAAATGTTGCTGCCGTGCCGGTGGTGCCCCAGACAACGGATGCAAAAAGGACAGCGGCTACGCCAATCCTGAAATCTTTTGGCGCAGTATTCATAATATCTCCAACAGGTCCGATGCCATGGCACGCGCTTCAATCACCAGCCCGCTGTTGCCTTCCAGTCCGGCGCGGGTAATGGCACCCTCCAGGAGAAAGGCCAGTTGTCGTGCGATCTTGGCCGCACGAGGCCTGTCACCGCCAATCAGTTCGGCCAAATGATCGGCAAGCAGCCGTTCGACTTCTTCCTTGTGAACACGCACCGCCTGTCGCCCGATGTCGCCAACGGTCAGTTCGGCCGCCGCATTCAGCAGGCCACATCCACGAAATCCACGTTCATAGGCATATTCGGCATGATCCTGATACGCATCGAACACCGCCAGGATCCGGTCTTTGGGCGAATGCACCTTGGCCAACCGCTTATCGTATAGGGCAAGCCATTCGGCATGGCGAACCTGCAGATACTGGTTTACCAGATCGGCCTTGGAGGCAAAATTGTTGTAGAGGCTTTTCTTGGCAACGCCGGCGCGCTCCACAATGGCGTCAATGCCGGTTCCGGCAATGCCGTTCTCATAAAACAGCACCGCTGCCGCGCGTAAAAGACGTTCACGAGCACTTTCCGGCACGGTTATTTGCACATCGCTCATCAGCAACCTCATTAGTAGGTAGATCGGTCTACCTACTGATTGCAAAAACGTCAAGCTTCATGCGTGCCGTCCGCTATCGCCGACACACCGTTGCCGCCTCAACCGGAAGCATCCGTCAGGAGCGTTTGGCTATTACATCAATCAACAGAAACAGGGTGACCACACCAATCCCGGCAGCGGTCAGCCAGGACCAGGCATAGAGCGGCGAAAAACCTTCGATGATGAAGGTCAAAACGGGCAGTGCCGCCATCGTCACCATCACAGTAAGGCGTCACAACGTCCGATACCAATCTGCAAAAGATAAAGCGGTGCCAGAACGCCGATTACTGTCACGGCAAGTAGAGCCGCAACCAGATAGACGGACCACTCAATGGCTGGCAGGCCTGAGCCCAGTGTCATGACAAACGAAATCGGAATGATGAGATAAAACCGATGCGCCAGCACCGACTCGAATTTCCAGCCGCGATTAAGAAGCGCCTTGGAAGCCATAGTGATGAGCACAGCACCGATACTGGCGGCCACACTTGCAAGCAGACCAAGCCAGGCATTCTCACCAATGGAAGCAAAACCACTGCCCTTCACCGCAGCAAGCGCGAGAACACCACATCCAGCTAGCACACCCGCGCAGACCGCAATGCGCTGAACCGACGGTTTCTGACCGGTCATAGCGAAGGTAATGATCACAGCCAGAACAGGACCGATACCAATTTCGACCGCACCGACAATCGCCGGTTCAATCAACTTCAGAGCATAAAAGAAAGTGAGAAAGGTCAGTGCCGTGCTGGCATTCAACAGAAGGAGCCGCCCTCACGCTTTTTGCCCGACGCTACGGCGCGACAAAAGCAGGAAAAACACGGCCAGAAAGATCATCAACCGACCAAAACCGGCACCTGCCACTGACACAAATTTCTCCCCCAATCTACCCTGGGTCCGGGCAACCCTAACTGTAGAACACACATATGTGCTGTGTGCCCCAGGCAGTCATCCGGAGGCACACTGCACATTGCAAAACGCATCAAACGCTCGTTTTAAAGGCCTATTTCTTTGGCCCATGGCGGGTTTGCGCCCGCGCGGGAAACGGTGACAGCGGCAGCCTTGGAGCCGAGCGCCAACGCCTTGGTAATCGCCTCCTCGCTGAGCGTTGCAACCTGCGCCTTGGTCAGCAGTCCCTGCAACTTGAGCGAGGCCAAAATACCAGCATCAAATGTATCACCAGCACCGACCGTGTCGACAACCTCAACCTTCTGGCTTGGCACGAACACCTTGCGATCCCGGGTGTAACCGACAGCGCCTTCAGCACCCTTGGTCACCACCACCAGTTTGGTGCCATCCTTCAGCCAATGCGTGGCCATGGCGTCGAGGTCACCATTTAGACCAAACCACTCGAGGTCTTCATCGGAAAACTTGAGAATATCCGACATCGCAGCCATGCGGGTGATACGAGCCAGGTGCTTTTCCTTGTCCTTGATGAATCCCGGGCGGATATTCGGGTCGAGCGAGATGACGCGGGCGGCATGTTCGCGCTGCATCAGCGCCTCATAGGTGCTGCCGCATGGTTCGGGAATAAGGCTGATCGCACCAAAATGCATGGCCTCGCAGTCATCGCCCAGCGCCGGTAAGTCATCCTGCGACAACATTCTGAGTGCCGTGCCCTCATCATAGAAGGCGTAAGTCGCATGGCCATTGACCAGCTTCACAAAGGCAACGGTGGACGGACGATCCGAAAGTGCACAAAAGCTGTAATCGACATTGGCGGCCTTGAGGCTTTCAATCAGCACGTCACCCAGCATGTCCTTGGCAATGCCACAGAAAAAGCCGGAGGCAACACCAAGCCTTCCAAGCGCGATGGCCGTATTGAACACTGCACCACCTGCATAAGGGGCATAACCTGCCTCCCCTTGCGTCGTTTGACGTGGCAGCATGTCGATCAAAGCTTCGCCGCAGCACAGGATCATTCGGTCCTCCTCACCCATATGAAAAATGAATCTGAAAATTCTTTGCGCTTTAAATCGATTTAACCGATGTTACGCAGAAAAACCAGATCAGGACGTTGGCAATTCGCTGACACCACCGTTGCGGCCAGACCAGGCCAGCGGCGCATCCAGAAACGCTTCTACCTCAGCCAAAGTATTGTCATCGAACAGCTTGTCAGCCTTGGCAACGGCCAGCACATCGCGCCATGTGGCGATGTAGTGCAGCTTGACATTACCGGCTGCAAAACGCTGTTCCGCTTCCGGGAAAATGCCGTAATAAAAAAGCGCAATGCCATGATCAACGATGCCACCGGCCGCACGGATTGCATCAATGAAGGTAAACATCGAACCACCGGCTGTCGTCAGGTCTTCAATGACCAGAACACGCGAACCTTCAGGCATGTTGCCCTCGATCTGCGCATTACGGCCATGGCCCTTTGGCTTCTTGCGGCAGTAAATCATTGGCAGCGAAAGACGCTCGGACAGGAAAGCGGCAAAGGGAATGCCAGCCGTTTCACCACCGGCAACACAGTCGAACTTTTCAAAACCTGCGTCGCGCATCACAGTTGCCGCGGCAAAATCCATCGCCGTTGAGCGAATGCGCGGATAGGAAATCAGCTTGCGCATGTCGATGTAAACAGGGCTCGCCATGCCGGACGCGAACTTGTACGGCTGGTCAGCAGAAAAATGCACAGCCTTGATTTCCCAGAGCATTTTGGCGACGATTTCTGCCATGATGGCGCGATCTGTAAAGTTGGCATGGATCATCTGGCTCTCCTTGGGCGTCTTTGGCTTTTCAAAATTCAGTAAATGGGTGTTGCGGCTCAGGCCACATCCCAATGCAATGGGAACATCGGGTCAAACACCGTCACGATGCCGGCACCGGTTTCCCGCTTGGTTGGGAAGGCGACAGGCTCATCACGTTTTACCAACGTGATCGTCTCATCATTCGGGGCAAGGCCATACCATGCCGGACCGTTGAGAGACGTGAAGGCCTCTAGCTTATCGAGTGCATTGTCCTGTTCAAACACATGCGCAAGGCAGCTCATCGTGTTGATCGAGGTGTAGACGCCGGCGCAACCACAGGCGCATTCCTTCAACGGATCGATATGCGGTGCGGAATCCGTGCCCAGGAAGAAACGTGCGTCGCCAGATGTTGCCGCAGCACGCAGCGCAAGACGGTGTTTTTCACGCTTGGCAACCGGCAGGCAATAATAATGCGGCTTGATACCGCCGACCAGAATGGCGTTGCGGTTGATGATCAGGTGGTGCGTGGTAATCGAACCGGCGAGATTGGCCTTGGAGGATTTGATGTAATCCACGCCATCTTTTGTGGTGACATGTTCCATCGTCACTTTCAGCTCTGGCAAACGCTTGCGCAGCGGTTCGAGAACCGTTTCGATAAACACGGCCTCGCGGTCGAAAATATCGACCTCAGGCGTTGTGACTTCACCATGCACGCAAAGCGGCAGACCGATCTTCGCCATACGCTCCAGAACAGGCATGGCCTTGTCCATGTCACGCACGCCGCCGTGGGAATTTGTGGTGGCACCGGCGGGATAGAGCTTCACGGCGGTGATCAGGCCGCTATTTTTGCCTGCCTCAA
The DNA here is from genome assembly GCF_023701965.1 of Rhizobium sp. CG4. NCBI lineage: Bacteria > Pseudomonadati > Pseudomonadota > Alphaproteobacteria > Hyphomicrobiales > Rhizobiaceae > Rhizobium > Rhizobium sp. CG4. Next base: position 120,185 of record NZ_JABAEG010000011.1, on the reverse strand, counting down.
CATCATCCGCCTCGGTGTGTTCGGTCAGATAAAGCGTCATCAGCGGCTGGAACTTATGGCCAGCCGGAATAGCCTTGACGATGCGATCCATATAGGCCTGCGCATCTTCGGTCGTGACAACAGGCGGCACGAGGTTCGGCATGATGATCGCACGAGCGAAATCCTTCGACGTATCCCCGATCACGCCTTCGAGCATGGCGCCATCGCGCAAATGCAGGTGCCAGTCATCAGGGCGGCGAAGGGTGATCGAATTCATCGTGCGGACCTCGGGTGCTGTATGGAATGCGGCAACCGCTTAACATCTTTTGCACCGGGGATACAGCCGCTGAACAGGTTTCAGCGGCTGTAAATGCATTTTTTCAGCTGGAAGGACCGATCTGAGACCGGCGCTAGATACCGCCTGCCTCTGGTCCCCAGACATCGGTCATCGCAAAACCGTCCGCCAGTGGATCAAACGGGTCCACACCCACTTGGTGCAGGCCAAATGTAAATCCACGACCGGCAATGGTCGGGATGACAGCCGGGCGACCGGCAACTTCAGTAAGCGCGGAAAGTCCAACCTCGAATTCCGAACCAATGATGGAACGCGATGTGTATTCGTCACCGAGTTTGACCTTGCCGCGCGCATAAAGCGTCGCGAGATTGGCCGAGTTGCCGGTTCCGCATGGCGAACGGTCAGCACGCCCCGGCCACATGGTGGTGCAGGTGCGGATGGAGCCATCCGCATCGACATCACGGAACATCACATAGGCAACACCTGAGATCGCCGGAATTTCGGGATGAACAACCGGCACCGACCGGTTGACGATGTCTTTCAGCACCATACCCGCCGCCACCAGCTTGGCTGCGTTCGCCTTGTCGATGGTCAAGCCGATCTGCCGCACATCCACCAGCGCGTAAAAAATGCCACCATAAGCGATATCCATCGTCACCGGGCCCCACTCCGCCGTGTCGATACTGACATCAAGCTCGTGAACAAAAGACGGCACCATGGTCAGCTTGACCTTTTCACAGCGTCCGTCCCGGCAGGTGGCGGTTGCTTTTACGAGGCCAGCAGCCGTTTCAAGAATGATCACCGTTTCCGGCTCTTTCATCTCCACCATGCCGCTTTCCAGCAGCGCCGTTGTGGCGCAGATGGAGTTCGACCCGGAACTGGCATGGGCCTGATCCGGCTGCAGGATAACAAAGGCCGCATGGGCGTCCGGATGTTTCGGTGGCAGCAACAAATTGACCGACCCCATGGGCGTGCCACGCGGTTCAAGCGTCAGAAAGCGCCGAAGCTCGGTACCTTTCGGATCGGTATTCATCCAGTGAAGCTGTTCAGCAATGCTGTTGCCAGGGATTTTCGGCGCGCCACCAACGACGACGCGACCGATTTCGCCTTCACAATGCACATCGAGAAGCTGAAGTGTGCGTTTCCAACGCATGATATTCTCTCCGAAAATCAACAAGGGCGAACAATGCCGCCAATCATGACGCGACCTAGCCTTAAGCAATACTCAACTGCATGCAGTTTGTATATTGAATAATTGTGTTTCCCGACGACAGTTTTGCGCAGTCAGCGTCGATTACAGACGGCACGATCGCGATTGACGGAGAGATCGCAATTCACGCCGGACGAACCCAATGCCGACTCGTTGACCACACTGCCGGCCGTATCCCCAACCGAACCAATTGTGTTGCCAAGCGAACGACCGAAGCGTTCAACCTGCTGACCGTAATTGTCGCGTGTGCGTGGATCAAACACAGCAATCGGAGCACTGACCACCACGCTGGCCGCCGTGCCAACGGTTTGCGCTGCGCCAATTCCAACGGCGCCAATTGCCTCACCAAGGCCAACATCAGAATCTGTCACTGTCTGTCCGGCAATCAACCGGTCGCCAATCAACCGCACCACTTCGGGGCTTTCGGCAAATTTACCGTGATTGAGATTGTCTCCCGACTTCAGCTTGGTGAGATCGAGAACCGTAATGCCGGCCTTTTCAAGCTGTGAAGCATAGGGTTCAACGGTTGGATCAATCTGTCCAAGGCGATCGACGTTACCGGAGATGCGGCGAGATAGGGTCAAGGCCCGGTCGTCCTGCGACACGAACAACGTGAACTTCGGTGGGGTCGTGCCGAGTGCCGTGTACTGTCGGCTGAATACGTCCACATCCAGATCAGGTGCGGCAAGAATGACATTTTTTATCTTCGGATTCACACGGCCATTGCGAATGGCCATCTGCCGCAGCGATTCCACCGCAAGCCAGGTGCCCATCGAATGCGCCATCACGGTGATCTCACCAACAGACGTGTCCTTGGCAAGGCGGGTCAGCATTTCCTCCAACGCGTCGCGCGAATAGTTGGTGCTTTCCTTGTCGTAATTATAATCGAAGATGCTGGCGCGGGATGGCCAGGTAAACACCACTGGCACCACGTCCGTACCGGAATCATGCACGATCTGCGCAAATCGATAGACCGATTCCTCGTAGCGGTTGTTGAAACCATGCACGAAGACCAAAACGCGGCGGTCCTTGGAAAGGTGCTTCTTCACCCACGAAAAACCGGCTGCCTCACCGATGATCGGCTCGATCGAAACCGTTGTAAAATCCTTGATCGGGTTGGGTGGCAATTTCTTTGGCCACTGCACCTGCCCGACCTTGCGATTGGCTTCAGGTGGAATGGAGACAGTCACAGCGTCGATCTTGAGGCCGGTGCCACGCTCTCCGCCAAACAGGATTGCGGTATTATCAGAGGGAGCACGGGTCGTCGCAACGAGAAGATTGACTTCAGACGTGCCCGGGACGGTCGTTCCGGTTGGGGTCATCACGCCGATTGGACGCCCACCACAGCCGGTCAGCACGGCAAATACCATAAACACTGCCGCACATTTTGTGCGCATTCCAAAGGGCATAGATTCATTCTCCCCGAACCATGGAGCCTTCGTCAAAACAGCATCCGGCCGGGTCCCTTCTATAGCAAAGCCCAATGAAGCGGAATTGCTTTTTACAATCCCGCATTTTTGGTGATCAGGCAGAAGGCAACATGGTGCCCTTTTCCCGCAGTGCCGTGTGCCAGGAGAATGCTTCTTCGAGGATATGCGGTGTATGTCCACCACGTTTTACAGCCCGCTCATAATAATCTGCCAACTGGTCGCGGTAGAGCGGATGCACGCAGTTGCGAATAATCACCGGCGCACGCTCACGCGGCGCAAGTCCACGCAAGTCAGCGATGCCCACTTCCGTCACCAGAATATCCACATCATGTTCGGTGTGGTCGACATGACTTACCATCGGCACAACGCTGGAAATCGAACCATTCTTGGCAATAGACTTGGTGACAAAGATCGACATGTACGCGTTGCGGGCAAAGTCCCCGGAACCACCAATGCCGTTCATCATATTGGTGCCGCCAACATGTGTGGAGTTCACATTGCCGTAAATGTCGAATTCCAGTGCCGTGTTGATGCCAATAATCCCCAGACGGCGAATAACCTCCGGGTGGTTGCTGACCTCCTGCGGACGCAGGATTAACCGGGACTTATAGTCCATCAGGCGCGGCATAACCTTTTCGTTCATCTCTCCCGACAGGGTGATTGAAGAACCGGATGCAAAGGTCAGCTTGCCACTGTCAAACAATTCAAAGGTCGAGTCCTGCAGAACCTCGGAATACATTTTTAGGTCATGGAACGGTGTGTCGATAAAACCGTGCATCACCGCATTGGCAATCGTACCGATACCGGCCTGCAGCGGCTGCAGTTCATAGCCCATGCGACCCTGCTTCACCTCGTTGAGCAGGAAGTCCGAAAGATGGGAGGCAATCGCCTTGGTATCGTCATCTGGTGGCAGAACGGTCGAGAAGCTGTCTTCCTTTTCCGTGACAACGATAGCAGCAATCTTTTCCGGCGGAACCGGAATATAGGGCAGACCAACGCGGCTATCCGGCGTCACCACCGGGATGGGCATGCGGGTAGGTCGACGTGCCGGAATGAAAATGTCATGCAGCCCTTCCAGAATGACCGACTGCGACAGGTTGATTTCAACGATGATCTTGTCCGCCAGAATGGCAAAACTTGCCGAGTTACCAACCGATGTAGTTGGCACGATGCCACCTTCGGAAGTAATTGCCACCGCCTCGATAATGGCAACATCAACGCCGTGGATCTGGCCCGAACGCAGTTGCTCAACGGTTTCCGACAGGTGTTGATCGATGAACATCACTTCACCGGCATTGATGGCCTTGCGAAGCGCCGGATCGGACTGGAAAGGCATGCGCCGCGCCAGCATATGGGCTTCGACCATGGTCTTGTCGAGATCATTGCCAAGTGATGCCCCGGTCATCAGCGTAATGGAGAGTGGGCTTTTCTTCGCCCGTTCCGCCAATGCCAGCGGCACGGCCTTGGCCTCGCCAGCACGGGTAAAGCCACTCATACCAACGGTCATGCCGTCCTTGATGAGCAAAGCAGCCTCGTCCGCACTGACCACCCTGTCGAGAAGGCTGGCGTTGCGAATACGATCCTGAAGCATGAAACTCTCCTAAAAACGCACTTATGTCATCGTCCCGACGACAATATATTGCACTGCAACAGACATCGCGCATAGTTCGCACCAGCGCAACTTGGCAATAAGTATGGGATAGTTTTAGCCACTCAGAACTGATCCATGTCAAAAAACAAGCAAGATCGCAGATAATAGCTACGCCATTAAAACCACGCTATAACGTTATGCGAGACTTCGGACAGGGCTAATCTACAAAGACGCGCACGCTGGACGCACGCCCATCCGCGTCGATGACAGTCAGCGTCGAATAACCGGCACCGTCCGGCAGCCATTGGCTGGTGCGCTTGCGCGACAGGTCGCGAATGGGTTTGCCATTTGCCAGCCAGCGAAACGGCGCCCGACCACCCTGCATCTTCAAAACCAGCGGCGACATGTCACCGCCCTGCCCCGAAAGTTCCACCTTTGCCCCCTCGGGTGGGTAGACGATATGCGGCGCAGCTTCACGGGTTGAAGCAGTCACAAGCCCGCTTGATGTCACACTGAAACGACGCTGCGCAGCAGGCAGATCCTGTGCGGCCAGTCGCACCGCACCTGTGGGTGCCGATGGCAAGGGTGTGATCGCCACGCCAGATTTTTCAAAGGCTTCAAACAGAATGGGCGCAGCAGAAGCATATCCCGCAATGCCCGGCACAGCGCCGTTATCGGCACGGCCAACCCAGACGCCAATGACGTGGCGGCCGTCATACCCCACCGACCACGCGTCACGATAACCGTAACTGGTTCCGGTTTTGTAAGCGATGCCGCGCTGCTTCATGCCAAGCGGCGGCAGAACACTGGCCAGTATATCGCTGACATTCCACACCGCGACCGTATCCAGCATTGTCGATGTCTGTTGCGCCTGGGGCTGCGATCGAACTCCGTCGCCGAGAGCGACCGGCACTCCACGATTGGCAAGGGCGGCATAAAGCTGAACCAGATCAACCAAAGAAACACCGGCCCCACCAAGCGCAATGGCAAGTCCCGGCGCCTCGCCTGCTGGCAGCGACAACGACACGCCCGCTCTTCGGAAACGCACCATCAAGGCAGCAGGGCTAACCGCCTCCAGCAATTTCACCGCAGGCACATTGAGAGAAAGCTGTAATGCTTGGCGGATGCTGACGTCACCCTGATAACTCATGTCAAAATTGCGCGGACGATAGCCATAAAAATCGGACGGCCGGTCTTCAATCAGCGTTTCCTGCGCTGCCACGCCATCTTCAAAGGCAAGGCCGTAGATAAACGGCTTGAGTGTCGAGCCAGGCGAACGCACCGCCCGCGTCATATCCACCCAGCCGCGTCGCGACGTGTCGGTATAATCGGAAGAACCGATTTCCGCGAGAATGTCTCCAGTGCGGCTGTCAGCCATCACGATCGCCACCGAGACTTTGGGCCCGAGCTTTTCAGCTGCACGTTTTGCCAGCGCCTCCAGCTCTCTTTGAACAGACAGCGACAAGGTGGTTGAGATTTCGCCGGCATCAGGCGCTTTCCGTCTGGCAACCTCCGCCAGATGCGGTGCAAAGGCCGGCAGCTCCATTCGTCGTGAGGGTATCATTGAAAGCGATGCGCGGGCGGCTTCACCATCGCCTACCACATCGGCAACGGCAAGGCGCGACAACACCCGCTCCCGGGCGGCCTTTGCTGCGTCAGGAAAACGGTCTGGTCGTCGCCTTTCAGGCAGTTGCGGCAATGACACCAACAAAGCAGCTTCTGCCGTTGAGAGGCGTTTCGGCTCCTTGCCAAACCATGCGAGGCTTGCAGCACGGACCCCCTCAAGATTGCCGCCATAGGGTGCAAGATTGAGGTAGAGGTCAAGGATTGCCGCCTTGCCCAGACGTCGTTCGATCTGTACCGCGCGCGCTGCCTGCAAGAATTTCGCAGAAAAGGAGCGGTCCGTGCGCGGTTCGATCAATCGGGCCACCTGCATGGACAGTGTGGAGGCACCGGAGACGATCCTCCCATTCGAGACAAGCTGCCAGCCCGCCCGCATCAACGCCCATGGGTCAATACCCGCATGTTGCCAGAAACGCTGGTCCTCATAAGCAACCAGCATTTTCAAAAACTGCGGATAAACATCGCCAGCCGTGGTCTTCAGCCTCCACCGCCCGTCAGGAGTCGCAAAGGCGCGCAGCAGCTGGCCATTTGCGTCCTTCACTTCGAATGAGCGGCTCAACGCGGCATCAAGCGGCGGCGGATAGGCCCTATCGAGAGCATCCAGCGTATAGGCGGCGCCGATGGTCAGAACACTGACCAGGGCAACCGCTGTAGCTGTCTTTTTCCACCGCATGCTTTTGAACCGCACCATGGCGAAAGCCTTATTCAGCCTTCACCACAGACATGCGGCCGGTTGCCGTGCGGGCGGAGAACTGCGGACGGTACATGTCTTCCACATTTGCTGCCGGATGATCGTAGGTACCGGGTGTGACTGCACGCACCACATAGGCCAGGGAAATTTCCGAATTGTCACCAGCCGAGCGATCGAAAGCCGCCACGAAACGATCGCTGCGGAATTCGGTGTGTGCTGCCTCGACCTCGCCAATCCATTCGAAATTGGAAAGCTGCGCGCTATCCACAAGGCTTGGATTGTCGATTTCAAAACCGGCTGGCAACAGGTCGGTAATCAGGATGCGTGACTGCCAGTCATGCTGCGGCGTGACATTGAGCACCACCACATAACGTTCGTTCTGCACGGCCTCGCTGATGTTCACCTCTTCGCCATCAAGCGAATAATAGGCCCGGGAAATCGTGAACCCATCGCCACCGGCCGCAAGCGGCGAGGCCGGCGCGGCAACCGTGGTGACCGTTGCCGTGACTGGATCGGAAGAGGCATTCGAGATGGTCAGCGGCTTGTGCAGCAACTCGTCGCCCGTCATCTGTTTGCCAAATCCACCGGTCGACATTTCGCCGTTCACATCAAGGCGAATGTCCTTGTCTTCGCCCTTAAGCGCGCGGGCAGCCAGCAACATCCACGCCTGTTCCTGCGTGCTGGTGTAGGTCTTGTTTTCCCATTCCTTGGCAACACTGCTGGCCAGTTGCGGCACAACAGGCGGCACCGGACGGCTTTCCGCTGCCAGCGCCAAAGACGCAGCACCATCACGCAGTGCCGAACCGTAATCGGCACGGGCAAGGCTGACATTGGCGGAGTTGGCCGCCATGCCAAGTGAGGATGCAAAGACCGATTGCGAGCGATTATTATCGCCATAAAGCGAAAGTGCTGCACCGATCTGTGCCTTGGCCAGAGGTGTCGGGAATTCGCCAAGCGCCGTATCTGCAAAGTAGCGCAGGTCGTTGATCGCGGCCTTCTTGTTGCGGGCCAGCACATAAAGTGCATAGGCGATTTCATTGCCACGATCCCGAACATTGTTGTCAATCGCCAGGCCGTTTTGCAGGTTGGTCAAAGCCTGCACCATCGCCTGCTCCGGAACCTCATAGGACTGTTCACGTGCACGGGTCAGGAAGTCGGTGATGTAGGCATCCAGCCAAAGGTCACCATAGCCGGGCGACCACAGGCCGAAACTGCCCGAACTCGACTGGAAGGACAGCACGCGGAAAATCGCATCCTGTACGCGCTTCTTGATCTCAGGGTCTTGCGAAAGAGCAGTGTCGCTTGTCATTTCAGACAGATAGAGCAGCGGCAATGCACGGCTGGTCGTTTGCTCGGCACATCCGTACGGATATTTGTCGAGCATCATCACCAGTGCCGGAACATCGAATGCTGCCGAGCGGCTGACATTGACCGCAACCGATGCACCAAGCAGCATGCTGTCAGCCAGCAGGTCACCGTTCACAGTCAGGCTGCTATTGGGAGCAATACGAATGTTGCGTCGTGTGGTCACCGGCAGGGCAGCTGGCCGCACCGGAATGTTCAACTCCTGTTCAAGAGCTGCACCCGTCGCATCCGCCAACCGTATTGTCACTTCGGCATTGCCGGGCATTTCGCCTGTTAACGGCAAGGTCAGATCCGCTTTGCCACCTGTCGCCAAAGTCAGGGTCTGCTGCACCAGTCCTTCACCCACTGTCGCAGCAGTGTTGCTGGAGACCGTCAGTGTGTAATCGCCAGCGCGACCATCAGTATTGGCAATGTCCAGCCGCAACTGGGCCTCGTCACCGGGGCTCAGGAATTTAGGCGCACTGGCGGTAATCACCACCGGATCACGAATGACGACATCAGACACCGCATGTCCAACCCCGGTCTTGGAATAGGCAACAGCCATAACCCGAGCAGTGCCGTTAAACTGCGGAATATCGAAGGTGATAACGGCCTTGCCTTCACCATCCAGTTTTACCGGACCGGCAAAAAACGCCACCAGCTTTTCGGTCGGAGGGCTACCCTGTAGGGCAACCTGCCCGCCATCACCACCGGTGCGCAACCGGCCGGTCGCACCCAGCGAACCGTCAATCAATCGTCCATAAATATCGCGGATTTCAAGTCCCAGACTGCGCTGGCCAAAATACCAGTCATCCGGCTTTGGCGGCTGGTAACGTGTCAGGTTCAATATCCCGACATCGACAGCAGCAACCATCACATAGGCGTCTTCATCAGCACCGGCTCCCGTCACCTGTACGGGGATTTCCAGCGGCTGACGGGGTAGCGTCTTTTCCGGCAGGGTCAGCGAGACATTCAGCTTGCGCTCAGCCGGGTCAACGGCCAGCCATTTGATACCGATGGCACGCATCGGCATGCGGCTTTCCTGCGCATCACCAGGGCGGAACAGTGTGGCGGTCACATAGGCACCCGCACCCCAGTCCTTGGTAACAGGAATGTCCACTTCACCGCCGTTTTCTCCAATCGAGACATTCTGGACGGCAATCAACGCTTCCGAACCAGCAGTGACCATTAGCTCACCGGCAAATTTCGAAGAAATCTGCAGCTTGGCAGTTTCGCCAACCGTGTAGCGTTCCTTGTCCAGTGCTATTTCCAGGCCATCAGGCGTTTCCGTTGAGCTTGCCTCCACGAACCAGCCAGCATCAAACTCAACGCTGGAAGTCGGGCCATCATTCTGGGCAGTTTCCACTTCCAGACGGTAACGACCCCAATTGACAGGCACGGAAATCTGCCCGCCATTAGTGTCAACGGACACCGTTCCGGTTTCCATCTGACGGGTAAACACGACCGGCTCATAACGCCAGGAATTACCCTGACGATACCACTGGTAATTCCGTTCAACCTTGATCAGCTTCCATGTCAGGCCGCTCATTGCCTGTTTGGCGCCGTCTGCCGAAACGCCAATGATGTGGAAACGACCAACCGAATTCTCAGCAAGATCACCGGAAAATTCTGGCTTGATACCAATCATCGAACCTTCAGACTTGACCGGCAACGTCAGGCTGCGCTCGACAGCACGGCCACCAGCCTCACGCATCCGCACAATGACATTGGCATTGAGAAGCTGCGTGGTCGACGGAATTTCACTCAACGTCACCGGGAAGGTCGCCTTGCCATCATCATCCAGCACGGGAAGTTCTTCCAGCGGCATGCGGCTTTCTTCCTGGCTTTCCTCGTCAGCGAGACCAAAGAAATAACCGGGGAAAGCATCGCTGTTGCGGGTCGGTTTGAGGGCAACTTCGCCTTCAAGCTCAAGACCGGCGGCTGGCGCACCGTAAAGATAACGACCATCGACAGTAACATCAGCTTCCGCACCGGGCACGATTTCCTTCACCGAGCTGGAAAGCTCGAACTCGGTCCGATCAGGCACAAAATCGTCCACCAAGAACGATGTTTCGCTGAGCGATGACGCCTTTGGATCGGTATAGACCCTCATTGTCCAGGTGCCACGCATTGCGGTGGCCTGCGTTTCAAACTGCAGCGCGTGTCCACCAAGCGCCCGGCCATCACTGACCACGCGACGATCCTCAACGCCGTCAGGGCGCGAGAACACGAAGGTTAGCGGCAGATTTTCAATGGCGTTACCTTCAATGTCACGGGCAAGCGCAACAGCATTGACGGTTTCACCAGCACGGTAAATTCCGCGCTCCGTCCAGCTCATCAGATCGATAGCACCGGGGGCTGCACGTCCTGTCACACCGCGATCAGAAAGATCAAAACCGGCGCGCGTCATATCAAGGAAAACGTAATCACCGTCGCCATTGCGGGCGGTAATGACTGCCGGTGCCTGTGCTGCCGTTCCGCGGATCAGACCGGCGGCAAAGGTCGCGCGACCTTCTGCATCACTCGTTGCGGTCGCCAGAACTTCGTTGTTCTTGGCCAGCAATTGCAGTTCCACGCCTTCCAATGGCTTGGCGGTGCTGAGTGCACGCACGAAGACATTCAGGCCATCCGTTCCGGCATAGGTCGTTACGCCGGTATCCGACACCAGGAACCATTGGGTTGCGCGTGAATCCCAGTTTTCCGGCGCAGTGCCAGGCGGTACAGCTGTCAGAACATAGATGCCAGGTTTACGCTCAAGCAGCGCTTCATCCACCGGGAAGCTGGTAACCACATCCTTGTTCAACTCAGGCTGAATGACGATATCGCCCTGCCACACCAGTTCACCAATTTCGTTTTCGATACGGTCTGAACTATAGCCATCCATCTGGGTGAGAAACTGCGAATTGGCCAGCAATGGCGCAATGTTGCGATCACCGACGCGGTAGAGTTTCAGAGATGCGCTTTCGATGTTGACGGACACCAGCGGCACACCACGGCGTGCAGTGCCCGGCAATACGAAACTGTCACCGGTAAAACGCACGGAGGCCGAACGGTCACGGACGTAAATGTCGAGATCGACCTGCTTTTCCAACGGTTCTTCGACGGACGATGGCAAACCGGCACGCAAAGCAAGTTTGTAGCGCTGGCCATGGGTCAGACCTTCCACGCAAATTTCGCTGCCCTTGGCTTCCATAGCCTTTGGCGACGTACCATCCAGCGTCACAAAAGGCGCATAATCGACACCGGCTTTCACCAGCGGTTCGGAGAACTGCACGCAGGCACGCGGCGATGCACTGTCAGTATCAACCGTGTTGCCGATAACCCGGAAGCCCTGACGGGAGCGCAGGTCGGCATAGGCAGCGCGAATAGCTCCATCATCGACGAGTGCAAGACGCGCCTTGTAGGTGTTGAGGGCAGCACGGTAATTCTGCGTTTTTTCAAACGCTCGCGCTAACGCATCCAGCGCGTCGGTTCTGGCACTTGAGGTACGGCTCAGCTCATAGGCATTGAGCGCAGCAGACGCAGCCTGCCCGGCAATCGAATAATTGTTATCGACGCGGGCAGCGGTCGCAGAAAATTGCGCCCACACCGTGCCGTTGTCAGGTTCCAGTGACAGGGCAGCCTTAAAGAAATCAACCGCTTGCGGAATATTTCCCGCGCCGCTTTGCATATTGGCATTGCCAAGCAGGGCATCAAAACCCATTGCCTCCTGTTCGTCCGTCGCCGTCAGGCTGGACTTGAGGCGGCGTGCCTCCTGAACCAGATCGTCGGAAATGAAGGACAATCGCTTGGGCGCACCGATATCCGGTTCATTGGACACTTCCACGACTTTGCCAGCCACAGCGCCCGGGAAAGCGTTCAACTGGTTGAAGTCCGATTTGAGGAAGCACCATTGCACCTTGGGATTATAGGTGAAGGCCTTGCAGGACGCGTCATCAAGGCACGTCGTCTTGCACTCATCTAGTGAAACATTTTGCTCGGTACGCAGGTCAAAACCGAAATAATCGCCATTTTGCGTGGTGACTATTTTACGGTCTGCCTGTTGAGCATTGGAGGGCAGCGTTGCAAAAACCGTTGCAGCAACCACGAAGGAACCGCGAAGCAAGGCGCGCAAGGACATCTGTTCTCTCCCCGACAGATTTTTATATTCGATTGTGTTCAAATTCCTTTTGGCTTGTCAACGCAGCCAAAACAAGCCTCAGAATTTATGGCTGAAATCCATAACGCCGACATGACGATGTTATGCGGCAGTTGGAAGGCTAATCTTCCAGCTTGCGGGCTTCAGAAACCAGCATGATCGGAATTCCGTCGCGAATGGGATAGGCAAGGCGCCCGCTCTCGGAAACCAGCTCGTTTTTCTCGCGGCTATAGGACAGCGTGCCCTTGGTCAGCGGGCAGACCAGAAGCTCAAGCATCTTCGGGTCAACCCGGCTCATTTTTTCATGCATGCAACATCACCTTCATTGCAAAACATTACCGCCATCGCTGCGCCCCTGCGCCAGTACGATTTCGGTAATAGCAATCAGCGTTTCCGCGCGTGAACGAAGATCCGGCGCCTCAAGCAGTGCCTGCTTTTCCGCAGGCCCGAAAGGTGACATCATCGACAGGGAGTTGACCAAAATACGGTTTCCGGCCCGCTCGACACTTTCCCAGTCGGCTTCCAACTGGTTGGCATCCAGAAAATCACGAAACACTCGCAACAAACTATCCCGGTCAACGGCGCTCTCGTCATCGTCTCCGGTGAGGTCCGTCAGCAAAGGCGCGTGTTTGAAAACCCGGTAGGGTTTGGAGCAGGCCACTTCGTCTATCAGCCGGAAACGGCACACGCCCGTCAGGGTCACCAGATAACGACCGTCACCGCTTTCGGTAAACGACGTGATACGGCCAAGGCAGCCGATCTGGCTTAAAACGGGCGTATTGACATCGTAATTATTCGCCTCTGTCAGCGATGGTTGCACCATGCCGATCAACCGTTCCGCCGCCATCGCCGCATCAAACATCGTCAGATAACGCGGTTCGAAAATGTTCAGCGGAAGATTGCCACCGGGCAGCAAAAGTGCGCCGGACAACGGAAAAACCGGAACGGTGGCGGGCAGATCACTGCCCTTCACATATCTCGCATTTCCCACTTGCATCAGGATCATCCCTCAGCGTGAAAGCCACAACAGGCCAGATACACTAAAGCACCAAATGTGGTGTTTTTGCGCAAAAACGCAAGCCTTTGTCAGCGATCAGACCCGGTTCAGGAGAATAGAACGGCAGAAAGTTTACGCCGTGCTGCAACCGTTGCTGGGTCCTTGAAGCCCCATGCATCGAAAAACTCGAGCAGCAGACGGCGCGCGCCATCATCATCAAAAGTGCGGTCCTTGCGCATCACCAGCAGCAGGTGATCTGCCGCCTCGTCACGCTTGCCCTGCACATTGAGGATCTTTGCCAGTTTCACCCGTGCTTCGTGGTTGTCGACGTTCAGTGCAAGCTCATGTTCCAGCGCTGTCGGATCGCCCAGCTTGCGGGCTTCTTCATACTGCGCCAGTTTTTTCTGAACAGCCTGAATACCTGCATCTTCGGCAATTTCCGGCGGCAGCGACGACAGCAACTGGCTGGCGCGGTCCTGTTGGCCAACCGCAATCATGCAGTCGGCGATACCGGCGATCGCACCGGCATTGTCAGGTGCAGCTTGCATTACACCGCCAAAAAGCTGGGCCGCCTGATCGTACTGACCATCCGCCAACAACTGGCGTGCTTCAGCCAATGCAGCTTCAATCTCGGCTGCAGCGTCATTGCCTGCCGGTCCAGCAATCTTGTCGATGAACTCGCGGATCTGGCTCTCAGGCACAGCACCCATGAAGCCATCTACCGGGCGACCGTCCGCAAAGGCGACGATTGCCGGGATGGACTGAATGCCAAGCTGTCCGGGAATGGACGGATGATCATCGATGTTCAGCTTGACGAGCTTCACGCGGCCAGCCGATTCGTTGATGACCTTTTCCAGAACAGGTGTCAGCTGTTTGCACGGTCCGCACCACGGCGCCCAGAAATCCACCAGAACAGGCTGACGACGTGACTCTTCAAGCACATCCTTGGTAAAACCTGCCGTGGTGGTGTCCTTGATGAAACCGCCCTCACCAGCACCGTTAGCGGCACCATATTGGGCCGATGCGCTCATTTGCGCACCAAAAGAACCGCCATAGGGGTTGTCCATTCCGCTCATCGTCGTCTCCAGTTCTTGAAGCCAGCACAGGCCGCACTGTCGTGCGCCAAAGCATTATCGTGGCAAAGATCGTATGTCACTCGCTCACTTTCAAGACAAGCGGTGTGTGACCGGTCGCCTCGAGAAAACGCAACACGTCTTTGGAGGTCAAAGTTGTGGTTGCATCATTGGAAAGCGGATGGCCGTTGATCAGCTCGTTTTCCATCAGTGCTTCATCCAGCACAAAGGTCACTGCATTGCCGATATCGTTGATCGCACCAAACACCGTGACCGAACCCGGCACCACACCCAGATACTCCAGCATCTTTTCCGGCTTGCCAAAAGAGACCTTGCTCGCCGCACCGATCACCTTGTGCACGGTCTTCAAATCAACCACCGCATTTTCTTCGACGGTCAGCACAAAATACTGGTCCTTCTTGTCCTTCACGAACAGATTTTTGGTGTGGCCACCAGGAATGAGGTCACGCAAAGACTGCGATTCGGCCACGGTAAACACCGGTTCATGGCTCGTTGTCTTATGGGAAATGCCCAGATTATCGAAGAATTCGAACAGGGCTTCAGGCGTTTTAGGGGCCGGATTTGTCATGTCATCGCTTCTCTGCTGTCACTCGATCTGAAATAGCCGTCAGAGGGTTTTAAGCGGCAAAATCAAGTCACGCAATGGCATCCACAAAACAAACCCCTAAAATTTCCATTTACTTTCAATAACTTGAAAGGCGAATGCATTTTTTCTCACTCTTTTTGTCATTTCCCTGTTGCATTTGAAAATCGATTGAGCGATATAGCCCCCGTCGCCGCAACGCAGCGACCCACGGCTCAGCGACTACCCCGGGCCTTGGATTTTTGAGCGGGTGTAGCTCAGGGGTAGAGCACAACCTTGCCAAGGTTGGGGTCGAGGGTTCAAATCCCTTCGCCCGCTCCAAATCTCCCAAAAAGAGATAAATGCTCAAAACCGCCGCAAGGCGGTTTTTGCATTTCAGGCCTATTGTTTTTCAATTTCTTTGACGCCTTCCCACAGAATATGCGCCTTCAACGGCAGAAAACTAAATGCATCACGAAATGTATTGAGTATTGCATTTGAAAATCGATTGAGCGATATAGCCGTCGTCGCAGCCGCAACGCAGCGACCCACGGCTCAGCGAACTACCCCGGGCCTTGGATTTTTGAGCGGGTGTAGCTCAGGGGTAGAGCACAACCTTGCCAAGGTTGGGGTCGAGGGTTCAAATCCCTTCGCCCGCTCCAAATCTCCCAAAAGGAGATAAATGCTCAAAACCGCCGCAAGGCGGTTTTTGCATTTCTGGCCTATGGTTTGTCAGTTTCCTTAACACCGTCCCACTGAATATGCGCCTTCAGCGGCAGGTGGTCAGAGGCGACGCGTGCCAGCGCCGAATCATGCACAGTCACCGAACCAATTAATTCTTTGCGGTTGGCGATGATTCGATCCAGTGCCAAGACCGGCAGGTTGGAAGGAAAGCTCGGCACCGCCGGCGGCAAAAAACCAAATGCATCACGAAATGTATTGAGTGACGATCCCTTTCCAAGCCGCCACTCATTAAGATCGCCCATCAAAATGGTTGGCAGTCCCTCACGTTCGCCCAAAAGTTCCAGCAATGCCCTCGCCTGTTGTGCTCTCGAATGGCGCAAAAGCCCGAAATGCGCAGCAATCACCCGTAGCGCGCCACCACGCTTCAATTCAAGTTCAGTGACCAGCGCACCGCGTGGCTCAAGACCGGGCAGTTTTACCGTGTGCACATCCCGGACTTTGCCTTCCTTGAACAGCAGCACGTTACCATGCCAGCCATGCGCTTTGCCTGCCGGTGCAATGGGCACGGCGACCAAGCCATTTTCGCGCTCCAGCCTCGCCAGATCGAGCAGGCCACGTCGTTCGCCGAAGCGGGTATCGGCTTCTTGCAGGGCAATAATGTCGGCTCCGATTTCCTGAATGACGCGACTGGTTCGCTCAGGGTCAAAACGGCCGTCTCGGCCAACGCATTTATGAACATTATAAGAGGCGATCACCGGCTGTGACGTGTCCATCAACACGCCATGCTCCTGACGGCGTCGCCGATTCTTGATGGATGCCATTAGTGCGGCTTGCAGGCTCTCCGTCTTGGTCTTTTCCCTGATACGATTCACGAAATGCCATTCTCCCGCAATTACAGATAAGGTGAGGCCAGCCACAGAACCCGCTCGGTAAAGCGGACCAGAAACGGACGTGCACGTAACGCATCAAGGCTGACCGCGGTTGCGTTCTGGCGAGCCGTCTCCATGCGTTCAGCGATCTGGCGGGCGAAGGCTTCATCCAGCACTTCGATATCGATCTCAAAATTCAACCGCAGCGAGCGCGGGTCAAGGTTCGAAGAGCCGACATAGGACCAGCGGTCGTCAATCACCATCAGCTTGGAGTGGTTGAAGGCACCTTCGGCGCGCCAGATACGGCAATAGTTCCTCAAAAGCTGGTCAAACTGCGCCGTCATGGCGTGGTCCACCAGCTTGAGATTGTTGCTGGCCGGCACAATAACATCTACCTGCACACCTCGGCGCGCCGCCGTGATGATCGACGAGATCAATTCACGGTCAGGCAGGAAATAGGGCGACATGATCAGGATAGAGGAACGTGCGACTGAGAACGCCCCCATCAGCATCTTGTGGCTGGTTTCGATACTTTTATCCGGACCCGATGACGCAATACGCGCCATCAACGGAGAGCCCGGTTCGGCATCCGGCAGCACGATATCCCACACAGGGCCGTCGAGAAGCTCGTCAGTGGTAAAACGCCAGTCCTCGGCAGCAATGGTAAACAGGTCGGCGACGATTGGTCCCGTTACCTTGAAATGTGTGTCGAGCGCGAAATCCTTGCCGGCAAATTCTCCGGTGAAACCTTCTCGTATGTTCATGCCGCCGGTAAAACAGAACTGCCCATCGACAACCAGGATCTTGCGGTGCGTGCGCAGATTGGCATAGGGCAGCCTCAATCCCATCACCACCTGACCGTTGAACACGTCAGTGGTAACACCTTCTCGCTGCAGATGACCGACGATACTTGGCACGGAATAACGGGCACCCACGGCATCCACCAGCACCCGCACCTCAACGCCGCGTTTTTTTGCCTGTGAGAGCGCCTCGACAAACCGCAGGCCAATACGGTCATGGTCGAAAATATAGGTTTCCAGAATGACGCTGCGTTGCGCGGCATGGATGGCATCCAGCATCGCCTTGTAGGCCGCGTCACCAGTTTCCAGCGGCGTTATGCTGTTGCCGGACGTCATCGCATGGCGGGTCACGCGGTCGGCCAGCGTCTTCATTGCCGCAAAACGACGTCCAAACAGCCGGGTGACAGTCTCGCCATCGACGTCATATTGCACAACGCGGTCCATTATACCGCCCTGCACCAGGGAGCGGTGCTGAATGATGGAGCTGCGCCTTATGCGGTTGATGCCGACAATAAAATAGATGACCGCACCAACGATAGGTGACAGCACGATCACACCGACCCAGCCGACGGCGGAGCGAACCTCTTCTTTGGTCATCGTGGCGTGGACGGCAGCGATCGTTCCCAGGACCACGGAAAGAACGGCAAGAATATGCGGCCAATAGGTCACGAACAGATCGAGCATTCATTGAATATAATACGGTTGTTGCGGCACGCAATGCGTGCCGCAATCAAAGGCTGTACTATCGCCGGAAATCCGTCGCCCGTCTTTCAGGGTAGTTTAGCGCGATGACATTTCGCGAATCGGCGGCTCAGACCCTTCCGGCAGAGGGCTGATATAGGGCTTGCCTTTACGGCGCCTGACCAGATCAGCCCGCGCAGCCTCACGCAACTGTTCACTTTCCAGAGCCGCCAGTCCTGTAGCCGCCATGACCTTAGCCACGGCCACCATGCCCTTGTGGGCCGCCGGGCTCTTGCCCTGCGCGACAAGTTGCCAGGTGTGGAACTGTGTGCCGATGGCGCAGGTTGGACCATCCGCTTGCACGGTTGGTACTACCCAGCTGACATCGCCTACATCGGTCGAGCCGGTGCTCAATGTCGCGCGATCATGCGAAGGCACGACAAAATCCGTCAGCGGAATATCCCGCTCCGGCAAGCTGAATGCGCGCCAGGTCGCTGCAATATCGTCGGGTGACAGCGCCTTGCGGATTTCCGTGGCAAAGGCGCGGTCCTGCTCATCAAACTCAGGCACGCCCAGCTGCTCCCAGATATCCTGCATGACATCCATTAGTGGCGTGTTGGGCAAAAGATTGGAAACGGCACTGATCACCCGGCTCTCGACCGAGGTCTCCGTCATCAGCGTTGCGCCTTTGGCAACATTTTTGACACGCTCGATCAGTGACAGCATACCGTCGAGTTCCGGCGCACGCACCACATAGCGCACCTTCGCGCGTGCCTGCACGACATTGGGGGAAATGCCGCCCGTATCCAGCACTGCGTAATGGATGCGGCAGTCAGACGGCATATGTTCGCGCAGGTAATTGACCCCGACATTCATCAATTCCACCGCATCAAGCGCGCTGCGTCCCAGATGTGGGTTCGCGCCAGCATGTGCAGCACGCCCCTTAAAGGTAAAGTCGACGCGGGAATTCGCCAGTGTCGTGCTGCGCTGAACTCCCGCGAAATCACTGGGATGCCAGCAGATGGCAACATCGACATCATCAAACACACCGGCCCGAACCATAAAGGCCTTTGCCGCGCCACCTTCTTCTGCCGGGCAACCATAGTAACGCACGCGGCCGGCAATACCTGTGTCCGCCAGCCAGTCCTTCAACGCAGTCGCCGCCAGCAAGGACGCCGATCCAAGCAAATTGTGGCCGCAACCATGGCCATTGGCACCTTCGGTTTCAGGATCGTGGTTGGTGGCGCCCGCCTTCTGGCTCAAACCGGCCAGCGCATCATATTCACCCAGAAACGCAATGACCGGGCCACCTTTTCCCGCTTCGCCCATCAGGGCGGTTGGAATACCCGCCAGATCGGCCGTGACGTTGAAGCCCTGTTTTTCCAGCATGCTGCGGTGTGCGGCGGCCGATGCCGTCTCCATGTAACAGGTCTCGGGTGTTCCCCATACGGTGTCGCTAAGCTCTATGAAGTCCTGCTTTTTATCCTCCACAATCTGCCAGATGCGTGGACGGTTGGAATCTTGCTTTGTCATGCTGAAATACTTTCGTGACAGTCCCGGAATAGGTGCTGGCCGTGACCATAGCTTTTCATGGTAAAATGAAAAGTGTCGCTTCAGGCCAGCCATGCGTAAACAACGGTGGAATATAATAAATTGCTATGCCATGAGAGGCGGCAATGAATGCTAAAGCCTGACAGAAGTGGCGCACCATCGCCGCTCCCGGGCTTCGATTGGAATGTGAGTGTCATGTCTGAAACCGTAAACGGCAGCGTCATCGCCATATCCAGCCAGGTCATGCGCGGTTCCGTCGGCAACCGCGCGGCGGCATTTGCCCTTGAAACACTGGGCTTTCCCGTCTGGTCCGTTCCCACCATTGTCATGCCATGGCATCCCGGCCAGGGACCATCGACGCGGTTGCGGTTTCCCGACGCCGATTTTGAAAAGGCAATGAACGATCTGGCCAATGCGCCATGGACCGGTGAAGTCAAAGCTGTACTAACGGGCTATTTCGGCAGCGCTGCGCAGGTGAGAGCCGTTGCACGCCTGATAAAGACCCTGCGGGAAAAGAACCCGGACCTGATTTACGCCTGCGACCCTGTCATGGGCGACAAGGGCGGGCTTTATGTGCCATTGGAAACCGCACAGGCCATTCTGGACGAGCTTATTCCACTTGCCTCGATTGCCACACCTAATCGTTATGAGCTTGCGTGGATGAGTGGTGCAGACCTTGAAACCAATGCCACCATCATGGATGCGGCTCTTGCGCTTGGTCCTGCACGCATGCTGGTTACTTCGGCAGTGCCGATGATGACAGGCGGTATCGGCAATCTGTTCCTCAGCGGTAAAGCCGCCTTGCTGGCTGAACACCGTTCGATCGACAATGTGCCAAATGGCCTGGGCGATTTGCTGGGCGCGCTGTTTCTGGCGCGGGTGCTGCAAGGCATGAGCGATGAGAAGGCGCTGCAACTGGCAACGGCCAGCGTTTTTGAAATACTGGCACGCACCATGAAACGTGGCATGAATGAGCTGACGCTGGAAACCGACGCCTCAAGTCTCTCTACGCCCATGGCCATGGTACAGATGCGCCACCTGATGCATCCCGGCCGGGTGAAACAAAAATAACAGCTACTCGATCTGCCAAAAAGGTGTAGATCGAGCTCATTCAGAAAATGCGAAAATACAAAACCATGCGCATTTTCCGCAATCGGGCCTGTCCCTTGCTGCTTCGGGACAGACCTCACCAACTGATTGATATTCAGTCAAAGGAAGGATAATTCGAACCCATGCAGAATTTCCCCCCATCTCTTCTGTCTGGCTACAGAAACTTCATGAGCGGTCGCTACAAGGACGAAAGCGAACGTTATCGCGCCCTGGCTGAAACCGGTCAAAAACCTCAAACACTCTTTATTGCCTGTTGCGACTCCCGCGCTGCGCCCGAAACGATTTTCGATTGCGGTCCGGGAGAACTGTTCGTGATGCGCAACGTCGCTAACATGGTTCCGCCATTTGAGCCCGACGGCCAGTACCACGGCACATCCTCGGCCATCGAATATGCCGTTCAGGTCTTGAAGGTGAAGGACATTGTTGTGATGGGACACGGCCGCTGCGGCGGCATCCAGGCAGCGCTCGACCCCAATCTGGCGCCCTTGTCGCCCGGCGACTTCATCGGCCGCTGGATGGGCCTTGTGAAACCCGCTGCCGAGCAAATCCAGAGCAACGACATCATGACGGCTGGCGAGCGCCAGACCGCACTTGAGCGCGTCTCGATCCGCAACTCCATCAACAACCTCATGACCTTCCCGTTCCTGAAAACCCAGGTCGAAGCTGGCAAAACGAAAATTCACGGCGCATGGTTCGACATCTCGACCGGTGAACTGTGGATCATGGACAGCAAAACGGGCGACTTTCGCCGCCCGGATGTGTGATTGAATTGAAGTGGTGACGGCCAGACTTACTGGCCGTCGATCGCCTGACCGATATGGGCAATTGCCTGCTGGTAAACGCTTGCAGCATTCCAGCCCTGAATGGCAGCATAGCTCGGCTGACCGGGCTGATAACCGGCACCACGAACCCAACCGTGACCCTTGAGGAAGTTTGCCGTCGAGGCAAGTGCATCGGCGCGCGAACCAACCAGATCAACGCGACCGTCACGGTCAGCATCAACGCCGTAACGAACCACGTTCAGCGGCAAGAACTGCGTCTGGCCAATTTCGCCGTGTGCTGCACCCTTAGCGCTGGTCGACAGTGAGCCCTTGCCGACGAGCTGCAGAGCCGCATAAAGCTGCTCTGTGAAATATTCAGAACGACGGCAGTCATAAGACAGGGTCGCAACAGCAGACAGCGTGTGCTGGTTGCCCATGAAGCTGCCAAAACCGGTTTCCATGCCCCAGATTGCAATCAGCGGGCCAGCAGGAACGCCATAAGTCTTCTCCAGCTGCGCAAATAGCGCGGCATTGTTGCGCTTCATGGTCTTGCCACGGGAAATGATCGTTGCGCCACCACGTTTCTGCATGAACTGGTCGAAGGACAGCTTGAAGCTGTGTTGGCCACGGTCGGCGCGAATGGTAGCGGTATTGTAGGTCACATTGGCAAAAGCGCGGTCAAGAACCGACTTGCTGACACCCTTGGCAGCGGCTTCACTCTTGAAGGCATCAACCCACTGCGGAAAACCAGCAGACGTATTGCCACATTGCGCAGCCATTACAGGCGCAGCCACCAAACCGGCAAACATCGCCACACCAAGGGAAAGTACCTTCATTGCCCGCATCAGAAATTCGTCCTCAATTGTTACTTCAGGGGAACTTCGCCCCTGACAGCGCACGGCCTTGTTGCCGCGTATAAATTGTAAAATGCCTGCTCATGGAAGAAGCGGCAAATAAACTGGCCGTGATGCGGCTAATTTAAAACCCGCCTCTTCTTAACTGAACAGGCGGGTTATATTCAACGTTTCTTACGAAAAAGTATCAAGCAGCAGCTTTGCGTGGCTTGATAAGGCCACGGTTGACCAGAAGCTCGGCAATCTGGATTGCGTTCAGGGCTGCACCCTTACGCAGGTTGTCGGAAACAACCCAGATGTTCAGGCCGTTTTCAACTGTTGCGTCTTCACGGATACGCGAGATGTAGGTCGCATCTTCACCAGCACTTTCAACAGGCGTGATGTAGCCGCCGTCTTCATGCTTGTCGATGACGAGGCAACCTGGCGCTTCGCGCAGGATGTCACGAGCCTGATCGGCTGTGATCTCGTTTTCGAATTCGATGTTGACGGATTCAGAGTGACCAATGAACACAGGAACGCGAACAGCCGTGCAAGTGACCTTGATCTTTGGATCAAGCATCTTCTTGGTTTCAGCAAGAACCTTCCACTCTTCCTTCGTGTAACCGTCTTCCATGAACACGTCGATGTGCGGGATCACGTTGAAGGCGATACGCTTGGTGAACTTCTTGTTCTCGACCGGGTCAGCCACGAACACTGCGCGGGTCTGCGTGAACAGTTCGTCCATGCCTTCCTTACCAGCGCCAGAAACGGACTGATAAGTGGACACGACAACACGCTTGATCTTGGCAAAGTCATGCAGCGGCTTCAGCGCGACAACGAGCTGCGCTGTCGAGCAATTTGGGTTGGCGATGATGTTCTTCTTGCCAAAAGTATTGATGGCATCCGGGTTTACTTCCGGCACGATCAACGGAACTTCCTGATCATAGCGCCATGCGGAAGAGTTATCGATGACAACGCAACCCTGTGCGCCGATCTTGGGAGACCACTTCTTGGAAATATCGCCACCCGCCGACATCAGGCAGATATCGGTGTCGGAGAAATCGTAGTTTTCGAGATTGGAAACCTTCAGCGTACGGTCACCGTAGGAAACTTCGGTACCCTGGCTGCGTGCCGAGGCCAGCGCCACAACTTCATCTGCTGGAAACCCGCGTTCTGCGAGGATATTGAGCATCTCGCGACCGACATTACCGGTGGCGCCTGCGATTGCAACTTTGAAACCCATAATCAAGCTCTCTTTCTTCTCTCCTCTTTTTGGTGAGGGGGAACCGCATTGCTGCGATTTCCTGTTCCCCAGCCAAACCGGGGAGAGAGCGGTGGCCAGAGACGTTAGACGGTTTTAATCGTCGTTTTGGCCATAATTCGGATAGAATAAGAAAAGCGTGGTAAAGCCCCGGCTTCATCAGCCGGTCTGTTGCATGCAGCAATGTCACAGACATTCAAATGCAAGGTCGCTCTCCCTTTCGAGGCAAGCTATTAGATGGTTTAGCGGTTCTGTCAAGGCTGTATCGGCTGAAAACTGGTCGCGAAACGCCTGTCATCAGGCAAAAGCTGCGGCACTTTTGCACAAGCAAATTAGACTAAAGTCATAATGCGAAAGCATCGCTCTTCCTCTCGTTAATTTTCTGTCAATCTATTCACTGGTGCATCGTGCCTTTTCAGGCAACCCGGAGGAGAGTTGGGTTCACGCGATGCGACCATTTTACATCTGTGGAGGACAGAAAATGGCAAACGCAGCAGCCGTAAGCGGCTCGTCCCGTCCAATGACGGGAGAGGAGAAGAAGGTGATTTTCGCCTCTTCCCTCGGAACAGTTTTTGAGTGGTACGACTTCTACCTTTACGGTTCGCTGGCCATCTATATCGGCGCGACCTTCTTCAGCCAGTATCCGGAAACGACGCGCAATATCTTCGCGCTTCTTGCCTTTGCCGCTGGCTTCCTCGTTCGCCCGTTCGGCGCGCTGGTGTTTGGCCGCCTCGGCGATCTGGTCGGTCGTAAATACACCTTCCTCGTCACCATCCTCATCATGGGCGTTTCCACGTTCCTCGTTGGTGTTCTGCCGGGTGCGGACACCATCGGTATCGCCGCTCCAATCATCCTGATCATCCTGCGCATGCTGCAGGGCCTGGCACTGGGCGGTGAATACGGCGGTGCTGCCACCTATGTGGCCGAACACGCTCCGAACGGACGTCGCGGTTACTTCACCTCATGGATCCAGACAACAGCGACGCTTGGTCTGTTCCTATCGTTGGTCGTCATTCTTGGCGTGCAGTTTGCCGTTGGCAAGGAAGCCTTTGCTGCCTGGGGCTGGCGCATTCCGTTCCTTCTGTCCGTCGCACTTCTGGGTGTTTCGGTCTGGATTCGTATGAAAATGAACGAATCCCCCGCCTTTAAAAAAATGAAGGACGAAGGCAAGCAGTCCAAGGCACCGTTGACGGAAGCTTTTGGTCAGTGGAAGAACGCCAAGATTGCCATTCTGGCGCTGATCGGTGCAGTTATCGGTCAGGCTGTGGTCTGGTACACAGGCCAGTTCTACGCGCTATTCTTCCTTCAGAGCATTTTGAAGGTTGATGGGCAATCGGCGAACATCATGGTCGCCTGCGCGCTGATCCTCGGCACCGGCTTCTTCGTACTGTTCGGTTGGCTGTCCGACAAGATCGGCCGCAAGCCGATCATCATGGCTGGCCTTCTGCTGGCGATGCTGACTTATTTCCCGCTGTTTAAAACCCTGACATGGGCCGGCAACCCGGCATTGGCACAGGCGCAGCAGGATGTTCGTGCAACGGTGACTGCCGCACCGGGCGACTGCAAATTCCAGTTCAACCCAACCGGTACTGCCAAATTCACCACCTCATGTGATATCGCAACGGCGTTCCTGACACGCAACTCCGTACCTTATGATGTTGTGATGACAGCTCCGGCCGGTACTCCAGCAACGGTTGCCGTCGGTGGCGCCACCATCAACAGCTATGACGCTGTTGCAGCGGGCGATCAGGCAACCGCACTGAGCAACACCTTCCAGAAGCAGGTCAACATTGCCCTTCACGATGGTGGTTACCCGCTGGTCCGCGGCACTGCAAAGGTGGCGGATGCCAAGCTGGATGCCTTCATTGCAGCCAACCCGGAACTCAATCTCAATGCAGAAGCGGTTCGCGCTGGCGAAAAGGCCGTGGTCCCGGCCGACAAGCTGGTGGCTGACAAGCTGGCAACGACGGCGGAACTGAACGGCGCATCGGAAATGGCGGTTTACACCATTGCCGGTGGTGGTGGCTTCACCATGGTGTCCGATCCGGCCGCGGTGAACTGGACAGTCATTATCGCTGTACTGACGGTTCTGGTGATCTATGTGACCATGGTCTACGGCCCGATTGCCGCTTTGCTGGTCGAACTGTTCCCGACCCGCATTCGTTACACCGGCATGTCGCTGCCATACCATATCGGTAACGGTTGGTTCGGGGGCCTGCTTCCAGCAACGGCTTTCGCGATGAGCGCGGCCAAGGGCGATATCTATTATGGCCTCTGGTACCCGATCATCTTTGCAGGGATCACGCTGGTCATCGGCCTGCTGTTCCTGCCTGAAACCAAGGACCGCGATATCCACGCAATGGATTGATCACCTTACACGACCAAAAGAAAACCCGGCGCAAGACGCCGGGTTTTTTATATCTGCCCTTATGTTCAACACACCATCGGGCACACAGCCTTTGAGCGGCAATTCATTGTGTTGGCAGCGATTGGCTTTGCACCTCACCGCCTTGCATCCTGAACATCTGCGCAAAAAACTGTTCATCCGACAGGCGACGAAGCACCGCCGCAATCATCGCCGTTACAACCACAGCAAACACCACGCGCCCGACAAGAATGCCGTAGACGTCAGCGCCAAGCGAAATCATGATCAGCGTATCCTCGATCACGCTATGCGCAAATCCCATGAAGACGCAGGACAAAAAAATCTGACGGGGAGATACCGTTCCCGAACGAGCCTCGCGGATCAGCAGGCCGGCACCATAGGAAATTCCAAGGAATAGTCCGACAGCCGTCAGATGGCCCGCCTCGCCTCGGATACCGGCAAGCCGCAACACCGGCTCAAGGGCTTTCATCATCCATGCCATCACCCCCGTCACTTTCAGCAGTTCAAGCGCCCAGAACAGCGCAAAAAGGATAACGAACATCAAGACCATGGTTTCGCCAAGGCTCCAGAAATATTCGCTCCACTGCGGCGTGACGCTGAGCGGGATCCAGGCCGGATTAACCGGCGCCGACAACCAGTCCATGGCCTGCAAAACATGATGCAGAAGAAAGGCGTAGAGCAGACCGCCTGCAACACGCAGCACGGTGGTGACAACCATGCCAGGACCAGCCTTCTGGATAATCTTCTGCTCGATAGGTAGACCGTGCGCAAACAGGATCAGTGCCGAAAAGACAGTGATATCCGCAACAGTCAGCGACGAGGCCAGCACAAGCGCAAAAATAAGCGGCACCGCGCCCCAGATCCCGACCAGCATTGCCGTCAGCCATGCCAGACCAAGTTCATTGGGCAGGCCAACCAGGCTCATCACAGGGGAAAAGGCCGGCGCGACCGCCTCAATCACCCCCATGCGCGACAGAAGCTCCGTCAGAAGGGCGATGGGAACGGTAATCCGGACAAGCAGCCAATAAATATCGATGGTGTCGCGCGTTTTTAGCATGAAGGTTGATAGCAGCGGCTGCATCAGAGGCTCCTTTGACTGTGCCCTGATCTGCTACCGCAGGCCCATTCGAATTTTTGGTCAAAGATTGCAGCTTTGTGCAATTTTATTGCAAATCCAATTTCATGAGCCTTATGTTGCCAGCATGGACAAGATCGATCAGAAACTACTCAACCTCATGCAACGCGATGCATCACGCACCAATGTCGAAATGGCCGACGAGGTGGGTCTTTCGCCGTCCAGTTGCCTGCGGCGGGTGCAGCGGCTCCACAAATCGGGGATCATCGATCGCATCGTGGCGATCCTCAATCCCTCGAAAGCCGGGCGTGGCATCAAGGCATGGGTGACGGTTGAGCTGAAACTGCATGGCGAACAGCATATGCGCCGGTTTCTGGATCTTGCATCTGCTGAGGCCGCCGTGACACAGGCCTATGCCGTGACCGGTGAAGCGGATGTCGTGCTGATGTTGCGACTGCGTGACATGGAAGAGTTTGATGCGCTTTGTGAGCGGCTGTTTCGGGATCAAACCAATGTCGCAAGGTTCTTCACTATGGTCGTCATTCGCACGGCAAAAGAAGAAACCGCCATCCGTCTCTAAAGGACGCTGGGTTACAGCGTCCGGTAACTGCGGTTGAAATAAAGCAGCGCTTCACCCTGTCCGTTATGGCGAATGCATTGCACATCGCAGATCAATATGTCGTGGGTGCCACCATCATGAATGTCACGCACCAAGCAATCCAGCGATACCATGGCTCCGTCAAGCGCCGGTGAACCAGTTTCAAGCCGTGACCAGACTCCGGCTGCGAAACGTTCCGCCATCGGTGTCTTTCCGCCAAACAATGCACTGAGGGTCTGGTGCTCCGACGTCAGCGTGTTGATGCAGACGACGCGGTTTTTGATAACCGATGGATGGGCGGACGAGGCCCGGTTGATGCAGACCAGCATGGTTGGTGGATTGTCTGAGACACTACATACCGCTGTTGCGGCAAAGCCGGCCATTCCGCCCGGACCATCTGTTGTCACGATGTTCACCGCAGCCGCCAGATGCGACATGGCATTGCGAAATGCCAAACTGTGGTCAGCCGAAGATGGCTTCGTTTCCTGCACGGTCATGGTTACAGTTTGTGCCTGCATCTGTTCAGTCCTGCCTTCATATGACCGGCCCGAAACAAGGTTTCGAAAGCCTGATCTCTCGTTTCAAAACTGCAGGCCATGCGCCCATCACCGGGGAAGAGCGCATGGCGCAATCACATCACGCCAGCACGCATGCCTCTTCAAAAGACAGGCGCGGCAATCGGCCGAACAACTTCGAAGGATCACCGTGGCCGAGATTGATCAAGAAGTTGGATTTCCAGCTTGTCCCGTCAAAAAATGCCTCATCGACCTTTGCCTTGTCGAAACCGGACATCGGCCCCGTATCCAGTCCCAGACTACGCGCTGCCAGGATGAGATAACCTGCCTGCAAGGTTCCATTGCGGAACGCGGTTTCCTCTGCAACGGCAGGGCTTGAGGTAAACCAGGACTTGGCATCCGCATGTGGGAAGAGTTCCGGCAGTTTCTCAAAGAACTGCGCATCGATTGCGGCGATCACCGTGACCGGTGCTGCCATGGTCTTTTCCAGATTGCCCGAAGACAAGGCCGGACGCAGTTTTTCCTTGGCCTCAGCCGAGCGCACGAACACAAAGCGCGCTGGCGAGCAATTGGCCGATGTTGGCCCCATGCGGGTCAGTTCGTAAATTTTCTGCAATTCCGCATCGGTCACTGGCTGATCGCTCCAGCCATTATGGGTGCGTGCTTCTGTAAACAGCGCAGCCAGCGCGTTGCTATCAAGTGGCAATGTCATGACGTTCCGTTTCCGTTTTGATTGCTGCTTTGTCCTGCAACAGAAAAGTCAGCATATCCTTATTGAAGCGTGTCGCTTCAGTGATGTTGACCGCATGGGCACCGAAGTCGGTAAGCAAAAGCTTGGCGTTGGGCAAGCCATCGGCAAGCCTGATAGAGCGCGTGTAGGGCACAAGCAGATCATCTTTTGTCGCGGTCACCCAGGTCTCAGTGTCGATCGCACCGAGACGGTCATCAATATCGAATGCCCGCAGTGCCGCAATGCGTCGCAACACATTGGTCTTGCCCTGAAAATGGGCGATGCCGTGCGCTTCATCTGCAGCCATTCGCTCCGTATGTTCACTCATCCACACGGCTGGATAAAGAAACAGCGGCTGCGCTTTCACAAACGCCTCGACGCCGGAATTTTCCAGAAGCGAAATGCGCGTATCGAAACACCGGCCCGAATGCGGATCCGCTTTGCTCCACGCATTGATCAGCAGCAGTTTGCCAAGCATGTCAGGCTGACGCAGTGCCAGCTCAAGTCCAATAAGACCGCCCAGCGCATGCCCCATAAAATGAAACCGCGTCAGCTTCAATGCATCGGCAATCTGCAGCACATCGTCGACCATGGCGGAAATACCGCCCTGTTCAGGCACCTCTCCGCCGGTGCGCCCCGTACCACGATGATCATAGGTCACAACGCGGAAATGTTCGGCAAGATCAGCTATCTGTGGTGCCCAATAGCTTCCCGATCCCCCCAGTCCTGAAGACAGGAGGATCGTTTCGACATCAGCGCTCTGTTGGCCGTGAACCTCGAAATACATCGGGCCTATTTCCCACCAATATGGGCAACGGTTGCAATTTCCACCAGCGCATCCGGTTTGACCAGGCCGCACTGAATGCAATAGCGGGCCGGTTTGTCACCCGGGAAATATTCGGCATAGACCTTGTTGACGGCCTGATAATTCGCCCAGTCGGTGATGAAGATATGGTTCATCGTCACATCGTCCATGGTGCCACCGGCAGTCTCAATTACCGATTTGATGGTTTCCAACACATGGCGCGTCTGCGCGCCGGCATCGCCCACATGCACAACATCGTTGTTCTTGTCGAAAGGCAGGGTGCCGGACACATAAACAACGCCATCAGCAAGGGTGCCGGGTGAATAGGGAGCAATCGGCTTCTGGGTGCCTTCCGGGACAATAATCGATTTCGGCATTTCAATTCTCCTCTTGGAACGGGTGATGACGACGTTCAGGCGTTTTCCGGTGCAGCCTGCGAAATGACGGCGCAAAAATCATTGACCGTCGCGACCCAGCCGAAAAACTTCTCGATGTTGTAGACGGTGGCCTGCTGAATGAAGTCAGGGCCGAGATGATGGGTGGCGTCTTCCAGCATCACCCCGAAATATTCGAGGTGGAACGCGTCTCTGAGTGACGATTCCACGCAGACATTTGTAGCGATGCCGACAAAAACCAGATTGCGAATGCCCCTTGCCCGCAGCACGCTGTCCATATTGGTGTTGAAGAACCCGCTGTAACGGGTCTTTGGCACAAGGATGTCGCCCGGCTGGGGTTGCAGCTCATCGACAATGGCGTAGTCCCAGGTGCCTTTGGCCAGTAACTTGCCCTGCAGATCCGGCCGCGCCCGCATGGTTTTTAGGGCATTGGACTTGTGCCAGTTGGGTGAACCCGGGCCACCCGCCTCGACATAGTCCTTGTCCCAGCCATTCTGGAAATAGATCACCTGCACCCCGGCAGCCCGCGCCGCATCCAGCGTTTTGCCAATATTGGCGATGGTTGATTTGGCACCGGAAATATCAAACCCGGCCAGATCGACATAACCGCCTTCGGTGGAATAGGCATTTTGCATGTCCACCACCACGACAGCGGTTTCCGATGGCTTGAGTGTGATCGGCTCTGGTCGCGCTGGCAGCGTTACACTTTGTGTGCGGCTTGTCGGGGCAACATATCCTGCAACAACGGGCTCGCTCATTCTGCTGCCTCCAGTGCAGGCTTGATGTGCTGGCGGCATTTCATCAGCGGCTGGATTTTGGTGCCAAAATCCTCAACGCCCTTCACAAAGTCATCGAAGGTCAGCAACACGCCGCCGGTGCCTGGAACGGTTGGAACCTCATCCAGCATCCTGGCCACCGTCTCATAGGACCCGACCAGCGTGCCCATGTTGATATTCACGGCAGAGACCGGGTCGGCCATCTGGCGGATATTGGTGTCGGAGCCGGATTTGGTGTCGGCAGCCCCCTGCAGACCGAGCCAGGAAATGGCCTCCTGATCAGCACCGGCCTTATAATGTTCCCACTTGGCGCGAGCACCCTCATCCGTTTCATCGGCAATCACCATGAACAGCACAAAGGACGACACATCACGGCCAGTCTTGGCGGTCGCTTCTATCAAACGTTCAGCGGCAGGTGCAAAAGCGGTGGGAGTGTTGACGCCAACACCAAAGCAGAAATTGTAATCAGCATATTTGGCGGAAAATTCCATGCCGGCATTGGATGAACCGGCACAGATGACTTTCATGTCAGCCTGCGGACGCGGGCTGAGACGGCAATCCTCCATCTTGAAGTAGTCGCCCTTGAAGTCGCTCTGGCCGTTTTCCCACAACTCGCGCAGAACAGTCGCGTATTCGCCGAGATAGTCATACCGTTTGGAGAAATATTCATCGCCCGGCCACATGCCCATCTGGGAATATTCCGGACGCTGCCAGCCCGTAACCAGATTGAGACCAAAACGACCATTGGAAATGCTGTCGATGGTCGAGGCCATACGTGCCACGATCGCCGGTGGCATGACCAGCGTTGCCGCGGTCGCAAACAGCTTGATCTTGGTTGTGACCGCCGCAAGACCGGACATCAGCGTGAAGGATTCCAGGTTGTGATCCCAGAATTCCGTCTTGCCGCCAAAGCCGCGCAGCTTGATCATCGACAGCACGAAATCGAGGCCGTATTTTTCGGCCTTGAGCGTAATTTCCTTGTTCAGTTCAAAAGTCGGTTTGTACTGCGGCGCATTTTCAGACAGCAGCCAGCCATTGTTACCGATAGGAATGAAAACGCCGATTTCCATGTCAACACTCTCCTGTGCCAATGCCTCAAGGGCGAGAATTCTTGACAAAAGAGAAGCAGGTTCCGTGCCAGATTATAAAATCAATATATTTCAATAATTTGGACAATTGGAATTTTAGAGTTTTTATCAGAAGATAAAATTTTTATCATTTGATAAAATATTTTCGCCCAATAAAACGCCCGAGATCATTATTTAGGCACCTATCGGAAATCAGTCCGCCGCTACTCAATGAGCGTAGAAATCTGGCGCTTGAAAGCTGGTGATGCAAGACTCAACAACGCACCTGCAGGACCTGCACTTGTTTGCTTCATTCGCGGTACCCAGATAGCGTCTGACATTTATGTTGCATGCGAGTATCAATGAACGACACACCCCATCCGCCCATCCGTACCGAACGCCTGACATTGCGACAATTTGCCAGAGATGATCTGGCCGCCTACAGCGCCTATCACACACGCGCCGATGTCTATCGCTTTCTTTACACCGCACCACCTGCGGCAGAAGCGCTGAAAGCCCAGTTTGAGGCAGTGCTGTCAGCACCTTTTGCAAATGATGGTGACACACTGCGTCTGGCCGTGACACGGTCCCAGGACGGCGCACTGATCGGTGAAGTTCTTTTGAAAATTGCCAGCAAGGCTGCCCTGCAGGCGGAAGTCGGCTACATCTTCAACCCCGCCTTTGCCGGAAAGGGATATGCAACGGAGGCTGTGCGCGCGATCATTGATCTGGGATTTGACCAGCTCGGCTATCACCGCATTTTTGCCCGACTAGATACACTGAATCATGGATCGATTGGCGTCGTTGAGCGGCTGAAGATGCGCAAGGAAGCGCACCTCATCCAGAATGACCGGTTCAACGACACCTGGGGTGATGAGTTCATCTACGCCATGCTGAAATCCGAATGGCAGGCCTCAAACGCCCAAGACATGAGAAGTAACCCATGAACCTCATCGAAGAACGGGTCGCCATGGCGCGCGCCGGTACAAACCCGTTTGTTATTTCCCGCCTGCCTTCCGGCTGGCTGGTGATTGGCGATGTGCAGCCACTTCCCGGATATTGTCTACTGCTGGCCGATCCGGTCGTACCAAGCCTGAATGCACTCGACACCAGACAGCGGATGGAATTCCTTCATGACATGGCTATGGTCGGCGACGCATTACTCGCGGTGACTGGCTGCGATCGCGTCAATTACGAAATATGGGGCAATAGTGAACCTGCCCTGCACGCCCATATTATGCCACGCTATGCGACAGAAGCCGATGGCAAACGTCAGCGGCCGGCCTGCATGGGATACTCCTGGAGCGATTCCCCCAAATCATCCAGCGATGAATATAAGGACCTCAAGGACAAGCTGCGGGCCTATCTGAAACAGAAATATCAGCCGGCCTGAGACCCAGATAGCAAAAGGGCGGGAAATCCCGCCCTTTCAAACATCAGAATTCTTCAGTCCAAATCAGCCGAGCTTTTCAACAGCATAAGCATGCACGGCGCGGAATGCATCCGACGCTGCAGCAACTGCGCGCTCTTCTTCTTCCTCGGTCAGCGCGATCTCATCGAGCGCTGCGGTGAATGTACGCCAATGCAGACCACGACCCTCTGGCGCACCGGCCAGATGACGTGCACCGAATTCTTCGTTCAGGCCAAGTTTGGCAGCGTCCTTCAGAAGGAAGGCGGCGCCGAGGTTCGAGCCCTCGACCACATAAAGCCAACCCATGGCTTCCGGCAGATCAAATGCACCACCCTTGACGAAACGTGGCTCAGCAGATGGCGCAGGAACTTCAAGCCCAAGATCGGCTAGATCCTGCCTGATAAAGTCAAGACGGCGGCGACCCATCAGGTCCGGCAACATGCCATCCAGCTTTTCATTGTAGAAAAATGCATCCAGATCGCGGTGGAAAAGATACTGCGTCTGCACAAACTTGCCGAAATTTTCGCGGCTGGCAAAAGGTGCTGCACCGGTAATGAACTTGTCGAGGACCTCATGCGCTTCACGGGTCGCAGCCTTCATGCGCTTGGTGCGGCTTGCTTCTTTTTCCTGCCCAGCGGCAGCTGCCTGCGTGATGTCCATAAGGTGCCCCTCTCAAATAAGCGTGTTCCGCGACGCAATAAATCATGAGCCTATTACTCCATTTAGAGTAAAAGGCAAACCCGCATCGGGTTGCAGAGACGTTTCTCACCCGTTTTTGGCGTTCATCCTGCATTCACATTGCAAATCGCACATTCCCGCCCGGTCACACCGCCTATGTGGCCTTGCGAGACCCGGTCGGGGGACCAAAGCTAGATTGGGTCTCGCAGAAGACAGCATGCCGTCACACCAATAAAATATAAGGGAGGACGCTTGTGACGTACGAATGGGACACGCGGAAAGCCCGCAAAAATCTTGCACTTCGAATCTGCACAAAAATGCTGGCCGCCATCGTCATCACAGCCATGCCGCTTGGCATCATGCTGTACACGATCGCGCATTGATTCTGTTTAGGTAGGAAATTTTGAAATTTGTCTGGGAATGTTTGGTGGAGCTAAGCGGGATCGAACCGCTGACCTCTTGCATGCCATGCAAGCGCTCTCCCAGCTGAGCTATAGCCCCATCAAGGGTTCCGGTTTTTCATCCGGTTCCGGGAAACCGAAGCGGTTTGTTTCCGTTCGGTGGCGGCTTATTACTTCCGCTGTTGGAAGATGGCAAGCCAAAAAATTCACCCGATGACATTTTTCTGTCATCGGGTGAATTATCAACAGGATCAGACTTCTTCGTCGTCGCCAGTCACGCCAATGATACCGGACATATCGTCATCGTCATCATCTTCGTCGGCTTCGAGGAATGTGTCGTCGTCGTCGTCCAGCTCGACGTCATCGTCACCGATATCTGGAATGTCATCGCCGCTGTTGTCGCCGTCAGCATCTTCCAGCGACACAAGTTCGACTTCCGTGTTTTCGGTATCGACTTCTGCCACATCCTCTTCTTCTGCCTGCTCCAGCTTGGCTGCTGCTGTGCTTTCCTCGAAGTAGGACAGCGGCCAGGACTTGCCGGTGTAAGGAGAAACGATCGGGTCACGGTTGAGGTCGTAGAACTTCTTGCCGGTATCCGGGTCTACGCGCTTGGTTCCAAGTTCCGCTTTTGCCACTGTCAAAGCCTCAATTTTTTTTGAATGAGTTCGGTCTGTACGCCGTGGTTCCGGCAGTAGACGATAAAATTTCTAGCCGGTCCCCATAATCGTTGCAGTGTTGCCTGTCAAAGATAAACTTCAATTACCGCATCATCGACAAGTTTTCGGCACGAACGGGATGAATGCAAGCCTTCTTTATGATATCGCCCCCTCAACAGACAAAATGCCATCAGGATAACTGCAGCATGACCTTTACCATTGCCATCGACGGACCGGCCGCAGCCGGCAAGGGCACCCTTTCACGCCGCATTGCCGAAACATACGGGTTCCATCATCTCGATACCGGCCTCACCTACCGTGCCACTGCTAAGGCCCTGCTCGATGCCAACCTGCCGCTGGATGATGAGGCGGTTGCCGAGAGGGTTGCTTTGAACCTGGATCTCAGCGGGCTCGACCGCTCCGTATTGTCGCGCCATGAAATTGGCGAGGCCGCATCCAAGGTTGCCGTTATGCCAGCTGTGCGCCGTGCACTGGTTGAGGCACAGCGCAAGTTTGCGACAAAGCAGCCGGGAACCGTGCTGGATGGTCGCGACATCGGCACCGTTGTCTGCCCCGCCGCTCCGGTGAAGATTTATGTGACAGCATCGGCAGAGGTTAGGGCAAAACGTCGTTACGACGAAATTTTGGCCAATGGCACGGCAGCAGATTACGACGCCATTTTTGACGATGTGAAAAAGCGCGACGAACGCGACATGGGCCGTGCCGACAGCCCTTTGAAACCAGCTGAAGACGCGCACTTGCTTGATACGACAGAAATGAGTATAGAAGCCGCGTTTAAGGCCGCGAAAACCATTATAGACGCAGCCTTGCAAAAGAATTGACGTGACGGCGGAACCAGATCATCCGGTTTCTCATTTCACGGTAATGACCCGAAACGCGTCCCCGCGCCGAATAGCCTTCTTTGAAGGCGGATGTGATTTCGGGTGTGATCAACACCAACACCGGCGCTCTTGTGTCCTTAACGGGGCACATTCAGGAGATTTCATGTCAGTAGCAAACCCCACGCGGGAGGATTTCGCAGCCCTCCTCGAAGAATCCTTCGCTTCCAACGATCTCGCCGAAGGCTATGTTGCCAAGGGTATCGTAACGGCCATCGAAAAGGACGTTGCAATCGTTGACGTCGGCCTCAAGGTTGAAGGCCGCGTACCGCTGAAGGAATTCGGCGCCAAGTCCAAGGACGGCTCGCTCAAGGTCGGCGACGAAGTCGAAGTTTACGTTGAGCGCATCGAAAACGCTCTGGGCGAAGCAGTTCTGTCGCGCGAGAAGGCTCGCCGCGAAGAGAGCTGGGTCAAGCTCGAAGCCAAGTTCGAAGCTGGCGAACGCGTCGAAGGCGTTATCTTCAACCAGGTCAAGGGTGGTTTCACCGTCGATCTGGACGGCGCTGTTGCCTTCCTTCCACGTTCGCAGGTCGACATTCGTCCGATCCGCGACGTTACTCCACTGATGCACAACCCACAGCCGTTCGAAATCCTCAAGATGGACAAGCGCCGTGGCAACATCGTTGTATCGCGTCGTACGGTTCTCGAAGAGTCCCGCGCTGAGCAGCGTTCTGAAATCGTTCAGAACCTCGAAGAAGGCCAGGTTGTTGACGGCGTCGTCAAGAACATCACCGATTACGGTGCGTTCGTTGACCTCGGCGGCATCGACGGCCTGCTGCACGTCACCGACATGGCATGGCGCCGCGTCAACCATCCTTCGGAAATCCTCAACATTGGCCAGCAGGTCAAGGTTCAGATCATCCGTATCAACCAGGAAACCCACCGTATCTCGCTCGGCATGAAGCAGCTCGAGTCGGATCCATGGGATGGCATCTCCGCCAAGTACCCAGTTGGTAAGAAGATCTCCGGTACCGTCACCAACATCACCGACTACGGTGCATTTGTTGAGCTGGAGCCAGGCATCGAAGGCCTGATCCACATTTCCGAAATGTCCTGGACCAAGAAGAACGTACACCCCGGCAAGATCCTGTCCACAAGCCAGGAAGTTGACGTTGTCGTTCTCGAAGTTGATCCGTCCAAGCGCCGTATCTCGCTCGGTCTCAAGCAGACCCTCGAGAACCCATGGCAGGCATTTGCCTACAACCACCCAGCCGGCACTGAAGTCGAAGGCGAAGTCAAGAACAAGACCGAATTCGGCCTGTTCATCGGCCTCGAAGGCGACGTTGATGGCATGGTGCACCTGTCTGACCTCGACTGGAACCGTCCAGGCGAACAGGTTATCGAAGAATACAACAAGGGCGATGTCGTAAAGGCTGTCGTTCTGGATGTAGACGTCGAGAAGGAGCGTATTTCGCTCGGCATCAAGCAGCTCGGCAAGGACGCTGTTGGCGAAGCTGCTTCGTCCGGCGACCTGCGCAAGAACGCTGTCGTTTCGGCTGAAATCACTGCCGTTAACGAAGGTGGCATCGAAGTGAAGCTGGTCAACCACGAAGACCTGACTTCATTCATCCGCCGTGCTGACCTTGCTCGCGACCGTGACGATCAGCGCCCTGAGCGTTTCTCGGTTGGCCAGACTGTCGACGCTCGCGTCGTCAACTTCTCGAAGAAAGACCGCAAGGTCATGCTTTCGATCAAGGCTCTGGAAATCGCAGAAGAGAAGGAAGCTGTTGCACAGTTCGGTTCGTCCGACAGCGGCGCTTCGCTCGGCGACATCCTCGGCGCAGCTCTGAAGAACCGCAGCGAGTAATCGTTACGGCTTTCGTCAGAAAGCGTTAGAAACAAAGAACCCGCCGAACCATTCGGCGGGTTTTTTATTGGCTATCGCATAACGGTATCATGTCGAAGGTGACCGATGCTTTAGGCCAATCCGCCCATACGCAAATAATAGGCTTCAGCACTCTCGCTATCGCTGGCTACAGTGCCATCATCAACTGTCTCATCGGTATTCTGCTCAGCCTCGGCTTGTTCATCCGGGGATTGCCCCTCATCGCCTTGCGCGTGAGCATCTTGCTGCCCTTCCTCACCGTCATCACTGGAAGACGGCCACCGACCGCGATGCGGAGACGAGGAATCCGGCTCGTCCTTGGCCTGCGGATTGGCCACAAAGGGCATGCCCAGACCTTCCTTGCTGAGACTAGCAAGAGCTGATTGCAGAAGCGGTTGTTCAAGTGCGGCTTTGGCATCTGCCAAGCCCAGACCCTGCGGCACGCCGTCAGCACCATGACGTGCGGCAGGCAATGGCGTTTCAGGATCTGATGATGAGGAAGCGGCAAATCCCGCAGCATTGGCCGCAACACCCGGTTTGCCGGTGTCCTGCTGCGTGCTTTCCAGCATCTGCGAAATAGCGGCGAGATAGGTAGAAGAACCGTCCGCCCGCTGCGGCAACTTCTGCCCCGCAAGCGATGTCAGCAGCAGGTTTTCCAAATCAGTTTTGGTCAGTGTGCCCTTCGGATCCATGCGCCCGCCCGCTTCAGCGTTTTTGGCGGTTTCAGCCGCGCGGCCATCAACATGCGCTCGCGGCAGAGCGCGTTCGTCACGGGAAACCAATGGCTCTGACGACGATTTCTCTGTCTTTGTTGTCGCAGCTTCATTGATGTTGCGGTTTGCCACCTTTGCAGGATTGTCGCCCGCGATATCTTCTTGCTGCAAAGCCGGCCCAGCTGCATTGATCACGTCCGGTTTGGCACCAGTTGATGACGCTGCAGTATCCTTTTTCGTCGGTGCAGCAGAAGTACTCGCAGACGCCGCTGCGGCAACACCGTGGCGTCCTCCCGTCTTTGCGTCATCAACGGTATCATCAGGTGAAACAACTACGGCCGACAACGACGCTTTTTGCGCCTGCTCTGACGCCTTTGCGCCGGCGGCGTCAGCCTGTGTCGGCGGCCCCTGCATGGTGGCAGGACGAGGCTGTTGTGATTGACCTGCAGCCTGATCTTTGACCGGCAATGCTGCAATAAGATCATTGCCGGTATTCTGGCGATAAGACGATACGACGGCCTTGGCCGCCATATCACCCTTATATCGGGTCATTTCCAAGAGAACAGCAAGCCGCGCAGCATCCGGGCCTGCCGGATTTTTCAAAACCTCCGCAATGATCTTCAAGGTCAGTCCCTGCAAGACATTGGCAAGTTGCTGGTTCAGCACTTCACGCTCGCTGGAAGACAAACCGCGAATGGCCTGCACAAGTCGATTGGCGTAGTCGTCGACACTCTCGGCGTCCTTGCGCGGAATATTGAGCATACGTCCCAGCGCCTCAGCCAGCACTGTCACACTTTGCGATAACTGCAACTGACCGGACAGCGCCAAAACGCTGGCGCGGCCAAGGTTGGTGTTTTCCTGTGGGGCAGCATTGCTGGAAGCCTCGCTATTGGGCGTCATTGTGCTGACCGCACCGCCCTGCTGCTGGCTGGTGTAGCTGTTAAACGAGATATCCGTATTCGCAACTGCACGGACAGGCGTAAGCATGACGCGCTCCATTCAGGTTGAAAGACTACCCGCAACAAATGACCTTGCGTCTGTGCTTGCTGAATGAGCGTATCGATGGTGTAAGCCCATCAATAACAAGCCGCACGGACGGTAAAATTCATGACCGCTCATGCGGGTGTCCCGGCCAGTGTCGCCCTTTTCAGATGAAAAAATCGAACCGTTTCCAACC
Organism: Rhizobium sp. CG4; assembly: GCF_023701965.1. Classification (NCBI taxonomy): domain Bacteria; kingdom Pseudomonadati; phylum Pseudomonadota; class Alphaproteobacteria; order Hyphomicrobiales; family Rhizobiaceae; genus Rhizobium; species Rhizobium sp. CG4. The sequence goes on along the minus strand of NZ_JABAEG010000011.1, from coordinate 80,574 downwards.
ATGGGACACGCCTGCGAATTCACAGCAGGCGCTTTGTGAATATAAAGAATCACTGATGTAAGGATGCGTTGAAAAACTTAATAATTCGCTAACCATAAACCGCTGGCTGTGGCTTGAGAGGTGCCACTCTTAAGGCGAGACGCCGACAAACATTCGGTAAAGGCCGTTATCGTCGGAGTTTACGGAGGAAATGCTGGCCTTTGGCGGCTCCAGGCTGTCAGCCATAGTCGCTTGCTGCGGCAATAGCGCATCGAGCCAACTGGCCTTGGGGTAAAGTCGAACCCGGGCCTTGGGGCGCATGTCTTCCATTTCATCGAGCGGGGTGATCGAATATTCGTCAACCGAAAACGGGTCAGCGGCCATTGATGGTGCCACGACATCCATCATGTTGCCGTTGGTCGTGCTATTATCAGCGTGAAGCATATCCAGAATGTCAGGCATTACAGAACTCACATCATGTTTCGTTCATGGCATCTGCGAATGGCACAATCACGCTGCATTGCGCTTGAGCAATTCGTATAATCCGTTGTCATCCACGCTGACCCAGAAAGGCGCGTCGCTTTTTCCGTCCTGCACGGCATCGAGAGCGTCAGCATAATCAGCCGCCTGCTCATCCAGACCCGTCTTTTCAGCATCATTATTGTCAGACGAGCCTGATGACTCCTCTTCCGCAGCGTCCGCCTGATTATCATTATCAGCAGTGGTTGTTTTCTCGACCGATAGTCCGGCCGATAACAGCTGGATCATCTGGGCGGCAGCGGCAGCCTCGGCATTGCCTGTGTCGTCGCCGTCCTTGCCGTTCTTCGCCTGTTCCAGGCCCTCACGAACGGCCTCATGCATGTCGATAACATCATCCAGCTTTTGCGCGTGCTGGCGCTGCTCGATATCGGCTTCACGCTCAAGCTGCACCTCGGTGTCATTCACCTCGGTCGGGTCGCGTTTGGTCTTTTCCTGTTGTAACTCTTCAAGCGATTTGGGATCAGCCACGTCTTCCAGACGCTGGATCACCTTGCGCATTTCAAGCGTCATTCCCTGGTCGAGCTTGCTCTGCTCGTCCAGTATGCCCTTTATCTTCAGCGCGGCCTCGCCATAGGGACTGGCGACAGCGGAAATCAATTCGTTGATGGAAACACCCATGGCTTTCAGGCCGGTTGTTTCCTCAAGCTGTCTGGTGTTTTCGGGCAGGCCTGCCCGCATTGCCGTCAGATACCCTGCCAGCTGCTCATTGAATGCATCGGGATCATCAGTGGCAAGATTGCCCTGTGTTGCCAGTCGCGCAATCAGTTGCGTCGCCGCATCCGGCTTCAAACCTTTTTCCTGAGCAGTGCCATCCATCACGGAAATGATCGTCGAGACATCAAGGTTCAGCGAAGAGGCGCTGACCACGGTTGCCTCACCGGAAGAATTTGACTTTGGTACCATCTCCATAAAGGAGACGGCGTCCTGCAACCGTCGTGCAAAGGAAAAACCGCTTTCATCCACGCCCTGCGTAATGCCAAGCGCAGACGCAACCCGGCCAATCAACGCGGCCATCTGGTTGCCTTCCTGCTTCAGATTACCGAAGAAATAGGCATTGATCTTTTGATTGGCAGCAGCAGTGACCGGATCATGCGTGATCTTCTCTTCAGCCGCATCATCCTTCTTCAGGCCCTTGAGCTCGTTTTCACGCTCCTGACGCCGCTCTTCTGCTTCCTCAAGCATTGAACGCATCAAATCGGATGCAATGATCCCGGAACCTGTCTGTAATGCTGGCAGCATGCGAATATCCCGACTGCATCCCTGTAGAGAATACACCCGAAGATAGGCACCAATCGTAAAGCAAGATTTAAAAGCCGGCCCCCAAAACTACCCGGTTTAAAGCAACGTAGAGCTTATCAATTGCCTTAGTACGCAGTGACTTCACGCTCCGGCACAGCCCTTAGCTATGGGCAAAAATATCAGTCTCTTCCCAGCCGAGAAGGTCGAGTTTTGCCCGCGTTGGCAGGAACGCGAAACAGGCGGTTGCATGGTCTTCCCGTCCGTCACGCACCAGTCGCTCGTTCAACTTGTCACGCAAGGCATGCAGGTAAAGAACGTCGGAAGCTGCGTATTCAAGCTGTGCCTGCGACAGCTTGGCTGCCGCCCAGTCGGAAGACTGCTGCGCCTTGGAAATATCAACCTCCAGCATTTCCTTTAGATTGTCTTTCAGGCCATGCCGATCGGTGTAGGTGCGGGTCAGGCGTGACGCAATCTTGGTGCAGAATACTGGGGCAGAGGTGACCCCGAAGGTGTGGAACAGCACGGCAATATCAAAACGGCCATAATGAAAGATCTTCTGACGCGCCGGATCGGCCAGCATCGCCACAAGGTTCGGCGCTTCGGTCTGCCCAGCCGCAATGCGGATAACATCCGCAGAACCGTCACCGGGTGAAAGTTGCACCACACACAGTCGGTCACGGCGCGGAACCAGACCGAGCGTTTCCGTATCGATGGCAATTGCCCCGGTATAACGCGCCGCATCCTCTGCACTGATATCACCCTCGTGACAGCGGATTGTCGTCGCCATTTTCTGCTCCAGACCTGATCTTTTCATCGTTCCGGCTATAGCGGAAACAGCGATGCGACGATACCGCTTTTATATATTTTCACCATTGCCGACACTCATCGCCTGGCCTGGGCTTGCCTTCATGCTTCATCGCACGATAGGTTGGCCGTCTTCCCTCAATTGCGACGAAAAACTCCATGACAAAAAAGCTATATCTTGCCGGACCGGAGGTATTTCTCTCCAACGCGCGCGAAATGCTGGACAGAAAAGCAGCACTGGCCCGTGAAGCCGGTTTCATACCGCTCTCGCCCGGCGATCTTGCCATTCCACCGGCAGCAACCAAGACTGAGCATGGCTGCAACATCAACGCCATCGACGAGCAGATGATGCTTGAAGCCGACGGTGTAATTGCCAACCTCACTCCGTTTCGCGGTATCGCAGCCGATACCGGCACGACCTACGAACTGGGTTTCATGTGCGCACTGGGCAAGCATGTTTTCGCTTACACCAATGTCGCGGACAATCATTTCACCCGCATCATGAACCATTATCACGGCATCGCTGCACAGGACGACGAAGGCCGTTATCGCGGCGCGGACGGACTGTCGATCGAGAACTTTGACATGGCTGACAACCTGATGCTGCACGGTGGCATTTTGCGCCGTGGCGGATCACTAATTGTCGGTGATGCAAAACCGGACGAAATCTACACCGATCTCACGGCATTCAAGCAATGCCTGAAGGTCGCCGCTGAAAAACTTCTGTAGCAACGGAACCGGATAACTGGACTTTTGTTGGAAACGGCAAAAGTCCGACAATGGAGACAACGGCATGAACGGAACAATCCTCATTACCGGCGCAACGGCTGGTTTCGGCCGCGCAACGGCAAAGCTTTTCATCGCCAATGGCTGGAAAGTCATCGGCACCGGCCGTCGCGCAGAACGCCTCGAGGCCCTGAAACAGGAACTGGGCGACAATTTTTACGGCTCAGTTTTCGACATTACCGACGAAGCCGCCATGCGTACCGCACTTGAGGCGCTTCCCGAGGCTTTCCGCGACATTGACATCCTGGTCAACAATGCCGGCCTGGCACTTGGCACGGGAACCGCGCCGCAGGTTCCGCTAAAAGACTGGCACACCATGATCGACACCAACGTGACCGGTCTGGTAAACATCACGCATAGCATTCTGCCAACCTTGATTGATCGCCGCGGCATCATCATCAATCTGGCATCGGTTGCAGCAAACTGGCCTTACACAGGCGGTAATGTCTACGGCGCAACGAAAGCCTTCCTGCGGCAGTTTTCGCTCGGCCTGCGGTCCGACATGCATGGCAAAGGTGTGCGCGTTACGTCGATTGAACCGGGCATGTGCGAAACAGAGTTCACGCTGGTCCGTACCGGTGGCAACCAGGATGCGTCTGACAACCTGTATAAGGGCGTCAATCCACTGACGGCAGATGATATTGCCAACACCATTCACTGGATTGCCACCCAGCCAAAGCACATCAACATCAACAGCATCGAGATCATGCCGGTCAATCAGTCCTTTGCCGGTTTCCAGATCTATCGGGAAACCCAGTAAAACAAGGCTATTACGCCTGCAGTGATCAAAAACAATGCAGCAAATATCGACCTATGCAAAAATGCATTGCTGCGTTGCGAGACTTGCGCTGTTCATCGGCGGAGATTGGTTTATATATCTAAACATCGAAGCGACGCACTCCTCCTCCCAGCGTCGCTAGATGTGGATCGGCGATACTCCTCCTCCCAATTGCCGATCAAGTTTAAAGCCTGCCGCACCTCCTCCCGCGGCAGGCTTTTTCCGTTCTAGACCCTTAAAACAAAAATCACACGCACCATACCTTACGCCGGCAAAGGAACGATCAAGTCTGGTCGACAGGGAAAATATTCATTGAATGAATGCGGCAAATACGCGGGGGATGACCGCCGCCCAATTTGGTTTGGGCAAATCCCAACAGCTTGAGCCGGGCACACCTTGGCGGTGGCCCGAACAGCAGAGCCTAAAAGGCAACGCGAAGCTATTGAGCGACGTCGAGCGAATAACGATCGATACGACCTTGAAGCGCAGTCACGACAGCAGACAGGAACTCACGGCGGCGGGGTTCGGCGGCTGTCTGCAGCGTCACGTTCAACCGGTCACAAATCTTGCTCATAAACCCCACATGGTCGAAACGGTCAGCTTTGATGTTGACCTCAACCTCGTCCATATAATGGGCCAGATGCGGCTCGAACTCCAGGTTCACATCCATCTGGTAGTGGGTGGCCATCTGTTCGGCGAGCGTCCCCATCTGTACGTAGGGTCCAAATTCGTGTCTCATCAAGTCTCCTCTTGTCTGTCTGGCGACTTAGATAGGTGTTGCTTGTAACAGGTGCGAGATCAACTGCTTGATGAACATGACACAGGAGCCGTAATCACAGCTTTGTGATTACGTAGCCGTGTAGTGGCAAGGAAGCCGGATTTCTCCGCCAACCCGCAAACCAATTTAGCGCTTTGAAAACGGCTTAATTTCGTTGGTGTCCACGAGAGGATTCGAACCTCCGACCCCAGGATTCATACCACTTCGGCTTTAGCCGCCGTCATCAGACGTTCGTGGTCTGGACTGTCCCTTCACCATGGACCTTGACGGCCGTTAGGTGCTGCCCATCCAGTCTCTACACCTTCACCGGATTTCTCCGGAGCTTGGCTCGGGATTGGCATGCTGGAAGCCCAGCGAAGCGTTCCCCGACTTTGAGCAGATCGATTGTGCGGTTTCCCGGCACAACCCCCAATTTTAACTTAGGAATCCTGTGCTCTATCCTGCTGAGCTACGTGGACACTCAACGCCAGCTTCTTAACCCGCCAAAATGATTGGATCAACCGCCTTGTTGGCGTGCGCCACTGAAAATCAGGGAATGCCTGCCAAGGACCATGGGATCAATCTGCCAGCCTCTGCTCAACCAGCCGTACCCAGTACGAAACGCCATAAGGAATAACTTCGTCGTTGAAGTCATACGCCGGGTTATGCAGGCCTGCAGTTTCACCATTACCAATGAAGATAAAGGCGCCGGGACGTTCCTTCAGCATGTAGGAAAAGTCCTCCCCTGCCATCGAAGGATCGACCTCGGCATTCACATTGGTTTCGCCAACGATCTGGCGTGCAACCGCTGCGGCATAATCCGTCTCAGCGGCATGGTTGAAAGTGACCGGGCAGGCGCGCTCATACTCTAAATCCGCCGTTGCACCATGCGCAGCGACAAGGCCTTCCACCACCTGATGGATACGTTTTTCCGCCAGGTCCCGAACCGTCTCATCCAATGTGCGCACCGTACCAGCCAGCACCGCTTCGTTGGGAATGATATTGAAGCTGGATCCGGACTGAAACTTGGTGACCGACACGACAATGGAGCGCACAGGGTCAGTATTGCGCGACGCTATCAGCTGCAGGCTGCCGACCAACTGGGCGGCGATGGCGATCGGATCGATGGTGCTGTGCGGTTGGGCAGCATGTCCGCCCCTGCCCTTGACTGTAATGAAAAACTTGTCAGGCGCTGCCATGATGCCACCCTTGCGAATGGCAAATTCGCCAAGTGCAATGCCCGGCATATTGTGCATGCCGTAAACTTCATCAATGCCAAACCGGTCGATAAAACCATCTTCAACCATGGCAAGCGCACCTGCGCCACCTTCTTCGGCCGGCTGGAAAATTACTGCAACGGAACCGCTGAAATTACGTGTTTCGGCCAGATATTTTGCAGCCCCTAGCAACATCGCCATATGCCCGTCATGTCCGCAGGCATGCATTTTTCCGGATGTTTTCGAGGCCCAGGCCTTGCCGGTTTCTTCCACCATTGGCAGCGCATCCATGTCTGCCCGCAGGCCGATAACACGGTCGCTGTCACCCTTGCCACGGATGATGCCAACCACGCCGGTGCGGCCAATACCGGTCACGATCTCGTCAACACCAAAAGATTTCAATTTTTCTTCAACGAAGGCTGCGGTGTTGAATACGTCGTAGAGAATTTCAGGGTTCTCATGCAGATGATGCCGCCATCCGGTAATTTCTGCTTGCATTTCAGCGGCTCTGTTCAAAATCGGCATGATGAAAATTCCCGGGCCTTCAATATAAAAGTGTGAATCGTTGAGTTCGGTTGCAGATAGTGCGCCGCAGTATTGACGTAATCAATGTACTTTGCCATCCCTTGGTCATATATGGTGAATATTGCCAATCCCGGATTGAATACGGGAATTTGAGGACACGTCTTGCCACACGCACACAGATCACCTGCAGCACGCCGTCTGATGACGGCTCTGGTCGCCGCTTCTACCGGCTTGATGGCAATTGCCACAACAGCACAGGCAAACCCCAAAATGGTGGTGGATGTCAAAAGTGGTAAGGTTATCGCCCATGAAGAAGCGTTCCGCAAATGGTACCCGGCATCACTGACCAAGCTGATGACCGCCTACATCGCGTTCAGTGCCATGAAGTCGGGCAAGATCAGCCCTGAAACGGAAGTGATCGTCAGCAAACGCGCGGCCGATCAGCCCGCCAGCAAGATGTATTTCAAGCCCGGCCAGAAACTGACCATGGACAGCGCGCTCAAGCTGCTGCTGATCAAATCGGCCAACGACGTGGCAGTTGCCATTGCCGAAAGACTGGGTGGCACAAACGAAAACTTCGTGGCGCAGATGAATGCGCAGGCCGCACGGCTTGGCATGTCTTCGACTCATTTCATCAATCCGAATGGTCTGCCGGGCAAAGGCCAGTACACCACGGCCCGCGACCTTGCCGTGCTGGCGCTGATCCTCAAGCGTGAATTCCCTGAATATGCCGGTTATTTCTCGCTGGAAGGCGTGACCACCGGCAAGAAAAACTATGCCAACTACAACATGCTGGTCGGCCGCTTCGATGGCGCTGATGGCATGAAGACCGGTTTCATCTGTGCATCCGGCTTCAATCAGGTATCGTCTGCAACCCGTAACGGCCGCTCGGTGATCTCCGTTGTGCTTGGCGCAGACAGTCTTGGTGGACGTACCGACGCATCTGCAGACCTCCTGCAGATGGGCCTGACCTCGTCATCGGGGGCAGGAACCTCGATTGCGTCGCTCGCTGCCTACGGCCCGGGACAGGATGCCGTCACCGACATCAGCGCGGAAATCTGTAATCCCAAAGCCCAGAAGGTGCGCAGCGAAGGCCGCGACGATGCCGGGCGCATGATTACCCACTCGCCCTACATTCAGGAAATGACACGCCCACCGCAATATTCCTTCGCTGGCCTCATTCCGGGCAGTGAAACCGTTGCTGCCAACGATACCAAGGGCAGTGCAGTCAATGTTCCAATCCCGATCCCGCGTCCGTCTTTCTGACTGAGCGCATAAGACAAAATCCGTATCATGGCACAGACACGCATTCCCGTTTCGATCATCACCGGCTTCCTCGGAGCTGGTAAATCAACGTTGCTCAACCACCTGCTGAAAGATCCTGTGATGCAGGATGCCGCCATCATCATCAATGAATTTGGTGATGTCAGCATCGATCACATGCTGGTTGAATCCTCCAGCGATGCGATTGTCGAACTGGCCGATGGCTGCCTGTGCTGCACCGTGCGCGGTGAACTGGTGGATACGCTTGCCGAACTGATGGACGGTATCCAGACCGGCAAGATCAAACCGATCAAGCGCGTGGTCATTGAAACAACTGGGCTGGCCGATCCGGCCCCGGTAATGCAGTCCGTCATGGGCAATCCGGTCATTGCCCAGAACTTTGTCCTCAACGGCATGATCACTGTTGTCGACGCTGTCAATGGTGCGCAGACCCTCGACAATCATATTGAAGCGGTAAAACAGGCGGCTGTCGCCGACCGTCTGATCATCTCAAAAAAAACACTCGCCGACCCTGAAAAGCTCAAGCAGCTGATGGAGCGTCTGAAGACGCTTAATCCGCGTGCCCCGGTTCTGGATGCGGATGACAAGGCCAATCTGACATCGGCCATTCTCGAGAATGGCCTTTATGACACGACCAGCAAACATGCAGATGTAAGCCGCTGGCTGGGTGAAGAAGATCACGCCCATCACCACCATGAACACAGCCACGGTCATCGGCATGAGCACGAGCACGAGCACGAGCACGAGCATCATGGCCACCACCATCATCACGATGTAAATCGCCATGATGAGAGCATCCGCTCTTTTTCGATCATTCACGACCGCCCGATAGAGCCTGCGGCTATCGAGATGTTCATCGACCTTTTGCGCTCCGCCCATTCCGAGCGATTGCTGCGCATGAAAGCCATTATCCAGCTGGCGGATAATCCCGAGCGACCTTTGGTCCTGCATGGTGTGCAGAACATATTCCATGCACCGGAGCGGCTTGCCGCATGGCCAGACCAGAACGACCGCCGCACCCGTATGGTGATGATCACCAAGGATCTGCCGGAAGCATTTGTGCAGGATCTTTTTGGCGCCTTCGTTGGCAAACCACGCATCGACAAACCGGATGCGCAGGCTTTGAGCGACAACCCGCTTGCCATCCCTGGCATGCGCATGTGATGCGCCGACTGTCTCATTCAGGGTCGTAATTGCAGCTATTCTCACCCAACCGGGTGAGTATTTTTTTACTTTCCGACCCTATGCTCAACATTCGAATAATCACCTATTCGAAGATAATGCGATGAACGCATACGATGCACTCGATCGGTAATCGCGCATATGACGACAACGGGCTTGAAGACCGTCTCATCACAGTCGACAGTCACCGCAGCTGATGCGGCAGCGGGTATCCGCGCCATGCGCAAAGGCGATATCGATGCGGCAGAAACATTGTTCAGCGCCGCCTTTCGCAAAAAAACGCCCCCAGCTGGCTCGGAACTGCGCGCTTACATTGCCAGCCTGTTTTTTGACAGTCCACCCTATACGACCGACAATGGCAGCATCGTTCACGACGATGGCAACGGTAACATCGACAGCGCAATCTTTGCCTTGCCCATGACATTCCACACCGTGGACCGCACCACGGTGGCACGTCTGTTATGCGCCTTTGTCTCCAGCGGTGCCAAAGGCGCACTGGGTGCTGCACGTCTGGCCCGCAACGTGCGCGCCACCCAGCAGGACATGTGTTTTTCCGACACGTCATCGGCTACCAGTGCGGACCACTGCATTGCTGCCGGCGGCATTATCCTGCCAATACAAAGCCTTGACTGGCACCGGGTATTCCAGCCGGTCGCCGCACTGGCGCTGCGGCTGCAAAAGCGGATAAACCTGCCCGGTATCGATCTGATGTTACCGCTCTGCCGTATGTTCGATACGGCACTGGCCAAATGGAAGCCCGGTTTCAGACCGGTCGGCGAATTCGGTTTTCAATGCAAACTTGAGGAGCCATCGGCCTTTTTTGAACATATCGCCCGGATGACCCGCCGTTTTGCCATCCGCCCTGAATGGACGAAGACCGAATTTGACTGGCTGATTGAAAAGGCAAAATTGAACCGTAAGCTCGGCAAGCTGCAATGCGGCATCGTCGAGGACCGCCAAGGCACTGTTATCGGCGCCTTTCTGTTTTTCGGCAATAAAAAGCGGGTCGCCACGGTTTTGAACATTCTGTGCCAACCGGGCAAGGAACTGGACGTGACGCGGGAAATGTTCGCGTTTCTCAATATCGCCGGTTATGCAACCTCACAGGGCATGGCGCAACCCTTCCTGATGAACGCGCTTGGTCGACAGCGTTTGATGAGTTTTCGGCACCGCGGATATTTCTGCATCAGCACGCGTCATGACGACCTGAAACAGGCAGCGCTGTTGGGCGACATCTATATTGGCGGTCTGGCATCCGAACAATGGAGCCGGATGCTGACTGATTTCTAGCAGCCACCAACGCGTCCGAACTACCACAGGCAAACATGAGGGGCTCCCCCTTATGCATGCTGCAAACGTTTTTCCCGACGCTGCGCCTGAATATGCGGATCAGGATCAAGTCCGGCATCCAGAAGACGACGTGTATAGTCCTCACGCGGGCTCTCAAAGATCTGCCGCACGGTTCCGCTTTCCACCAGTTCGCCTGATTTCATCACCATCACATGGTCGGCAAAGTCCCGCACTACGGGCAGATCATGCGCGATGAAAATAAAAGCGATGCCCAATTCACGGCGCAGCTTGTCCAGCAGGGCGATAACCTGCGCCTGTATCGACACGTCAAGCGCCGACACGGCTTCATCGCATACGATGAGTTCCGGTTCCAAGGCGAGTGCGCGGGCAATGGCAATACGCTGCCGTTGGCCTCCAGAAAACTGGTGCGGGTAACGATCGGCATGGGATGCAGAAAGACCAACCTGCAGCAGTAACTCGTCAACGCGTGCCCGCCATTTGTTTTTCGGCAGGATTTCCGGATGGATGACCCAGGCCTCGGAGATAAGTTGATAGACGGACATGCGCGGGTTCAGCGACTGCGTCGGATCCTGAAACACCATCTGCAATTGCCGGCGCAAACCATAGAGCTCCTTCTTCGGCATAGTCAGCAGATCACGCCCTTTCCATAGGGCCTTGCCGGAATCCGCATCTTCCAACCGCAGCAAAGCCCGCGCCAGCGTCGACTTGCCAGAGCCGCTTTCGCCAACCACAGCCATGGTTTCACCCGGCATGAGGTTGAAGGAAACACCTTTCAGCGCATGAAAGGCACCATAGGTCTTGTAGAGGTTTTCGACCTTCAACAACGGTTCGCCGGTGGCAACAGGCTCATGCATTTCACCCTGACCGGGAGCCGCCGAAATCAGCTTCTTCGTGTAGGGATGGCGCGGGTTGTGATAGACCTCATCCGGTGTTCCCGTTTCCACGATCTCACCGGAATTCATGACAACCACACGGTCTGCAATTTCCGCCACGACGCCAAGGTCGTGGGTGATCAGCAGCAGGCCCATGCCGGTTTCTTTCTGCAACTCGCCCAGCAGGGCCAGAACCTCGGCCTGAACAGTTACGTCAAGCGCCGTTGTTGGTTCATCGGCAATGACAATATCCGGCTTCATCGCCAGTGCCATGGCAATCATCAGGCGTTGCCGCTGGCCGCCGGAAAACTGGTGCGGATATTTGCCCATCGCGGTTTCAGGCGATGGCAAGCCAACACGCTTCAACAATTCCAGCGCCCGTGCCCGGGCCGCATCCGCGTCCACACCATGAATGCGCATGACTTCGACGATCTGCCAGCCAACCGTGTAAACCGGATTGAGATGGCTGAGCGGATCCTGAAACACCATGGCGATCCGTTTGCCATTGATGCGCTTGCGGGCATCGTCACTCATTTTCAGCAAGTCCTGTCCGGCAAACAGGATTTCACCACTGGTAATTTCCGCCGGTGGCATATCCAGCAGGTTCATGATGGTCGACGCGGAAACCGACTTACCCGATCCGCTTTCACCGAGAATGGCCAGCGTTTCACCACGGTCCAGATGCCAGCTGATATTGCGTACCGCCTGCACGATGCCAGTCGCCGTGTGAAACTGGACAGAGAGATTGCGAACTTCAAGCAGATGTTCAGCCATTTTTCTTGCCTCCGACTTCAAGTCTCCAGCGCTGCACAGGATCAAGCACGATGCGCATCCAGTTGGACAGGAGATTGAGCGACAGGGTGGTGAGAATGATTGCCAGACCCGGCCAGAAGGCCAGCCACCAGGCATTGGTCAGATATTGTTTGCCCTGCGCGACCATCAGGCCCCAGGTCACCTCAGGTGGCTGGATGCCAATACCCAGGAACGACAGAGACGATTCTGCCAACATCACAAAGGCAAAATCCAAGGTGGCAATGGTCACCAGTGTCGGAATGACCATCGGCAGGATGTGACGGAACACGATGCGCATCGAGGATGCACCCATCACCTGCGCCGCCTGCACGAACATGCGCTGGCGAATTTCCAGTACTTCAGCACGGGTCGTACGCAGATAGATCGGGATGCGGGTGATGGCCAAAACGATGACGATATTGCCGACCGAAGGCGCCAGCATGTAAAGAACGATCACGGCCAGCAGCAGTGACGGGAACGACATGATGACATCCGCCAGACGCATGATGACATTCGACACGCGCGGCGAGGAATAACCGGCAACCAGCCCGAGAAGTGCGCCAATGACGCTCGAGCAGATTACGGCGGCCGCCGCAATCATCAGCGTGTTCTGTGCCGCAACAACAATGCGTGCCAGAAGCGAGCGGCCAAGCGCGTCTGCCCCCAGAAACAGCAGCCAGCCATTTTCCAGCGAAAACGGTGGCAGGTTACGTGCCCGCAGGTTCTGCGCCACTGCCGCATCTCTCAGCAGCATCGGACCGAAAATAGCGCAGAATGTCGCGAGGATCAGGAACAGGGCAGCAAAGAGCGCGAACTTGTCACGCCACAACATGCTAAGCAGCACCGAAGCCTGGTTGCGAGGTTTGGCTGAAACAGCCTGTACATTTGGAAGAGTATTGGTCATGGACATGGCCTTCAGGTCCGCAAACGAGGATCGAGCAAGCTGTAGATGATGTCGATCAGCAGGTTCATGATGAAGATGGCGAGTGCCGTGACCATGATCGCGGCAAGGATGACATTGAAGTCGCGCTGCAGGATGGAATCGATCATCAGCTTTCCGACACCGGGAAAACCAAAAATCGTTTCAACAATCACCGCACCGTTCAACATGGCAGCGGCCTGATCGCCGATAACGGTGATGACCGGCAGCATAGCGTTGCGCAGTGTGTGAACGAAGATGATGGAACGGTTACCAACGCCCTTGGCGCGGGCGGTCTTGACGTAAGCCGAACCGAAGGCCGTCAGCATCGAACCACGCACCACCTGAAGAATGAGGCCGAACGGGCGAATGAACAGCACGGCAATTGGCAGGATCCAGTGCCAGATCGTCCCGGTGCCAGAGGTTGGCACCCAACCCAGCGTCACCGAAAACAACACGATGCCAACGATGGCAATCCAGAAATCAGGAGCGGAAGCGCCGATCAGCGACAACAGGGAGACAAGCCGGTCAAATACGCCGCCGGGACGGAAGGCCGCCAGTGAACCAATGACAATTGCCGCAACAGTCACCAGCGTGATGGTGATGAGTGCAAGCTGCAACGTCCAGGTAAAGGCTTCCAGCACCACATCGATGGCAGGACGTGCCTTGCGGATGGATTCACCAAAATCAAGTTGCATCACATCGCGCACATAACGCGCAAACTGCTCGATCAGAGGATCGTTCAAACCATGCAACTCGCGGAACTTGTCGAGCATTTCCTGACTGGCATCGATCGGCAGGAACAAGGCCGCCGGATCACCTGTCAGTCGTGACAGGAAGAACACGATAACGATAAGCGTGACCAGCGAAAAAAAGCTCGCCACGATGCGCGTGAATATCTTTTTTCCCATCGCGTCTACTCCCGAAAGAAACGGAAAGGCGAAGACAATTCTCCGCCTTTCCTTAAGGGTGGAAAGGCTTATTTGAAGCCGATTTCAGACAGTTGAAGCTGCGAGTTCGTCGCGATGGTCGGGGTGAAATCGATACGCGGATTGACGCGAGCGAAACCAACCATGTGGAACATCATCACATCTGCAACGACATCGTTGTAGAGATAAGCGATGAGGTTCTTCCAGTCTTCCGTGCGCTTGTCTCCAGTCGCAGCGGTCGCGTCAGCAATCATCTGGTCGACCTTCGGGTCGGAGATACCGGACTGACGGCCCTTGCTGTCATACTTGAAGTACATGGAGAACACCGGGTCACCGCGCGAATTGTCGTGCTGGGCAGCAACGAGCTGTGGCCCACGGTTTTCCGGATATGGCTTGGAATACTGCTTTTCGAATTCTGCCACTTCATACATCTGCAGTTTGACCTTGAAACCGACGGCTTCAAACATCTGCTGGGCAGCTTCCAGAACTTCAACGACGTTCGGGAAGTTGTTGGTACGGCCAACAATGGTGATTGGCGTATCAACGGCAACACCGTCAGCCTTGGCTTCTTCCAGCAGCTTCTTTGCACCTTCCGGGTCAAACGGCAGTGGCTTTACATCCTGGTTCCAGCCAAGTGTGCTTGGAGGCACCATGGCAACGGCCTTGACGGCACCCTTCGGCAGCAGCGTGCCGATAAAGGCGTCGCGGTCCAGTGCCATGTTCAGAGCCTTGCGAACACGAACGTCATCCAGCGGTTTGATGGATGTATCGACGCGCATGTAGAAGGTTTCAGAGTTCAGGTAGCTGAAGTCCATCTTTGGATCGGTGGCATCCAGTTCCGAAATATTCGTTGCCAGATCGGCTTCACCGGCGGCCACCATGGCTGCGCGAACCGCTGGGTCAGCGCGGAAGACATAGGTTGCCTTGGTTACGGCAGGCGCTGTGCCCCAATAGTCGTCGCGGCGCTCAAGCGTAATGCTCTGGCCAGCCTTCCATTCGGTCAGCTTGTATGGACCGGTGCCGATTGGCTGACGGGTAAACTCAATTGGCGTTTCAGAAGGAACGATCGTTACCAGCGTCATCAGCAGTGGTAGAATTGGCTGTGCAGGCGTTGCGGTAATGTCGATCGTGTTGTCGTCGACAACCTTGGCTTCGATTTTGGTATCACCGAAATAACGTGGTGTTTCGCACGAGATCTTGTCGCTCATCGCACGTTCGATTGAGTGTTTGACGTCGGCAGCATCAAATGCCGAACCGTCAGAGAACTTGGCATCCTTGCGCAGATGAAAACGCCATGTACCAGGCTGGCTTTCTTCCCACTTTTCCGCCAGACGTGGCATCAGGCCCTTGTTGCTGCGCACATCCAGTTCGGTCAGCGTCTCGGATACGTTCTGCAGAATGATACGGCCAATGTTCGAGCGCGTTGCCATGCACGGCTCAACCAGATCGACCTCTTCATCCAGAACGACAGTCACATCCTTGGAAGCCTGCGCATAACCGGTCGTGACAACCGAAGTGGCCATCAACATCCCGAGTAAAATCCGTTTGCTTTTCATATGTTCCTCCCTTTTTGATGCAGCACCCTTGCGATTTTCCGCCCACGGCTGCGCTGCAAATGCCGTTACGAATTTTCAAGCTAGATATCGCGCTCGGCCGCAGCCTGCGCACGCCGTTTGAGGCGCCCTCCTCCCGCCACGGCCAGCGTGGACAGGAAAATCACTCCGGCGCCGATCCAGGTTGAAAAACCTGCGACCTCGCCAAACAGAACCCAAGCCATGACAGCAACAAATGGCAGACGCAGGAAATCCATAGGCGCAATATGCGACGCCTCTGCCATGCTGAAGGCCTTGGTCATCAGTGTCATGTTGATCGCGCCCATCACACCTTGCAGGGCAAGCAGCGAAAACTGACGAAGATCGGGCGTCGACCAGAAGAACAGTGCCGGGATGGCCGCCAGCGGCACGGTGACGATGAGGTTCCAGGCCACCAGCGTTTCCGTATTGTCCTTGTCCGACATGCGCTTGAGCATCAGTTGCACCAGCGCCTGAAGCGCCGAACCACCCAGCGCAAACAGCAGGGCTGGCGCAACGGCACCGGCGGCACCGGGCTGAATAATGACAAGTGCGCCGAGAAACCCGGTCACCACGGCAAACAGCTTCGTCAGCGTGAAGGCCTCACCCAGCCACAGCCATGCACCAATCATCAGAAAGATTGGCGTCATGAACATAATCGCCATCGCATCAGCGAGCGGCGCTGCGGCAAACGCCACGAAATAACAAACGAGTGCAGCCAGCTTCAAAGCGGCGCGGCTGACATGCTGGAACCTGTAACCCGATTTCAGAATGTGCGGTCGCGTCGCGATCAGCGGCAGAATAACTGCCAATCCGAAAACACTTCTGAAAAAGCCGATAACAAAGGGATGCACTTCGCCGGCAAGAAGACGGATCACCGCAGCGTCCGCAGCGGCCAGCGCTGCAGCCAGTGCAACGTAGCATGACGCCACCATAATGGTGCGATCATTTCGCTGGACATCCGCCGTAACCATGATTTCTCCCTGTGCATGCTCCCACATTCACTGACAACAAGCTTGCTACAACATCAACAATTTGTCAATTCGTTCGATATTAATGTTTGAATAAGAATTTTTTCATGAAAATAAATATATGATATTAAACAATAAAATTTACTCCAAACGTCAAAATCGATAAAAAACAACAATAGACATAACTTGACAACATATCAAATTAAGCAATGATGAACGTGAAAAAGCATCATAGGGAGGATGCGTAAGTGACACCGGAAGAAATAGCCGCCAGCATGGATGGGCGCATCGCCGCGTCCGAAGGCGGACTGATGCAGGCATTTTTGCCCTCATCGAAAATCCAGAACCATGCAGCCTTTTTGCGGTTCCTGCCCGACGGCACGCTTGCCTGCGCATGGTTTGGCGGCACGCTGGAAGGAAAGTCCGACATTTCCATCCACGTCTCCACACTGGCACCTCAGAGCAATCAATGGTCTGAAGCCAGTCAGCTGAGCGATGACCCGAACCGCTCCGAACAGAACCCGATGCTGTTTGTCGAGCCGAACGGTGCCATCAGCCTTTTCCATACGGCGCAGCCTTCCGGAAATCAGGATGAAAGCCGCGTTATTGCAAGGCCGATCTCATTCAACGGCACAATGACCGCTGGCAGCCCACGCGATATCGGTCTTGCAAATGGCACCTTCATCCGCGCGACCATCGTGGTGCGCGATGATGGCGCTTGGATGCTGCCTCTGTTTCTGTGCAATCCGCGCCCCGGCGCACGCTGGACCGGCACTCACGACACGGCAGCCGTCGCCGTCAGCACCGACAACGGCAAGTCCTGGAGCGTGACGGATATACCCGACAGCTTTGGCTGCGTGCATATGACCATCGTGCCATTGGACAATGGCAAGATGGTCGCCTTCTTCCGTCGCAGGCAGGCCGATTTTGTTTATCGCACGCAAAGCCTTGATGGCGGCAGAAGCTGGTCAGCGCCAACTGCCACCGACGTGCCCAACAACAATTCATCGATTGCTGCTATTCGACTGCGGGACGGACGTGTAGCGCTGTTGTGCAACCCGGTATCATCAGCGGAATTTTCGCAGCGTCGTGCATCGCTCTACGACGAGTTGGAAGAACAGGACGATCGCCCGAATGCCGAAGGTGGCATAGTGCCGATCTGGGGTGTGCCACGTGCGCCCGTCACGCTTTGTGTTTCAACGGATGATGGCCACACCTTCCCGACGCGTCGTATCGTCGAAGATGGCCCCGGCAGCTGCCTTTCCAACAATTCTATTGACGGTCACAACAAGGAAATGTCCTACCCGGCCATGGTGGAAGACGGACAGGGCAATCTACATCTGGCCTACACCTATTATCGCCGGGCCATCAAATATGTCCGGCTGAACAAGGGCTGGATAGACGGAGAAACTGCATGAGCACACTCGTTGGAATAACCATGGGCGATCCCGCAGGCGTTGGCCCGGAAATCACCATCAAGGCACTGGCCGAAATGAGCACTGAGGACCGCGCCAATACGCGGGTCTACGGCAACCTCAAACAACTCGAAGCCGCCAAGGCAGTGCTCGGCATTGATCTGGACCTGACCGGACTGGTCGTTGATGTGGAAGTGGAAGGGGCACCCGTTGCCTGGGGTAAACTCAGCGCCATCTCCGGCGATGCCTCATTTCGCTTCATCGATACTGCCGTTAAAGATTCTATGGCCGGCAAGATTGGCTGCATCGTCACTGCGCCAATCAACAAGGAAGCACTGAATTCGGCCGGCCACCACTATGATGGCCATACCGGCATGCTGACATCACTGACCGGCTCGAAGTCCGCCTTCATGTTGCTGGCATCCGACCGGTTGAAGGTGATCCATGTTTCGACCCATGTGTCGTTGAAAGACGCCATCAATCGCGCCAAACCAGAGCGTATTCTGGCGACCATCAAGGCTGGAAATGATCACCTGAAACGTATTGGTTATGCCAAGCCGAAGATTGCTGTTGCAGGCATCAACCCGCATTGCGGTGAAAACGGTCTGTTCGGTACCGAAGACGATGAATTCATAGCACCGGCCGTTGCTCAGGCACGCGCTGAAGGCATTGATGTTTATGGCCCTATTTCGGCGGATACCGTGTTCCACCGCGCCTATCAGGGCGGGTTTGATCTGGTGATTGCCCAGTATCACGATCAGGGTCACATCCCGATCAAGCTGGTGGCCTTCGATACGGCCGTCAACGTCTCCGTCGGCCTGCCGATTGACCGCACCTCCGTTGACCACGGCACCGCCTTCGACATTGCCGGAACCGGCAAGGCCAATCACGTCAACATGAACGCAGCCATCGCCTATGCGCGCAAGCTGATAGCCGGGAAGAATGCACATGGCAAAGTTTGAATTCAGCGGCGTTTATTGCGCAGCAACCACCCCGGTTGCTGCGGATGGCAACCCGGATTTTCACCTGTTTACCGCCCATTGCAAAGCGCTGCTGGACGAAGGCTGCGATGGCGTGGCTCTGCTTGGCACCACAGGCGAGGCAAATTCCTTCGGCCTGAAACAGCGTATGGATATTCTGGAGAAGGCGATTGCCGGTGGCGTAGCACCTGAAAAACTGCTGCCCGGCACCGCCCAGACGGCCCTTGCCGACACCATTGAAATGACACGCCATGCCGTTCAGGCCGGTGTGCACGGCGTGGTCTTGCTGCCGCCATTCTACTACAAGGGTGTCAGCGCCGAAGGCATCTACCGTGCCTATGCCCGTATTATCGAAGGCGTGAAAGACGACCGCCTGAAAGTGGTTCTCTATCACATTCCACAGGTGTCAGGCGTCGCCATTCCGCATGAGGTTATTGCCCGCCTGCGCAAGGATTATCCCGGCGTCGTTGTTGGCATCAAGGACAGTTCAGGCGATCTGGAAAACATGAAGGCGATGATTGCCGCTTTCCCGGATTTTGGGGTGCTGGCAGGTGCCGACCCGCTGCTTCTGCCGCTGATTCAAGCCGGTGGTGCAGGCTGCATTACCGCCAGCTCCAATCTTGTCGCCGCTGAACTTCGTTTCGTGTTCGACAACTGGAATGTGCCGGGCAAGGAAGCCGCCGTCAAAGCAGCACAGGACAAGATTGTCGCCTGGCGCGAACTGACCAACGCCTATGTGCAACTGCCGACCGTGAAAACCATGGTTGCCAAACGTCGCGGCGACAATGGCTGGCTGCGCGTCACACCACCACTGATCGAACTGTCGGACGCAGAACGTGCTGATGTCTGGTCGCGCATGGACGCGCTTGAAAGAGCTTGAGGGAGAACCGCCATGGATGGAATGGCTAGACCGATCACCCTGCATCAACCCAAGCGCCTTGAAATAGGCGCTGGCGCCTCTGCCAAGCTGGGCGAATGGGCCAATGGCGCATCACGCATTCTGGTGATTGCCACCGAACACACGCTTGGTTTTGTCGACCGGCTGAAGCTGACCGGCACGATCACCGTGTTTTCCGACATTCCGCCGGAACCGGATGACAAGGCGCTTAATGCAGCCATTGAAATGGCACGTAGCGTTCAGCCGGATCTGGTGGTGGGCCTCGGCGGCGGCTCGGTTCTCGATGTCGCGAAACTCGTCGCAGCATTGTGGGATGGTCAGCAGTCACTGGATGACGTTGTTGGCCCCAACAAGGTGGCTGGCCGCAAAACAGCGCTGGCTCAGGTGGCAACAACAGCTGGCACCGGGTCTGAAGCCGGTATTCGCGCACTGATTACCGACAATGTCAGCCATTCCAAAAAGGCGGTCGAAAGCCCCTACCTGCTGGCCGACATCGCCATTCTCGACCCGGAACTGACCTGGTCGGTACCACCGGCAGTAACCGCCGCAACCGGCATTGATGCTATGGCGCACTGTGTGGAAGCCTTCACCAATATTCGCGCCCATGACCTGATTGATGGTTATGCGCGCATGGGTATCCAGTTGGTCGGCAAATATCTGGCGCGCGCGGTGGAAAACGGCAAGGATACCGAAGCCCGCGCCGGCATGATGCTCGCATCCTATTACGGCGGCATCTGCCTAGGACCCGTCAATACTGCGGCAGGCCACGCCCTTGCCTATCCCCTCGGCACCCGGCTCGGCCTGCCGCATGGGCTCGCCAACGCCATCATCTTCCCGCATGTGCTGGCCTATAATGTGCCGGTGCGAGCGGAAAAAACTGCCGAGGTTCTTGATGCACTTGGCCTTGCTATTTCCAAGGATCCGGCCGCCGTGCTCACCGCAGCCTATGGTTTCTGCAAGGCACTTGGTGTGGAAATGAAGCTGTCGGTACATGGTGCGCAGCAGGAGCACTTACAGAGCTGGGCAGATGAAGCCCATGCCATCCGCAGGTTGATGGATAACAATCCAAGGGACATGTCAGCGCAGGATGTGCTGGCAATCTATAACGCCGCGTTCTGAAAGCCGCCTGTCAGGCGCTCCTAATTCAAAACAAACAAAACCCCGGTCAAAAGCCGGGTTTTTTTATGCGCATAACAGAAAGCCTTATGCCCCCTGGGCAAGTTCAGGCCTGCGCCCCTCAAACAAGCGGTCACGCGAACCACGAAGGTGCTGGCGCATCAGGTTACGGGCCAGATCGGAATCGCGCGTGCGGATTGCCTCGTAAATCGCGGCGTGTTCATCAAAAACATGTCGCAGTCCACTGGCTGAATTCTTAAGCGACAGGCCATGGAACTGCATTCCAATGGCAATATGATCTTTCAAGGCCTCCATGGCCGTTGAAAAATATGTATTGCCGGAAGCCTGCGCAATCGACAGGTGGAACATGAAGTCGGCATCTTCGCGGTGCCTTTGCCGGCTCGTTGCATCCTGCAACGCCTCAAGCGCCAGGCGAATGACCCGGATCTGCGTGTCGCTGTGCCGTTCGGCAGCGCAGGCCGCCGCTTCCGGTTCAACTGTGATGCGGAATTCATAACAGTTTTGCAGATCGGCAATATTTTCCAGTGGCCCGAACCCAAGGGGTTGCTTGACCCCTTGTATGCGCACGAAACTGCCAGCCCCCTGACGCGAATACACAAGCCCTAGATCGCGTAACTTCTTCAGGGCATCACGCACAACAGGGCGGGAAACCTCAAATTCCGCCGCCAATTCATGTTCGGTAGGCAATCGTTCATCGCTCTGATAGGCGCCGGATTTGATGGCATGTTTCAGCCGTTCAAACACCACCTCGCTGAGGCTTTTACGATGTGAAATCTGCTCCACTGTCCGCATTATTTCACGCCTTTATGTCCGAGAATTTTCTCCGCCACCTGCACCAGTGTTTCCGCATCGCCGAAACCGCCCGACTTAGTGATGAAATGACGATCGCCATATTTGGCAACGGGCAAGCCTGGCATAATCTCACCCAGCAAGGTCAAAATGCGAATACCCTGCTTGTCGAAATAGGCTTCCGCCGACGCACCGCCCGACAGGAGCAAAGTGTCATAACCCGCATCAAGCGCCGCAACCGATGTTGCAAGATTGTCCGCGACTTCAACGGACGACAGTTCCGTTGCACCATCAACCGCCTGAATAAGTGTGAGCGCCGATGAAAGTGGCGCGGCAGCAACGGCTGTTTCCGCAACAGTACCACCTGGCGCAGCAATGTAATTCAGATGAGAAGCCGCGTCGCGCAAGGTACCAACTTGGGAAACGGTAATCGGATCGCGCGACCCGATGGCAATCAGCAGCTTGTTGCCTTTCACGCCGACACTGTCCTGTCGCGGGCGACCCGATTGTGCCGCAAGCGCATTTGCCAGCGACAATGCCCCGACCAAAAGATCATTTTCCTGCAAAAGACCCAATGCCGCCTGCATCGCCTCAACGGTGCTGGTGTCTGGAATGATCGATCTTTCAGCAACGGCCCCCAGCCGACCAGCAATGGCGATAGGTGTTTCAACACCAAAACCGCTGATCATGCCATTGGTCACAACCCGGCCAAACTCGGGAATGGCAGGCAAAACAACTGCACGCTCGAACTCAAGCGCTGAAATCTCGGCCTCGACATTGCCTTTCAGCCGTGAGTCGACCTTTTTCAGCAGCGCCATGCGGCTGACCAGCTGTTTTTGCGCCAGCGCAACACGGTTGGCGGCTTCACCCGGTGCAATTTCCCGGCTGCGGGTGGTCACGGCAACCACATCTGCGCCGCCAGCAACGGCCTCACCCAGCGCAGCCTGATCGATAACGACCGTAACGGAATAACCATGAGCGGCGAAAGGAGCAGCAGAATCCAGCGCACCCGTCAAATCATCCGCAACGATCATCAATCTGTCGACTTCAAACTTCATGCTGCTGTACCGATTTTACAAATTTTCCATAAATTGGACTCTCAAAGGGCCGCAATTTCTTTTGTAAATCATCGCATAACGGGAAATGAAAACAACAAAAATTTACAAGTCAAAAACAAATTATCGCAACTTGTGTGGTTGAATGTGACCTAAATGCACATTCCCTAAACCACCAAAATATTGAGGCAGAAAACACCGTACAACAGCACCGGGTAAGGCACAGACCAAGCGCCAGCAATCCCCAACCAAATAGCCGGAGAGTAGAACTCAAAACGCCTTGAATTCATGGAATCGGACAGCGCCGGAGAAAAAAGAGGCATTCTATTTAAACTTAAAGAAAACTTCGCAAGCGCGACTTCAGAGCAAATTTCATCAAGTAAAAGAATTTCACGCGACAGCCGAAAAATAAAAATCAGGCAGAGAAAACCATTCTCAAGCGCTCATATTAGCGCAAAAAACTCATTACCCATATAAAATACAACCCGTAATTTTATATATCAAAAATACCAAACCTTGAATTTCCAAATTACCCGATGACTCGCCACAAAATGAAAAATCTTGAAATATCGGCACGTTAATCACGTTTACAAAATTTTAATCACCTAATCATTTCGGGTCATTTCTTTAATGCGGTTTTCATATTAGCATAATTAACAAGTGATTAATAACAATGGACATGCATCATTTCGCGGATTCGACATAACAAACACAATAAGAAAGTAAAAAATGCGTATCGCTCAGGGAGGCGTAAATGTTCATGGTATCTTCTAGAATAACTCATGCAGAACGCATAAACAACACGTCAGTAACAAACCAGACATTACTTTTAATCGCGGATGCGGATCTGTTTTCCGAATGCCTGGTTGAGGCACTCGGCAAAAAGTTCCCCATGTGTAATGTCATCAGCATTAACCAACCACAAGCAATCGAAGACGGGTATACATCCGATGTGAAACTGGTCCTGCTGTACAGAATTGCCGGCCAGCAGTTGCAAGATGCCCTGAACAACATCCGGGAAAAACATCCCTCAGCATCGATCGGCCTCGTTATTGATGCCGTCGGCATGCTGGAATCCTATCTCAAACAGCTGGTTGAAACACGGATCATTGATGGCGTATTGCCACTCAGTCTGAGGCTGGATGTATTCATGGCCGCAGTCGATCTGTTGATCAAGGGCGGAGAACATTTCCCGTCCGCGCTGCTTGGACGCCTTGTTGAGACCAAGTCACCAACCAATGCTATGCCGCATGCTGGCACGCCCATTGGCTTGGCGTCGGCTGCAAAGCAGCACCACCATGACTTCAACGGCCTCACGACACGGGAAGTCCAGATTTTGGATCTTCTGTGTAAGGGAACCCAGAACAAGATTATCGCGGACAGGCTGCATCTGTCGGAAAATACTGTCAAAGTACATGTGCGAAACATCTATAAGAAGATGCATGTGCGTAACCGTACGGAAGCCGCATCACGCTTCTTCGCATTCGACCATGCAGAAATGACCCATCACGAATGGAAAAACTGAGCGTCGTCGTACAAAAGTTGCAGTTTGCTTTTGTACGAAACTCTCCTGAGCTCATCGCGGCTCAATGAGCTTTTTGTGAAGCAACATTGATCCGCGACACCACGTTATGCCTGACAGAAGCAGATATTAGCGCAGGTAGCAGCGAGCCTTCTGGCCAAAACCGCTCGGCGAGCAGGTATAAGGCGATGAACCGAAATCATTGACCTTGGTAACGGCAACAGCAGGCTCGCTCTCCGCTTCAACGCTTGAGACCAGCGTGACAGACGCCTTGTCATAGGCATAGGACTTCTTCGGTGCGGAAACGCGATGACTGACTTCGTTCTGGATTTTCGGTGCGCTGTTATCGGACAGAAGCGGAGTCTCGACGGCGGAACAGGCCGCAACGGAAAAAGCAACAACGGCAATAGAGCACGCCATTTTGGCAAGGCGCGCAGGGTTCAATGCCCCCGCGCGGTGATGAATAATAGACATATTTGTCCCCAATGCCGCAAAGCGCGGCCAGCTGCGATGCGTTTGCGGCAAACAGCCCGTCAAACACACTCGTGTTGATATTTGACTCATGCACCGCTGACCAAGGCAAGCATGTCACACCACACACAATCGCTCCCGGTGGCCAGTACACCGAACGCCGTTTTAGGCTCGGCACGCACGCTACCCTAACCTCATTCGATTGAGTGAGGCTTGCGCTCTTGCTTGATAAGAAAGGCATTATGTTGGCATAGTTAAAAATACGCACACAATGGGATTAATCAATGTATTTCCTCGGTAATCAATTGTAATATTTTAGAAATTTCGCATTGACGAAAGCAAACGATAAAATATTATATTCTTAAAACAATAAAAAAAGGACATGAATCAAGTACAGGCGGCCGACAACAACAAGTAATAAAACCGCCGGAATTTCAAAAAATCAAAACGAGCGACACAACTACACGGAAACGGCACTGCAGTTTCCTGGTAGGAAGGAGTGTGTGTAATGCGTAAGTTCGTTCCCGATGACAATGATTCCAACGTCAATATCTATTCAAACTGGAAGCCGGGTCTTCGTGCGCTTGTCAATGGCGGCGCAGGTTTCCTCGGTTCGCACCTGTGCGAACGGCTTTTGCAATGCGGCCATGAGGTTGTCTGCCTCGACGACTTCTCCACCGGCAGACGCACCAATATTGAACATCTTACATCCAATAATCGTTTGACCGTGGTGGAGCACGACGTGCGCAACCCCTATGATCTCGATGTATCTGTCATCTTCAATTTTGCGTCGCCTGCATCACCACCTGATTACCAGAGGGATCCGGTAGGCACGCTTTTGACCAATGTGATCGGTGCCCTGAACGTGCTGGAACTGGCACGTCGCACCGGTGCAACAGTTGTCCAGTCCTCCACATCGGAGGTCTATGGCGACCCCCTTATCAACCCGCAGCCGGAAACCTACTTCGGCAACGTCAATCCCATCGGCCCGCGTGCCTGCTACGATGAGGGAAAACGCAGCGCTGAAACGCTGTTCTTCGATTATCACCGCAATTTTGGCGTCGATATCAAGGTTGGTCGCATCTTCAACACCTATGGCCCGCGCATGCGCCAGGACGATGGTCGTGTTGTTTCCAACTTCATCGTGCAAGCCCTGCAGAACAAGGACATCACCATCTATGGCGACGGCAAACAAACCCGTTCCTTCTGCTATGTGGATGACCTGATTGAAGGTTTCCTGCGCTTCTCGGTTAAAAGCCCGGAATGCTGTGGCCCGATCAACATTGGTAATCCTGCAGAAATTCCGGTACGGCAACTGGCAGACATCGTCATTGCCATGACCAACTCCAGTTCACGCATCATACACCTGCCAGCCGCAGTGGATGACCCGCAACAACGCCGGCCGGATATTACCCGCGCCAAAGAAGAGCTGAGATGGCAACCCCGCGTCAATCTTGAACATGGCCTCGCAAAGACCATCCACTATTTCGATGCGCTGCTCAGCGGAAAAAAAATGGCGGAGGCCGTATGAGATGCCCCGCTACATCCTTGTCACAGGCGGAGCCGGCTTCATAGGAAGCCATATCTGCAAGGCGTTATCGCTGTCCGGCATGGTGCCGGTGGCTTATGACAACCTGTCCACCGGCCACAGCGATGCTGTGCGCTGGGGACCGTTGATCACGGCTGACATTGCCGATCACAGCATGTTGCGGGCAACGCTTTCCGAGTTTGCCCCTTCCCACGTCATCCATTGCGCTGCCAATGCCTATGTCGGGGAATCGGTAACCGACCCGCGCAAATATTACCGCAACAACGTGGCCGGTAGCCTGACACTGCTGGAAGCCTGCATGGACCACCATGTCGAAGGACTGGTCTTTTCCAGCAGTTGCGCCACCTATGGCATTCCGGAAATCCTGCCGATCCGTGAGGAAACGCCACAAATTCCGGTCAATCCTTACGGTCGTACCAAGCTGATTTTTGAAATGGCTTTGGAAGACTATGCCGCAGCCTATGCCCTGCGGTTTGTCGCCCTGCGCTATTTCAATGCCGCAGGGGCTGACCCGGGCGGAGAGCTTTCCGAACGGCATGAGCCAGAAACCCACCTTGTGCCACGTGCGCTTCTGGCCGCCGCCCACAAAGTTCCGCAGCTGGATGTGTTCGGCAATGATTACGACACGCAAGACGGAACCTGCGTCCGTGACTACATTCATGTCAGCGATCTGGCTGACGCTCATCTCGCAGCCATCCGTTATCTTGTCGGTGGTGGCGAGACCCTGCGCGTCAATCTTGGCTCTGGCCGTGGCGCATCGGTTGCCGAAATCGTCGGCGCCATCCACCGAGTAACGGGCCAGCAGGTACCTGTCCAATACGGCCCGCGTCGCGCCGGTGATCCCCCCTCACTATTTGCAGATATTGGTCGCGCCAAAGCCGTGCTTGGCTTCACACCATCACGCTCGGACATTGAAACGATCATCCGCACTGCTGCACCGACATTCGGACTGGAGACCAGCCGATGAGCACGACACAGTTCACCACGACCGTTAACACCCAAAAGGCCAAACATAAGGTCCATGCCAGGGTGTCCGACGCGCTGTTCGACCCGGTCTTCACCGGGTGGAACCGTATTGCCTATCTGCTGGGTATCGCAGGCTGGCTGGTAACCTTGGTTTATTTCTGGGGCTGGTGGCTGGATACTGACCACATGCTGTCGATGCCCTATTTCATCGCCGTCAGCGTCTCGGTGTTCTACGTCACCATCCTGCCTGCTTATTTCGTGCTGATTTTCCTCAATGCGAAAGTCGTCAAACCGGAGGCACCCTTGCCCGAGGGGCGTGTTGCCATGGTGGTGACCAAGGCTCCATCAGAACCCTTTTCGGTGGTCAGAAAAACCATGCTGGCCATGCTAGAGCAGAAAATATCGATAGAATACGACGTCTGGCTGGCCGATGAAGATCCAACACCGGAAACCAGCCGGTGGTGCGGCGAACATGGCGTGTTGATTTCCACCCGCAAGGGTGTTGAAGCCTATCACCGTGCACAATGGCCGCGCCGCACACGCTGCAAGGAAGGCAACCTTGCCTATTTCTACGATCATTATGGGTATGACCGTTATGACTTCGTGGCGCAGTTCGATGCGGACCATGTACCGGAACCGGACTATCTCCACGAAATCCTGAAGCCTTTTGCGGATCCCGCGGTCGGTTATGTGTCGGCACCCAGCATTTGTGATGCAAATGCCGATGAAAGCTGGGCGGCACGGGGCAGGCTATACGTCGAGGCTGGCCTGCATGGCGCGTTCCAAACCGGTTATAATAACGGCTGGGCACCTCTATGTATCGGCTCACATTATGCCGTGCGCACCAAAGCCTTACGTCAGGTGGGTGGCCTTGGGCCTGAATTGGCAGAAGACCACTCCACCACCTTGCTGATGAATGCGGGTGGCTGGCGTGGAGTGCATGCCTTGAACGCTATTGCCCATGGTGATGGACCTTCAACCTTCACAGATCTTGCCGTGCAGGAATTCCAGTGGTCGCGTAGTCTGGTTACTATTCTTCTGCAGTATTCGAAGGACTATGTGCCGGCACTGCCAGCCAAACTGCAATTTCAGTTTCTGTTTTCGCAGATGTGGTATCCGCTGTTTTCCGTTGTCATGGCAGTCATGTTCGTCATGCCGGTTATCGCCCTTCTCGCAGGCCGTCCACTGGTCAATGTGAGCTACCCGGAATTCATGCTGCATTTCCTGCCTTCAATCTTGATGCTGACGGTGTTCACCTTCTTCTGGCGGGCAACCGGAACCTTCAGGCCGCATGATGCACGGCCGTTCTGCTGGGAAACATTTGCCTTCCTGTTCCTGCGTTGGCCCTGGTCGCTGGCAGGTTGCCTGGTCGCCATACGTGACAGGATCAATGGTTCCTTCGTGGATTTTCGCATCACACCAAAGGGTGGCGAAAAGGCCGGATGCCTGCCGCTGCGCATAGTCGCCCCGTACATCGTGCTGGCCGGCTTCACAGCGCTCGCCATGATGCTGGCGCCGGACAGCCGCAGCACCCAGGGCTTTTACATTTTCGCGGCCATGAACGTAACGGTTTACGCCTTCCTCGTTCTGCTTTTGATGTTCCGACACGCTTCGGAAAACAGCCTTTCGGTATTGCCGCGGACATGGGGCAATGCACTCGCAATAGTGTCTTCCTTCATCATCATTGCCAGCGGGGTGTTACAACTCAACACCCATGGCCTTGGTGGGCTGGAAGCACTGTCGCACGGCCAACCCTATGTCAGCTTTACCGAAACCCGCTTCAACGCTTCCGGTGCAGGCGTTGGTGGTACCAAGACCATAAAGATGAAATTCCGGGTGAAATGGCACGGCATCCAACCTGAACAGGAAGTGCAGGTAAAGCCGCAGCCCACTCCACCACAATACGGAATCATCATGCTGGCCAAGGCCAGACAGGATGGGTCCCTCGAGAAAGGAAGACTGTCATGAAAACTATAATCAAAAACCTCAGGCTTCCAGTCCTTCTGCTCAGCATGAGCATGCTGACACCAAGTCTGGCGCTTGCCGCAAAAGAGGTCAAAAAATCCCCACAGCTTCTGACAGCATCGGAAGTGGTGAATATGTACAAGGACAAAACCTGGCGCTGGCCAAGTGGCGGCGGACGGTTTGATTCGCAAGGTCGGCGCTTTACCGCAATGACCGAAGAAAACGGCAAGAAGTCCATCGGCGAAGGCACATGGTCAGTCGATAACCTCGGCAAGATGTGCATGAACGCCACCTGGACCACAGACGGCAAGTCCGCCAAGGCAAGGACATGTTTTTCCCATGGCAGGCTTGGCAACGTGATCTACCAGAAGCGTCTGCCAATGGGAGACTGGTACGTGTTTCGCAGTGCCAAACCCAGAGCAAGCGATGAATTTTCGAAACTTGTGAACACCGACAGCGTAACCGTTCAGGCGTTGGCGGCCAAACAGGTCATGTCAGTCAAAAAATAGTTGGAGAGGAGAAAGCCATGAAGAAGCTGAACAAAAAAATCCTGTCCGCAGCGGCTATAGCAATCCTGTTTTCCGCCGCGGCCTACCCGGTGGTCCAGTCACAGGCACAAAATGCTGCAGGCATGACCGCCGCCACATTGCGTTCCATCACAGACAAACGCCCGACACTGCATGCCGATGGCATAAAGTTCGGTGCCTATGATCCACATGGCGACTTTGGTCAGCAACAGGGTGTAGCAACCGAACACCTCTTCCTGCCCTGGGAAGACGTGGATCTGGATAGTCTGAAAACGGCCGATGCCTATGCGCTGGAACGCAAACGCAATGTGCTGATTACCGTTGAACCCTGGTCGTGGGACGTCAGTTGGCGCCTGACCTCCGATGAGTTGCGGCGGAAAATCCTGCAAGGCGGGTATGACGAAAACATGCACGCCATTGCCCGCATGGTCTCGCAAATGAAAAGCCCTGTCATCATTCGCTGGGGCCAGGAAATGGAAGATAAATCCGGCCGCTTCTCGTGGTCCGGCTGGGCACCCAATGACTACATCACCGCCTACCGTCACATGATGGATATCGTGCGCAAGGAAGCACCCAATGCCAAACTGATGTGGTCTCCAAAGGGTGAAGACGGCCTGCAGGCCTATTATCCCGGCGACAACTATGTCGACTTTGTAGGGCTGTCAGTGTTCGGTCTCGAAGCCTTCGACAAAATCGAACATGGCGGCCCATCGACCTTCGGACAATCCCTCAAGAAGGGATACAGTCTGGTGGAAAAATACAACAAACCGATATGGGTCGCCGAACTGGGTTATGAAGGCAATGATGCCTACATCAAACCCTGGATGAACGACGTAACGTTGAAAACTAGCGAGTTCCCCAAGCTGGAAGAAGTCGTCTATTTCAACGACAAGGACGTTCATCCATGGCCGCATAACCTTGGAAAACCTGACTGGCGCGTGGTGCGCAACGACCAGACCAACTGAAGCGTTGCCATGTCAAACCACACATAAAAAAGCCCCGCACGACAGGCGCGCGGGGCTTTGTTGTTCAAGCGATACGGCTGCGATCAATCCTCTTGGATATGGCTCGTATGCTTGGTGTCGCGCATGCGGATGTAAACGATCAGCGATAGGCCAATCATGATCGTGACGTACCAGAAAAACCACTCTTCATGGCCGATCTGCTTGAACTTCAAGGCCACGAACTCTGCCGTACCGCCAAACACCGTATTGGCCAGCGCGTAAGGAAGCGCAACGCCGAGTGCACGGATGTGCGCCGGGAACAGTTCCGCCTTAACGACGGCATTGATCGAGGTGTAACCGGTGACGATCAACAGACCCGCAAGAACCAGAGCGAATGCTGCAAAGGCATTTGTCGTTACAGCCAAAGTCGAGAAAATCGGATAGGTGCACAACAGACCGAGCACACCGAACCCGACCATCAGCGGCTTGCGACCGATCTTGTCGGAAAGCGCACCCGCGACAGGCTGGAACAGCATGAACACAAACAAAGCAGCTGTGGTAATCTCCGTCGCACTTTCCTTGCTGAAGCCCGACGTATTGACGAGGAACTTCTGCAGGTAGGTCGTGTAGGCATAAAAGGCCAATGTACCACCGGATGTCAGTGCCATAACCATCAACGCTTCACGCGGATAATGGCGGAACAGGGCCCAGCCACTGGACTTCGGCTTTTCAGCCGTATCAGCCTTGGCATTTTCAAACGACTGCGTCTCAACCAGACCACGACGGATGTAAAACACCGCAATGGCAAGGAAGCCGCCAATCAGGAATGGGATACGCCAGCCCCACGAGCTGAGCTGTTCCGGCGTCAGCACACGCTGAAGAACCAAAAGAACCGCCAGCGCCAGCAGCTGACCGGAAATCAGCGTGACATATTGGAAGCTTGAGAAAAAGCCGCGACGGTTCTTGCCCGCCATCTCGCTGAGGTAGGTGGCACTTGCGCCATATTCACCACCAACACTGATGCCCTGCAACAGACGTGCAAATACCAGAATGGCTGGCGCCGCAATGCCAATGGTCTCGTGGCCCGGCGTAATAGCAATCAACAATGAACCGAGACACATCAGCGTCACCGACAGTGTAAGGCCAGCCTTGCGGCCCTTACGGTCTGCGTAGGTTCCCATGAACCAGGCACCGATCGGGCGCATTAGGAAGCCGACCGCAAAAACGGCCGCTGCGCTTAACAATTCGGCGGTCTGGTTGCCGGAAGGAAAAAAGATCGGCGCAAAATACAGCGTAAAAGCCGAATAAACATACCAGTCATACCACTCGACGAGATTACCTGCGGAACCGCCAATAATGGATTTCAAACGGGTTTTCTGGTCCAGAACTGGAGCACCAGCCGGACTTGATGACATCTTATTCACAGTAACTCCAATTCGTAATTATCTGGAGATGAGGCGCGCGGAAGGTATGAGATGCGATATTTTGCCGCGCCATAAGACGCCTATACACCCGGATTGTTGCGATGCGCAAGTTTATGCTGCACCGCAGCAACATCACATTAGACCAAAGAACTAGGCGCGAAAAACATGTATCGTGCCGAACAGGAATTCGTTCCTGCGGCAATCTTTATCAAATTATCGATGTGAAGATTTTGGTGCCCCTTGCCGGAATCGAACCAGCACTCCTCTCGGAACCTGATTTTGAGTCAGGCGCGTCTACCAATTCCGCCAAAGGGGCAACAGGAGCGAAGTCCTGTGGTATGGCGCCGGACTATACGAATGAACCGGTTCCGGTCAACCGGTTTTTACAAAAATCAGCAATTCACGAAACTTTGCTCGATCACCGTGTCGGGCGGAACATTCACCACATTTACATTCCCGCATGTACTGGATTACAGGTTACAGCATGATGCCGGGCAGGACGGCACCCATATACCCCTCCTTTCCTGTCTTATGCGTGGGCAATTTTCATCACGCAGATACCGAAGCAAGAGTGAAATCCATGGCACAGCCACAATCCGCGCAATCCGGTCTTACCATTTCTTCCGTTCTGGTCACCGCAGGCATGATCTTCACCGTCGGCTCGGCGCTTGGCTTTCAGCACATTGGCGGCTACACGCCCTGCGCGCTTTGCCTCTTGCAGCGTGATCCCTATTATTACGCCATTCCGCTCGGCATTCTCGCCATCCTCGCAAGCCTTCTGAAGCTGCCCTCATGGACCGTCAAAACACTTCTCGTGCTGATTGGTATTGCGATGCTGATCGGCGCTGGCATGGGCGTTTATCATTCCGGCGTTGAATGGGGTTTCTGGGAAGGTCCGACGACCTGCGCCACCGGCGCACCATCGATCACAACCAATGCCGGCAGCCTGTTGAGCGACCTCAACGCCATCAAGGCACCTTCGTGCAACACCGCAGCATTGCGCGTGCTTGGTCTGTCGTTTGCGGGCTGGAACGTGATTGCAAGCGTAGCGTTGGCTGCAATCGCCTTCTACGGCGCAACCCGCAAAAAGATCTGACCGGGAACCGGCTTCGTCAAGGCTGAAGCTCGGTATCCCAGTAAAGATAGTCCATCCAGCTTTCATGCAGGTAATTGGGCGGGAACAACCGCCCATTATTATGCAGGTCCTGCACGGTTGGCTGGTAGGGTCTCTGGTGCGGAAGCATGCCAGCCTGTTTCGGCAATTTACTGCCTTTGCGCAGGTTACATGGTGAACACGCCGCAACGACGTTCAGCCATGTGGTTTCACCACCATGCGCACGCGGAATAACATGATCGAATGTCAGGTCGTCATGAGAGCCGCAATACTGGCATTGGAACTTGTCGCGCAAGAAGACATTAAAGCGGGTAAAGGCAGGGTTTCTGGCCGGTTGCACATAGGTTTTGAGGCTTATGACACTCGGTAATCGTATCGAGAAACTCGGCGATGAAACCGAGTGATCATACTCTGCTATGATATTCACACGATCTAGAAAAACCGCCTTGATCGCGTCCTGCCATGACCAGAGCGACAAGGGATAATAACTCAGTGGCCTATAGTCAGCGTTCAGAACGAGCGCTGGCAAAGCCTGTGGGGAGACTGCAATCGTCAAGGGCTTCTCCTGATCGATTCGGCATCTGCATTGTGTATATTAGGTCTGTTGTTACAGTATTGTGAAGCCTATAAATGAAGCGCTCAAAGAAAGGCATATTTCAGGCGATTGGCAGCGCCTCACGCCGGGTTATCGCAGCGTAATAAGACCAGAAAAGCCGGGCCGCCACCGAGCGCCATGGCGACCATTTTTCTGATAAAACAGCCAGTTGACGAGCCGTCGGGCGCGCCTCCATGTCAAGCGCATGGGCAACCGCAGCCTGCAAAGCGACATCCCCGGCCGGAAAAATATCCGCGTGGCCACCACAGAACATCAGATAGACCTGCGCTGTCCATGGCCCTACCCCTTTGACGGCGGTCAATTCGGCCATCGCAGTCGCGGCATCAATCTGGCTCAAAGAATCGAGATCCAGACCACCTTCGGCAACCGCCGTGGCAATACGCTGCAAAGTCTGCGCTTTGGCGCGAGAAAGTCCGAAACCGGCGGCAATATCCGGGTGAACAGCCAGATATCGGTCCGCCGTCATCACCTCCGTCCCCGCGACAATCCGACCCCAGATCGCATCCGCACTGGCACGCGACACCATCTGAGACACGACAATACTGGCAAGACCGGCAAAGCCGGGTTCGCTGAGACGTAACGGCACCGGTCCACACCGGCTGGCGATAAGACTTAAGGATGGATCGAGCGCAAACAGGGCCGTAAGCCCGTTGGTAATATCATCATACCCACGAATAACCGTCATCGAATTTCCCAGTCAAACCACAGCCTATTTGAGGGCCTAGGGTCAACACGCCCATCGACGCTTGGCAAACAGAAAAAAATAATGCCTGTAGAGATCATGTCTGATCTGCCACGTCAAAATTGCGTTACCCGTTTTGCTCCAAGCCCCAATGGGCCATTGCATCTGGGTCATGCCCTTTCTGCCTTCATGAATGCCGATATGGCCAGAGAAAACCAGGGTCGCTTTCTGCTGCGCATAGAGGATATCGATCAAACCCGCTGCACTCCGCAGTTTGAACAGGACATTTACGACGATCTTTCCTGGCTTGGTCTGACGTGGGAACAACCTGTCCGGCGCCAGTCGCAGCATTTCGACGACTACCGACTTGCACTGGAAAAACTTGTTGCCATGGATCTTGCCTATCCGGCATTTCTGACGCGCGGCGAAGTGAAGGCAATCGTCAAGGCATCAGAGGCAGGTGGCACGCCATGGCCACGCGATCCGGACGGCGGGGCGCTTTACCCTGATAGCGATAAACAGCGATCATCGGCCGAGCGACAAAGTCGCCTCGAAGCAAACGCCCTCTTTGCATGGCGGTTGAACATGAAAAATGCCATTGCCCAGCTTGATGAACCATTATTCTGGGACGAGTTCGGTAGCGGCCAGCATCAAACAATCAAGGCCGATCCGGCCCAGTGGGGCGATGTTGTGCTATCGCGTTCGGATGCGCCATCCAGTTATCACCTCTCCGTTGTGGTCGATGACGCGTTGCAGGGCATCACCGACGTGGTCCGCGGAATGGATCTCTATCATGCCACCGCCATTCATCGGCTCTTGCAGCAACTGCTGAGCCTTCCAGCACCACGCTACCATCACCACAGGCTTATTCTGGGTAACGACGGACGCAAACTTTCCAAAAGCCAGGGCAGCACCGGACTGGCAACGTTGCGCGCAGCCGGCAAAACACCCTCAGATATCCACCGCCTGGTCGGGCTCTGAACTTTCCTTGATGGTTTTCCCATTGATGGTGCGCTTGATGATGCGGCGGACCTGATACTTCATCAGCGCGGCATTGACCTCCGCACCCAGCATAAAGATCACCCCAATCATGTAGAGAAACACCAGCACGATCATCACCGACGCCAGACCGGCATAGGTGGCGGTGTAATTTGCAAAGGTGGCGAGATAGGAAGCAAAAAGCAGCGCGCCAGCCACCCAGAACAGCAATGTCAGCACGATGCCCGGCAGCACATCCAGCAAACGCCGCCTGCCCGCTGG
Source organism: Rhizobium sp. CG4 (assembly GCF_023701965.1). Classification (NCBI taxonomy): domain Bacteria; kingdom Pseudomonadati; phylum Pseudomonadota; class Alphaproteobacteria; order Hyphomicrobiales; family Rhizobiaceae; genus Rhizobium; species Rhizobium sp. CG4. The sequence continues at coordinate 44,804 of NZ_JABAEG010000011.1, read as the reverse complement.
AAGCCATAGATGTGCAATCACCAGGCCGGTAAATAGAACGATGATAGTTCCGTAAACACCAAGGCTGGAGATAGTACTGAGAAAATCGGTCATCCACGGAAAGCGCACTTCCGCAAAAGCCAGAGCCACCGGCACCGCCACCAGCACCGTGCTGATTGCAGCAAAGATGATGACCGCCATCAGCACATAAAAAAGGCTCCACAGACGGGTCACATACCACCAGCGCGTTTCGGACACGCGGTAGGCGCGGTTGAGCGATATGCGCAGCGCCTCTACCCCGTTAGACGCAAAGTAGGCGGCAGCCAGCACCGAAACTGTCAGCAGTCCCCCGCGCGGAATGGTCAGGACCTGCTGCACCTGGGCCGCAATGGGTGCGGCAATCGCCTCCGGCCAGGTATCAAAAATCAGATGAACGGCCGTTTCCGAAAAACTGTCCGCGCCAAGGAAACCGGCCAATGCCGTCCCGAAAATCAGGAACGGAAAAAGCGCCAGCAAAATAGACAATGCCACGTGACTTGCCATTGCCCAGCCGTCATCCTCCGCAAAATGGAAGTAGGCGTCAAAGGCAACCTTGTAGGCCAGTCGCAGAGTGGCGAACATGTCACCTCCTGATTCATGCATGCTGATTGTAACTTAGTGGCGAATATGGGAAATCAGCATCGCTTTGTACAGGGAAGAGGCATGACAGACAAACCGGTTATCATCATTACAGGCTGCTCCTCCGGCATTGGCGCCCATTGCGCGACAGCGCTGCAAGACGATGGTTGGCGGGTTTTTGCCACTGTCCGAAGAACTGAGGATATGGCGGCGCTGGAAAACCAGGGCATTGAAACCCTCCTGATGGACTATACCGAACCCACATCGATCGCGGCGCTGGTCGACACGGTTGCCGCCCGCACTAACGGACGCATCGATGCGCTGTTCAACAACGGTGCCTATGGCCAGCCCGGCGCAGTGGAAGACCTCTCGGTTGATACGCTACGCCGCCAGTTTGAAACCAATGTTTTTGGCTGGCATGACCTGACCTGCCGCGTCATTCCCTTCATGCGCAGGCAGGGCAAGGGCCGCATCGTGCATTGCTCATCCATTCTCGGCCTTGTGCCATATCGCTATCGTGGCGCCTACACCGCTTCAAAATTCGCACTCGAGGGACTGGGTGTAACCTTACGCATGGAACTGGAAGGCAGCGACATCCATGTCAGCATGATCGAACCGGGACCAATCGCATCAAAATTTACCGCTACCGCCCTTTCGCATATCGAGGCCAATATCGACCTGAAGAACTCGGCGCATGCGGCGCAGTACGAAAGACAACTGGCGCGCCTGGACGGAACAGGTCCGGTTAACAAGCATAAGCTTGGTCCTGAAGCAGTCTATAAAGTGCTCAAGCATGCCTTGACCGCAACAAGACCGAGGCCGCATTATCTTGTTACCGTTCCAGCCAAACAGGGTGCGTTTTTGAAGAGGATATTACCCGCCGACATGTTCTATCGGCTGCTGCGCAAGTTCGACTAGCCAGAAACGGAAATTCAAAGCAGAGTTTCGCAATGTGCATTGCGAAAACTTGAAATGATGATGCGTATCAAACGCACGGCACCTCAGGGAAACAACAAGGATAAAATCATGTCGGGGTTCACAACAGTTCTTGCCCTCATCGTCATGGGACTTGTCGTTCTCGTGCTGATCCGTGGCCTGTTCAACATGCTCAAGGGAACGGATGGCAACAAATCCAACAAGCTGATGCAACTGCGTCTGGTTCTTCAGGCATTGGCCATTGCGCTGATCATGCTGACATTGTGGATTACCGGCGGCGGGCGTTAAGACAGGAAAAACATGGTCAAGCTGAACAAAATTTACACCCGCACCGGCGACAAGGGCACCACAGCTTTGGTGTCTGGACCACGCCGCCGCAAGGACGACCTGCGTGTTGCGACCTACGGCACGGTGGACGAAACCAATTCGGCCATCGGCATGGCACGCCTGCACACCAAGGCATTTCCCGAACTGGATGCCATGCTGATGCGTATTCAGAACGATCTTTTCGATCTGGGGGCCGACCTTGCCGCGCCGGATACGGGAGAGCCGCTGGGTTATGAACCGCTGCGGATCATCGCAGCCCAAGTGACCCGGGTGGAAACCGAAATCGATGCGTTGAATGCAAACCTTTCGCCGCTCACCTCATTCGTGTTGCCCGGCGGTTCACCTGCATCGGCCTATCTGCATCTGGCGCGCACCATTTCCCGCCGCGCAGAACGGCAAATCGTGGAGCTGTCTTTTACCGATGGCGAAACGGTAAGCCCGGCGGCACTGCAATACATCAATCGTCTCTCCGATTTTCTGTTCGTGGCAGCGCGTTTCACCAATGACGGAGGCGCTGCCGATATTCTTTGGGTACCGGGCAAAAACCGCTGAAAATGATCATGCATCAGAGGAAAATCGATGTTCATACCGTTGCATGATTCGAACTCCCTCAAGCACATCAAAACCCAATACGTCACGATTTCGCTGATCGTCATCAATACAATTGTTTGGCTTGTGACCGGTGCGTTGGTTTCAGACGAAACTTTCGGTCGCGCGGCCATGGGGCTTGGCTTCATTCCGGCAGTGGTGTTCGACTATGCACATCTGGAACCGGCGCTGCAGATAATCCCTGATGATGCCACCTTGATCACCTACGCATTCCTGCATGCAGACTTCTGGCACCTTGCTGGCAACATGGTGTTTTTATGGGTGTTTGGCGACAATGTTGAAGATGCGCTCGGCCATGTCAGGTTTCTGCTGTTCTATCTGCTTTGCGCTGCGGCAGGCGCCCTGTTCCATGGTCTGGTCACGCCCATGTCGGAAGGTCCGCTGATCGGCGCATCTGCAGCCGTGTCAGGGATTGTTGCCGCTTATTTTCTACTGCACCCGAAAGTCCGTGTTTGGGTGCTGGTGTTGTTTCGTATCCCGCTTCCGCTACCGGCGTTTATTCCACTCGCACTGTGGATCGGCCAACAGTTTCTGATGCTGGCAGCTGGCATGGACGACAATGTCTCCTGGGCTGGGCATGTCGGTGGCATTCTGGCCGGCAGCATCCTGGTTTTGTTCCTGCGACGCAAAGGCGTACCGCTGTTTGATCGGACAATTGTCACGCCAAAAGCAGTCAAACACACGACCGATGATGTAAAAACAATACCGGTGTCGCAAAATCAGCGCTCCAATGGCGGCATCCGATGGGGTCGCTGAAAGAAACCGCTTTATTTTATCTTCACGTAAACGTCAGATATCAATCCAACGCATGGCATCATGAGCAATGGTCCGTTGAATTTATGGAAAAAATGCGTATCCATGTGCCCACTCGAAAATATGGTGGTCGTATGCTCTGTCCACATGATTGAAGTTGAAGGAAAGCTCCATGAAGATCCTTGTGCCCGTTAAACGAGTTGTCGACTACAACGTGAAAATTCGCGTGAAAGCAGATGGCACGGGCGTTGAACTTGCCAACGTCAAAATGTCGATGAACCCGTTTGACGAAATCTCCGTCGAAGAGGCTCTTCGTCTGAAGGAAGCTGGCAAGGCCGAAGAAGTGGTCGTTGTGTCGATCGGTCCGGCCAAGGCCGAGGAAACGCTGCGCACGGCGCTGGCCATGGGTGCCGACCGGGCCATCCTGATCGAAACCGATGAAACGGTTGAGCCGCTGGCAGTTGCCAAGCTGTTGAAGGGCGTAGTCGATGCGGAAACGCCGGATCTGGTTATCCTCGGCAAGCAGGCCATCGATGACGACAGCAACCAGACCGGCCAGATGCTGGCGGCATTGCTCGGCTGGGGTCAGGGCACCTTCGCATCGAAGGTCGAAATTGCTGACGGTTCCGTTGCAGTCACTCGAGAAGTCGACGGCGGCCTGCAGACCGTTTCGCTGAAATTGCCTGCCATCGTGACCACCGATCTTCGCCTCAACGAGCCACGTTACGCGTCGCTGCCGAACATCATGAAGGCCAAGAAGAAGCCGCTGGACAAAAAGACCCCGGCCGATCTGGGTGTTGATATTGCGCCGCGCCTCAAGGTTTTGAAGACCGAAGAACCGGCTGGCCGCAAGGCGGGCGTCAAGGTTGGTTCAGTCGCAGAACTGGTATCGAAACTCAAGGCCGACGGCGTATTGTAAGAGACGGAAAAGGGAGATTTTATTATGGCCATTCTTCTTCTGGCAGAACACGACAACGCAACCCTTTCCGACCAGACCGCCAAGACGCTGACGGCAGCCACCAAGATTGGCGGCGACGTGCATGTGCTGGTAGCTGGCTCCGGTGCCAAGGCTGCCGCCGATGAAGCAGCAAAGCTTGCCGGCGTTGCCAAGGTGCTTCTTGCTGACGATGCGTCCTACGCAAACCAGTTGGCAGAACCGCTTGCTGCGCTGATCGTTTCACTGAGCGGTTCTTACGACGTCATCATCGCACCTGCGACCGCATCGGCCAAGAACGTTACGCCACGCGTTGCAGCTCTGCTCGACGTCGCACAGGTATCCGAAATCACCGAAGTGGTTTCCGCTGACACCTTCAAGCGCCCAATCTATGCCGGTAACGCCATCCAGACCGTACAGGCAACTGACGCCAAAAAGGTCATCACCGTTCGCACAGCCTCGTTCACTGCGGCACCAGCCGGTGGTTCCGCTGCTGTTGAAGCGATCGCTGCTGCGACCAACCCAGGCGTTTCGTCCTTCGTGTCGGACGCACTGGCATCGTCTGATCGTCCTGAACTGACATCTGCCAAGATCATCATCTCCGGTGGCCGTGCACTCGGCTCGTCTGAGAAGTTCAAGGAAGTCATTCTGCCGGTTGCCGACAAGCTGGGTGCGGCCGTTGGCGCATCGCGTGCGGCTGTTGACGCCGGTTATGCACCAAACGACTGGCAGGTTGGCCAGACCGGCAAGGTGGTTGCTCCGCAACTTTACATTGCTGCTGGTATTTCCGGTGCCATCCAGCACCTGGCTGGCATGAAGGACTCGAAGGTCATCGTGGCCATCAACAAGGACGAAGAAGCACCAATCTTCCAGGTTGCTGACTACGGCCTGGTGGCAGACCTGTTCGACGCTCTGCCTGAACTCGAAAAAGCACTGTAAGAAAACAGGCACTATGCCTTGATTGCCGGGCAGGAAACTGCCCGGCAATATTTATTAATCCATGCACCCATATATAATGCCCGCATAACTGCACCCGCTTTGCCCGGAGGAAACAGCACCATGACCGTTACATTGAAAAATATCGGCATTATCGGAGCGGGCCAGATGGGTTGTGGCATCGCCCATGTTTCGGCATTGGCCGGATACAAGGTGCATATTTACGACCTGAGCCAAAGCGGCATTGAAGCTGGCCTTGCCACCATCAACGGAAACCTGGCCCGTCAGGTCAGTCACGGCAAGCTGGAAGACGAAAGCCGCAAGAACGCGCTGTCCAAGATCAGCGGTTCGACCGATATCAATGATCTCGCATCGATGGATCTGGTGATCGAGGCGGCAACTGAAAACGAAGACATCAAGCGCAAGATTTACGCGCAGGTTTGCCCGGTTCTGAAACCTGAGGCACTGTTGGCGACCAACACCTCGTCGCTGTCGATTACCCGCCTTGCATCCGCCACCGACCGCCCGGAACAGTTCATGGGCATCCACTTCATGAACCCGGTTCCGGTGATGAAGCTGGTGGAACTGGTGCGTGGGATCGCAACCGGCGAAAAAACATTCGACACCGCCAAGGGATATGTTCGCTCGCTCGACAAGGCCATCACTGTCGCCGAAGATTTCCCGGCCTTCATCGTCAACCGCATTCTGCTCCCGATGATCAATGAAGCGATCTACACGCTTTACGAAGGTGTTGGCACGGTTGAAGCCATCGATACCGCCATGAAACTCGGCGCCAACCACCCGATGGGTCCGTTGCAGCTGGCAGACTTCATCGGTCTCGATACCTGCCTCTCCATCATGCAGGTGCTGCATGATGGTCTCGCAGACAGCAAATATCGCCCCTGCCCGCTGCTGGTCAAATATGTCGAGGCTGGATGGCTGGGTCGTAAATCAGGCCGTGGCTTTTATGACTACCGTGGCGAAACACCGGTTCCGACCCGCTAACGGTTCGCCATTACGCGGGGGAGAAAAGGTAAATTCACCCCCGCCATATCACTGGATCACGGCCCCTTGGCCGCCGTGATCAGGGCCTTGGCATCAGGGCTGTCCCATGCAGCCGGCCCATTCATCGATGCAAGCAGACATCCCTTGCCATCAAATAGCAGGGTGGCAGGCAGGCCAAAGGCCAGACCTTCCTTTTTCAGCACATTAAAAACGCCCATCGAACTGTCGCGGTAGTAACCGAGCGCACCGATCTTGTATTCATCAAGGAAGGTTTTGGGCTTTTCATCGCCGCCAGTATCGATATTGACGGCAACCACTTCAAAGTCTTGCCCACCGATCTCCTGCTCGAGAGCGTTAAGGGCCGGCATTTCTTCACGACATGGCACACACCACGTGGCCCAGAGGTTCAAAAGCACCGTCTTTCCGGCAAAATCCGCCATCGTCAGGCTCTGACCTTCCGGCCCCTTGAAGGTAAGGTTGAGCGGACGCGGCTCCGACGCCGGCGCCATCGCAGCCACCTGCCCCTTGGAAAAGGGCGTCAACGCCGCAATACGGTCGCCTGCACCCTCACATAAACCGGCGACATTGGCCTGAGCCTCTTGAACCGAGCTGCCAGACCCAATATGCCTCATGTAAACCGCACCTGCACCGGCGATGATACCGGCAAGGGCAGCAATTCCAACAAGCTTGGCAGAGGGAAGGCGAAATGGTCTTTTTTCTGTCACTACATACTCCGGGACTGGCAAACCATGGCTGACGGCAACGACACGAAATCCTCTAACCAGATGTGGGGCGGGCGATTCGCATCCGGTCCGGCCGCAATCATGGAAGAGATAAATGCCTCCATCGGCTTCGACAAGAAACTTTATGCCCAGGACATCCGCGGCTCTATGGCGCATGCTGCCATGCTGGCTGAAAAAGGCATTATTTCGCACGAAGATAAAGACAAGATCACTGAAGGCCTGAACACAATCCTGTTAGAGATCAAAAACGGCACGTTCGAATTCTCGCGCAAGCTTGAAGATATTCATATGAATATCGAAGCCCGCCTCGCCAACCTGATTGGCCCTGCTGCAGGACGCCTGCACACCGCCCGTTCGCGCAACGATCAGGTCGCACTCGATTTTCGCCTGTGGGTGAAGGAAGAGCTTCAGAAAACCGAAGCCATGCTGACGGATCTGATTGCCGCATTCCTCGACCGCGCCGAACAACATGCAGACACCGTCATGCCGGGCTTCACGCATCTGCAAACCGCCCAGCCAGTTACCTTCGGTCACCACTGCATGGCCTATGTCGAAATGTTCGGCCGTGACCGCGCCCGTGTTCGCCACGCCATCGAACATCTCGACGAAAGCCCGATCGGTGCTGCCGCACTTGCCGGAACCGGTTATCCGATCGACCGTCACATGACGGCAAAGGCACTCGGCTTCCGCGAACCGACCCGCAACTCCATCGACACGGTTTCAGACCGCGATTTCGCGCTGGAATTCCTGTCGATCGCCTCGATCTGCGCCACGCATCTGTCGCGTCTGGCGGAAGAAATCGTCATCTGGTCGACACCACAATTCGGCTTCATCCGACTGTCGGATGCGTTTTCGACCGGGTCTTCGATCATGCCGCAGAAAAAGAACCCGGATGCTGCTGAACTGGTGCGCGCCAAGACCGGTCGTATTAACGGTTCCCTAGTTGCCCTGCTGACCGTGATGAAGGGCCTGCCGCTGGCCTATTCAAAGGACATGCAGGAAGACAAGGAACAGGTCTTCGATGCCGCAGAAAGCCTCGAACTGGCCATTGCCGCGATGACCGGCATGATCCGCGACCTCGAAGTCCGCACCGACAAAATGCGCGCAGCTGCCGGTTCTGGTTACTCCACGGCAACCGATCTGGCCGACTGGCTCGTACGTGAGGCCGGCCTTCCGTTCCGTGATGCGCACCATGCCACCGGCCATGCCGTGGCACTGGCCGAAAAGAAGGGCTGCGACCTCGCCGACCTGTCGCTTGAGGAATTGCAAGCCATCAACCCGGCTATCACCAACGGCATTTTCGATGTTCTTTCGGTCGAAGCCTCGGTTGCTAGCCGCACCAGCTTTGGCGGTACGGCACCGTCTGAAGTCCGCAAACAGATCGCCTGGTGGCGCGCGCGCAACTGATCAATTTAGCGTTACACCAGCATCACAAGAAACAGGGTGCACAAGCGCCCTGTTTTTCTGTATCAGAAGAGCAACTTTTTCCTTTGGACAGACCCATGCTTTCAAAAACGGTTCGTAGCTTCCTTCTTCCCCTTGGCATGACGCTGGTCGTCAGCCTCGTCGTTACCGGTTGCGGCCGTAAAGGCGCGATTGATCCGCCAAGCACGCCGGTAGAGCTGCGCAACAAACGCCCGGCAGATGGCCAGGAAGTCAAACAGGTTACGCCTGAGCGTCCTTTCGTTCTCGACCCGCTGCTTTAACGGAACTTAGACCGTGAACCATTTTCAGTATATTGACGGCGTCCTGCACGCCGAAAACGTGGCCGTGCCAGAAATCGCCAAGGCCGTCGGCACCCCGTTCTATGTCTATTCCACAGCCACACTGGAACGCCATTACAAGGTGTTTTCGGCAGCCTTTGCCGATGTCGATTCCATGGTGTGCTACGCCATGAAGGCAAATTCCAACCAGGCTGTGCTCAAGACATTGGCCCGTCTGGGTGCCGGCATCGACGTCGTGTCCGGCGGTGAGCTACGCCGCGCGCTTGCAGCCGGTGTTCCCGCCAGTCGCATCATGTTCTCGGGCGTTGGCAAGACTGTTGTCGAAATGGATCTGGCGCTGGAAGCAGGCATTTACTGCTTTAACGTTGAGTCCGAGCCGGAACTGGAAGTGCTGAACCTGCGCGCCATCAAGGCTGGCAAGAAGGCACATGTTTCCTTCCGCATCAATCCGGATGTCGACGCGCGTACCCATGCCAAGATCTCGACGGGCAAAAAAGAAAACAAGTTCGGCATTTCCTACCAGCGTGCCCGCGCCGTTTACGCCCATGCGGCAACGCTTGAAGGTATTCAGGTTACCGGCATCGACATGCATATCGGCAGCCAGATTACCGAATTGCAGCCGTTCGAGGACGCATTCCGCCTGCTGCGCGAACTGGTTGAAGAGCTGCGGACCGAAGGTCATGTGATTGATCACGTCGATATCGGGGGCGGTCTCGGAATTCCCTACAAGGACGACAACAACCCGCCGCCACTGCCAGATGCCTATGCCGAGATCGTCAAGGCACAGCTTCGCAGCCTGAATTGCAAGATCGTTACCGAACCTGGCCGCCTTATCGTTGGCAATGCCGGTATTCTGGTAACCGAAGTGCTGTTCGTGAAGGACGGCGGTGAAAAGACCTTCGTGATCGTAGACGGCGCCATGAACGACCTCATTCGCCCGACCCTTTATGAGGCCTATCACGAAATCCGTCCGGTCAGAATTTCTGCCGCCAATGCACCGCGCATCAAGGCCGATATCGTTGGCCCAGTCTGCGAAACCGGTGACTATCTGGCGCTTGATCGTGAAATGGCGATGCCGAAGCCCGGTGATCTGATTGCGGTCGGTTCGGCTGGCGCCTATGGCGCGGTTCAGGCGGGCACGTATAATTCACGCCTGCTCGTTCCCGAAGTGCTGGTCAAGGGCGATGAATTCCACGTCATCCGTCCGCGTGGCACCTATGAAGAGCTGATCGGACTTGATTCCGTGCCAAAGTGGCTGGATTGAGATCGGCATTCCCGATCACTTTTGAGAGAAATCATCGGAAAAATGAGGGTGAGCAGCCGCTTGCCCTCGTCTTCGCCATAAACAGTGTTATCTTGTAGAGATTGCACCAGCACGTCAGGCGTCCGTTTGGACAGCTGATCGGGTTGTGTAAATTTCGATGTGCGTGTCGTGCTTTGCGAAAAGCGATTAGGGTTTTCGCACCGATACGCTAAAATATTTTGCGATTCCGGTTCTTGCGGGATCAGGTGGCCAGAACCGGGAGAACGGATTGATGACCACATCCAGACAAGGCAGAAAAGGCGCCTTCGAAGGACAACCTGCGCTGGCCCGGAAGGTCGCAGCGAAGCGGTTTGTGGCCAGATTGGTGCTGCTGGCTGAGCGCGCCGCCCCCCTTTCCATTTTACCGCTGTCGATTATCGCCATTTTCCTCTCGCTGGCTTGGTTCGGTGTTTACCGTCAATTGCCGGACTGGCTTCGTCTCGGCGTCGTTTTCATTCTGGTCTTCGGCCTGCTGTCGTCGCTGTTGCCGTTCCTGCGTCTGCGCTGGCCATCAGCCGATGAAGCTGGGCGCCTGCTTGAAGAACGTAATGATCTGCCGCACCAGCCTGTCGGCGTGCAGGAAGACGAGCCAGCATTCGACACGCCGTTTGCCCGCGCGCTGTGGAAAGAACATCAGCTGCGCATGGCGCAACGTATTGCCACCCTCGATGCTGGCCTGCCGAAACCCGATATTGCCCGCCATGACCGTTTTGCGCTTCGCGCTATTCCCGCACTTGTTCTGGCAGCAGCGTTCGGCTTTTCCTATTCCAATGGTGCCGGCACCGTTGTTGAGGCATTCCGCAACAGTCCGGCAGCCGGACCAATCAATCCTGATTTGCGGATCGACGCATGGGTCACACCACCCTCATACACCGGGCGTGCACCGATTTTCCTGACCGGACGTAACGAGGCTGCGACTGAGGCCGTGGCGGTGCCACAGGCATCGAAACTGACAGTTCGTGTCACCGGCGGTGAAGGTGGAGAGCAGGTCAGCTTTGAGCCGGAAGTGGCAGGCCGTTTGCAACCCCTGCAGCCAGAAACAACCTCAAGCGGACAGACACCACCGCAAGCAGCGGCAAACAACGCCCCTGCTCCCGAAGCAGACAACAAACAGCTTCCGCCACGAACCTACTCGCTAGAAATCGCCGAAAGCGGCACCCTTGTTGCCAATGGCGAACAATGGGTCTTTGACGTTATCCCGGATAAGCCACCGGTCATCTCCTTCGACAAGATGCCGCGTCGTGCCGTGAACGGCGCGCTTGAAATCGGCTTTATCGCTTCGGATGATTACGGCCTGCGTGAAGCGCACGCGATCATCGAACCCGCGGAAACAAACGAAGACGCAACACCTCTTTATCCCCTGCCGGAATACAAGCTGGACCTGCCACGTCAAAACAGCCGCGAAATCAAAGGTCTGACCAGTCGCAACCTGACGGAACATCCGTTGGCGGGCAAAAAGGTGCGCATCACTCTGGTCGCCAGCGATGGCGCCGGACAGGAAGGTCGTAGCCCTTCACATGAAATGGTTCTACCCGGTCGCGGCTTCAGTGAACCACTGGCAGCAGCGGTTGCCGAACACCGCCAGATTTTCGCACTTGATACCCGACAGATGCCGAAAGCCATTGCCTTTAACGAGGCGGTGACAATGCGTCCGGAAGAAACCATCCCCAACAAGACGCATTATCTGCTGCTGCGCTCTGCTCATACCCGCATGAAACTTGCCTACGACGAGGCTAGCCTGAAGGACACTGCCGATTACCTCTGGGAAATCGCCCTCGGCATTGAGGACGGTGATCTGTCGCTAGCCGAGCGCCGGTTGCGCGATGCACAGAAGCAGCTTTCCGACGCGCTTGAACGCAACGCACCGGACGAAGAAATCGCCAAGCTTATGGAAGAACTGCGCAACGCCATGCAGGATTTCATGAGCGAGATGGCGCAGCGAATGCAGAATGCGCCGCAATCCAACATGAATCAGCAGGCGCAAAACTTCCTGCGTCAGCGTGACCTGCAAAACATGCTGGACCAGATTGAAAATCTGGCCCGCTCGGGCAATCGAGATGCCGCGCAGCAGATGCTGTCACAGCTGCAACGCATGATGAACAATCTGCAGCTGGCACGCCCGCAGCAGGGTCGTCAGAACCAGCAGAACAGCCAGCTGCGACAGCAGATCGACAAGCTCGGCGAAATCATGCAGCAACAGCAGCAACTGATGGACCAGACCTTCCAGTTCGATCAGGCACTGCGTGACCGCATGCAACGCGGCGATCCACAGCAGGAAAGCGAAAACGGCGAACAGCAACAGGGTCAGCAAGGCCAGCAGGGTGACCAGCAGCAGCCAGGTCAGGGTCAGAATCCCACCGACCAAATGACGGCGGAGCAGCTTCGTGAAGCCTTGAAGCAACTGCGCGCGCAGCAGGACGCACTTGGCAAGCAACTGGGTGAATTGCAGCAGGGTATGAAAGATCTTGGCATGCAGCCCGGCGAAGGCTTCGGCAAAGCCCAGCAGGAAATGCAGGGTGCCGGTGAAGCCTTGGGCCAGGGACAGGGCGACCGCGCCGTTGAAGGTCAGGGCAATGCGCTGAATGCTTTGCGCCAAGGTGCACAGGACATGATGAGCCAGATGATGCAAGCCATGCGCCAACAGGGTCAGGGCCAAGGTCAGGAAGACGGCATGATGGGTCAGGGCGGTCAGAACGGCCGTGATCCGCTCGGTCGTCCACGGGCCACCAACGGTCCGGACTTTGGCGATCAGGTGCGTGTGCCCGATGAAATCGATGTGCAGCGAGCCCGCGAAATTCTCGAAGCAATCCGCGAGAAACTGGGACAGAACCCGCCGGGCGAAGCGGAACGCCGCTACCTCGAGCGTCTTCTGGATATCCGCTAGGACCTTATTCCAAAAGCGGTTGGACCGCTTTTGGAGAGCCCAGATACTGTCGTCAGGTCAGATCGTGCAGTTCTTTGCCAAGTGGCGCGGTGAGTTGAAAATCTGAGAAACGGACCTTTAACCCTGCCCGTTCAGGCGTGCAGGCCATCGGGCCCACCAGATAATGGTCAGCGACATCAAAAGGCGCGAGCCGCACGAGCGGCCAGAACTGGCCATCGGCAGACACCTGCACGCGGATAACACCCTTTTCAACCGTGACCCGCATCCAGAAATCATCAGCATTGCCTTCGTATGGCGCGGTTGACCAGTCGGAGCGACCGTTGGTCAATACACTCGCCAGCATCCCGCGACCGTCGGAAAGCTCGATCCCGGCCTTGATCCAGCGGCGCTCATCAATCCGCACCATGATGCCAGCCTGATCGTAAAGCGCCTGATAAGCGCCGCGAATACGAAACTGGCATGTAAAAGTCGGTGGTGTCTGGACGCCGAAAAAATGCCCGCTGTCACGCGTGAAGCCGTAATAGGTCTCACGCCAATAATCAGAACCCTCGTCCGTCACCAGATCAAGAATACCATCCTTTAGCGACCAATCCTTCGGCTCATTCAGCCAGACACCGTTTTTCAAGTCACGCTCCTGTCAGCAATGTTGGGAAGGTTTTAAACTGCACCGGTTTTAAATGAGGATATAGAAAAGGAAAACTGAAATGCCTACGACACAAACGCAAGGCAGCTTAAGCCGCCGTGCGGGCCGCCAAGGCACGTGCAACAGCCATGCGAATATCGGGCAAGGCAAATGGCTTGGAAACCACGTCTACGACCTTCTCCATCAGGTCGTCAGCCCGCTCCCGCTGTTCGGCATAACCGGTCATTAGCAGAATGCGCATGTCAGGAAATTGCGAGGCCGCACGGTGGGCAAGCTCGATGCCGTCCATAACCGGCATACGAATATCTGACAAAAGCAGATCAAAGTTATGTTCCTGCAGCTTCTCCAGCCCCTCGGCGCCATCAGCCGCCTCATGGGTCTCGTGGCCATCAAGGCGCAAGGCACGCGCCACAAATGAACGCAGCGAATCCTCGTCTTCGGTAATCAAAATTTTTGCCATAATAACCATTGCTCCTGGCAGTCATCTCCAGCCGTGAGCAAAATCGCCGCTGCACCTTTTCAATCGGTAAAGATTGCGCCCTTTGTTACAAGATAAGACGCGATGCAGCGGACATGGTTAACAAGCGGTCATCAAAACGGAGGCGCTTACGCCTCCGCATCACCCTTCACGACGCCAACAAACGGCAGTTCGCGGAAGGCATAGGCCACGTCCATGCCGTAACCAACGACGAAATAATCGGGGCATTCGAAACCGACATAATCCGCCTCGAGGTTTTCCTTGCGCTTGACCTTCTTGTCGAGAAGAACGGCGATGGTCACGTTGCGGGCGCCACGCTCATAAAGCAGTTCCTTGGCGAACAGCAACGTGCGGCCAGATTCGAGAATGTCATCGATCAGCAGAACGTCGCGGTCCTTCACATCGCTGTCTATGTCTTTCACGATCCGTACACCTTGCGAAACCGTGCCAGCACCGTAGCTCGACAGGGTAATGAACTCGACTTCAGGCGCAAGACCACTGTCATGCAGCGAGCGAATGAGATCGGCAGCGAAAATGAACGAGCCTTTGAGAACCGCGATGACCAGCAGGTCTTTTGTTGGACCCGAAGCGATGCGCTGCGCCATATCCCGGTTACGCTCGGCGATTTGTTCCGCCGTATAAAGCGGCTCGATGATCTTTCCACGAACGACGGGCAATGCAATCTCCTTGACTGACTGTCGGGCAGACCTTGACCTACCCGTTCAACGAAAGGAAATCCGCTACCACAATCACGAACCGGAAACACCCGTTTCCATGAAGGAAAGCTTCACACGTGGCGTTTTTCCACCGGGATGGCGCAATTTTGTCGTGAATCCGTGGCTTTGACGCCCCAGAATTTCGCTAACCGGTGCTTCGATGACAACACTGGCAACCAATTGGCCATTTTCGGACAGAAGATCAGCACGGATATCTGGAACCGCCACCACATCGCCGCCATGGTTCTCGACAATACCGTTGATGGACAGCACTTCCATGCCATCTGCATCCTGCGGTGTGATGGTGACATGGGAAAGCCCAAGCGGATTCACCTGTTCCTGCGCAGCAGACGGGGTGCCCGAAACGAGTGTGAAACCACCGGAGACGCCGAAGACCACGATGACAGAAAGCGCCACCAATGCCGAATAAGCATCGACAGACAATTTGCCAAGGCGTCTTTCCACGCGCTGCATTACGCCGGAGACCGGACGAGACGGCATCACACGCTGTTGATAACGGCGTTGCCGATTGTCATTGCCATAGCCGCGTGCCGGTGTTTCCTTTACCGTCACAAATTCGGCATCGACCACATCGTTTGCTGGCGTGCCGGAACGGGGCGCTTTTCGCGCGGGATGTTCAGGCAGGAGAAGATCGAAATCGAATGTGTCATGACGACGCGACGAACGGAACATACCCATGGAATTTCCTCTATGGTTTTCCGCCCTTTGAAAACTGGGCATTGAAACAAATACTCACCAAACGTAAATTTAAATGGTTAATGCTTCGCAAACATCGGGTCATCGCAGACACCGCACCACGGGCATGAAACCATGCAGCGACCTGAAACGTTCCATGCAAAATTGCCGTTGTGAAAGAGAAAGACTGGAAGTCCGTTGATCCATTTCGAAAATGTCGGGTTACGCTATGGTATGGGCCCCGAAATCCTCAGGGACATGACCTTCGATATTCCCAAAGGATCATTCCAGTTTCTGACCGGCCCTTCCGGTGCTGGTAAAACTACTCTTCTACGGCTTTTGTTTATGTCACTGCAGCCAACCCGCGGCATGATCCGCATGTTTGATCGTGACATTTCCCGCATTCCCCGCGCAGAACTTCCACTTTTGCGCCGGCGTGTTGGTATCGTGTTTCAGGATTTTCGCCTGCTTGAACATTTGACGACCTATGAAAATGTCGCGCTGCCGCTGCGAGTGCGCGGCAAGGACGAAAGCTCCTATCGTTCCGATGTGATTGAGCTTCTCAAATGGGTGGGACTGGGCGAACGCATCAACGTGTTGCCACCCATTCTATCCGGCGGTGAAAAACAACGTGCAGCAATTGCCCGTGCCCTGATGGATCAGCCGGAAATTCTGCTGGCCGATGAACCGACCGGCAACGTCGACCCTCCCATGGCCAAACGGCTTCTCAACCTTTTTCTCGAATTGAACCGGCTGGGAACCGCCGTTGTTATCGCAACGCATGATTTTGCATTGATGGATCAGATCGACGCACGCCGCATGATCCTTACCGAAGGGCGGCTCGACATCTATGAATGAGATCAACCGCCAACAGCTTTCACCGCAACAGAACCGCAAGCAGCGGCCTGCCATGCGCATCCGTCCGATGGGCCCGATCCTGCCCCCGTCTAATATTCAGGGCAATGCACTGATCGTCGTTATCGCCATCATGGCATTTCTTGCCTGTCTGACGCTGGGTGCTGTCAGCATGATCCGCGCAACGGCATCATCTTGGCAAAGCCAGATTTCCCGTGAGATTACCATCCAGATAAAGCCGGAGGACGGTCTGGACATGGCCGCCGCGCTGAGCAAGGCGCGCAACCTTGCTCTCACCTTCGTCGGCACCCGCGAAGGCACCATTCTCGATGACGCGGCCACAGCCCGCCTGCTCGAACCATGGCTCGGTTCGGGCCTTGATCTCAACGAACTGCCTGTGCCACGCCTCATCGTCGTTACCATCGACGAAAACAATCCACCTGACTTTCAGGCCATGCGTGACTTGCTGAAAACCGAAGTGCCGCAAGCCTTTCTCGATGACCACCGCACATGGGTAGACCGTCTGGTGTCTATGGCGCGAACAACCGTGATGATCGGCATCAGCGTGCTGGGTCTGGTTTTCATTGCTATGGTGCTGACCGTGGTCTTTGCAACACGCGGCGCACTTGCCGGCAACAGACACATCGTGGAAGTTTTGCATTTCGTCGGTGCGGAAAGCAAATTCGTTGCGCATGAATTCCAGAAACACTTTCTCAAGATCAGCTTCAAAGGTTCAGCCGCTGGCGGATTGCTCGCCTCAGCTGTCTTCCTGCTGGCGGGCTTTTGGCAATCACGCTCCATAGCCACTCCGCAAAGCGATCAGGCTACAGCACTGTTCGGCACGTTTTCGGTTGGCTGGACCGGTTACCTCGGCATCTTCGGCACGATGATCTTCATCGCGCTGCTCACCACCCTGACGGCAAGGATGACCGTCATTCGCACGATTGACGATATTGACCAGATGCGTTCTGACGCTTCCCGCACTGATGGAATTCCTCCGGGCTGAAATTGATTGGCTTGGAAATGCCTGTTCCTTGCCTCAATCTGCCATTATTGATTAGACATGCTGATGAGTCGGTCGCAACGCAACGATGAGACAAATATCTCACGGGAAAGCAGATCTGGAAAGGATTTGCTTTCGCGGCGTGGACCATTGCGCCGCACGGCGCGTTATCTGATCCTCATTATCCTCATCATTACAGCCGTTGTTTTTGCCGGTTTCCTGCGCTTTGCCGATGCGGTTGCGACCATGCGACCGCCAGAAGATATCAAGGCAGATGCGATTATCGTATTGACCGGTGGCTACCAGCGGATCGATCAGGCCGTCGAACTTTTGCGCTCCGGTGCTGGTACGCGGCTGTTGATTTCCGGCGCCAATCCTTCGACCAGCCGCGCCCAGATCCGCAAGATGACACAAAGCTCGAGCGATCTGTTTTCCTGCTGCGTTGATGTTGGTTATGACGCTATCGACACCATTGGTAACGCCAATGAAGCGGCGCGCTGGATTACCGATCACGACTATTCGAGCGTTCTGGTGGTGACGAACAATTACCACATGCACCGCAGCCTCTATGAACTGCGCCGCGCAAGCCCAAAGACCGAATTTGTCGCCTACCCGGTAGTCAGTTCGGACCTTACCCGAAAGAACTGGTTCGCCGACCCGGATGTGTTGCGCACCCTGCTCTATGAATATGCAAAATATGTTGGTGCAGCCGCCCGTGATATGGTTGGGATGGGCAAAAGCAATGGCCTTCGCGGCACGACTGGTACTACAGAATTAAAGTAAAGTGGTGCACACTCAAGGTTACCAATGACATTCTATGAGCAAATACAGTCGATAAGCCTCATTCTTGAATGAACCATCTGCGGGACCCCAAGTTATACTAAAATGTCAAACGGACTTGCCGTAACTGCGCCTTTTCGTGTAGGCGTGCGGTAATTGCACCCGATATTGTGGTTTCGAAATATCTCCCCTCGAAACAGCGGATGTGCCCGGAGAGTTGCCCTTTATGCTCAAGCTGCGTTCCGCACTGTTCAACACCCTGTTTTATGCCAATCTCATCCTCAGGATGGTCGTGCTGACGCCGATCTACTTCATCCTGCCGCGCAAGATTGCCTATGAGATTCCCAAGAACTGGGCCCGTTCCAGCCATTGGCTGATGAAAAACATTGTCGGAACAACCTTCGAGATCGAAGGTCTGGAAAACATCCCGACCACTGGCTGCATTTTTGCGCCCAAGCACCAGTCCTTCTGGGACACCTATGCATTGCTGCCAAACCTCAATGATCCGGTTTACATCCTCAAGCGTGAACTGCTTTGGATACCGCTGTTCGGCTGGTACGCCATGAAGCAGCGCATGATCCCGGTCAACCGTGCCGCACGCGGCAAGGTTATGTTGAAGGTGATGGAACGCGCTAAGCAGGAAATGGCGAAAGGCCGTGAGCTCATCATTTACCCTGAAGGTACTCGCCGCCCGCCGGGTGCTGAGCCACAGTACCGTTACGGCATCGCCCGCCTTTACCGTGATCTCAATGTTCCGGTCGTTCCCGTTGCCATGCATCCGGGCCTGTTCTGGCCACGTCGTTCAACCATGCGTTATCCCGGCCACTTCAAAGTGCGCATTCTGCCGCCGATTGAACCGGGTCTAGATCCGGATGCGTTTTTCAAAAAGCTGATACAGGTCACCGAACAGGCAAGCGACGAGTTGCTGGTCGAAACCGCAACCAATAATCCGAACCTTCCCTTGCCGCCAACCGCCATCAAGCGTCTGGAAGAAATCAAGGCCATGAAAAATCAAAACGGCTGAAGGTCGCTTCCAAACCTGTCACGGCACGTGAGCGACCCGTCTTGCCTCTAGCACTTTCATGACAGGGACGTTTGTTACAAAATTGTGTACTAGTCACGGTTTTGCCGCTTATGGCCGTTCTCATTGTAGTTGTCGCCCTGCGCTGCTGCATCCATAAGAGTGGATTACCGTTTGGGCGACGAATCGCCCAAACGACCCCGGGAGAGACGACGTCTATATGATTGCAATGAAACAGATGAGGTGGGGCGGAGCGGCCTTGCTGGCCTTAAGCTTCGCATGCGCTGGAATATTACCCGCATGGACTGGCTATGAAAATGGCCCGATTGAGAATGCGCAGGTTTTGATATTGCTGGGTGGCGCAGTCGTGGCAATGGTTTTCGCCGCAGATCAACAATCAACGCTGCGATGGTTCTGGTTGGCCGTCATTCCTCTTTGGATCGTTATGGCGCTGCGCGAATTGAGTTGGGGTGGCGTCTTCATGCCGGCCCTGTCCGTCAGTGAACACGGACCATATTTCTCATCCTCTCAGCTTTGGTATAGATCTTACATCGTACCAATGCTGGTGGCAGTGAGCCTTCTGGTTGCCGTGCTTTTTATCAAGGCCAAAGGCCCGCATATTCTGAAGTACTTGGTCACTACGCGGCAGCTTCCCTACGCTGATATTGTGCTAGTTATTCTCTCAATGATCATTTCAGCCGGCGCCGAGGGGCATATGGGCCTGAATTTCGGTGAGTGGGGTCACATGCTGGTTCTGGAGGAGATGTCAGAAACGGCGGCTTATGTTTTCCTGCTCTCCGCCCAGGCGCGGGTGAGGCTGGCGCTTCGGCACTACAGCCCCAACTAATCCCAATACGGTGACAAATGGGAGGAGATAGCGGCTTAACTGCCGCTCTGCTCTAGGCCAGATGCAACATTTTCCAGCCATGGATCACGAATACCGATATCCGCCAGATGCTGGATTGTGTTGACCACGTAATCAGTGTTGGGGCCAGACCGACCAACACTTGATCTCACGATCCGGGCGGCATCTTCGGCGCTCAAGCCACCGGCATATTGTTCGTGCAGCGGGTCGGCCACATAGGTCACGGCACTGACCTTATGCCCGGCCGCCAAGCTAACCGGGACAATACGCTCTTTATAAACATTGGTGACAAGTTCGCGCTCGCGCAGGTAGCCGATAACCTCGCCGTGATTGCTTCCCTTAACACGGAAAGCCACGCCACGGCAGGAGCCACCGCGGTCCAACCCCAGAACAAGACCAGGCTTTTCCAGCGTACCACGGTAAACGCTCGACCATATGCACAGAGAGCGTCGGTAACCATGCAAACGGGCCGTCTGACGTTCCTCAAACGCAAAACCCGGGTTCCACATTAAGGAGCCGTAGCCAAATACCCAAAAATCGTCCATATCGCACGCCAGATCATTATTATGTTTCGTCGCCAGCCTTGGAGAACATCATGGCAGCATCAAGCCAATCGACAAGCAACAAAAAATTTCTCTTGCTCGGTTCGGGCATTGTGCTGGCAATCGCTGTTTATACCGGCGGCTGGTTCTATGCCGCATCGGCCTTGCGTGAAACGGTCTTGAAAACCATCAGCCCGGCCGGTGGCAAGGAAATCACCGGCGAATGCGTGGACATGGATTTCCGCGGTTATCCATTCCGCATCGGTCTGTTCTGCTCCAAGGTGAATGTCGATGACAGCACCAACGGCATTTCTGCTTCGTTCGGCTCGCTGCGGTCGGCAGCGCAGGTCTACGCCCCCAATCACATCGTCATGGAACTAGACTCCCCGGCGGAAATCCGCACGGCTCACGGCCTGTCGATCAATGCCGCATGGGAAAACCTGCAATCCAGCCTGATTGCCAAGTTGAAGGGTGTTGATCGTACCTCAACCGTTATCGACGGGTTGAAGGCCACAGCGGTCTCTTCCGTCAGCGGCCAGACAATCAACTTTAATGCCGGGCACACGGAAATTCACCTGCGACAAAACAATGCCGATCTTGATGCCGCCATTTCCATGACCGATTCGGCAACCGTGATTGAAGGCTGGCCGCAGGTGCTGCCGCGCCTTTCCACCAATCTGGACGTCACGCTTGTCGGAAAAGCCGGCATGATTGATGGCAGCGACGAATCGGGGCTTTATGGCGCAACCGGCGAACTCCGTCAGGCCGTTGCAGATATCGGCGAAGGCCGCACCATGACGCTGACTGGCCCGTTTTCTTTCGATGAAAGCGGTTATCTCTCGGGCAAGTTCAAGCTGGAAGTGCAGCAGCTCGGTGAATGGGGCAACAGCGCCAAGGAAGTGTTTCCGCAGCTGGCACCGACCATAGACAGCGCCACTAAGCTACTGCGTGCGCTTGCAGGCGGCAGCCAGCGTGTATCGGTCGATCTCGTAGTGGATCGCGGTCGCGCGACCGTAAGTGGCTTTATTCCTCTGGGAAATATACCGCCGATCTGAACCAGCGGCATCATTTTTCCACTTACTTCTTGTCGAGGATATGCCGGCCGAAATCCGGCGTATCCACATCCTGCCCCGCCTGAACGATAGAACGGCGGATGGCACGTGTGCGGGTAAACAGCTCAAACAGCTTGTCGCCCTCACCCCAGCGAATGGCGCGCTGCAAATAGGCCAGATCTTCAGAAAACCTTGACAGCATTTCAAGGATGGCATCCTTGTTGTGCAGGCAGATATCCCGCCACATGGTTGGGTCGGACGCGGCAAGACGCGTAAAGTCACGGAAACCCGATGCGGAATATTTGATGACTTCCGATTCCGTCACTGTCTCCAGATCGTCGGCCGTACCAACAATATTGTAGGCGATGATGTGCGGAAGATGCGAAACGATAGCCAGCACTTTATCATGGTGCTCGGGCGTCATTTCATCGACCATAGAGCCGAGTGTCTTCCAGAAGGTCTTCAACTTTTCCAGCGCCTGCGGATCGGTGCCTTCAAGCGGCGTGAAGATGCACCAGCGGCTGCGGAACAGTCCCGCGAAACCAGCATCTGGGCCGGACTTTTCGGTACCGGCCAGCGGGTGGCCAGGAATGAAATGAACCCCCTGTGGCATATGCGGCTGCATCTGCGCGATAACTGATGCCTTGGTCGAGCCCACGTCGGTAACGATCGCACCGGGTTTCAGATGCGACGCAATCTCGATCGCCACGCGTTCGGAAGCACCAACAGGCACCGACACGATCACCAGATCGGCATTCTTGACGGCCTCGGCCGCCGAAATTGTATAATGCGTGCCGAGTTGCAGTTCTTCCGCACGCTTCAGCGTCTCGGCACTGCGGGTCGACACCACAACATCGTTGGCGATGGACAGTTCCTTGATATCGCGTGCGATGGAAGAACCGATAAGACCGATACCGATCAGGGCAATTCTCTCGAAATGAACATCGCTCATGCGCTGCGTCCCATAAATTCTTTCAAGGCGGATATAACGCCAAGATTGGCCTCTTCCGAACCCACGGTCATGCGCAGAGCATTGGGGAAGCCATACCCCCGCACAGCGCGCAGGATGAAGCCGCGGCTGGTCAGAAATTCATCGGCATCCGTTGCCCGCTTGCCGTCAACGTCAGGGAAATGAACCAGAACGAAGTTGGTCACGGATGGCGTGACAGTCAGGCCAAGGTCGGTAAACTCCTGCGCCAGACGCTCCAGCCAGATCTTGTTGTGGGCGACGGCCTTTTCAACAAAAGCCTGGTCACGAATGGCAGCGGCACCGGCAGCGAGCGCAGGTGCGCTCATATTGAACGGACCGCGCACGCGATTTACCGCATCAACAACGTCAACCGGTGCATACATCCAGCCAACACGAAGGGCAGCAAGACCGTAAACCTTGGAGAAGGTGCGGGTCATCACCACGTTGCGGTTGGACGACACCAGTTCAAGCCCGGCCTCATAATCATTGCGGCGAACATACTCGGCATAGGCCGCATCAAGAACCAGCAACACATGTCTTGGCAGGCTCGCCTGCAGCCGACGAATTTCCGCAACGGGAACATAGGTGCCGGTCGGATTGCCGGGATTGGCGATGAACACCATTTTTGTCTTTGGTGTAACAGCTGCCAATATTGCATCGACATCAACCGTGCAGTCACGCTCTTTCACGGTCACCGGCGTTGCGCCAGCACCCATGATCTGAATGCGGTACACAAGAAAACCGTGCTCGGTGATAATCGCTTCATCTCCTGCGCCGAGATAGACGTGGCACAGCAGACCCAGCAGCTCATCGGAACCATTGCCGCACAAGATGTTGGCAAAGTTCAAACCGTGAATATCGGCAATCGACTGCCGCAAAACAGTGGCCTGACCGTCCGGATAGATTTCAAGATGGCTGGCAGCCGTGCCAAAAGCTTCAATCGCTTTGGGGCTTGGGCCAAGCGGCGTTTCGTTTGACGAAAGCTTGTACACCTTGGCGACACCCGGCGCATGTTCCTTACCCGGAACATAAGCGGCAATGTCCAGAATGCCCGGACGTGGAACGGGTTGGCTCAGCTCTTCATGCATGGAAACGACCTTTAGAAAAACGCCTGCTCAAACGGCATGGTGAATACCGGAAATTACAGCACCCAATCTGCGATTGCTCCCATCGCAATTAGGAACGCCATAACCTGTTGAATGCCGATTGCTCCTAGACCGGAACGCAGGATTTGTCGAGGGTTAGGCCGTGTTGACTGGTCGTGTTTGGGCCGTTGCCTGGAAGGAAATGACGCAAGCCTCAGCAGCACGACCGAACGTCGCGCCGATATCCACTCATTTTCGCGACACAAACCTGGAGATTTTCACCGAGCTCAGCGCCGTTTTGTCTCGCTCGACCGCGTGCGGGTGGTCGGTATTCCCTGCGGCGCCAGCACCGGCACGAATACGCGGCGGGAGGCGCGCTGTGAAACCGGCAGGCCCTGATAAAGGCGCTTCTGCGCTTCCACGATAATCACGCCGGAAAACACCGGCCACAGCTTGCGGCCAATGGTTTCAAAATAGCGCCGCAGCTTGAGAATGAATTTGAGCTTCGACGGCGGAAACAGCAGCGCTTCCGTCGACACACCCGGCGTGAAGTTTGCCTCGCGCAGCAAAGTCGTCAGCTGCCCGCGTGAATAGGGTCTGCCCGAGCCGAACGGTGTGTGCTCCATACGCGCCCAGACGCCACGACGATTGGGAACAACGATCACCAGCCGTCCACCGGGGGCCAGCACACGCCAAAGCTCGGTCAGCGTTTCACGCGGATTTTCGGCAAACTCCAGCGAATGCACCAACAACACACGATCAATCGACGCGTCCGGTAGCGGCAATTCTTCGTCAAACACCAAAGCAGTGGAAGACAGCTCTCCGGCGGGCCAATTCACCGCGCCCTGCCCGGCAGGCATGAAAGCAAAGGTCCGCTCGGTATCGGCACGAAAACGATCGAGATAGGGTACGGCGTAACCCAGCCCCAGCAGGCGCTCTTCCGGCAGCGGTGGCCACATGGTGGAAAGCGCCATCACGATGGATTGCTCAGCCAGCCTTCCCAGTGTGGAATGATAAAATTCGCGCAGATCGACAATATCGGTGTTCATAGCCAGAATGTAGCAGCAGCCGGTTGGACTTCAAGGACAATGCACTTACATGAAAGAACGCACAACCGTAAGCCAAGGAGGAAGCCTGCCATGAAACCTTTGGAAATAGAAACCTTCCTGTGCCGCAGTGATAATTTCGGAGTGTTGTTGCACGACCCGGTATCAGGTGAGACGGCTTCCATCGATGCGCCGGAGGAGCAGCCGATCATCGAGGCGGCAAAGCGCCGTGGCTGGACGCTCACCCATATTTTCACCACCCACCATCATCACGACCATGTCGATGCCAATCTGGCGCTGAAAGAAAAGTTTGGCTGCACCATTCTTGGGCCTCACGGCGAAGCAGTTGCGATTCCCGGCCTGGACAAAACAGTGATGGATGGCGACGAGTTCGAATTTGCCGGACGCACCATCAAGGTGATCGAAACACCCGGCCACACCGCGGGCCATGTTTGTTATTACATTCCCAGCGACGGCTTGCTCTTTGCCGCCGATACCCTGTTTGCGATGGGGTGTGGCCGCCTTTTTGAGCGCCCAGCAGCCGATATGTGGCACTCCTTCCAGAAACTGATGGCCCTGCCGGATGAAACCAAAGTTTATTTCGGTCACGAATATACCGTTTCCAATGCCCGTTTCGCCGTGACCGTCGACCTTGAAAACCCGGCACTGAAAACGCGTGCCGCCGAAGTATCCGCCCTGCGAGACGCCGGAAAATTTACGATTCCCACAACGATCGGCCTTGAAAAACAGACCAATCCCTACATGCGTGTTGGCGATGCGGCGATACGCCAACACCTGGGCATGATCGATGCCAGTGATGAGGACGTATTTGCAGAAATCCGCACGCGGAAGGATAATTTTTGATGACAGCGCAGGCCATCATCAGGGAGCTTGAATTGCAACGCCATCCGGAAGGTGGCTGGTATCGCCAGACCTTTCGCGACACGCAGGGCAGCCAGCGCGGCCACTCAACGGCCATTTATTATCTGCTGGAAGCCGGTGAACGCTCTCACTGGCACCGGGTGACCGATGCGGTGGAGGTCTGGCACCATTATGCTGGCGCACCGCTGAAATTGCATGTTTCGGAAAATGGCACGGATAGCACCACCATCAATCTCGGCCCAGACGTTCTGGCGGGCGAGCGGCCGCAGGGGCTTGTTCCGGCGGGCTGGTGGCAATCGGCAGAAACAACGGGAGAGTTTACCCTCGTTGGCTGCACTGTGTCGCCGGGCTTCGAGTTTTCAAGCTTTGAAATGGCTGCACCGGACTGGCAGCCTGAAAGCGCCTGAGCGCCGTCAGGTCAAACCATCAGCCGCCATATTTGGTCGCCGTTATGTAAACGGGGCCAACCTTGGTTGGAATGCGTGCGTAGACCGGAGCGTAGAGATCCATGTTCTCGGCCTTGGCAAACCAGACTTCCATGGAAATGGATTTCAGGTACTCAATATCGGCGCGTCCCTCACGAAAGCCTGATTTCGGCACATAACGAAGGGTGCAAACGATAGCATCACCACTAAAACCGGTCGTCGAAAACGGCCGTGTGCCCTTCGAACTCAACACCAGATCCATGCGTGATTCACCGTCATAGATCGGCAGACGGCTGGGGCATACACGGCCACCGGCCGGAATGATCAGACCGGAAATCGGATCGAGAACAGAGCGCAGGTCTCTGTCACGCACCTCAACCCAATTTTTGGGTTTGGTCTTCGGTTCAGGTCGCACGACCGTCGCTGTCACGTTGCCGTTGCGATAACGCACCTCATAGGTCCGCGTGCGTTTGCCATCCTTGTAAACCAGCGTGTACTGGTTTGCGAGCATACGGTTGCCACGCTTGATGCCGGATACCGTGGTACGACCGGAAATGTCCTTGATGACGCTGGCTATGCCGGCGGCGTTGAACGACCCGGTGATCGAATAATTGCCATCGGTCATCTTGGTCGAGAACGAAGCCTTGGCAATCGGCAGAATTCCAAGGTTAATGCTGTACTCGCTTTTGTGATATGTATCGGCAGCCTGCGACACGCCAAATGACGCCAGCAAGAAAGCAGTGGCCTGTAGATATTTCCGTCCGATGGCTTTCATTCTCGCCTACCTTTGGCCCCGCAACCGTTTCGGACTGCATCATATAGCTGCACTTGTGGCAATAAAATAGCAGTGAATGGCGGGAAAACTCGGAAATTCCGCCTCAAAGCCAATGAGCGGCTTGACTGCGCCGCCCCACCTGACTATAGAACCGCAACTTTCCAATCATGGCCAATTGGATTGCCTTCCGGTTTTTGCCGGGAAGCTGGTTCAAAAGGCAAACACAAGAATAGGTGTACCCATGTCCCGTGTATGCGAATTGACCGGCAAGGGCGTCCAGACAGGCAACAACGTCAGCCACGCCAACAACAAGACCAAGCGCCGCTTTTTGCCAAACCTCTGCAGCGTTACGCTGATTTCTGATGCTCTTGGCCAGCGTTTCAGCCTGCGCGTATCCGCTGCAGCGCTGCGTACGGTTGAACACCGTGGCGGTCTCGACGCTTTCCTTCTCAAGGCAAGCGAAAACGAACTGAGCATGCGCGCTCGTCTGCTGCGTCGCCAGATCGCAAAGAAGACTGCTGAAGCAGCCTGATCTGCCCAAACAAGAAATACAAAGGCTTGATGGGCACCGCTCATCAAGCCTTTTTTATTGAATAAACATTGTTATCCCTCCAACTGGTGGCATCACCCAGGATAAAAAAATGCCCTACCTGCGTTACACATTTATCTATGTCGTCCTTATGACGCTTGTCGTCGTGGCTTCGAACATCCTCGTTCAGTACCCGCTCAGCGGCACACTGTACGGTATCGCCCTTGGCGATCTCCTGACCTGGGGTGCGTTCACCTACCCCATCGCTTTCCTGATTACCGACCTCACCAACCGCCAGTTCGGACCATCCATCGCACGTCGTGTGGTGTTTGCCGGTTTTGTCGTTGGTGTCAGCCTGTCATTCTGGACATCCATTCCACGCATCGCCGTGGCATCGGGCACTGCCTATCTGATTGGTCAGCTTCTGGACATCTCGGTATTCAACCGTCTGCGCCGCCAGAGCTGGTGGCAGGCACCGCTGGCAGGTTCGATTGCTGGCTCCGTGCTCGACACCGCGCTGTTCTTCTCGATATCCTTTGCACCGGCATTCGCCTTCATTGGCCCCAACGATGCCTTTGCAATCGAGAATGCTCCAATCTTCGGTGTCATGGCAGCAGAGGCTCCACGGTGGATCTCCTGGGCACTGGGTGACCTCAGCGTCAAGGTCCTAGTCGGCTTGGTCATGTTGCTGCCCTACGGCGCACTGATGACCACGCTGAAGCCAATGCCCCCGGCAAAGACTGCATAACCCCATAAGAACAAAGCCCGCTTCTGCGGGCTTTATTCATTCAGGCGAAACTCCAGCATCATATTGCGCTGAAGAAATGAGTGGTTGTCATCAGACACCAGAATGATGTGCGTGGCACCATCTGGCCCAGCAATCACATCCATACCTTCCATATTGTCGATTTGGCTTTCCATGCCAGCCTCAAAGATCACAGGACCATCGAGAACTGCGCCCGGCTTGATAGTCGCAGCTGGAATGCGGCGAATACGAACACCCACACCTTCGGCAAGGTTGAAGCGGCGTTCCAGTAATAGAAGATCACCATCAGGCAAAAACGCACTGTCTGTCACATCAAATGAAGGATGGCGCGAAACGGTAAAAGCGCCCTTCAGCGGACCTTCCAGAATGGCACCGAGAAGATTGCCATCCTCATCGATACTCTTTTCAGCCACCACGACCAACGCCCCTTGCAGGGGCGAATTTGCGGGTGAAAGGCCAAGTGCTTCCATACCGCCATTGGCACGCAATTCCCCCGATGGAATAAGATGCGGAATACGTTTGACAGGCCGCGACGTGGCAAAACCTGGATCAGGATACACATCAATCCGGTGACGCTGCTCGTAGCTGACGATCACCTGCCCATCCCTAAGAACCAGCCCTTCGGCATCCATTTCCATCTTGCGATGTGGTTCGCGCCCTGCGGTATCCAGCATCGGTGTTATTTTAACGCCGGTGACACTGACAAGCTTTCCATTAGTATCGCGCTGGATTTGCCCCGTCAGCCAGTGGCCAGTATCGAGAACCGCAACAAAATTTCGACCATCGGGACGGAAACGTATACTGGACATGGCGCCGAACAGCGGTTCGCGCAAACTGAGCACCAGTCCGCCGACAAATTCGAGCTTTCCGAAATGGGTCTCCTTGCCGCTGACCTTGAAGCCCTGCAACACCCGCGCAATGACAGGCGCGTCAACACTGTTTGCAGCAAAAACCGGCAGCGGCATGGACAAAGTGACACCGGCGGCCAGCGCCGCCAGGACGCCAGTCAGAGATGCCGTATTTTTTGTCTTGCTGTCGGTATACTGCGTGCGCTGCTTATCCCGCACGGCGCGCTCGTCCGGAAGCCTTTGTCGTGCCCTGCTCCTCAAACAGCGAGGCAAGCTGTTCCGTCATCGCACCAGCAAGTTCATCCGCATCTACAATCGTCACCGCGCGGCGGTAATAACGAGTCACATCGTGACCGATACCAATGGCCAGCAACTCGACCGGCGACCGTGTCTCAATCTGCTCGATAACAGCGCGCAGATGCCGTTCAAGATAATTGCCCGGATTGACCGACAATGTGGAATCGTCGACCGGCGCACCATCGGAAATCATCATCATGATCTTGCGCTGCTCAGGACGGCCGATCAGACGGTTATGCGCCCACATCAGCGCTTCACCATCGATGTTTTCCTTCAGCAGGCCTTCACGCATCATCAGACCGAGATTGCGGCGTGAACGCCGCCATGGCGCATCGGCGCTCTTGTAGATGATGTGACGCAGATCGTTGAGACGACCCGGCGAAGCAGGTTTGCCATTGGCAAGCCATTGCTCGCGTGACTGGCCGCCCTTCCAGGCCTTGGTAGTGAAACCGAGAATTTCGACCTTGACGCCTGAACGTTCCAGCGTCCGTGCCAGAATGTCAGCGCAGGTCGCAGCAACCGTAATCGGACGACCACGCATCGAACCGGAATTGTCGATGACAAGCGATACGACCGTGTCCCGAAACTTGGTGTCGCGTTCCTTTTTGAAGGACAAAGGCTGCATCGGATCAATGATCAGACGCACCAGCCTTGCAGGGTCGAGGTAACCTTCTTCGAGATCGAAATCCCAGGAGCGGTTCTGCTGCGCCATCAGACGGCGCTGCAAGCGGTTTGCGAGACGTCCGACAGCACCCTGCAAATGGGCAAGCTGTTTGTCGAGGAATGCGCGCAGCCGATCCAGTTCAGCCTCTTCGCACAGTTCTTCGGCATGAATTTCTTCATCGAACTCCTGCGTGAAGATACGGTAGTCGACCTTCTCATTAAAATCGTCAAACGGGCTGTTGGGGCGACGTGTTTCACCCGGCGATTCGGAGTCGTCATCGAGATCGTCGGACATTTCGTCCTCAGACATCTCGGCGCCATCCATCTCGCCTTCTTCCATTTCTTCCTGCGAGGCTTCACTGTCCTCGGCAGGGGCAGCATCAGAACCGGCTTCTTCTTCTACCTGCTCTTCTTCTGTCTCGTTGCTGCGTGGCTGATCTTCATCGCTTTGCGCTTCCTGATCATCTGCCTCATTATCAACGTCGCCAAGATCTTCCGCCATCTGCATCGACGTCAGCATATGACGCACGAGCTTAGCGAAAGCCTTCTGATCGTGAATAGCCGAACCAAGATTATCGAGATCGACAGAGGCCTTTTCTTCAATGAAAGGACGCCACAGATCCAGAACCTTGCCCGCACTTGCCGGCGGTTTTTCACCGGTCAGACGTTCGCGCACCAGCAAGGCCACAGCCTCGGCAATGGGTGCGTCATCCTGTTTCTCAATCGTCGAGAAATTGGCTTTGGAATATTTCTCTGTATTCATGCTGCGAATGTTGGAGGCAACACCCGGCATGCGCAGCGAACCGATGGATTCGACACGCGCCTGTTCCACAGCATCAAAAATGACGCGCGCATCTGCACCCTGCGGTGCGAGGTTTGCGTGAATATCATTGTCGTGGCAGGCCAGTCGTAAAGCCATGGAATCGCCAAGACCACGCGTGATTGCAATTTCCTGTGCCGTCGGCTTTTTGGAGATTTCCGGAAGACGCATACGCTCGCCTGCAAGACCCGGACGCTCATTGGCGAACACGACCTCAACCTGCGCACTGCCGGCCACGGACCGCACACTGCCGGCAATGGCATTGCGCAACGGCTCCGTATCGATCACCGTACCGCTTTTCGCTCTGGAATTATCGCCACGCATTGCCATGCTATTACCCATTCACCTGAGAAGCTCCGCCCCCGCACGCCGTGACGGCAAAACCGTCACACAGTTTCACGTGGCATGCCATAAGGGGCGTAAAGCATTCTCATCCCTTGATAATCCGAATGTTCGATCAACCCTCAAAGAGGGGTGGTCTCACGCGGAGAGAACGATGTTTGCTGCACTTTCTTTCAGCTCAACGCCAAAGGCGCGCTGATAAAGTTCGGCAACCAGAGTGCGCTCAAGTTCGTCGCACTTGTTGAGGAATGTCACGCGGAAAGCAAAGGCGACATCGCCAAAGATTTCGGCATTTTCTCCCCAGGTAATCACAGTACGTGGGCTCATGACGGTCGAAAGGTCGCCATTGACGAAGGACGAACGCGTGAGATCGGCCAGACGCACCATCTTGGAAGCGGTTTCGCGGCCTTCCTTGGTGTTCAGCTTCTTCACCTTGGCAACAACGATATCAACTTCCTTGTCATGCGGCAGGTAGTTCAGCGTCGTGACGATAGACCAGCGGTCCATCTGTGCCTGGTTGATCTGCTGCGTGCCATGGTAAAGACCGGTGGTATCACCAAGGCCAACCGTGTTGGCGGTTGCGAAAATGCGGAATGCAGGATGAGGACGGATAACGCGGCTCTGGTCGAGCAGCGTCAGGCGACCGGAGGATTCCAGAACGCGCTGAATAACGAACATCACGTCGGGACGGCCGGCATCGTATTCATCAAACACAAGCGCAACATTGTGCTGGTAAGCCCAAGGCAAAATGCCGTCCTTGAATTCGGTAACCTGTTTGCCGTCCTTTAGAACGATAGCGTCCTTGCCGACGAGGTCGATACGGCTGACATGGCTGTCGAGGTTGATACGAACGCATGGCCAGTTCAGGCGCGCAGCAACCTGCTCGATATGCGTGGACTTACCCGTGCCGTGGAAACCGGACACCATGACACGGCGGTTGTGAGCAAAACCCGCAAGGATTGCCAGCGTCGTCTCGCGGTCAAAAAGGTAATCCGGGTCCAGATCCGGTACATAGGCATCGCCCTGGCTATAGGCAGGCACGACCAGATCGGTATCAATACCAAAAACATCCCGGACAGAAACGGTTGTGTCCGGCAGGTTGGAAATATCAAGATCAATTTTGCTCATCACGTCTCCAAGGCGGGTAGCAAGCACCCAACCACATATCATCAGGCAATTATCAAGCGAGTTTAAGGTTCGCAGACCCTAACAGAAACCAGACTGCTTTAACAATTGATACGCTTGAATAACAGTCCGAAAACGCTCTTCCGAACCGCGATCGCCACCATTAGCATCAGGATGATGCTTTTTGACAAGCTCCTTGTAGCGGCGCTTGATTTCGTCCTGGGTTGCACTGGCTGCCAAGCCAAGCGTATCAAAAGCCTGGGCTTCCAGTGTTTTCAACTTGCGGTTCTGCTGGAACCGTTGTCCGCCGCTACGCGCGCCACCGGAGCCGGTAAAACCAAACGGGTCGCGAATACGTGCATTTGCGCCGGCAGCGCCTGATTTCAGCGTGGAATGCAAAGGGCTATCGCGGGCGGTCTTGTTGACCCCAACCGTCCAGGTCGGACGGTGACCGGTGATCGCCTCTTTCTGGTAACGCGCAATATCGCTATCAGACAGGCCAGAGAAGTAGTTATAACCCTTGTTATACTCCTTCACATGCTCGAAACAGAACATGAAGAATTGCCCCTCGGCGTTGCGGCCGACGGGTGCACGATGGGCACCAGGGCGCTCGCAGCCATCCCATTGACAGGTAGGAGCTTGAACCTCCTGCTGACTGTCCTTTTTCCGGCGCGTGCGGATGCGATCAAAGTATTTCGAATCCAGTTTCATGATAGCCTGATTATGGGGTACGCAAAGGTACACAACAAGAATTGACAAACAGGAATGTTGCTGGCTTTTAAAGAGCCCCTTTTAGAATGGAATGAGACGATGTCACTGACCGCCCGCATAGAAAAAAAACTGAACGACGCTTTCGCACCGCAACGCCTTGCCGTCATCAACGAGAGCGGTAAACACGCAGGCCACCAGCCAGGAATGACCGGGGATGGGGAAACCCATATGCGTATCCAGATAGTGTCAGAAAGCTTTTCCGGCAAGTCTCGCATCGACCGCCACCGGGCAATTAATGCCCTGTTGCAGCCTGAACTGGACGAAGGTTTGCATGCTCTCGCCATCGAAGCTGCGGCACCGGGAGAACCCACCCGCTTTTAAGATATGTGGCCGTCAATCTGAGCAGCAGCAGGATTGGCATCGCAAGACACGATGCCAATCTCAAAAACATCAAGCCGGATGTTTTTCTTTCAGGAAGGATTCGACTTCGGAGGCGGCAACATTATCCGCAACGAAGGACTGGCCAATACCATGGGTCAGGATAAAGGTAAGCTTGCCGCTTTTGACCTTCTTGTCCTGTGCAATCGCCGCCATCAGCATTTCAACCGGTGGCAGGGTGCCGGGAATTTCATTCATCGAAACAGGCAGGCCAACCGCTTTCAGATGTGCCTCGACCCGCTTTGCGTCATCCGGGCTCGCCAGATTGACCCGCGACGAGAACTGGTGCGCAAGAACCATGCCGATGGCAACACCTTCGCCGTGCACCAGACGTTTGCTGTCATATTCAGTTGCCGCTTCCAGCGCATGTCCGAAAGTATGACCGAGATTGAGCAATGCGCGACGTCCGTTCTCGAATTCATCTTCGACAACCACATCGGATTTTGCCTGGCAGCTGGTGGCAATGGCTTCAATGCGCGCCGGACCACCGGCAAAAACCTCCTGCCAATTTTTCTCAAGCCACTCGAAGAAATCCGGTTTGTCGATAAGGCCGTATTTGACCACTTCCGCATAACCGGCGCGGAATTCGCGCTTGCTCAACGTATCGAGCACCGAGGAATCCGCCAGAACCAGATCCGGCTGATGAAACACACCAACAAGGTTTTTGCCGTGACGGGTGTTGATGCCGGTTTTGCCACCGACCGACGAATCCACCTGTGACAGCAGCGTGGTCGGTATCTGTACAAACCGCACACCACGCCGCACTGTGCCGGCGGCAAAGCCGGTCAGATCACCGATTACACCACCGCCCAAGGCAATGACTGCATCATTACGTTCAATGCGTGCCTCAAGAATGAGGTCGCAGACTGCCATGTAATGTTCGAAGCTCTTGGTCTTCTCGCCAGCTGGCAGGGTCAGGGAAACGGCCTCAATGCCATCGGTCTGCAGGCTGTCCATCACCATATCAAGGTAAAGCGGTGCGACATGTTCATCCGTGATGATCGCCGCACGGCGCCCTTTGAGACGCGAAGAAATTTCTCCGCCAGCCTTGGACATCAGACCTGGCCCGATGAGAATGTCGTAAGCGCGCCCTACCAACGGCACATGCACGCGCCGCTCCTGCGATGATCCTGTCGAGGTCGTCATGATTTGGCATTTCCATTCTTGGAGGTAGCGAGGTCACGTCCGGCCACTGCGGCCAGAACCTCAGTCACAATGATATCTTTACCCACATCGCGGGATTCGATGACCAAATCAGCCTCGGCATAGATCGGGTATCTCTTTATCATCAGGTTTTCGAGCGTGGCTTTTGGGTTCTCAGTTTTCAACAACGGCCGATGATCGCGCTTGTTGACGCGCTCCCACAATACATCCAGATCAGCCCTCAGCCACAGAGAAAGACCGGCGTTCTTGATATGATTGCGAGTAACCTCGTTGATAAATGCGCCGCCGCCTGTCGAAACCACCTTAGGGCCACCGCGCAAAAGCCTTCTGATGACACGAGCCTCAAGTGCACGGAATTCGTTTTCGCCGTATTTTGCAAACAGGTCAGTGATCGTCATGCGCGATACGCGCTCGATCTCCGCATCCGTATCGACAAAAGTAACGCCAAGTTGCTGCGCGACCAGACGGCCGATCGCGGATTTACCAGCGCCCATAAGACCGACAAAGACGATATTGCGTCTTCCGAGCTTCGCCCGTGCTTCCTCAGCAAGCGTGGGAACGGGAAATGTGAAAGATTCGCTCATTAATGTGCAGGTCCGGTTCGATTCCGGTATCTGCAAATGTTTAGCCAGCGTCAAGAGATATTCCTTATGGCTCAGGCTAAAAGCCTCAGACATTAACGGTCAAAGATTGAACGCGTCTGGTTGCCCTTTGCTTTCATCTTTTGCATATGGGACAAGACAAACCCAATCTGGCACAGCAATGATAGATGGAGGGCCAATGCCAACCCTGTTCCGCTTTTTGTTTATCTGCGCCGCCATTGTCGGAATTGTTTACGGATCCATGGTTTCACTTGTGATGCTGGTTGAACCCCGAGAACGCGATATAACCGTGCGCATTCCTTCCGAGCGCCTTAACCCGCCGGTCCAGTGAGACCAAGAGACCGCCAATGAGCAAGATGGACAGTGCCCGTCTGGAAAGTTTCCTGGAAATGATGAGCGCGGAACGGGGCGCGGCTGACAATACGCTTCAATCCTATGAACGTGATCTTTCCGACCTCTGGCAGTTTCTGATCGATAACGGCACTTCGCTGATGCAGGCGCAGCAGAGCGACCTTTCAGCCTATCTTTCTCATCTGGCCACACTTGGCTTTGCCGCCTCGTCACAAGCACGCCACCTGTCCAGCATGCGCCAGTTCTACAAATTTCTGTATGCCGAGGGTCTGCGCGACGATGACCCGACCAGCATCCTCGACGCACCAAAGAAAACAACGCCGCTGCCCAAAATCATGAGTGTGGCCGATGTGAACCGCCTTTTACAGCAGGCCTCAGCTGAGGCAGAGCAAGAAGGACCAGGGCAGCTTTCGCGGTTGCGTATGCATGTTCTTCTGGAACTGCTTTATGCCACCGGCATGCGCGTCAGCGAACTTGTATCTCTGCCGCTCACGGCATTGGCACAAAAAGAGCGGTTCTTGTCGATCCGCGGCAAGGGCAACAAAGAGCGGCTGGTCCTGCTTTCGCGCACGGCAATGGACGCGATGTCAGCCTATGGCAGCGCCCTAAAGGCCAATAGCGACCCGAAAAACGAAAATCCCTGGCTTTTTCCTTCTTATGGTAAATCGGGCCACTTGCCGCGTCAGGTATTCGCCCGTGACCTGAAAGATATTGCCATTCGTGCCGGTATAAACCCTTCTGCGATATCGCCACACGTCATGCGACACGCCTTTGCCAGCCATCTTTTGCAAAATGGCGCCGATCTGCGTGCGGTACAGGAATTGTTGGGTCATTCCGACATTGCAACGACACAAATCTATACACATGTACTGGAAGAACGCCTGCAAGAACTGGTACAAACGCACCACCCCCTTGCCAAACAGGGCAAAAAACACGATTAGAGCCTGCGGAACCGCCGGTAAGGACCGGATAAACCTTGGGCAAAACGATCGGAAACGGATCTCATGCACAACTACCTCGACTTCGAAAAACCAATCTCCGACCTTGAAGGCAAAATCATAGAGCTGAAAAAGCTGGCCACCGAGGACGAGAGCATCGACACCTCGGAGGAGATCACCCGTCTGGAAAGCCGTGTTCAGGATGCGATGCAGGACATCTATTCCAAACTGAACCCCTGGCAGAAGACGCAGGTAGCACGCCACCCGCAGCGTCCGCATTTCGTGGACTATGCAACTGCGCTGTTTACTGACTTCACACCATTGGCGGGCGACCGCAAGTTTTCGGAAGATGCCGCCATTCAGGCAGGCCTCGGTCGCTTTAATGGCCAGCCGGTTGCCATCATCGGTCAGGAAAAAGGCAACGACACCAAGTCGCGCCTCAAGCACAATTTCGGCAGCCCGCGCCCAGAGGGTTACCGCAAGGCTATCCGCGTGCTGGAACTGGC
Organism: Rhizobium sp. CG4; assembly: GCF_023701965.1. Classification (NCBI taxonomy): domain Bacteria; kingdom Pseudomonadati; phylum Pseudomonadota; class Alphaproteobacteria; order Hyphomicrobiales; family Rhizobiaceae; genus Rhizobium; species Rhizobium sp. CG4. Next base: position 8,119 of record NZ_JABAEG010000011.1, on the reverse strand, counting down.
TGATCGCTTCTCGCTTCCAGTCATTACGCTGATCGACACCGCAGGCGCCTATCCCGGCGTTGGCGCCGAAGAGCGCGGACAGGCCGAAGCCATCGCTCGATCGACCGAAATGTGCCTCAACGTCAAGGTCCCAATCGTCTCCGTTGTTATCGGCGAAGGTGGTTCGGGCGGCGCCATTGCCATTGCAACGGGCAACCGCGTCTACATGCTTGAGCACGCAATCTATTCGGTGATTTCACCTGAAGGTGCAGCATCCATTCTCTGGCGCGATTCCACCCGTGCAAAGGAAGCTGCCACCAACATGAAGATCACCTCGGAAGATCTGAAGTCGCTGGGCGTTATCGACGGCATCATTCCAGAGCCAATTGGCGGCGCACATCGTGATCCAGCCAAGGTCATCACCGCGACCGGTGACGTGATCAACAAAGCACTTTCTGACCTGTCGTCCCATTCTGCCAACCAGATTCGTGCGGAACGTCGCCAGAAATTCCTCGATATCGGCAGAAATCTCTGATTATGTCCGCATGACCAGCGAATATGGCCTAAACTAGGCCATATTCTGATCACAGACATGTGTGCGACGGAGGCAACCGGGGTGGATTGCCGATCAGTTAAGAATATGTAAACGGTTAACGCTGTATTTTAAATGACATGCTGTTGACGGAACAACGCCAACGGCGGCTTGTTTTTTCGGATCAATCTTCATGCGTTTGATACATCTTGCTCTTCTGGCGTGCACAGCCTTCGCATTGACAAGTTGCAACGATACGCTCGACACCGTCGAAGCGGACGTCTCTCACATCAAAAATAAGGTCGGCCACCCGCTTTCCCCGGCAAGACTTGCTGAAATGCAGAAAAAGGACATGGAGCGCAATGCGCCCATCATGATCCGCATTTTCAAGGAAGAAGGCGCGCTTGAAATCTGGAAAGCGAAACGTGACAACCGTTTCGATAAGATTGCCGAATATCAGATCTGTGCATGGTCAGGTAAACTTGGACCGAAGGTCAAGGAAGGCGACCGGCAAGCCCCGGAAGGTTTCTATAACCTGACACCCGGCCACATGAACCCGAATTCCAGCTATTATCTGGCCATCAACACCGGATTTCCGAACCGCTATGACCAGGCCAACGGGCGTTCAGGTACCAACCTGATGATCCATGGTGCCTGCTCCTCATCCGGTTGTTATTCGATGACCGACGCGCAAGTCCTGGAAATCTACGCTTTTGCACGTGATGCATTTACTGGCGGCCAAAAGACCATTCAGCTGCAGGCATTCCCCTTCCGCATGACAGCTGAAAACATGGTACGCCACCGCCACAGCGAAAATCTTGATTTCTGGAAAATGCTGAAGGTCGGATACGACAATTTTGAAGTGACCAAGCGCCCACCGGAAGTAAATGTCTGCGAGAAGAAATATGTCTTCAACCAGCAGACCGAAGGTGGATCGTTTAACGCTTCGGCACAATGCCCTGCCATGAGCACACCGCCAGCATTGGCGAGCGCACTGGCAGGGTACGGCAAGACTTATGATCTTGCCTATGAAAAGGCAGTCAAAAAATACGACGGCATGGCGTGGTATGACCCAAGCGAGGCTGAGCGTAAGGCAGTTGTTGCCGACAAGCGCAAGGGCCGCGAAGCCGCTTACGCCCCAACCGGGTCTTCACTGAAGGCTGGCAAGCTCATGAAGGAGGCGGAATTCGCTGCCCTCATGGACAAAAAGAACCATGTCACACCGGTTTTGACACCACAGACGCCTTCGGCAACAGCCTCGACACCACGTCCAGCAACACCGCAACAGTCTCCAGTCAGCACTGGTCAGACGGCTATCGCTTCGAACACGACGCAGCCAGCTGCTGGCATGACAACAGCTTCGGTCCCTGTTCCGTCGATGAACCCGCTCGCCTTCGCGCCACAGCAGGCACCGGAGCCAGAAAAGAAAAAACCATTCTGGAAGCTTTGGGCAACGGAATGACCTCCAGCGGTCCGGAAATGCTTGACCTGCGTGGGCTGCGTTGCCCACTGCCGGTTCTGCGAGCTAGAAAGCTACTTGCCAAAAAACAATCCGGATTCGAATTTATCATCGAGACCACGGATCCTCTCGCTGTGATCGATATTCCCCATCTTTGCAATGAAGACGGACACGCATTGCTGGAAAGCACTGCGCTGGAAAACAGCCACCGCTTTCACATTCGCAAGGGTTGAGCGCCTCAACCTCGGCAACGCCTTAAAGATAAGAAAGCTAAGATTGCCTTGCATAGCTGAAACCTAAAAAATCAGGTTGTCAGACAATGAAGAATGGTTTCTTATAAAACTGACTTCCCGCCTTTTACATGCATTTGGCACGCGCCCTACACCGGCGTCGGTCAGAACCCAAGATATGAGCTTTCAATGCAAGCCAAGACCACCGGCCTCCTTTATGCGCTGATTGCTTTCAGCATTTTTGCGGTTCAGGACGGTATCTCGAAATATCTTGGCACCCATTATCCGCCGGTCTTCGTGACCATGATCCGCTATTGGGCGTTTGCACTGTTTGCGATCTTCATGGCCATCCGATCCCGCGATGGGTTACGGGCAACAATCGCGGCAAAGCGGCTAGGCCTGCAAATCAGCCGTGGTGTGATCCTTGCGGTACAGATTTCGCTATCGATCACATCTTTCGCCATTGTCGGCCTGGCACACTCCCATTCCATTCTGGCCTCCACACCACTGATGGTGGCAGCGCTGTCCGTCCCCATTCTCGGGGAGCGTGTCGGCTGGCGCCGCTGGTCGGCTATTCTCGTCGGTTTTATCGGGGTGCTGATTATCCTCAAACCGGAAGGTGATGGATTTGACCCGATGCTGATCGTCACTTTCATTGCCGCATTCCTGCTTGGGCTTTATGGCGTGTTGACACGGCTGGCCAGCCGTACTGACAGTGCCATGACCAGCTTCTTTTATGCCGGCGTTGCGGGCGCAGTCGCGCTGACCTTTGTCGGTCCCTTTTATTGGGTTTCTTTTGCGCCACATGATATTGTCTGGATGCTTGCATTGTGTGCCACCGGCATGAGTGGCCACTATCTGCTCATCAAAGCCTTTGAACTGGCCGATGCAGCCTCGGTACAGCCCTTCTCTTATTACCAACTTGTTCTGGTCTCGATCATCGGCGTGACGCTTTTTGGCGAGAGCCTGAGCACCAATATGATCATTGGCGCTGTGATCGTTGTCGCCGCAGGTATCTTCACCATTTGGCGTGAAAACATGGTCGCACGTAAGAACCGCAAGACGGAGGGCTGACAGCCCTCCTATTCCTTATGCGGCTGGGGCATTCGCTGTATTTACCATGTAGGTCTCAAGCACTTCAATCTGCTCTGCGGTGAGGTGGAGACCAATCTTGGTACGGCGCCAGACGACATCGACGGCATGGTTCGCCCATTCCTGCGTCATCAGCCAATCAACCTCTTTGGCGTAGAGATCTGCGCCAAAATGTTGACCGAGCTCGGAAATTTGCACAGCTGACCCAAGCACACGATTGGCATTGGTGCCATAAAGCCTGACGAGGCGTCGTGCATGTGATGTTTCCAGAAATGGATAAGCGGCGGAGAGCTTTTTGACTTCGGTCTCATAACCCGTGACATCGAAATCACCACCCGGCAAACGGCTCTTTGCAGTCCACGGCGCCCCCTTGATGACCAAAGCCTTGCCAATGATTTCCATCGCATGTTCTGCAAGACGGCGATATGTGGTGAGTTTGCCACCAAACACATTGAGAAGCGGTGCTTCGTCAGTGGCTCCATCCAGTTTCAGCACATAATCACGGGTCGCTTCCTGCGCCTTAGAGGCACCGTCATCATAGAGCGGACGAACAGCGGAATAGGTCCAGACGATATCTTCTGCGCGAACCGGCTCAGCAAAGTATTCGCTGGCGGCATTGCACAGATACTGAATTTCCTCGTCACTGATCTTCACGTCCTTCGGATCAGCCTTGTAGTCACGATCTGTCGTGCCGATAAGCGTGAACTCATCCTCATAGGGAATGGCGAAAATTATGCGGTTGTCAGGGTTCTGGAAGAAATAGGCACGCGGATCATCGAACTTCTTTTTCACGATGATATGGCTGCCCTGCACAAGCCGTACATTATGCACGGCGTTGCGGCCCAAGGACTGCCCCAGCACCTGGTCAACCCACGGGCCCGCCGCATTGATCAGCATGCGGGCTTTAACCGTGGTGACCTGCCCACTAACCGTATCGGTCAATGTCAGCGACCAGAGCTTTCCATCACGCTTCGCCGACGTCACTCTGGTGCGGTTCATGATATGTGCGCCACGGTCGGCCGCATCCCTCGCATTCAGGACCACCAGCCGCGCATCATCCACCCAACCGTCAGAATATTCAAATGCCTTGTCGAAAATCGGCTTCAGCGGTTTGCCTACCACGTCGCGACGCATGTCCAGCGACTTGGTCGGTGGCAACAACTTGCGGCCACCCAAATGATCATAGAGGAACAGGCCGAGGCGAATGAGCCAGGCAGGACGGACACCGCCCTTGTGGTAAGGCAACACAAACCGCATCGGCTTGATGATGTGTGGTGCCATTGCCCACAGCACTTCACGTTCCATCAGCGATTCACGAACCAACCGGAACTCGTAATGTTCGAGATATCGCAAACCACCGTGAATGAGTTTGGTGGCACCAGATGAAGTACCTGCAGCAAAATCGCTCATTTCGGCAAGGCAAACCGAGTATCCACGGCCAGCAGCATCACGTGCGATGCCGCAGCCATTGATTCCGCCACCGATAATGAAGAGGTCGTGTATTACTTCCTGCTGCAAGTCCGTCTCCCCAAAGGAAAATCTCATTGTATCCGGAACAGCTTACAGCACCGAAGATAATGAAATTCAAATGAAACTATGACGAAATTCAGCAGAATAACGTCATGAGTCTCAATCTGGCCAATGGGAGGCGTAAACAGATTACCTTGGCCTTTATCAGGCCATCGCTGCCTCGCAACGCAGCAACATGCCGAATAGATCGCGTGGATCGTCCGGGTCAGCAAGGAGGTCCAACTCCTCGAAAAGCCCTGTATCGTGCAGTTTGGCACGCACATAGCGCAGAGCCGAAAAATCCTCGGTCGCAAAACCAACGCTGTCAAAAAGAGTAATCTGGTGATCGTTCACCCGGCCGTCCGTCATGCCAGCCATCACCTGCCACAGCTCCTTGACCGGATAATCGGCCGGCAACTGCTGTATCTCGCCTTCGATGCGGGTCTGCGGTGGATACTCGACAAAAATATCCGATCGCAACAGGATATCCTTGTGCAACTCTGTCTTGCCTGGGCAGTCACCACCAACCGCGTTGATGTGCACGCCAGGGCCCACCATGTTGTCACTGAGGATCGTGGCATATTGTTTGTCTGCCGTAACCGTGGTGATGATGTCAGCACCTTCGACAGCATCCTGCGCAGTTGGACAAATCACAACATCAAAGCCCTGTCCGGCAAGATTGCGGCGGCATTTCTCACTCGCGGCGGGATCAATGTCATAGAGACGCAGTTGATCGATCCCGAGGATAGCCTTGAAGGCACGCGCCTGAAATTCGCTCTGGGCACCATTACCGATGATCGCCATGGTGCGCGCGTTCTTGCGTGCAAGATGTTTGGCCGCAACGGCTGACGTCGCAGCGGTTCTAAGCGCCGTCAGGATTGTCATTTCGGTCAGCAGCATCGGATAACCGTTGCCTACGTCAGAAAGTACGCCAAAGGCCGTTACGGTCTGCCGGCCTTGCCGCGTGTTCTTGGGATGGCCGTTGACGTATTTGAAGCCGTATAAAGTGCCATCGCTGGTCGGCATCAGTTCAATAACACCATCGGTCGAGTGCGACGCGATGCGGGGCGTCTTGTCAAAACTCTCCCAGCGCAGGAAATCTTCTTCGACAACATCCGCCAGTTCACGCAGGAATGTATCGATGCCGATCTTCAAAACCAGCTTCATCATGTGATCAACACTGACGAATGGAACGATATTCAGATTAGGTACGATTGTCATAGTCATCTCCTCCGCAATCAGCCTGCCCGGTTCGGGCGATCCATCACGCTCTTGCCCATCAGGCTGGCAGCAAGATCGACCATAAGCGTTGCTGTACGCCCTCTTTCATCGAGAAACGGATTAAGCTCGACCAGATCAAGGCTCGAAACCAGGCCGCTGTCATGCAGCATTTCCATCACCAGATGTGCCTCACGGAAGGTAGCGCCACCTGGGACCGTTGTGCCAACCGCTGGTGCGATGGCGGGCTCAAGAAAATCAACGTCAAGGCTGACATGCAGCAAACCGTTTGCGGCCTCGACATTCGCAAGAAACTCGCGCAGCAGCACGGCGACGCCATGTTCGTCGATCATGCGCATGTCATGCACGGTGATACCAGAGCCTTTGAGGGCGACGCTCTCAGCCGGATCAACGCTTCGAATACCGATCATGCAGATGCGGTTTGGATCAACGGGGTGTTCAAGCGGTGGGAAATAGCCCGAAAAACTTTCTCTTCCGCTGTAATACGCAACAGGCACCCCATGCAGATTGCCGCTGCGCGTTGTTTCAAGGCTGTGATAATCCGTATGCGCGTCAAGCCAGAGCACAAAAAGCGGACGGCTCATTTCTGCAGCACGCTTTGACAAGCCGGCAACCGTTCCCGCCGATATCGCATGGTCACCGCCCATGAAAATCGGCATGCCAAGCCCGCTTTCACGATAGGCCGCTTCACTCAGAGCTTCCGTCCAGGCAGCCGTCTCACCGAGGTGGTGAACGGCGGCGTTGGGATGCGGGATTTCCGCGAACGCCTTGGGTGCCACATTACCGATATCAGTGACCGTGTGACCAAGAGCTTGAAGCGCGGTTTTAAGACCTGCAATCCTCAGCGCACTTGGGCCCATCTCGCAGCCCAACTGCCCTGCTCCAATCTGCAATGGTGCACCAATCAGTCTGCATTCCATGGCCATCACTCCTCTCAAATTCTATTCAGAGGATCAGACCATGTTTAACTGGCGAGATGAACAATAATTATTGGCAAATAGCGCCAATAGCTTTACCATTTTGGTCACTCATGGAGACAAAGTGGCAACATGGATCCGCTTGACGAAAAACTCATCACGCAATTGCGCCATAATGGACGTCGCAGCATTTCGGATCTGGCCGCAGAAACCGGCGCGTCGCGTGCCACGGTACGTGCGCATATAGAACGACTGGAAAAGTCCGGCGTTATTCTAGGTTACACCGTCATACTACGGGCTGACGCCGTTGAAGAGGCGGTGCGGGGCATCATGATGATCGAAATCGAGGGGCATGTGACGGATCGCGTGATTCGCGCACTCGAAGGCATTGCTGAAATTTCTGAAGTTCATACCACCAATGGCCGGTGGGATCTGATCGCTGAACTCAGCGCCCCAACACTGGCCACCTTCGACGCGATCCTACGCCGCATACGCCTTATTCCCGGTATCACCGGCAGCGAAACCAGCCTGTTATTATCCTCGCCACACTCAACACGGGCGAGATTGTAAGCAAAGCGAATTTCCTTTGCCAAAAACGCATTTTGAGCTTGCATCAGGGGTTAAATCATTTATATGACGGCCTATCAGAGCGGCGCAGCCACTTCGCAGCGTTGGGGAATAGTTCAACGGTAGAACGACGGACTCTGACTCCGTTAATCTTGGTTCGAATCCAGGTTCCCCAGCCAATTCTCTTTTCCAGACACCGTATAATACCGTAAGAAAGCTCTTTAGTGAGCTGGCATTATATGTGCATGCGTACGCATTGTAACTCACACCTTTCCCGGAACTTGACTCCTGTGACCTGCCAAAACCGGTAAGTTAATCGCATTATGTCGCGTCCGATTGAGCTGCTTTCTCTTGGCAAACCGGTCGACCTCACGGGTACACGACCTGCCGTTTACGGCTCCTTATTATGTCAGTGCATGCCTTACCTCCTATTCCGTGCGGTTTTGCATGTGCTCTCTTTAATTGGCTGCTCCGGCCTTTTAGATTCCGGCTGTATTTTTTTACCCGATTAAACCGGGACCTATTCTGATACGCTGGCCGCCTGTTTTCTGCTTTTGCTTCATCGCGATTTGTACGCCTCTCTCTGAGCGTTTCG
>NZ_JABAEG010000010.1:0-176534 GCF_023701965.1 Rhizobium sp. CG4 | reverse complement strand
AACGTCTACTGGCCGCAGGCAAATCCAAACTCACAGCGCTCGGTGCCCTCATGCGCCACATCATCGTCATCGCAAATGCAAGGCTCAAAGAGTACGAAAACAATCAATCAAGACTGACTTGATGAGGGGGGGGCGAAGCTAGCAATAGCATATTGGTGCCCCTTGCCAGAATCGAACTACCCACTCAAGAATAGTCATCCTCGTCATAGGTGTTGTCATTGTCCTGTTCGGCGCGCTCGGTGTTGGAGGAATAGAACACCGGCACGAACATGCGCATATAGACGAATTTTACCGTCCAGCCTTCGTCCTGCGCCTCTTTCCATTGTTTCTTGCGCTTCTTTTTCTTGCGAAACCTGGCGGCGATGGCCTTGGCCTCCGTGTGGCGGAAGCTGTCCGGTTGCAGGATGTTGTCCGGCGAACAAAGGGCGTAGCCCTTGGTATAGGCCGACGGCGGTCTGATATCTGTGGTCATGATGTTTTCCTGACATTACCCTGCATGCAGGAAGCGAATGGCCTCATCCCGGCGGTGAAGATAAAGAAGAACGCGCAAGTTCTGGCCACGCGGGCTGGTAAGCTCCGGGTCGCGGTCAATCATATAGGCGGCGTCCTTGCGGGCGATTTCCAGGAGGTCCGAATGGGCTTCGAGGCTGGCGATCTTGAAACCCGGCGTGCCGGACTGGCGGGTGCCGAGAACCTCGCCTTCACCGCGCAGTTTCAGGTCTTCCTCGGCGATCAGGAAGCCGTCTTCACTGTCGCGCAGGATGGAAAGTCGCGCCTTTCCGGTTTCGCCCAGCGGCCCCTTGTAAAGCAGAATACAGGTGGAGGCTTCGTCGCCACGTCCGACACGGCCGCGCAGCTGGTGAAGCTGGGCTAGGCCGAAACGTTCGGCATGTTCAATGACCATGATGGTGGCGTCTGGCACGTCAACACCCACTTCCACGACAGTGGTTGCCACCAGAAGCCGTGTTTCGCCATTCTTGAAGGCCAGCATGGCGGCGTCTTTTTCCGGTCCGCTCAAGCGGCCGTGAATGAGGCCGATCGGTGCATTGATGGCCTTTGAGAGAACGCCGTGGCGTTCCTCGGCCGACATCAGGTCGACTTCTTCTGACTCTTCGACCAGTGGGCAAATCCAGTAGGCCTTCTTGCCCTCTGCAATAGCGCTGCGCAGTCGGTCGATAATGTCGCCCAAACGTTCGGTCGGGATGGTCACGGTCTGGATGGGTTTGCGGCCGGCCGGTTTTTCGGTGAGCTTTGACACATCCATGTCGCCAAAGGCGGCCAGCACCAGCGTGCGGGGAATGGGTGTGGCAGTCATGACCAGCATATGCGGCGTGATGCCCTTGGCTGTCAGCCGCAGGCGCTGGTGGACGCCAAAACGATGCTGTTCATCGACCACGGCCAGCAGCAGGTTCTTGTAGTTGACGCTATCCTGAAACAGCGCATGGGTGCCGATGATAATCTGCGCCTCGCCAGAGGCAATGCGTTCCTCGATCGCCTGGCGTTCCTTGCCCTTGGTGCGGCCGGTCAGAACCTCAACCGTGATATTGGCCGCGGCAGCAAATCGCGAAATCGTGGCGTGGTGCTGGCGGGCCAGAATTTCTGTCGGGGCCATCAGCACGGCCTGTCCGCCGGCCTCGACCACCGTTGCCATGGCCATCAGCGCCACAAGGGTTTTGCCGGCACCGACGTCACCCTGCAACAGGCGCAGCATTCTGGTGTCACCGGCCATGTCTTTCAGGATGTCGTCGACTGCAGCCCGCTGGCTGTTGGTCATGGAAAAGGGCAGAGCGTGCAGGATGCCGGCGGCCATGTCCCCCTTCACGACCACAGGATTGCCCGCAACCTTGCGTAGCCTTTGGCGCACCAGGGTCAGCGAAAGCTGCCCGGCCAGAAATTCGTCATAAGCAAGTCTGCGCCGGCTGATCGACTGCGGATCGATATCCAGCCCATCGCGCGGGTCATGCAGCAGGCGGAAACTTTCTCGGGCGTCGTGAAAACCCTGCCGTACCATCAAGGTTTCATCAATCCATTCCGGCAGATCCGGCAGTCTGGTCACGGCATTATCAATGGCCTTGCGCAGCACCTTGGCGGAAAGACCTGCGGTCAGCGGATAAACCGGCTCGATCAGCGGCAGGTTTTCTGCTTCCGAGGCTTTGACCATGAAATCGGGATGCACCATGGAGGCGCGGCCATTAAACCAGTCGACCTTGCCGCTGATCAGAACTTCCTCGTCAATCGGCAGCGCCTTCATCAGCCAGCCACCCTTGGCATGGAAAAAGGTCAACGCCAGCTCACCGGTATCATCGTGAATGAACACGCGGTAGGGAACCGAGCGATTGCCGGGTGGTGGTGGCTGGTGGCGGTCCACACGTCCCTTGATGGTGACAATGGAGCCGGTTGGTGCCAGCGCAATTCCGGGCTGGTTTCTGCGGTCGATAACGCCTGACGGGGCGTGAAACAGCAGGTCGATAACGCGGCAGTCATCGGCATTTTCGCGGCCCAGCAACCTTGCCAACAGGTCGGCAAGTTTCGGACCGACGCCCGGCAGTGTCGAGATGGAGGCAAATAACGGGTCAAGCAGTGTTGGGCGCATGGCGGCAAAATCGGGGAAGGTGTCGTTCAATGCAAGAGCTGCCAGCAGATAAACAGCGTTTTTTCACCAGCAGTTTGCGGATGTGACGCAAATAAATGCACAAAACAGGTTCCCAAACGTTCCTGTCCTGTTCTATAGGAGATCGCAATATATAAGGCATGAATTGAAGGGCACGCTGGCAGTTTCGATCCGGTTGTTTTCCCGCAAAGTTCGGCTGTTCCTGTTGTCTGTGATAACAACTGACAACAGGGGTGGGAATGAAGCGGCAGATGGCATGACCGGATCGCGTATCGTGCACCCGTACAGGAAGGAAATACGATGACAGGACTGGTGAGAAGCAGCGTGGACCTCGATGAGCGTCGCAGACGGATCCTCTACCGTTGCTGGCATCGTGGTATCCGCGAAATGGATCTGGTGCTGGGCCAGTTTGCTGAGGAAAACATTGCCGATCTGACGGACGTGGAACTGGACGAGCTGGAAGTCATTATGAACGAGGAAGACAATGACCTCGTAAAGATGGTGACGGGCGCTCTGCCTGTGCCAGAACGTTTCCAGACACCGCTGTTTGAACGCATTGCTTCCTACCGGCCAGACTTCGATCCGGTCACCAACTGATCAGGCCGGTTACCAACTGATCAGGGCTCGCCGCATGAAACGGCTTCATGCGTCACGCTTTAACTGTTTGTTTTTACGCCTGTCGTTTCGCAAAAACCGTTCTGTTTTTCTGCGGCATGCGTCAAGTTTGTGAAGTACACGCCCATGATCCCCGGTTTTGACGCCAAGACAGTTCTTTCCTTCGATACATCCCTGACCATCGGCAATGTGCCGTCAGGCATGGAAGCGATCTTGCTTGCGGAGATGGCGCGCACCGGGCAATCCATCGCCTATGTGATGTCCGATGGCCAGCGCATGGCCGATCTTGAGCAGATGCTGGGTTTCGTTGCGCCTGACATTCCGGTGCTGACGCTGCCTGCCTGGGATTGCTTGCCCTATGACCGCGTGTCACCCAGTGCCGACACCTCGGCAAGGCGGCTGGCGGCATTGTCCGGCCTGATCAGCCACGGCAAGAAACCGCATCCGGCCATCGTTCTCGTCACCGTCAATGCCATGTTGCAGAAGATGGCGCCGCGCGACATCATTGAAAGTCTGGCGTTTTCGGCCAAGCCCGGCAACCAGATCCGGATGGATGACATTGCTGCACGGCTGGAGCGCAACGGTTTTGACCGTGTAGCGACGGTGCGTGAAGTCGGCGAATTTGCCGTGCGTGGTGGCATTCTCGACGTGTTCGTGCCCGGCACGGAAGAGCCTGTGCGCCTGGACTTTTTTGGCGATACGCTGGAAAGCATTCGCACCTTCGATCCGGCCAGCCAGCGCACCATTGGACAGGCGCGTTCGCTGGATCTCAACCCGATGAGCGAAGTGACGCTGACACCGGATACGATTGCCCGTTTCCGCAAGAATTACCTGTCGCTGTTTGGTGCCGCGACCCGCGACGACGCTCTCTATCAGGCCGTATCCGAAGGCCGCCGTTATGCCGGCATGGAACACTGGCTGCCGCTGTTTTACGAAAAGCTGGAAACGGCCTTCGATTATCTCGCGGGCTTCCGCATCGTCACCGACCATACGGCACGCGAGGCTGCGGCCGAACGTTCCAAGCTGGTGCTGGACTATTTTGAAGCGCGCCGCACCTCCGGCGAGACCAAGGGCGCAACGCAGGGCGCACCCTACAAGCCGGTATCCCCGGGCCAGCTCTACCTTGACGGAAAGGGCTTCGAGGCGACGCTGGAGGCCGTCAGCGCCATTCGCCTGACACCGTTCAATGAACATGATGTTGCCGGTCGGCCGGTTGCGACGCTGGATGCCCATACCGGGCCACGGTGGGCACGGCCCGTCACCGAAAATACCGATGAAGAGCGGGTCAATGTGTTTGATCTTGCCGTCAAGCACATTGCAGACAAGCGCGCCAAGGGCTGGAAGGTGCTGATTACCGGCTGGTCGGAAGGTTCTCTCGACCGCCTGTTGCAGGTGTTGAACGAACACGGCCTTGAAAAGATCAAGCCGATACAGGCGCTGAAAGAGGTAGACAAGCTCGGCAAGGGCGAGGCGGCGTCTGCGGTGCTGAGCCTTGAAGCCGGCTTTGAAACCGGCAATCTCGCTGTCATTGGCGAACAGGATATTCTCGGCGACCGTATGGTACGCCGCTCCAAGCGTCGCAAGCGGGCCGCCGACTTCATTTCGGAAGTGGCCGGTCTCGATGTCGGTTCGCTGGTCGTGCATGCTGAACATGGTATCGGCAAGTTCGTCGGGCTTCGCACCATTGAGGCTGCGGGTGCGCCACGTGACTGCCTGGAACTGCATTATGCCGATGATGCCAAGCTGTTCCTGCCGGTCGAAAACATCGATCTTCTGTCGCGTTACGGTTCCGATGCTGCCGAAGCGCAACTCGACAAGCTGGGCGGTGGCGCCTGGCAGATGCGCAAGGCCAAGCTCAAGAAACGCCTGCTGGATATGGCCGGCGATCTTATTCGCGTGGCGGCCGAACGCATGGTGCGCAAGGCACCGGTGCTGGTGGCGCCGGATGGTCTTTACGACGAGTTTGCGGCGCGTTTCCCCTATGATGAAACCGAAGACCAGCTGAACGCCATCGATTCCATCCGTGACGATCTTGGTCTTGGCCGGCCGATGGACCGCCTGATTTGCGGTGATGTGGGCTTTGGCAAGACAGAAGTTGCGCTGCGTGCTGCCTTCCTCGCCGCCATGAATGGCGTGCAGGTGGCGGTTGTCGTGCCAACCACGCTGTTGGCCCGCCAGCACTTCCGTACCTTCTCGGAACGTTTCCGTGGCCTGCCGATCCGCGTGCAACAGGCCTCGCGTCTTGTTGGTACTAAGGAACTGGCGCTGACAAAAAAGGAAGTGGCCGAGGGGAAGACGGATATCGTCGTTGGTACCCATGCGCTGCTCGGTCAGGGCATCAGCTTTGCCAATCTTGGCCTGCTGATTATCGATGAAGAGCAGCATTTCGGCGTCAAACACAAGGAACGTTTGAAGGAGCTGAAAGGCGATATTCACGTGCTGACTTTGTCTGCCACGCCTATTCCGCGTACCCTGCAGCTGGCGATGACCGGGGTGCGCGAATTGTCGCTGATCACCACGCCGCCGGTTGACCGCATGGCGGTGCGCACCTTCATTTCGCCGTTTGACGCGCTGGTCATTCGCGAAACGCTGATGCGTGAACATTACCGTGGCGGCCAGAGTTTCTATGTCTGCCCGCGCCTGGCTGACCTTGCGGACATTCATGCCTTCCTGCAATCGGATGTGCCGGAGCTGCGTGTTGCCGTCGCCCACGGCCAGATGGCGGCCGGTGAGCTGGAAGACATCATGAATGCCTTCTATGACGGCAAATATGACGTGCTGTTGTCTACCACCATCGTTGAATCCGGGCTTGATGTGCCGACGGCCAACACGCTGATCGTACACCGTGCCGACATGTTCGGTCTGGCGCAGCTTTACCAGCTGCGGGGTCGTGTCGGTCGTTCCAAGGTTCGTGCTTTCGCGCTGTTTACCCTGCCGGTCAACAAGGTGCTGACAACCATGGCCGAGCGCCGGTTGAAGGTGCTGCAGTCACTCGACACGCTGGGTGCCGGTTTCCAGCTGGCCAGCCATGACCTTGATATTCGTGGTGCCGGCAACCTGCTGGGCGAAGAACAGTCCGGCCATATCAAGGAAGTCGGTTTTGAACTCTACCAGCAGATGCTGGAAGAGGCGGTTGCCGAAGTGAAGGGCGATGACGATGTGCAGGAAAGCGGCTGGTCGCCGCAGATCTCGCTTGGCACATCGGTGATGATCCCGGAAAATTACGTGCCGGATCTGCATCTGCGCATGGGTCTTTACCGTCGCCTTGGCGAACTGACCGAGCTTTCGGAAATCGATGGTTTCGGTGCGGAGATGATCGACCGTTTCGGCCCATTGCCAAAGGAAGTGCAGCACCTGCTCAAGGTGGTTTACATCAAGTCGCTGTGCCGCACCGCCAATGTCGAAAAGCTGGATGCTGGCCCGAAGGGCGTTGTCGTGCAGTTCCGCAACCGCGAATTCCCCAACCCGGCCGGTCTGGTCGGGTACATCGCCAAGCAGGGCTCACTGGCCAAGATCAGGCCGGATCACAGCGTGTTCCTGACCCGCGACCTGCCGACGCCGGAAAAACGTCTGGCCGGTGCAGCCATGGTCATGACGCAACTGGCGGAACTGGCAAAGGGCTGAGAGACTATCGGGGCAGGGTGGCCAGCACCTTGCCTGCCCGGTCCAGCACTGTGCCATCAGGCGGCAGCAGAATGGCGTCATCCTCGACGCCTTCCTTCGGCGTCAGCAGCCAGGCATTTGGGTAACTGTCGCGGATTTGGCGCGGATTAAAGCGGACGAGGGTGCCGGCAGGATAGGTGTTTGCACCAAAACTTGTGTCTTTGGCCAAGCTTCCACTGCTGACTTCATAGAGTTGTTTGCGGTCGTCCAGCAGGATGCGCGGGCTTGCAATCTCCAGCCCGTCGACCAACACGGTCTTGTCACGTGGTATGTCCATCACCCAGCGATCGGTATCGGTAAAACCATCGGTGTAGACATTGCCGGTTGAGGTCCAGACCTCAGTGCCCGAAGGCAGGCTTATGCCATCTGCCGCATTGCCCGCCGCCAGCACACAGCGCTTGAAGGCTTTGACGCTGCCATCTTCATTCACGTCGAACTCTACTGGCGTTGCCGCCTTGCAGGTCCAGCCCTGCTGTTCGCTCGTGCCTTCGCCGACGACCTGCATATTATCCGGCGCAAAACCGGTGACATTGTAGCTGTCGTCATATTTTATGGTGATGTAACGATCGACAGCCAGCGCATTGATACCGGCAATCTCGACCGGATGCGGGAAGGTGGCGCGGCCGAATGATTCCAGTTTCTGGGCCGCCGCCAGGCGCAGTTTGGTGCCTTCGGGCATATCGATCTGGCCGATCCGCTCGCTGCTGGTCAGTGTCGGCGCAAAGTTATTCTCACGCTCCCTGTCCAGTGTGCGCATTTCCAGCGAGAAGGTCACAACGTGGTAGAGGGTGAACAGCGCTGGAAAGGTCGTCAGGCCATAGAGTGCAAACCAGTGGTTTGCCCAGGGCTTCTGGCTTTTGCGGAAAAACAGCAACCACACGGTCCAGACAAACCACACCAGAGTGGTGAGGAACAGCAGACCGACAATGACCAGAAATTCTACGGAAGGAAGTGCGACGGGTATCATGACATGCCAAGGTGAATTATGCGCTGACCCTCAACAGAGGGTATTGATGCACCTTGGTTTAAACGTCACGGCGTCTGATGGCCAGACCATCATAGGGCCAATGTCAACGGTGGGATTTGAACCCCGAAACTGTCATGGGTTTCGGGGCGCTGTGTTCAAAGCGAGCTTTCAGGCCTTGGTATCTGTGTCTTGGTTTTCCGGTGTGATCGCCAATGCGACGTTCTGATCGGCGGCAACCGAGCTTGGCAGCGGCGTGTGGCGCTGCTTTTCACGGATCAGCGTCAACATGCCGGAACCGATGATCAGCACGATACCACACAGCATCCACTGGTCGACATGGTCGCCGAAGATCAGATAACCGAACAGAATAGCCCACAACATCTGGCTATATTGAGTTGGGCCAATCACCGTGGCTGGCGCATATTGCGCGGCATACATCAACAGCACGTTGGCAAGTGCTGCAAACAGGCCGTATCCGGCGAGCCACAGCCATTGTTCGGCATTGGGTGGCTGGAAATCCGGGATCATGGCCAGACCACAGAGGAACAGCGTGCCGAGAACACCGGCGCCATAAAGCGAAATGTTCTTTTCCGACGGGCCCATGGCGCGGAAGATGACGATGGAGAGCGCACCGCTCAAGCCGCCGACGATCGCGCCGAGATGGCCGATCGACAGCTCACGGAAACCTGGGCGCAGAATGATCAATACACCGGCAAAACCGATGATGACGGCGGACCAGCGCTTGATGCCAACCTGTTCTTTCAGAAACACCACCGACATGATGGTGACGAAGGACGGTAACAGGAAGATCAGCGCAAAGGCTTCTGCCATTGAGAGGTGGGTAAAGGCGGTTACACTGCCAATGGCGCCCATGCCTGACGACACGAAACGAAGCAACCATAGCGGCCGGTTGGTGGTGCGCAGCACATCGCGCCACTGGTCTTTTCTTTTGCGCAGGAATGGAAGGGCAACCGTGCCGAACACGGCACCAAAAAATGCCGATTCGATCGGGGAGATTTGCCCCTCGATCAATTTTACGCTGGCATCGCTCCAAGCGAATGCGGCGAAGGACGCAAAGGCAATAAGAATGCCTTTCAGTGTGCTGTCGAACACAGGATCAAACTCGAGTTTTTAAGTGCGGGGAGTGCCGACAGCGGGAGGTCTGACGGTCAGTTCAATTCCCTATGAGCCTGCTCTTTGAGTTTTGCAATCTCTTTAAAAGCATTGACCAAAACATCCGCAGTTTGTGCACCGCTTATAGCGTACTGATGATCTACAATGAAAAATGGCACTCCATTGACGCCCATTTGCTGCGCTGCATCAATTTCAGCGACAATTGTGTCCTTGTCGGCGTCGGATGCCAGCAGCTTTTCAACCACCTTGCGGTCCATGCCAGCCTGCTCGGCAATGTCGAGAAGAACAGCGTGATCACCGACATTGCGACCCTCTTCAAAGTTGGCCTTGAACAGCAGGGAAATGACCTTGTCCTGCAATTCGCGGTTCTCGGAATGAGCCCAAAGTGCGAGGCGGTGTGCGTCCAGCGTGTTGGGGCCGATCTTGATGGCGTCGAAGTCGAAGGCAATGCCGACTTCCTTGCCGAGATCGGTCAGGATGCCGTGGGCCTTTTCAACCTTTTCCTTGCCGCCCAGCTTCTTTTCAAGCTCTGCCTTCTGGTCCACACCTTCTGGCGGGTAATCCGGATTCAGGCGGTAAGGGCGCCAGTTGATGTCAAAACCGATCTTGTCCTGCACTTCTGCAATGGCCAGATCCAGCCGTGCCTTGCCGAGGTAGCACCATGGGCAGACCACATCCGAAACGATATCAATAGTAAGCCGCAGCATGGTGTTTCCTTACGTCAATTTTGAAATATGCAGGCATTTATGCATTTCAACGCCGCCATTCAACCGGTTACCTCGACGTAACCGCCCGGTTTTGCCTCATGGCTCCTGGTCCTGGAAGGCATTATTGCCGGGATTATTGGGCGCGCCTGTTATTGAGCTCTATTGTCCCACCATACCGGTTTTTGATAGCCGAAAAGTGGCGTTACATCCGGTTTGCCGAGATGTTTCCAGTGGGCCACCCACTGCGCGCCAATGTAATAAAGCGGAATGACGTAGTGGCCTGACACCAGCAGGCGATCATAGCCGCGCACCGCGGCTTCAAAATCCTCGGTGGAGCGTGCCTGCAGCAGCGCCTCGATCATGCGGTCGATATCGGGGTCTGCCGCGCCGGCATAGTTGAAGCTGCCCGGCGCATCTCTGGAGGTCGAATCCCAGCGGTTATATTGCTCGATACCCGGGGACAGCGACGACGGGAACGAGCGGATGATCATATCGTAATCAAAATTGTTTGACCGGGCCTGATACTGACCGTCATCGACAGAGCGAATGGCCATGTTGACGCCAATCAGCTTCAGCGACCGCTGATAGGCCAGTGCAATGCGTTCCTGCGCCGGGTTCTGGGTCATCACCTCAAAGGCCAGTTGTCTGCCATTGGCATCGACCATGCGGCCACCGGTGATCTTGTAACCGGCCTCCTGCAGCAGATCGACGGCCTTGCGCAGCACCTTGCGGTCGGCGCCCGAACCATCGCTCACGGGCATCATATAGGTTCCGGCAAGTATTTCTGGTGACAGGCGCTTGGCGGCATCGCCGAGCAAGGCCAGTTCCTTTTCATTGGCCGGGTTGCCATAGGCACCCAGCGATGAATTTTGCCAGTAACTCTGGGTGCGACTGAAGGCGCCACCGAGAATGTTGCGGTTTAGCCATTCAAAATCCAGCACGTAGGACAGGCCTTCGCGCACCTTTTCATCGGCGAAGATAGGCTTGCGGGTGTTGAACACGAAACCGAACATGCCAGAAGGCAGGCGCGGTTCGAACACTTCTTTCAATATGTCGCCACGGTTGGCGGCGGGGAAGTTGTAGGCGCTGCCCCAATGCGACGAATCGGCATTGCCATTAATGGCATCACCTTCCGGATACATGTCGATATCGCCCTTTTTGAAGGCTTCGAACATCGAATTGACCTGCAGGAAATAGGTAATGCTGATTTCGTCGTAATTATCGAAACCGACCTTGGACGGCACATCCTTACCCCAATAATTGGGGTCGCGTTCCCAGATGATCTTTTCACCCGGGCGCATCGACTTTATCTTGTAGGGGCCGGAACCGACAACCGGGCCAAGGCCTGCCTTTTCAAAGGTTTCCGCATCGATGGCGTGTTTGGGCAGGATAGGGGTCGATGAGGCGAGAATCAGCGGTGTTTCGCGATTGGCCTTGTCGTTAAAGGTAAAACGCACGCCGTGTTCGCCAACTTTTTCCATTTTTTCCACCGCGGTCAGGCGGTTGTTGAAAGGAGGGCGGCCCTTCTCCTTCAACAGTTCAAGCGTGAACATCACGTCTTCAGGTGTTACCGGCTTGCCGTCCTGCCAACGCGCCTTTGGATTGAGGTTGAACTGGGTGTAGGTGCGCTCGTCGTCCCATTCGACACTTT
This sequence comes from Rhizobium sp. CG4, assembly GCF_023701965.1. Classification (NCBI taxonomy): domain Bacteria; kingdom Pseudomonadati; phylum Pseudomonadota; class Alphaproteobacteria; order Hyphomicrobiales; family Rhizobiaceae; genus Rhizobium; species Rhizobium sp. CG4. Next base: position 165,186 of record NZ_JABAEG010000010.1, on the reverse strand, counting down.
CGGCCAACAGGCCGTAAAGCGAGAAGGGTTCGTCATTGGACCGTTGCATCAACGGTTCATAAAGCAGGTTGCCGAAATCAGGGTCCCACACGCCGCGTGCGGTGGTGCGCATGCCCCTCAAGACAAAGGGATTGAGGCTATCGAAGGTACCGACCACGCCATAGGCAATCTTGCCGCCCTTTTTAACGTTCGGGTTCACGTAAGGGAAGCTCTTGTAATCTGCCGGAAGGGCAGGTGTGCCGTGCATGGAAATGCCATGGACAGGTTCGGCCAGCGCTGCGCTGCTGAGCAGCAAGGCCGGAATGACAGCCATCAGGCATCTGCGCATTTCAATCTCCTATGCGGAAGTCGGTTGTCTGATTCCTGCGGAATTTACCACAGGCGTCGGTCTACAGACATGAATGGTCGGGAAATCTTAAGGCAGTCGTCAAAATTCTTAAAGAAATGCTGGATATCGACGCATTCGACATGTAACAGGTGTGCCAGAATTGGTGGGTCACGCATTTGCCTCAATTGAAAGACAGTTGAACAGGTAAGCGGATCGCGCCAACGACGGGCATAGGTTCAAAACTGACCCGACCGAATTTCAGGAGACGGAACTCTTATGATGTACAAGGCAAACAAGTTCACCCGGACAGCACTGTCCGCTCTCGTTCTTTCCATTGGCGCCGTTTCCGCCCCGGCTGTTTCCCAGGCTCAGCAGGCTGCGGCTCCGGCTGGCGCACCGCCACTCGGCTGGTTCAAGACTTGCTCCAAGCAGGAAGACAACGACGTTTGCGTCGTTCAGAACGTTGTTCTGGCGCAGAACGGCCAGATGATCACTGCCGTTGGCCTCATCAGCGTTACAGGCAAGGTAAACCGCAAGATCCTGCAGGTTTCCGTGCCGTCCGCACGTCTTATTCCTCCTGGCGTTATGATGCAGATCGACGGCGCCAAGGGCGTTCAGCTTGATTACGCAGTTTGCCTTCCAGACAAGTGCACCGCTGAAGTACCACTGACAGATGCGATGATCGCCAGCCTGAAGAAGGGCAACGAAGTGGTCTTTACATCGATCAACTTCCGCCGCGCACCAAACCCGATCAAGATTGCCCTGAACGGCTTCACCGGTGCTTATGATGGCGAAGCAATCTCGCAGTCGCAGTTGGCTGAAAGCCAGCGCACCCTGCAGGAAGGCATGCAGAAGAAGGCTGAAGAGGCTCGCAAGAAGCTCGAAGCCGCTCAGGAAGCTGCAAAGACTGCACCTGCACAATAATTCGTTTCGCAAGAGACAGAAAAAACCGGCCCCTGTGGCCGGTTTTTTTATGCGCGTTTTTTGGGGTGGGGAGCGTTGGGAGGGGTTATGCTTCCCCCGCGCGCCCACAAAAAAACCGGCCTGGGAGGCCGGTTCTGTTGTGTTTAGTGCGACATGATCGGCTTGGGTTTCAAGTGGCCGCCGGAATCCGTATCGAAGATCCTGGTGATGTTGGGATTGCGCAGAGGCTTTCCACTATCGTCATGGATCAGATTCTGTTCCGAAACATAGGCGACATATTCCGTGTCATCGTTTTCGGCCAGCAGGTGATAAAAGGGCTGGTCGCGTTCGGGACGGATTTCTGCCGGTATCGAGTTCCACCATTCTTCCGTATTGGAAAATTCCGCATCGACATCAAAGATAACGCCGCGGAAAGGAAATATCCTGTGACGAACCACTTCTCCGATCGTGAATTTTGCATTTCTTTGCTTCATGGCTGAAACATCCTTTCGAAGAATAATTTGGGACGTCTTGCTGCAGATATCAAGTGTTTATGGTTTTTGGCCCTTTCATGCGTCGCCCGATTGGCGCTGTTGCAAGAATAACGCCACTCATGACAAGAACGATCCCTATGGCGTGATAGGTTTCGAAAGTTTCGGCAAGAAATAGCCAGGCCAGCACGATGGAAATTGGTGGCATGATGTAGAGCGTCACACCGGCCGTGGTGGGTCCAAACACCCGCACCGTATGGGTAAAACACAGGAATGCCGCTAGTGAAGCGATGAGAATGATGCCAGCCATCTTCATCCAGGCTGTGGCAGTAACCGGCAGGCTGCCGCCTTGCGCAAATTCCACCACCGTAATTGGCAGCAGCACCAGGGCGCCTGATGCGGCAATCAGACCAAACAGGCTGAAGGACTTCAGCTTGTTGACGGCAGGTTTGCGCAAAAGCAGCGAATAGACCGCAAAGGCAATGGCGGCCGTCAGGATACCGAAATCGCCAAGGTTGAAGTTGAGATGCAGTAGGGCGTTGATATCACCCTTCAGCACAATGACGGTCACGCCGGCAAAAGCGATGATCATGCCGGCAACTTCCAGCGGGCGTATCGGCCGGTTCTGGAAGAAACGCTGGAAGATGATGATGAACAGCGCCGATGTCGTGTAGATCAGCGTGCCGTTGGCAGCGGATGTGTAGTTCAGCGACCAGTAGACGACGCCACCGCAAATACCCATGCCGAGAAAACCGATGACCAGCCACAACATGCTGTTGTTGCGCACGAAGTCGATGCAGGCCTTGCGGTCGGCATAAACGAAGGGCGCCATGATGAGAGCCGATGCGGTCCAGCGAATGAAGGCGGTGGTGAAAGGGGCGACTTCGCCAATCACGCCGCGGCCGAAAATGATGTTGGTAGCGAAACACAAGGGCGCAAGAAGGAAGATGACCCAGTCTAACAGCCGGGGTTGCGAGGTTTCTGCGCTCATGTCTTGTATTCCACTTCAGGCAATGTCTGGCCATACCGCCAGTTCGCGTGTCGGTCTGTGCGACCCACGAATAAGAATTGAATTGATGCCATAAAAAACGGCGGCCCGTGAGCCGCCGCTTAAAAAAGAAATGCGCCAGCAGAGCCAGCGCATATCCATTATCAAGCCGAGTAGTACATGTCGAATTCGACTGGATGCGGGGTCATTTCGAAACGCATGACTTCCTGCATCTTCAGCTCGATGAAGCTGTCGATCTGGTCGTCATCGAACACGCCGCCAGCCGTCAGGAACTTGCGGTCCTTGTCGAGGCTTTCAAGCGCTTCACGCAACGAGCCGCAGACGGTTGGGATCTTCTTCAATTCCTTTGCAGGAAGATCGTAGAGATCCTTGTCCATTGGCTTGCCAGGATGGATCTTGTTCTTGATGCCGTCGAGACCAGCCATCAGCATTGCTGCAAAACCGAGGTACGGGTTCTGTGTCGGGTCCGGGAAGCGGACTTCAACGCGCTTTGCCTTCGGGTTGGAGCCGAATGGAATACGGCACGAAGCAGAACGGTTACGAGCGGAGTATGCCAACAGAACAGGCGCTTCATAACCAGGTACCAGACGCTTGTAGGAGTTGGTTGTCGGGTTGGTGAAGGCGTTGATGGCCTTGGCGTGCTTGATGATGCCGCCGATGTAGTACAGGCAGCTTTCAGACAGACCTGCATATTCGTCGCCAGCGAAGGTTGGCTTGCCGCCCTTCCAGATGGACTGGTGAACGTGCATGCCCGAACCATTGTCACCGAAGATTGGCTTCGGCATGAAGGTTGCGGTCTTGCCGTAAGCGTTGGCAACCTGGTGCACGACATATTTGTAGATCTGCATCTTGTCGGCGCTGTGAACCAGCGTGTCAAACTTCACACCAAGTTCGTGCTGGGCAGATGCCACTTCGTGGTGATGCTTTTCAACGACAACGCCCATTTCCGAGAGAACCGTGAGCATTTCGGAACGCATGTCCTGCAGGCTGTCGATTGGCGGAACAGGGAAGTAACCACCCTTGACGCGCGGACGGTGGCCGAGGTTGCCTGTCTCATAATCGGTGTCGTCGTTGGACGGCAGCTCGGAAGAATCAAGCTTGAAGCCGGTGTTGTACGGGTCGGCCTTGTACTTGACGTCGTCGAAGACGAAAAATTCTGGCTCGGGGCCAACGAAAACCGTGTCGCCGATACCGGATGCCTTGAGGTAGGCTTCTGCCTTCTTGGCAGTGCCGCGCGGGTCGCGGTTGTAGGATTCACCCGAGACAGGGTCGAGAATGTCGCAAAGGATGACCATGGTGGACTGTGCGAAGAATGGGTCCATGTGAACCGTCGCAGGGTCGGGCATCAGAACCATGTCGGATTCGTTGATAGCCTTCCAGCCGGCAATAGACGAGCCGTCGAACATTACGCCATCGGCAAACATGTCTTCGTCAACACAGACAACGTCCATGGTAACGTGTTGCAGCTTGCCCTTGGGGTCCGTGAAGCGCAGATCGACGAACTTTACGTCGTTGTCCTTGATCTGTTTCAAGATATCATTTGCAGTCGTCATTTTAAGGTTTTCCTTGAGTGTGGGATGACGAGGTGGCGATTTACCTGAGCCAGTTTCCGGACTCAGGTGCTTTTTTATATGGCGTCAACGCCCGTTTCACCTGTCCGGATACGGATGACTTCTTCTACATTCGAGACGAAAATCTTGCCGTCACCGATACGGCCTGTCTGGGCCGCATTTCGTATTGCTTCGATCACTGCATCTGCATTTTCGTCAGCCAAAACAACCTCGACCTTCACCTTGGGCAGAAAGTCGACGACGTATTCAGCACCGCGATAAAGTTCGGTATGGCCTTTTTGGCGACCGAAGCCTTTTGCTTCAGTTACAGTTATTCCCTGAAGACCGACTTCCTGAAGGGCTTCCTTCACTTCGTCGAGCTTGAAAGGCTTAATGATCGCTTCGATCTTTTTCATTTGAAAATATCTCTCCGCTTCTCCCGTTAAAGCAGGGTCTGCCCGCCTCCCGAACAGAATGCACATAGCATGCCAAATTGAAACGAAGATTTTGTATTTTTTCTCAAAAAAGCATCCAACGAATGTAGTTTGACCTGATTTGCATCAAAAAACAGCACTGTTTTGCCAAAAATGGTGCGTTAATGTGTCATTATTTCGTATTTTCCATATGAATTTTCGCCGGTTTATATTTTGCTAATTGCATCGTCATTTGATGAAAATATAGTCAATTGCGTATAATTTGGGCGAGGCGGCCTGCCTGTTTTATGCACATTGATTTGGCAGCCAAATTGCTATCAATATTCAGCATGAAGTTTTCCGCTCGCCATTGCCTTTATAGCCCGTCCGCCATGACTGCCATCGACAAGGATGCTGCCGATAGCGGGCTTTCCTCCTATGCGCTGATGGAGCGGGCAGGGCAGGCGATATCCGCACTGGTGCTGCGCCATTACCCAGAGGCTGGGCGTTACATCGTGCTGTGCGGGCCGGGCAATAATGGTGGCGATGGTTATGTGGCGGCGGCCGCCCTTGCTGCCTGCGGTGCTGCACCGCTTGTTTTTCATTTGGGTGGTCAGGACAGGCTCTGCGGTGATGCGCGGCGCGCCATGCTGGCTTGTCCCATCAACAGCAAACCGATGGAAAGCTATACGCCTGAAGTCGGCGATGTGGTTGTTGATGCGTTGTTTGGGGCCGGATTGTCACGTGACGTGCCGGAAACCGTGGCCGCGCTGTTTGAAACGATCAACGGGCTACAGTTGGATGTGGTGGCTGCGGACCTGCCGTCGGGTGTCTGTGGCCAGCGTGGCACGATTTTGGGCGCTGCGCTGAAAGCTCGCCACACCGTAACCTTCATGGCGCTCAAACCCGGCCATCTGCTGATGCCGGGTCGGGAACTGGCCGGCGAGATCGAAGTGTTTGATATTGGCATTCCCCAGCGCATTCTGGAGCGACATAGCGACCGGCTGGCGCAAAATGATCCACTGTTCTGGCAGGACCATTTGGCGCATCCCGGTTCTGCTTCGCACAAGTTCACACGCGGTCATCTGACGGTATTTTGCGGGCCGCAATATGCCACTGGTGCTGCAAGGCTTTCGGCGGGTGCCGGTTTGAAAACCGGCGCTGGCCTTGTGACCGTTGCAGCACCGTCCGACGCCCTGCCGGTTCTGGCTGCGACGCTGACCGCAGTGATGCTGACAGCAATCGACACTGTGCAGCATCTGCAGGACTGGCTAACAGACAGTCGTCATGCGACATTTGTCATCGGTCCCGGTTTTTCGGATCTGCAGAAGATCCGCCAGTTCGTGCCTGAATTGGCCGACAAGGCACTGGTGCTGGATGCGGATGCGATTACTGCCTTTCGTGATGAGACGGATTTGCTGTTTGAGGTGTTTGCCAAAGCGCAGGCACCACGGGTGATGACGCCACATGGGGGTGAGTTTGCCCGGCTGTTTCCCGACATTGCCGCCGACGATCACCTGAGCAAGGTTGAGAAGGCGCGGGCAGCGAGCGCCCGTTCGCATGCGGTTGTGATCTACAAGGGTGCCGATACGGTGATTGCCGCGCCGGATGGTCGGGCACTGATCAATGCCAATGCGCCGCCCAATCTGGCGACGGCCGGTTCCGGTGATGTGCTGTCGGGCATTGTTGGCGGCCTGCTGGCTCAGGGCGTGCCAGCCTTTGAGGCGGCGGCAGCGGCAGTATGGTTGCATGGTGAGGCGGGGCAGAGGGCCGGTCACGGCAGTACGGCAGAAGACATTCTGGCCGCCGTCAAACCCTATTTGTAATGCGCCTTATCGTTGTTTTCATTTGCGGCTTTTGCCGCTCTGCCCCTGTTGGTGTGGCCCATGTCAATCTGGGCCAATTCAGTATGTCAGGTTTAGTGCGGGCCGGACATGAAGGCAATCGGTTCCTTGCGCAGCGATGACACGACAATCTTGCGTTCCGCACGCTCCTGCTGCGGTGAACGATTGTAGATTTCGCGATAACACTTCGAAAAATGCGATGCGGAGACAAAACCGCAGGCAACGGCCACCTCGACCACCGGCATGGCCGACTGCACCAGCAGATGGCGCGCCCGGTCAAGGCGGATTTCAAGGTAATAACGGGCTGGTGAGCGGCCCATTTCCTGCCGGAACAGTCGCTCCACCTGACGGCGGGACAGATCGGCACCATCGGCAATATCAAGCAGCGACAGCGGTTCGGACAGATTGCTTTCCATCAGTTCGATGATCGACAGCACCTTGCCGTTCTGTACGCCCAGCCGGGCCCGCAGCGGCAGGCGCTGGCGGTCACGCGGGTTGCGCACCCGGTCAGTCAATTGCTGTTCGCAGACGCGGTTGACGAGGTTGTCTCCAAAATCCTGTCCGATCAGGTTCAGCATCATGTCCAGTGAGGCCGTGCCACCGGCGCAGGTGTAGATGTTGCTGTCGACCTCGTAGAGGTCGGCATAGACCTCGACCTGCGGGAAGTTTTCCGAAAAGCCGGGCAGGTTTTCCCAGTGGATCGCGCAGCGCTTGCCATTCAGCAGGCCGGCCTGTGCCAGAATATGGGCGGCGGTACAGAGGCTGCCGACCGAGATTCCGCGGTTATAGGCCTCGCGCAGCCAGGCATTCACGGACTTGTTGTGATACTGCTCTATATCGATGCCCGAACAGACGATGACCATGTTGGAGCGCTTGTCACCACTCAGATTGCGACGCTCGTCGGCGAGCGAGGTATCGACGTCAAGAGAGATGCCAGCGGAGGACTGGACCTTCAGCCCGTCAGCGGAGGCCAGCCGCCATTCATAGGCATCATAGCCCAGCATTCTGTTGGCTATTCGCAATGTCTCAACTGCGCCCATGAAGGGCAGCATCGTAAATTGAGGAACGAGAAAAAAGACTATCGAGCGTTTTTTCGGGCCGATTTTGCTCATAGTGTCCATGCTCCGTTGCGAAAGCACAATTCCTTGCTTGGAAACCTTGAACTGGATATCCAGTTTGCGACATTATAATAGCAAACCACGCCAATGAGCGACAATTTTTAATTTTTATGCGGCCAAATTATACAGGCAAAATGCAACGCATCCAAAATAGGCAGCGGCGAGATTAAAATCGCGCCTTGAGAGTTCATTTTGCAGGCATTTCCTGCATTTTATACTCAGGATATTTGATGAATGGCAGATTGCCGCTGTCTGCATCTTTCACGCGAGAAACTTGATGCTTCTCAATTTGGCACAACGGGCCGGATTGCGTAAATGCGACATGGGCAATTGGGTTGCGCGCGAGGAGATGATTGGGGTGTTGAGTGAGCAGACGTCGATTGTTGCGTCTTCGGAGCTCTCGGCGTCATCCTAGGGAAAAGCCCTATGATGACGAAGGTCGGGTGAGGCTGTGTGCGCCCTAGCATCTGCAATCATCGGCCGAAAGCCGCTGAACCGTTTCTGGCCGATGATGTTGCCGTCGTTAAGACAGGCAATCCTTGATCGAGGTGGCGATGCCGCGCATCAGGTCGAAATAGAGCGATGGGCCTTCCTTGAAGGTTGCTGCTTCCGGATCCAGCGTTCCCGACTTGGCGTCAGTGCCTTCGGTCACGACCCTGACCAGCTTCGGTTCAAACTGCGGTTCTGCAAACACGCAGGTCGCATTGAGGCTCTTGATCTTGTCGTGGATCTGGCGCACGCGGTCGGCACCGGGCATGGTTTCCGGGCTGACGGTGATGGAGCCGGCAACGCGCACCTTATAGCGGTGTTCGAAATACTGGTAGGCATCGTGGAACACCACGAATGGCTTGTCCTTCACAGGTTCAAGCGTCGTAGCAAGCTCGGTGTCGAGCTTGTCGAGGTTCTCCATCAGCTTCTTGGCGTTTTCCTGATATTTGGCGGCATTGGACGGGTCTGCCTGAATAAGCGTCGTTTCAATGGCAGCGGCCATGGCCTTGGCATTCATCGGGTCCAACCACAGATGCATGTCATATTCGCCGTGGTCGTGGCCAGCGTGATCATGACCTTTCTCGGCCTCGTGGGCGTGTTCTCCGTCCTTGTGTTCACCTTCTTCATGGGCGTGGTCGTGACCTTCATCCCCATGGGCGTGCTCACCGTGACCTTCATCACCATGGTCATGGGCTTCAAAAGCGCCGCCTTCACGGAATTTCAGCTTTTCCAGACCCTTGGCATCTTCCAGTTCAATGACCGTTGCCTTGGTGGCCAAAGCCTCAAGGGGCTTTTCCAGGAAGGCTTCCAGACCATGGCCAACCCAGAACACCACATCGGCGTCTTGCAACGTCTTGGCGTTGGAGGGCTTCAGACTATATGTGTGCGGGGAGGCTGCGCCTTCAACGATGAGTTTGGGTTCGCCAACACCGTCCATGACCGCCGCGACCAGTGAATGAATGGGCTTTATCGACACAACGACATTGGGGGCAGCCATGGCGCTGGAATAGCTGAAAACGCTGGCAGACAGGCAAAGCAGGGCAGTGATTGAACGCATGTTGGACCTCTTGCAGACAAATGTAATGTTATTACATATATTGATGTGATGCTATAACGTATGCAATAAGCATCTGCAACAACGACTTTGGAAAAAAAACGAATGCTCCATACTCCCGGCAAAAACGACAACAGGCTGGTGCACCTTCATGGTGCCGGCATTTATCGCGGCAATCGCTGGCTTGTCCGCAATGTCGGCTTTTCGGTCGGGCGGGGGGAGATTGTCACGCTGATCGGCCCGAATGGGTCTGGCAAATCCACCACGGCAAAAATGGCGATCGGTGTGTTGAAACCATCGGAAGGCCGGGTGGAGCGCACCCGCGATCTGAAGATCGGTTACGTGCCGCAAAAGCTGTCCGTTGACTGGACAATGCCATTGACTGTGCGGCGGCTTATTACCCTGACTGGCAATCTACCTGCCAAGGAGATTGACCGGGCGCTGGATGCGACCGGCATTCTGCATCTGTCGCGGGCCGAGGTGCAGCATCTCTCGGGCGGGGAGTTTCAGCGTGCGCTGCTGGCGCGTGCCATTGCCCGCAAACCGGACCTGTTGGTGCTGGACGAGCCTGTGCAGGGGGTGGATTTCGCTGGCGAGATCGCGCTGTATGACCTGATTAAAAACATAAAGAAAACAACCAACTGCGGCATTCTGCTGATTTCGCATGATCTGCATGTGGTGATGGCTGAAACCGATACGGTGATTTGTCTCAACGGCCATGTGTGCTGCACCGGCACGCCACAGGCGGTTAGCCAGAGCCCGGAATATATGCGGTTGTTCGGCACGGCTGCGGCCAAGACGCTTGCGGTTTATAGCCACCATCACGATCATACCCATCTGCCGGATGGGCGTGTGCAGCACAGTGACGGTTCGATAACCGAACATTGCCATCCCGATGATGGCCATCATCATGACGGCCACCATCATGGTGAGCATGACCATGCCCATCATGACCAGGCCCACACACATGCCCATGACGATGGTTGCGGCTGTGGAAACCACGATCACGACCATAGTCATGGTGAGGGTCACGCCCATAACCACGACCATCAGCATCAGCAGACTGGCGGGAGCCACAAACATGTTTGACGACTTTTTCATCCGGGCAATCGTGGCTGGTCTCGGCATCGCCTTGATGACCGGCCCTTTGGGCTGCTTTGTCGTCTGGCGGCGCATGGCCTATTTCGGCGATACGATGGCGCATTCGGCACTGCTGGGCGTGGCACTTTCACTGATGTTTGAACTCAATCTGATTGTCAGCGTGTTCATCGTCGCCACGCTGGTGTCGCTGCTGTTGCTGTTCCTGCAACGCCGTCAGGCGCTGTCCGCCGACGCGCTGCTTGGCATTCTCTCGCATTCGGCGCTGGCCTTCGGTCTGGTGCTGGTCGCGTTCATGACATGGGTGCGTATTGACCTGATTGCCTTCCTGTTCGGTGACATTCTGGCGGTCACGACAAGCGATATCCAGATGATCTGGGGCGGCGGTATATTGGTGATCTGCGCGATCATCTATCTGTGGAAACCGCTGCTTGCTTCTACCGTCAACGCAGAACTGGCAGAAGCGGAAGGTTTGAAGCCGGAGCGCACCAAGCTGTTTTTCATGCTGCTGATGGCGCTGGTGATTGCTATTGCCATGAAGATTGTCGGTATCATGCTGATTACGTCTCTATTGATCATTCCGGCGGCGGCGGCACGGCGCTTTTCGTCTACACCGGAAATGATGGCGATTTTTTCCGCCCTGATCGGCATGGTGGCGGTGATTGGTGGCCTGTTTGGATCACTTCACTTTGATACGCCGTCCGGACCGTCAATCGTGGTTGCAGCGGTGGTTCTTTTTGTTCTAAGTCTGCTGCCGGCGCCCGGCAGAAACCGCGATGCCCGTCCATTGAATGAAGGAGGTTCATCATGATTACTCCAGCGCTGACCAAAAACCAGACGCTTGTGTTTGAAACGCTGTCCGGTTCGCAAGGGCCACTCAGTGCCTACAACATTCTGGACAAGCTGCGTGACCATGGTTTCCGTGCGCCGTTGCAGGTGTATCGCGCGCTTGAAAAGCTTGTGGAATTCGGGCTGGTACACCGGCTGGAAAGCCTCAACGCCTTCGTTGCCTGTGCACACACCCAGACCGATTGCTGTTCATCGCACCATGGAACCGTGGCGTTTGCCATTTGCAATTCCTGTGGTCAGGTCAGTGAATTCCATGACCATGAGATCGACCATCGCCTGCAGACCTGGGTCAACGGCCAGAAGTTCAAAGCGGAAAAGACCACGATCGAAATTCGTGGGCTTTGTGAGGCCTGTGCGGCCTGAGGCTGCGGGAGCGGTGCATTGACCATACGGATAGCGCGCCCGTCTGACGCTGCCATTCTTGCGGCCATTTCGATCGAAGTTTGGCGGGGTACCTACCTCAGGCGCGGTGTGAATGCGTTTTTTGCCGACTACGCGCTGACTGAATTTACTGCCGCGCGGTTTTCTGCGCTGCTGGAAAATCCGAAAGAACATATCTGGGTGTCGGAAAACGAGGACGGCTTGGACGGATTTATCCGGGTCAGTGAAGGGCAGGTGGCACCGGTTGCCAACTGCTCAACAACCGAAATATCTACCCTCTATGTGCAGCCGCGTCATCACGGCAAAGGTATTGGATTGCTGTTGCTGGAACAGGGGCTGGCGTTTGCGCGCCAGTCCGGCAGCGCTTCTGTATGGCTGACGACAAACTCCGAAAATGCCCCGGCAATCGGCTTTTACCTGAGACAGGGGTTTGAAAAGGTCGGAACCACGGATTTCCGTATTCAGGATCAGGCCTATAGGAACGACGTGTTAAAGCGCGTCCTTTGATGGCTGTGGTGGCCTGACAAAGTTCAGATCTCGTGCAAGTCTTTCGCAAACCGCTTCCAGTTGCCGATATATTTCTGCGCCGAGAGTTTCAGCCCGGCAATGGCATCATCATCAAGTGTACGAATGACGCGGGCAGGTGAGCCGACAATCAGCGAATTGTCATGAAATTCCTTGCCTTCGGTGATCAGTGCATTGGCGCCGACCAGGCAGTTCTTGCCGATCTTTGCACCGTTGAGAATAGTCGCGCCCATGCCGACCAGCGAGTTGTCGCCAATGGTACAGCCATGCACGATGGCGTGGTGGCCGATGGTGCAACCTTCACCGATGGTGGCAGGAAAACCGGGGTCGCTATGGACCATCACGCCTTCCTGAATGTTGGTGCCGGCACCCACTGTGATCGGTTCGTTATCACCGCGCAGCGTGGCGCCAAACCAGATGCCGACATCGTTGCCCAGCGTTACCAAGCCAATGACATTGGCATCCGGCGCCACCCAGTAGCGGTCAGCGTCCGGCAGCGTTGGTGCGTTGTCGCCAAGGCGGTAAATCGGCATGATGTTTCTCCTCCCACATATCTCCCGAAACATGAAACGGTTTCGGGATTAGGCTGTTTTCGTGACGGATCAGGCGACCTTGACGGTCAGTGTGCCGATGCCATCAACACCACATTCCATCACGTCACCGGCAACGACGCCGCCAACCCCGGCCGGCGTTCCGGTCATGATGACATCGCCGGGCACAAGCACAAACAGCTTGGACAGTTCAGCAATGATCTCAGGCACTTTCCAGATCATCTGGTTGAGATCGCCAGACTGGCGGCGTGTGCCGTTGACATCAAGCCAGATAGCGCCCTGATCGAGGTGGCCGGCGTCAGTTGCAGCAACCAGTGCCGAGACCGGTGCAGAGGCTTCAAAGGCCTTGGCTGCTTCCCATGGGCGCGACATCTTCTTGGCAACGTCCTGCACATCACGGCGGGTCATGTCGATACCGACAGCATAACCCCAGACGCAATCCAGCGCGTCTTCAACGGCAATGTTTTCGCCGCCCTTTTTCAGCGCAACGACAAATTCCACTTCGTAATGCACGTTTGATGACAGTGACGGATAGGGAAAGTTCTGACCTGCGGGCAGCAGGTTATCGGCGTTCTTCTGGAAAAAGAACGGCGGCTCGCGTGACGGATCATGGCCCATTTCAATGGCGTGGTCGGCATAGTTGCGGCCAACGCAATAAACGCGGCGTACCGGAAACACGCTGTCCGTTCCGGCAACAGGCAAGGTCACCGGCTTGGGTGCGGGGATAACAGTCTCAGCCATGGAAATGTCCTTCCGAAAGGAGTTGCCCGAAGGGTGGGGCAAAGGGGCGGGGTGTCTAAATGCGAAGCAGAATAATCGGGCAGGGATCTCCGGCCTTCAATGGCGGGGCGTTGGGCGGGCGCACAATCAATGCGTGGGAATTGGCCAGCGTCTTCATCATCGATGAATCCTGCTTGTCGAAATTTTTTGCCACCAGCGTACCATCGTCACGGATGGTCAGCGTGGCACGCATGTAATCCTGCCTGTGGTCGTTGGCCTTAAGGTCGGTTTCGGTCACGGCCTGAACCTCGCGACGGCGCAAAGGCGTGCGCGCCAGTTTCTGCACCAGAGGCTCCAGAAACAGCAGGCTGCACACCAGACTGGCAACTGGGTTTCCGGGCAGGCCAAGCACCTGCATGGTGTCGATGGCGCCGACCATCAGCGGTTTGCCGGGGCGCATGGCAATGCGCCAGAAATCCAGCTCCATGCCCTTGGCCTTGAGGCTGGCCTGCACCAGATCATGATCACCGACCGATGCACCGCCCAGTGTCACCAGCACGTCGGCCTTGGCGGTTATGGCGCGCTCGATGGCTTTGCCGATCAGTTCCTTGTCGTCGCTGATAATGCCGAGATCCAGCACCTCTGCACCGGCGTTGCGGGCAATAGCCGCCACACCAAAGGTGTTGGAGGCAATGATCTGATCGCTTTTTGGCACGCTGCCCGGCTGCACCAATTCGTCACCGGTGGCAAGAATGGCAACCAGCGGCTTGCGATAAACACGCAGTTCCGCATGGTTCATGCCAGCGGCAACCGTCACATCGGCAAAGGACAGCAGTCGGTCTTTTTGAAGAACCACTTCGCCTTCCATGAAGTCCTGGCCCTTTGGGCGGATATGGCGATCCCTGACCACGTCGAACGTGCTGCGGATCTGATTATTATCCAGCAGGTCGGCATCTTCCTGAATGAGAATGGTGTCGGCGCCTTCAGGCACCGGTGCGCCGGTGAAGATCCGCACCGCCTCACCCTTGCCTACCGTGCCGTCAAAGGCGTGACCAGCCGACGCCGTGCCGATGACGGTCAGGACCGAACGGAGTTGAGGCGCGTCTTCGGCCCGCAGCGCATAACCATCCATGGCGGAGGAATTGAACGGAGGCTGGGTCAGCCGGGCAGTGACATCTTCACCGAGAATACGTCCATCAGCAGAGGCCAGCAGCACCGATTCCGTTTCAAGGACAGGCTTTGCGCGCGACAGCAATCGGTCCAAAGCGTCTTCTACTGGCAGCAATGACACGTCTAGTTCTCCTGACGTTTATAGTCCCCGGATTTTCCGCCGGTCTTTTCAGACACGACAATGCCGCCAATTTCCATAGCCTTATCGACCGCCTTGGCCATGTCGTAAATGGTAAGGCAAGTCACGGACACGGCGGTCAGCGCCTCCATTTCAACACCGGTCTTGCCGGTCAGTTTGACGGTGGCGCGCACGCGCAGGCCCGGCAGATCATCGTCTTCGGTAATGTCGACGGAAACCTTGCTCAGCATCAGCGGATGACACAGCGGAATGAGATTGGACGTCTGTTTGGCGGCCATGATGCCGGCAATGCGGGCGGTGCCAATGACATCGCCCTTCTTGGAATCACCCTCGCGGATGATGCGCAGGGTCTCCGGCTGCATGCGCACATAACCCTCGGCGCTGGCGACACGAACGGTTTCGTTCTTGTCACCGACATCAACCATATGCGCCTCGCCGGAAGCGCTGATATGGGAGAGTTTGTCACCTGCGTTCACGAGGGATACCCCTTATTCTGCGGCCTGTATATTTGCCTGTCCGGTCAGCAGTGTGTGGGTTGCTGCGGTCACGTCGTCCTTGCGCATCAGGCTTTCGCCGACCAAGAAGGTGCTGATGCCGACCTTTTGCAGGCGCAGGCAATCCTCATGGGTGAAGATGCCGCTTTCACCGACCAGCAGACGGTCGGAAGGCACCATGCCGGCCAGCTTTTCACTTGTTTCAAGCGTCACTTCGAAGGTGCGCAGGTTGCGGTTGTTGATGCCAACCAGCGGAGAGGCCAGTTTCAACGCGCGCTCCATTTCTTCGGCGTCGTGCACTTCCACCAGAACATCCATGCCAAGGCCAAAGGCCTCGTCTTCAAGGCGCTTTGCCTCATCATCGGACAGCGATGCCATGATCAGCAAAATGCAATCGGCACCCCAGGCGCGGGCTTCGTGCACCTGATAGGTTTCGAACATGAAATCCTTGCGCAGGGCCGGCAGGCCGCAGGCTTCGCGTGCTGCTGTCAGGAACTCCGGTGCACCCTGAAAACTTGGCGTGTCGGTCAGCACGGAAAGACAGGCAGCATCACCGGCTTCATAGGCGCGGGCCAGTGCCGGTGGATCAAAATCCGGGCGGATCAGACCCTTGGACGGGCTTGCCTTCTTGATCTCGGCAATCAGGCCGAACTTGCCGTCAGCCTGTTTCTGCTGCAATGCCTTGTAGAACCCGCGCGGTGCGCTCTGGTCCTTAGCCATGGCCTGAAGATCGGCCAGAGAGACTTTTGCCTTGGCCGCAGCGATTTCTTCACGCTTGTACAGCTCGATCTTTTTCAGAATGTCGCTCATGGCTTTGTCTCTGGCCTTCGTGGGCAAATATTACGCTTCGTTCGATACCGCGACCAGCCGCTCAAGCGCCAGTGTCGCATTACCATCGTCAAGGGAGGCAGAGGCAAGCCGCATACCGTCAGCAATGGTGCCGGCTTTGCCAGAAATGACCAGTGCAGCAGCGGCATTGCACAGCGCGATATCGCGGTAGGCATTGCGTTTGCCGGACAGCACGTCGCGGAGGGCTGCGGCGTTGACGAGGCCGTCTCCGCCCTTCAAATCGTCCATCTGTGCAACCGGCACACCAAAATCTTTCGGTGTCAGTTCGAAGGTTCTGATCTTGCCATCTTCAAGGGCGGCAACATGGGTTGTGCCCGTGGTGGTGATTTCGTCCATGCCGTCGCCGTAGACGACCCAGATATGTTCGGAGCCGAGATCGCGCAGCACTTCAGCCAGCGGCACCACCCACTTGTGCGCAAACACGCCAAGCAGCTGCTTTTTCACGCCAGCCGGATTGGACAGCGGGCCGAGCAGGTTGAAAATCGTACGTGTGCCAAGCTCGACGCGTGATGGGCCAACATGGCGCATCGAACTGTGGTGCATCTGGGCAAACATGAAACCGATATTGGCATTGGCAATGCAGTTTTCGATCTGCTGCGGGCCGTTATCCAGCTTGACGCCAAGATTGGACAACGCATCGGCTGTGCCGGACTTGGAGCTGAGTGCGCGGTTGCCATGTTTGGCAACGGTCACGCCTGCACCGGCAACGATCAGCGCTGCCAGGGTGGAAATGTTATAGGTACCGATGCCATCGCCACCGGTACCAACGATATCAACGGCCGTTTCAGGCGCTTTGACGGTGAGCATTCTGGAGCGCATCGACGATACGGCGCCGACGATTTCATCAACCGTTTCGCCGCGCACCCGAAGCGCCATCAGGAAACCGCCTATCTGGGAAGGGGTGGCTTCACCGGACATCAGAATGTCGAAGGCGCTTCGAGATTCTTCCTTTGTCAGGCTTTCGCCGTTTGCCACCTTTGCGATAAGCGGTTTCAACTCAGCCATTTCGAAATGCTCCCCCCGGGATCAAAAACCAACCATTGCCTGATCGGCTGCGGCCTGGTTGATCGTCACACCATAATCGGACTGCAGACGGTTGACCATCTGATCCAGGATATCGTCGCCAGCGGCCTGCGCCATGGCGGTCAGCTGCTGGTCGTCATTGTTGAGTGCGTCGGGCAGGGCGTCTGCATCAACGGCTGTAACCTGCAACAGGATGCGGGATTCGCCATCGGCACCCGGAGTGCTGGCAGTGGCTCCAACCGGACCGGAGAAGGCGGCAGTCACAGCCTGGGCACCAAGAACGGCGTCTTCGCTGTTACGCTTCAGGCCAGTCTTGTTTTCAACCACAATACCGAGATCGTCGGCAATGGCTGCCAGTGTCTCACCCTTTTCAAGGCGGGCTTTCAGCTCGTCTGCCTTGGTGGCCAGCGCTGCCTTCTGCTGTTCGGCAGTCCAGTCAGCCTGTGCGTCTTCCCGAACTTCCGCCAGTGTGCGGTCACGCTCAGGGATGATCTGCTCAACGTCGAACCAGACATAACCTTCACGGCCAAGGTTGATTGGCAGTGATTCTGCGCCCGGCTCAGTCTTGAACACTTCGGTCACCAGCGAAGGTGCCGGCAGGTCCTTGACCGCATCACCCTTGTCGTCAAGACCTGTGGTGTCGACGGCAGCAACGGTGACGGCCTTGAGGTTCAGCTGGTTTGCAGCGTCGGCCAACGAGGAACCCGAAGCGCGCAGGTCTTCATAACGGTCATGAACGCTGTTGATCTGGTCTACGGCTGCGGCCGTTGCCAGTTCGGTTCTGATCTGTTCGCGGGATTCGTCGAGTGTCTTGACGGTTTCAGGCTTGATGCCGGATACGCGCAGGATAACCGGGCCAAATGCGCCGCTGAGTGCGCCGGTTGCGCCGCCGTCCTTCTGGACAGCAAAAGCGTCGGCAGCAATCGACTGGTCAGGCATGGTGTCCTTGGTGAACTCGCCAAGCATCACGTCGTTTGGTGTCTTGCCCTGATCCTTCACGACCTGATCGAAGGTGGTGGTGCCTTCACGCAGCTGCGTTGCAGCGGCATCTGCCATTTCGCGATTCGGGAACACGATCTGTTCGATGGTGCGGCGGCCTGCGGTGCGGAAGCTGTCCTTGTGGCCGTTATAGTACTCATCGATCTGCGCTTCGGTCACAGCGGATGCATCGGCAATATCCGACGGTTCCAGCTTGACGTAGGAGAACTTGCGGTATTCCGGCGCGCGGTAACGGTTCTTCACACCTTCAAACCATGCAGCCAAGACATCGTCGGCCGGTGCCTTGACCGGGTCGATATTGGCGTTGGACAGAATGAGGTAGTCGATAGAGCGACGTTCATTGCGGTACTGCTTGAGCGCATCGACCAGCACCTTCGGTGCGGTAAAGCCATCCGATACGGCGTCGACGATCTGGCTGCGAACAGCGACCTTGCTTCTTTCCTGGATGTAATCGTCTTCGCGCAGACCGGAGTTGCGCAGACGCTCACTGAACAGGTTACGGTCAAACTGGCCGTTTACCGAGCGGAATGCCGGGTCTTCGGCGATCAGCGAGGCCAAACGATCTTCAGACAGACCAAGGTTCATGTCTTCGGAAAGCTGGTCGAGGGCTGCACCGGCTGCAAGCTGGCTAAACACCTGCCGATCAATACCGAAGGCCTTGGCCTGTTCGGTCGTCAACCGGGTGCCAAACTGGCGGCTCAGATCCGAGATCTGGCGCTGGTAGGCAAGGCGGAAATCATTCGGCGAAACCGTCTGATCGCCAACCGTCACCACCGAGTTCGAGGCTGATGTAACCAGCGAGGCCGAAACACCCCACACACCGAAGGAAACCACAAGAAGCAAAAGCAGCAGTTTTGCGGCCATCGTTTTGGAAGCATTTCGCAGGGAATCGAGCATCGTCAGGCAAACCTCGTCTTTTCACTCTGGCATAGCCACGAGTTGATTGTTGCGGGTTCCTTAGAACAATCCTTGAGGAATTTGAAGGCTAAATGCGCGAGAGAATAATGTGAATGAATTCACAATGATCTTATCTTGCTGCTCAGCGGTGATTTCGCATGTGTCAAAGCGGCTTTGGCCGTGCTGTCAAGCGCTATTCACCGGGCAATGAAAAGCCGCCCGTCGCGGTTGGGCGAGGGCGGCAAAAACTTTGCCGTAAGGCCAATGACATAAGCCAATGTTTTATCGTCTAAGCGATCAGATTCGCGTCGATCAAACTTAAAATGGCTTGTTACGCTCCAGAACGGCGCGAACCTCTTCATGTTCACGTTTCAGTTCTGTCAGGGCGGTAATAAACGAGGCCATGAACATCAAACTTATCAATGCTGCAAGTGCTGTAAGGATAACGAACATAGCCGGGTACTCCACAAAGGCTTGGCGATGTTCCTCGCCTACCTCAGTAGTAGTTCATATATTGATAACGGGAGGAAACCTGCGGGAATTCAGGACCCTGTTTTTCGATTTGTTGTTCATAAAGGGTAAATGTGGTGGCCAACATGGTAAACACCAGAACCATCCAGGCTGTGCTGATTGCACCAATCTTGGTCGAAGTTGACTGTTTTCCCTTGATAAACATATGTTTATTCCTTC
Organism: Rhizobium sp. CG4; assembly: GCF_023701965.1. Taxonomy (NCBI): domain Bacteria; kingdom Pseudomonadati; phylum Pseudomonadota; class Alphaproteobacteria; order Hyphomicrobiales; family Rhizobiaceae; genus Rhizobium; species Rhizobium sp. CG4. The sequence continues at coordinate 145,602 of NZ_JABAEG010000010.1, read as the reverse complement.
CTCGAGTGGGTCGTTTTGCCCATCATTGTCGCGTTGTTCGCGCCATCATAAAAATCGATTAGCATCCCGCCTCTGAAGCTTCCTTGAATGGTCCGTTCATCTGGCGTTCATCTTTCTCGGAGGCCTGCCTTAAAATCGTTCACCGTAGAGCGCGTATTCAACGGCAAACGAAACGGCTATGGCACCCAAAACCAACACGATAATCACGTTACGTAATCCCTTTACCCCTGATGTCTTTCGACAACGTCTAGCCCGAAGACAGGTCTAGAGGAGCGGCGCTGAAACAGCCCTGAATGATGCATTCATGTGCCGTTCAGCATGGGGTGCTGACAGATAAGACGTGTAATTGTCATGTGGTCACTGCAACAAGTTCCAGAACTGGTTTTAGTTCCAAAGCTTTTACATTAAGGATTGGGAATGATTGACGCGGTCCGCGGAAACGACATCAAAACGTTGCCAAAAGTCTTTGCCTCATGGGCTGATGTTGAATCGGCGGTTCATGAGCTCGTGGCTGCCAAGTCCGACATTCAACAAGACACATTTGAAAATACACGTGTGCTGATCCGTTTTGTCTCGGATCGATATCCTGTGCCCGATAAGGTCTGTCTTGGGTATTGGCCTAACATTCGTCTTTGCTGGAGTTCGACCGAATCTATCTGCGAGATCGAGGTGAATGAAAACCAATATGAGTTTTATCGCTTTTCCGACGCGGCGTCGCAGATCACGCATGTGGATGTGACGCGCGGCGATGTCCTCGATGAGGTGCGTGCGCTTCTGGATGGCGCATTGTTGCAGGTTGGTGGGTAGAGTGGCGTCTGTATCCATGTTGGCCGGCCTTCAGCAGGTGTCTGAAAACGGCAACGGGCTATCCTCAGATGTCTGTAGGACATAGAAATTTTGACTGCTTTGTCGGGTAAGTGCGGTGTCACAGGTTGCGGCTTTGTGCGGGATGCCCCAAATATGGCGTCGCAACCGCGTGTATGGTTGCAAGAAACGGCAAAACTCTTGCGATGCGCTGCTGTCCATGACAAAAGGCGGCGACATCGTACTGGCTTGAGAGCGAAATGACGGTTGCTTTTTACCCTGGGTCTTTTGACCCGATGACCAATGGACATCTGGATGTACTCGTCCAGTCGCTGAATATTGCATCCAGCGTCATCGTGGCCGTTGGCATCCATCCCGGCAAAACACCGCTTTTTTCGTTCGAAGAACGGGCAGGGCTGATCAAGGATTCGCTTGTTCAGGCGCTGCCTGATGCCGCACACCGTATTTCAGTCGTCTCCTTTGATAATCTGGTGGTGGATGCCGCCCGCAAACACGGTGCCAGCATTTTGCTGCGCGGTCTGCGCGATGGTACCGACCTGGATTATGAAATGCAGATGGCTGGCATGAACAGGCAGATGGCTCCGGATATACAGACCGTATTCATTCCGGCCGGAAGCGCATCACGACCCATTACCGCCACATTGGTTCGCCAGATCGCTGCCATGGGAGGCAATGTTTCTGCCTTTGTACCGACCGCAGTGCTTGATGCGCTGAGTGGTAAATTCAAACGCCAGAGTTGACCTGGTTCACATTAATGAATTCCGGAGCTTGATATGAAATTGCTTCACCTTGCCCTTGCTGGCGCACTCTTTCTTGGCGCGGCCATCACCAATGCGGTGGCTGCCGATGACGACTTCCTGACCATTCAGCTGAAGGATGGTCCGGTGGTTATCCAGCTTATGCCGGAAGTTGCACCAAAGCACGTTGCGCAGATCAAGGAACTGGCCAAGGCCGGTGAATATGACAATGTTGCATTTCACCGCGTGATCGACGGTTTCATGGCGCAGACTGGCGACGTGGAATTTGGCGACATGGAAAACGGCTTTAACGCCCGTCGCGCTGGCACAGGCGGTTCCAAGCTGCCGGATATTCCTGCAGAATTTTCAAAGACACCGTTTGAGCGTGGCACGGTTGGCATGGCCCGTTCGCAAAACCCGAATTCCGCCAATTCGCAGTTCTTCATCATGTTCGATCAGGGTCCGTTCCTGAACGGCCAGTACACCGTGGTTGGCAAGGTCGTTTCCGGCATGGAAGCGGTTGACAAGATCAAGCGTGGCGAAGGCGGCAACGGCGAAGTTTCCGACCCGGACAGAATGATTAAAGTCACTGTCGGCAAAAACTGAAACAGGGCCAGAAAGCCCGATTGAAGGAGATAAAAATGGCCGAGATCAAAGATCCGCAGAACACCCTGATCATGGAAACCACCAAGGGTAAGGTTGTTATCCAGCTTCTTCCCGAAGTTGCCCCTGGTCACGTTGCCCGCATCAAGGAACTGACTGCGGAAAAGGCATATGACGGCGTTGTTTTCCACCGCGTTATCGAAGACTTCATGGCGCAGACCGGCGACGTGCAGTTCGGCAAGCAGGGTTCTGAAAACTTCAACCCGGCCCGCGCTGGCATGGGTGGTTCCGACAAGCCGGACCTGAAGGCCGAGTTTTCCGCAACCTCGCACATTCGCGGCACCTGCTCGATGGCCCGTTCGCAGAACCCGAACTCCGCCAACTCGCAGTTCTTCATCTGCTTCACCGACGCTCCTTGGCTGAACAAGCAGTACACGGTCTGGGGCCAGGTTATTGAAGGCATGGAAGTTGTCGACAAGATCAAGCGTGGCGAACCTGTTCGCGATCCTGATTCCATCGTTTCGATCCGTCTGGCTTCCGAAGCCTGATTTGCGATTTTGACAGCAGAACCCGCTTCGCAGGCATGCGGGGCGGGTTTTGATGTTTTTTTGAGAGTCTTGAAATGCGTGTAGACCTGTTCGATTTCGACCTGCCAGATGAAAATATTGCGCTGCGCCCGGCCAATCCGCGCCATAGCGCACGCCTGCTGGTGGTTGATCCGAATACTGGGGCCGTAGCGACAGAATTGTCTGACCACAGCGTCATTGACCTGCCAACGTTTCTGAAGCCGGGCGATGCGCTGGTGTTTAACGACACGCGCGTTATTCCAGCCCAGCTTGAAGGTGTACGCCTGCGCGTAGGTGCGCCGGAAACGCCGGTTTCTGCGACGCTGCACATGCGGGTTGGTGCCTCGCGCTGGAAAGCCTTTGCCAAACCCGGCAAACGAATCAAGGCCGGAGACCGCATCCGTTTCGGTACTGGTACCGGTGAGGGGCATGGTGAGGCCTGCCTGATTGGCACGCTGGATGCGACCGTCGAGGAAAAGGGCGAGGAGGGTGAAATCACCCTGCTGTTCGATTTTTCCGGTCCGGCTCTCGATGAGGCGATTGCGTCAGTCGGCCATATTCCATTGCCGCCCTATATTGCGGCCAAGCGTCCTGAAGATGACCAGGACCAGACCGATTACCAGACCATTTATGCGCGGGAAAAAGGTGCGGTTGCCGCCCCGACCGCCGGTCTGCATTTTACGCCAGAGCTGTTTGAGGCGCTGGACAAGGCCGGTATCGAGCGCCACTTCGTGACGCTGCATGTCGGTGCTGGCACCTTCCTGCCCGTCAAAGCCGACGATACCAATGACCACCGCATGCACCATGAGGTTGGTTATGTCTCTGAGGAAACGGCTGCCAAGCTTAATGCGGTGAAGGCACGGGGCGGGCGCATCATCTGCGTTGGCACGACGTCACTTCGCCTGATTGAAAGTGCAGCCGACGACAGTGGCGCCATTCAGCCATGGTCCGGTTCCACCGACATTTTCATCACGCCCGGTTACCGCTTCAAGGCGGTTGATGTGCTGATGACAAACTTCCATTTGCCGCGGTCCACACTGTTCATGCTGGTTTCAGCGTTCAGTGGCCTGGAAACGATGAGCCGTGCGTACACGCACGCCATTTCCTCCGGCTACCGTTTTTATTCCTACGGCGATTCCAGCCTGCTTTTCCGGAAAAACTGATGCACGACAAATTTACGTTCACCCTCAAGGCCACCAGCGCTGGCGCCCGTCTTGGCGAAGTGGCCATGCCACGTGGTGTCATTCGCACGCCGGCCTTCATGCCGGTTGGCACTGTAGGCACCGTCAAGGCCATGTATCTCGATCAGGTCCGTGATCTTGGCGCCGACATCATTCTTGGCAACACCTATCACCTGATGCTGCGTCCAGGCCCGGAGCGCGTGGCACGCCTTGGCGGTCTGCATGAATTGATCCGCTGGAAACACCCGATCCTGACCGACAGTGGCGGTTTTCAGGTGATGTCGCTGTCTGGCCTGCGCAAGCTGGACGAGCAGGGCGTGACCTTCAAGAGCCATATCGATGGCAGCCTGCACCACATGTCGCCCGAACGGTCGATTGAAATTCAGGGTCTCCTGGGTTCCGATATACAGATGCAGCTGGACGAATGTGTGGCGCTGCCTGCCGAGCGGCGGGAAATCGAGCGCGCCATGGAAATGTCGCTGCGCTGGGCAGAACGTTGCCGTGTGGCCTTTGGTGAACAGCCCGGCAAGGCGATGTTCGGTATCGTGCAGGGCGGTGATGTTCCTGAACTGCGTATCCGTTCGGCCGAAGGCCTGAAGCAGCTTGACCTCAAGGGTTATGCGGTTGGCGGTCTGGCCGTGGGTGAGCCGCAGGAAGTGATGCTGCGCATGCTCGACACCACCTTGCCGGTGCTGCCAAGCGAAAAGCCACGTTACCTGATGGGCGTTGGTACACCTGACGATATCCTCAAGTCTGTGGCACGCGGTATCGACATGTTCGATTGCGTGATGCCGACCCGTTCGGGCCGTCATGGTCTGGCCTTTACCCGTCGTGGCCGCGTCAATATTCGCAACGCCCGCCATGCCGAAGACATGCGCCCGCTGGACGAACAGTCCAACTGCCCGGCGTCGCGTGATTATTCGCGCGCTTACCTGCATCACCTTGCCCGCTCCAACGAGGCACTGGGCGGAATGCTGCTATCCTGGCACAACCTGGCCTACTATCAGGAGCTGATGCAGGGTATCCGCAAGTCCATCGAAGAGGGGCGTTTTGAGGACTTTTATGCGGAAACGCAGGAGATGTGGGCCAAGGGTGATATTGACCCAATCTGACGTGACGGCAGGCCGTTGAAACCGGCTTGCGTTAACCCGTCGCTAACCATAACCAATACAATTTTACCGAAAAAGGCATCAGGACTCGCATTTTCGCCATGTTGTCCACAAGATTAAGCATCTGTTAGACGCTTGGTGGCAGGTCAATACCATCAAGCATCGCGGCCAGTGTGGAAGCTGGCCAGACAGCAGGATGGGGCGTAGTTTTGACTTTTGACGGCAATAAATTCGGATTGAGCGCAAGATTTTTCGCGGTCGCAGCTTTGTGTGTGGCGACGGCATCCTGTTCAACAACATCCGAGCCTAAGAAGAAAACACGGAGCAAGGAATACTTCTCCGAATCCGAGTATGGCGTGAAGGCAAGTCCTCGCGTGGCCACAGGCAAAAACGTTCCCAAAGGGGGCGGGCGCTTCATGGTCGGTGATGCATATACAGTGAAAGGCCGCCGGTATTTTCCGAAGGAAGATCCCGGTTATGACAAGAGTGGTCTGGCCTCGTGGTATGGCTCTGCCTTCCACGGTCGCCTGACAGCGAATGGCGAAGTTTACGATTCTGATCATCTCTCGGGTGCGCACCCGACATTTCCGCTACCTAGCTATGCCCGCGTTACCAATACTGAAAACGGCTCCTCGGTCATTGTTCGCGTCAATGACCGTGGGCCGTTCCATGAAGGCCGCATCATCGACGTTTCCAGCAAGACGGCTGAACTTCTCGACATGAAACGCACCGGCACTGCCAATGTGCGTGTGCAATATGTGGGTCGTGCCCGCATGGACGGCCATGACATGCCGTATCTGATGGCATCCTATATTCCGAAGGGGTCGCGCAGCCCGGCTGTGAACCCGGAGGGGCAGATTGCAACCGGTGTGATGGTGGCGTCCGCCTCGCGGGATAACATTCCGGTGCCATCCTTCAATCCAACCTATTCCGGCTCTGCGCAGACATCGCTGGTTGGCAATACGCCAAGCCATACGCTGCAGGCGCCGACACCGTTTGCCAATGCAGCGCCTGCCGCGCAGTCGCAGCAGGGCTACGAGCAATTTATGGTACTGCCGGAAATTGGCCCCTTCGTGCAGCAGCGTCCGGATAGCAACTATCTGAGACTGCCATCGGCCAAATATGCCGCCGCCTATTCTGCCGACAATGACACGACCTCCAAGACTGAAGCCGTGTTCCAGCAGGTTTTGACGGGCGATCGTGGCGAATTGACAGAGCAGTCCATTCTCAGCTTTGTGAAAAAGAAGCAGGCCAGACAGTAATATCTGTTCACGGGTCATTGATCTGGCGGTACGCTTTAACCGCCAGACAGGGTTCAATGCGTATCATCGCAAAAATGAGACGACGATTCGGGCCTTTCATGCGTAAGACCACACTCCATTCCCTTTGTCTTTTGGCCGTTCTGGTAACAGGTACGGTTGTTGAGCCGGTGGTGGCGCATGCCCAGACAGCCGCCTTTACCGTCAAGGCGAAACAGGCCTATGTCATTGATGCCGAAACCGGCACGGTGCTTTTGTCGCAAAATGAGGAGGAGGTGTTTCCGCCTGCCTCGCTTTCCAAGCTGATGACCGTAGATCTGGTGCTGGATGCGGTGGTGAAGGGCGAACTGAGCCCCACGCAAACCTACGCCGTATCGGAATATGCCTGGCGCACCGGCGGCGCGCCATCGCGCACCTCCACCATGTTTGCGGCGCTGAAATCCCAAATCCCCGTCAAGGATCTGTTGACCGGCATCATCGTGCAGAATGCCAATGATGCCTGCATCATTCTGGCCGAAGGCATGACCGGCTCTGACGCCAATTTTGCCAAACGCATGACCGAGCGCGGCGTTGAGCTGGGGCTGGAACACAGCGCATTCACCAACTCAACCGGTCTGCCGGACCCCGGCAACAAGACCACGGTCAAGGATATGGTGGTGCTGGCGCAGCACCTGCACCAGACCTTTCCGGCATTTTACAGCCTGTTCACCAAGCCGGATTTCGAGTGGAACAAGATCTACCAGCGCAACAAGAACACGGTTCTGGGTGCGGCACCGGGCATTGACGGGTTGGGACTTGGTTTCGATCAGGCCAATGGTTTTGCCGTTGTTGCCTCTGCCGAGCGTGACGGCCGCCGCATCTATCTTGGCATGGCCGGTCTGCCCGATGACAAGGTGCGGTTTGAAGAAACCCGCCGTGTGGTGGAATGGGGCCTGACGAGTTTTCAGAAACGCACACTCTACACCAAGGGCGAGACCGTGGGTGCCGTCAGTGTTTACGGTGGTACGCAGTCGTCAATCGATGTTGCGGTGGCAGAGCCGGTCAATATTGTCGTGCCGATCAACAATCCGGACCGCCTGACCGGCAATATTGTCTACCACTGGCCGCTCAACGCGCCGGTAGAGCCCGGCTTTACGGTCGGTACCTTGCAGATTTTTGCCGGTGACCGCTTGCTTCGCGAGGTTCCGCTGGTCACAACCGCGTCTGTGGAAAAGGGTACTCTTTCGCAAAACGCCGGAGATGCGCTTATGGAGCTTCTGTTCTTCTGGTTATAACAACACCGGTGTTGCGACTGGTCGCCCACCTAATATTCAACTATGCTTGAAAATTGATGATTTGCCGATCAAGCAAACGGGAATGCTGAAATTGTCCGATAAACGTGGATTGTTCATAACCTTTGAAGGTGGCGAGGGCGCCGGAAAATCCACGCAGATTCGCATGCTGGCAGAGCAACTGCGTGAGCGCGACCTCGACGTTATCATCACCCGCGAGCCGGGCGGCTCGACCGGTGCAGAAGCCGTGCGCCATGTGCTGCTGTCCGGTGCTGCAGAATCCTTCGGCGTGCGCATGGAGGCAATCCTGTTTGCTGCTGCGCGCAACGACCATGTGGAAGAGGTTATTCGCCCGGCGCTTGAAAAAGGCACCGTTGTTCTTTGCGACCGTTTTCTGGATTCCTCGCGTGTTTATCAGGGCACCACAGGCAATCTTGAACCGGACTTTATCGAGACATTACAGCGTATTGCGGTCGACGGCTTTATGCCCGACGTGACCCTGATATTTGACATTCCCGCAGCGGCAGGCCTTGCACGTGCACGTAAGCGTGCTGACGACGGTGCGGTGCCTGACCGTTTCGAGAAGGAAGAGATCGAGACGCATGAAAAGCGCCGTGAAGCCTATCTGGATATTGCGCTTGCCGATCCGCGTCGTTGCCGGGTGATCAATGCCGAGCAGCCGCTGGAACAGGTGGCGGAAGATGTATGGGCGATGGTTGAGCCATTGCTGAACACACCAGCTGCGCAGAAGCAGGCATCGAAATGAGCGACATTCCCGGCGTTCTCGAAGGTGCCATTCCACCGGCGCAGAACACGAAGCTTTTCGGACATGCCGAGGCTGAACAGTTTCTGGCAACTTCCTACCGCTCCGGTAAAGGCCACCATGCCATTCTGGTCGAGGGACCTGAAGGCATTGGCAAGGCAACGCTTGCCTTCCGCTTTGCCAACCACATTCTGTCCTATCCTGATCCGGCCAGCGCACCTGAAGTGATTGCTGATCCCGTGCCTGACAGTGCGGTCAGCCGTCAGATCATGTCCGGTGCGTCCCATAACCTGCTGCACCTGTCGCGTCCGGTCGATGAAAAGACCGGCCGGGTGAAGTCTGCGATCACCGTCGATGAAGTGCGCCGTGCCGGGCATTTCTTTTCGCAGACCTCGGGCACCGGCAGCTGGCGTATCGTGATCATCGATCCCGCCGACGACCTGAACCGCAACGCCGCCAATGCTATCTTGAAGATATTGGAAGAACCGCCGAAACGTGCGATGTTTCTGGTGCTGTCGCATGCACCGGGCAAGTTGCTGCCAACCATCCGCTCGCGCTGCCTGCCTTTGAAACTCAACCCGCTTGATGATGGTAATCTGGAACGCTCTCTGGCCAATCTCGGTGTTGGTGTGCCTGACGACAAGAAGGCCGAGTTGCTGACGGCGGCGCGTGGCAGCGTGGCGCAAGCGCTGAAACTGCTGAACTATGGCGGCGCCGACATTATCGAAGCCTTTGGCGCGATCATGAGCAATACGGGGCCTGCCGCCAGAAAATCCATGCACAAGCTGGCCGATGTGCTGTCGCAGAAGGACAGCGACACGGTTTTGAGCTTCTTTATGGATTATGCCAGCGAGGAACTGATTGCTCGCGCCAAGGCAGCAGCGCTGGCTGGTGACCTGCATGCGGCCGACTATCACGCCCGGCTATCATCCTCGATCGGTGAACGCATCACCATTGCGCAGGCCTATAACCTTGACCGCAAGCAGACTGTGCTTTCCATTCTCGAGGAAATGCAGCGCTGACTACGCGCTGGCTCACGTCATCTCAGGTCAGATAAAAAGCCCCGTCGCGTCCAAGTTGGTGTTTCGCTTGTGCGAACAATAGGCTATGAGCGGTTTACCTAGGAAACATAGTGTAAAGCTGATAGCCGTCATGACAGACAAGACACCTTTTTATATCACCACCGCGATTTCTTACCCCAATGGCAAGCCGCATATCGGCCACGCCTATGAGCTGATCGCAACCGATGCCATGGCGCGTTTCCAGCGTCTGGACGGTCGTGATGTGTTCTTTCTGACCGGAACCGACGAGCATGGCCAGAAGATGCAGCAGACCGCCAAGGCAGAGGGCATTACGCCGGAAGCACTGGCGCAGCGCAATTCCGACCAGTTCCGTGACATGGGCAAGCTGCTGAACGCGTCCAATGACGATTTCATCCGCACCACCGAAGAGCGTCACCACGAGACATCGCGCAATATCTGGAACCTGATGGCCGACAACGGCGACATCTACAAGGACAGTTATGCCGGCTGGTATTCCGTGCGTGACGAAGCCTATTATGGCGAAGACGAAACCGAAGTGCGCGCCGATGGCGTACGTTACGGGCCGCAGGGCACGCCGGTGGAGTGGGTTCAGGAAGAAAGCTATTTCTTCAAACTGTCCGAATACCAGGACAAGCTGCTGAAGCTTTACGAAGAAAACCCAGACTTCATCGGTCCGGCCGAGCGTCGCAACGAAGTGATCTCATTCGTCAAATCTGGCCTTCGTGACCTTTCGGTGTCGCGCACCACCTTTGACTGGGGTATCAAGGTGCCGAATGATCCCGCACACGTCATGTATGTGTGGGTGGACGCGCTGACCAACTACATTACCGCCACCGGTTACATTGAAGACAAGGATGGCCCACGCGCCAAGTACTGGCCAGCCGACGTGCATATCATCGGCAAGGACATCATTCGTTTCCACGCCGTTTACTGGCCTGCATTCCTGATGAGCGCCGGTCTGCCTTTGCCAAAGCGCGTCTTTGCCCACGGCTTCCTGCTCAACAAGGGCGAGAAGATGTCGAAGTCGCTCGGCAACGTGGTTGATCCTGTCAATCTGGTGAACCATTTCGGTCTTGATCAGGTGCGGTATTTCTTCCTGCGCGAAGTCTCCTTCGGCCAGGACGGCAGCTACAGCGAAGAAGGCATTGGCATCCGTATCAATGCCGACCTTGCCAATGGCGTTGGCAACCTCGCCAGCCGTTCGCTGTCGATGATCGTCAAGAATTGCGATGGCAAGATTCCGGCACCGGGCGCTTACACCGATGAAGATAAGGCGATGCTGGCGTCTGCCGATGCGCTGCTCGAAATCTGCCGCGACGAAATGGGCAAGCAGATGATCCACAAGGCACTGGCCGCAATCATTGCCGTTGTGTCTGAAACCGACCGTTATTTTGCCGGTCAGGAGCCATGGGCGCTGAAGAAGACCGACCCGGAGCGTATGGGCACTGTGCTTTACGTGACGGCGGAAGTCGTGCGTCAGATTGCGCTTCTGTTGCAGCCATTCATGCCTGACAGCACGGCAAAGCTGCTGGATCTGGTGGCAGCACCGGCTGACAAGCGCGACTTTGCAGCACTGGGTGAGGCGGGACGTCTGGTGCCCGGCACACCGCTTGAGGCACCGACACCCGTTTTCCCGCGTTATGTGGCGCCGGAAGCGTAAGGTATAACAGATGCTGATCGATACCCATTGCCATCTGGATTTTCCGGATTTCGAAGCGGAGCGCGATGACATCATCGCGCGCGCGCACGCGGCCGGCGTCAAGCAGATGGTGACGATTTCAACCCGTGTGCGGCGTTTGCCTGAGTTGTTGAAAATCACGGAAAAGTACCCGTCAGTGTTCTGCTCGGTGGGTACCCATCCTAACAATGCAGATGAAGAACTCGACATAACTGCCGAGGAGCTCATCAAGATCGCCAACAGCCATGACAAGATCGTGGCGATTGGCGAGGCGGGTCTGGACTATTTCTACGACACGCAAAAGCCTGAAGACCAGAAAACCGGACTGCTGCGCCATATCGAGGCAGCACGGGTCACCGGCCTGCCGCTGGTCATTCACAGCCGCAGTGCCGATGATGACATGGCAGCCATTTTGAAAGACGAAAGTGCCAAGGGTGCCTTTCCGTTTATCCTGCATTGTTTCTCGGCCGGGCCTGAACTGGCAAAGACCGGTGCGGAGCTTGGTGGTTATGTGTCGTTCTCCGGCATTTTGACTTTCCCGAAGTCGCAGGACATCAGGGACATTGCCGCAACCGTGCCGCTCGACCGCCTGCTGGTGGAAACCGACGCGCCTTATCTGGCGCCGAAACGCTGGCGCGGCAAACGCAACGAACCGTCCTATGTCGTCAACACCGCCGAGGTTCTGGCCGAGGTGCATGGCATGAGCTACGCCGAGATGGCGCGCATCACCACCGAAAATGCATTCCGGTGCTTTTCAAAAATGCCGAGGCTGGGATGAGCGTCTATAAAAGACGCTTTACAGTTCTAGGCTGCGCATCGTCCCCCGGTGTGCCGCGCATCAACGGTGACTGGGGCGCCTGCGACCCTGATAATCCGAAAAACCGGCGCAGCCGGTCCGCCTTCATGGTGGAGCAGTTTGCGCCTGATGGCGGCAAGACCTCAGTCGTTGTCGATACCGGGCCTGATTTTCGCCATCAGATGATCAGCGCCGGTGTCGACCATATCGACGCCGTTATCTACACCCATGCCCATGCCGACCATCTGCACGGCATTGATGACCTGCGGGTCTACTGGGCGCTGCAGCGACAGCGTATTCCCATCTATGCCGACCAGGCGACCCTGGACCGCATTCGCGACGGTTTCGCTTATTGCCTGAAGACACCGGTGGGCAGCAATTACCCCGCGATCATCGATGCTAATATCATTGACCCAAAGGCCGGTACATTCGTGATTACGGGCGAGGGTGGGCCAATCGATTTTACCCCGCATCTGCAACACCATGGCGATATTTTTTCGCTGGGTTTTCGCATGGGTGATGTGGCCTATTGCACAGATGTCAGCCGTTTTCCTACGCAAAGTCTCGCGCAGTTGCAGGGGCTTGATGTGCTTGTTATCGATGCGTTGCAATACCAGCCGCACCCCAGCCACCTGTCCCTGTCGCAGGCGCTGGAATGCATCAATACGCTGTTGCCAAAACGTGCAGTGCTGACGCACATGCATACGCCGCTGGATTACGATACCGTGATGCGCGAAACGCCTGATCATGTTGAACCGGCCTACGACCAGATGCGTTTTGAGGTCGAAGTCAAAGCTCCCTGATACTGCCTGTGAAGGACTACCATGTCGACCAAGCCTTTCCGTGCTCCCAATATGGCAAGCTTTTTCGACAATGTGCGCGCCAGCCGGTTGCGCGCCATGTTCCGGCGTGGCGAACTTGGGCTTGTGGCCTTGGCTGTCATCATCGGCATTGCCGCCGGTCTTCTTGTCTGGCTGATTGGCGCGATGAGCACGGCGCTGCATGTGCTTGTATTCGGGGTTGAGCGGTTAAGCAGCAGCACTCTTTCGGGCTGGGTTGTTTTTGTCGGGCCCATGGCCGGTGGCGCGGTGCTTGGCCTGATCATTTTCATTCTGTCGAAAACCCGCAAAAAACCGATGATTGACCCCATTGAGGCCAACGCGCTGCATGGTGGGCGTATTTCCCTGACCGACAGTATTCTCGTTTGCCTGCAAAATATCGTGTCCAACGGTTTTGGCGCATCGGTTGGCCTTGAGGCCGGTTACACGCAGATTGCCAGTGGTGTTGCCTCGAAGCTTGGCACCAAGCTGAAACTGCGGCGCGGCGACATGCGTATTCTGGTTGGCTGCGGGGCCGCCGGTGCCATTGCCGCCGCCTTCAACGCGCCACTGACCGGGGCGTTTTATGCCATTGAACTGATCATCGGCACCTATACGATTGTCACGCTGGCACCGCTGATCGTCTCGGCGCTGGTTGCGACCATCGTAATCGGTTTTATTGGTGGCCACGGCCTGACAATCGACCTGTTTGATGCAAGCCGCGTGACGGCACCGGATTATGTGCCGGCCATCATTCTTGGCATTATCTGCGCGGCGATCGGTATCGTGCTCATGCAGGCGGTGTCCTTCATCGAGGAAACGGCGCGCAAAAGCGCTATTCCCACCTGGTTGCGCCCGACGCTGGGCGGCGCTGTGGTCGGCGCACTTGCACTGATCTCACCACAGGTTCTGTCCAGCGGCCATGGGGCGCTGCATCTCAACATCGATGCCGACCTGCCAATTTACATGCTGGCCGGTCTGTTCCTGCTGAAAGCCGCCGCCAGCGCGATTTCCATCGGCTCCAACTTCCGTGGTGGCCTGTTCTTCGCATCACTGTTCATGGGCGCGCTGCTGGGCAAGATTTTTGCCATTATCGTGCCCTTCATCGGTTACGGCCAAACCGCGCCCATCGTTTACGCTGTTATCGGCATGAGCGCCTTTGCCGCCGCCATTATTGGCGGGCCACTGACCATGACCTTTCTGGCGCTGGAACTGACTGGAGACTTCCAGATTTCCGTGCTGGTGCTGGCAGCCGTTGTCACCACATCGCTGGTGGTGCGCACCACATTCGGTTACTCCTTCGCCACATGGCGTTTTCATCTGCGCGGTGAAAGCATTCGCAGCGCCCACGATATTGGCTGGATCCGTGACCTGACGGTGGGCCGCATGATGCGTGCCGACATTCGCAAGGCCAATGTCAGCATGGGACTTGCCGACTTCAAGGAAAAGTTTCCGCTGGGTTCCAGCCAGCGCGTTGTGATGACCGATGATGATGGGCGTTATGCCGGCATGGTTCTGTTGCCGGAAATCTATGCAGACCCGATGGACCGTGATCCGGAAACCATAAACCTTGGAACCTACCTGCATTACAAGAATGACATTCTGCTGCCGACCATGAATGCACGGCAGGCGGCAGCGGCCTTCGATGCAGCGGAAAGTGAAGCGCTGGTTGTCGTCAATGACAAGATCGAGAACCGGCCGGTTGGCCTGTTGACTGAAAGCCACACGCTGCGCCGTTACAGTGAAGAGTTGGAACAGCGCCGCCGCGAGGCATCGGGCGAGCTTTGACCATGTTTGACGATTCCGACGCGATTTACCCGCGCCTTCATTTCGCACAGGGACGGGCAGGGTCTATCGCCACCGCCATACCTTCATCATCGACAGCCACCACATGGAATGGTCCCACCACTGATGACTGAACTTGCTGCCCTCTCGGGCTTGTTTATGGCCGCCTTTGTGGCCGCCACCATTTTGCCCGCCCAATCGGAAGCGGTACTGGTGGGGCTGATCTATACCGGCCATTATGCCGTGTGGATATTGGTGGCAGTCGCAAGCGTCGGCAATGTGCTCGGCTCGGTCGTCAACTGGCTGCTGGGGCGCGGCATCGAACGCTTCCGCAACCGGCCATGGTTTCCGGTCAAGCAGGCATCACTGCAGCGCGCGCAGGGCTGGTACCAGCGTTACGGCAAATGGTCACTGCTGCTCAGCTGGGCACCCATTATCGGCGACCCCTTGACCGTTGTTGCCGGCGTGATGCGCGAACCTTTTCCGGTGTTTCTTCTGCTCGTGAGCATCGCCAAGGTTGGCCGCTATGTGGTGCTGGCAAGTGCGACGTTGAGCATGATGTGAGTGTTTCGAGAGATCGGTCACGCCGAAACCTCACGTTGCAATTGTGAGGATTTCATTGCTACAAAGTAGCAGTGCTTGCTGGATCAACGAGGCCGAAAATCAAACGCGTATTATTTATCTGCAGTCAAAACAAACTGCGCAGCCCCACTGCCGAACAGGTGTTCGCACGATGGGACAATCTTGAGGTTTCGTCTGCCGGAACCAATAATGACGCTTTTAATCCGCTCGATGGTGAACAGATCGAGTGGGCGGATATCATCTTCGTCATGGAAAAGGCGCACCGGAACAAAGTTCAGCAAAAGTACAAAAAGTTCCTGCTCGGCAAACGGCTTATTTGTCTTGATATCCCAGACGATTACGAGTTCATGGACCCTGAACTGGTGAAAATACTTCAAGCGCGAGTTCCGCGTTATCTGCCGTGACAGCTGGTGGACCCGGCACCAGCGGGCGCGGCGTGGCAAAACGGAAAATGACCTGTGAATGCGGACATGATGACACTGATTGATTTTGAGCCTGCGCACTTTCCCATGTTGCGTAGCTGGCTTTCCAGCGAGCGAGAGCTTGTGCAGTGGGGCGGGCCCGACCTGACCTTTCCTGTCAGTGACGAGCAGTTGGAGCAGATGCGGGCGGAAGCTTCTGGCACGCCGCCCAAACGCCT
Source organism: Rhizobium sp. CG4 (assembly GCF_023701965.1). Taxonomy (NCBI): domain Bacteria; kingdom Pseudomonadati; phylum Pseudomonadota; class Alphaproteobacteria; order Hyphomicrobiales; family Rhizobiaceae; genus Rhizobium; species Rhizobium sp. CG4. Next base: position 129,946 of record NZ_JABAEG010000010.1, on the reverse strand, counting down.
GTGCTGGATGGCGGTTGATGTTGATCAGGCACTGGCCGGGCATATTCAGTTGGCCATGGATTGGCGGCATGGCGTTGCCCGCATCGGGCGGGTGATCATTGCGCCGGATCATCGCGGCAAGGGACTTGCCGGGCCGTTGCTGCAAGCGGTTCTCGAACGGGCTTTTTCGTACCTTGAAATCGAACGGGTAGAGTTGAACGTCTATACCTGGAATACGCCGGCCATGCGTACCTATGCGAAGGTGGGTTTTGTGCCGGAGGGGGTGCGGCGCTCGTCTGTTCAGGTGGGCGACGAGCGCTGGGACACCGCTATCATGGGCATGTTGCGAGCCGAATGGGAGGCCATTTAAGCCCGGTGTGTGTTCAGAGTGGCTGGCCCTTTCCGGCCATCTGCGTATTCTATGATGTCTGTTTCAAACCGCGGCGCGTAGCCGTAGGCACGGGAAAATGCCCGTGAAAACGCAGCTGCACTGCCGAAACCAACGTCTGCGGCAACGGATTTGACACTGCGGCCTGAACGCAGTTGCGCGCGTGCCAGCGACAGCCGCCACTGCGTGAGATAAGCGGCTGGTGGTTGGCCGACCACATGTTTGAAGGTTGCGATGAAGGTGCTGCGTTTCATGCCCGCACGTTCCGCCAGTTCACTGATCTGCCAGTCGCGTGCCGGGTCTTCATGCATGGCAGTCAGGCTGACATGCAGCTCAGCATGCGCAAGGCCGGCCAGCAAACCGGCATTGACGGTGCCTGCGGCAATGGCCTTGCGAATGGCCAGAACCACGACCACTTCGCACAGCCGGGCAAAGATCGTGCCGCCACCACAGCGCCGTTCAAGGCTTTCTGTGACGATGAGGTCTGACAGCCCGCGCAAATGTGGCTCCTGTGAAAGGTCAAACGACAATGTGTCGGGCAGGGTGTTGATCAACGGATTGATGATGCCGTTGAAATCGATGACAGCGGCGGTCAGCAGCGTGGTGTCCGGCAGAGGCGTCCCGGCGCTGCGCGGCATATAAAGCAGGTGGGTTGGCGCGCCTGCGCCATCCGCATCCAGAATGAGCAGATTGGCGCTGTCTGGCTGTTCAGCGTGATGGGCCTGAAGGCCATAGGTGCGCAGGAAGGCTGCCAGCCGGTCATGCTTTTGGTTCGGATTTGAACGTTCGATCATGCAATTAGCCATAGGCTTGATCGGCATTGAGGTAAACTGATGATAACGCACTCATGCCATAAAATGGACTGCCGTCATGTCAGACACACCCGCAAACTCTGTCACCAAATTTGATCAGTCACGCGCAGAGGAATATGCGCACCAAAGCCGGATTGCGCTTGCCGGTTACGATGCCTGCCATGAACTGTCTGCCTGCATGGTGTCGGCCTCTCTCGCCGATGTCAGTCAGGCCCGCATTCTGGTGGTTGGGGCAGGTGGCACGGCTGGCGAAATCATCGCCCTTGCGGGACTGGAACCTGACTGGTCGTTTGTGGCTGTCGATCCGTCCGCACCGATGCTGGACGCGGCGCAGGAAAACATTGCCAATGCCGGGCTGGCGGCGCGGGTTACCTGCATAGCCGGTGACCTTTCGTGTGTGGACGGAGATGCGGTGTTTGATGCCGCCATGATGATTGGGGTTTTGCACCACCTGCCCGGTGATGCCGCCAAGCGTGACATCATGCGCCAGCTGGCAGCCCACCTGAAAGATGGTGCACCGCTTGTGGTGGCGGGAAATTATCGGGCCTACCAGTCTCAGCCGCTGTTCATGGCGGCATGGGCGCGACGGTGGAAAATGTCCGGCGCGCAGCCGGACGAGATCAGGGCAAAGATGGACCGGATATTGCAAGGTGCCGAACCGCCGGTCTCGCAAGAGGCGGTCGATACGCTGTTTACACAAAACGGATTTGAACAACCCACGCAGTTTTTTGCCAGCCTGTTCTGGGGTGCGTGGATTTCAAGGCGTCGCCAGATGCCCTGATTGCCAGGGCGGTTACTGGCGGGAAATGCGGATGCGCTTTGCCACCTTCTTTTCCTCAACATCAAGCCATTGTTCGGTGAACGTGGTTGGCGGGTCGTTCAGCAGCGCGTCGATGTCGAGACCATGGCGCAGCATGTCGCGTCGCGCCTTTGACGGCAGAAGTTTTGCCAGCAATTGCAGCGGTGTGACGGGCAGCTGCAGTTTTTCCACGCAGATGCCATCGACATATTTTTCGATAAGAAGTGTGCTCACGGATTTGTCTTTCGATGTGGTTGTTGATTGGGGAGGAAGGTGCTGCGGGGCTATCTGCGCCGGGCTGGTACAACCCGTGCCCGGGTCAAAAACGCATCGATGCTTTGTTGCTGTGGTAACAACCAGCGCCAGATCAGAACCATGGCAAACCAGGTCAGCAGCCAGCCAAGCATGACATCAGACAGGAAGTGGGCGCCAAACAGCACGCGATTAAGCGCAATGACCGCAAGGAAAGGCGTGAGAACGAGCGCGGCGATGCTGCGCAATCTCTCAGGGATAAACACCAGAAGTGAAAGAGCGGCTGCTGCGCCCGATGCCTCGCCTGAGGGGAAGGAGCAGTTGCGGGCGCAGGTGGCGGCAAACTGCCAGACCGGGGTAAAATCTGCACTACCGCCAAATTCCAGGAGGTGGCGGGGCCGGGCGCGGCCGATCACGGCCTTTAATGTCTCGACAATGATGACCGGCCCCGCGGCAAAGCTGAGCAGCACAAACAGAGGTTTGTGCAACTGGCAGAACCGGTATTTGCGCGGCAAAGCCAGGTTGAGGCCAAGGAGCAGCAGCATAGCCCCGATGATGTAATAGACGCTGCCACGGCTGACGTTTCGCACGCCTTTCAGGAAGGGTTGCTCTGCCAGAACAAACACCGAGCCGCGCGCAAACCAGCGTGATGCCGCAAGGTCCACCATGGGAAAAACCACGAAGAAAAAGCTGGTCAACACAATGGCTGTGCCAAGCAGGCTGATGGCCCTTTCCGTACCTGTCTGTGTGGTCGGCTGGTGTTTTTGAAGGGACGCGCTGGACAGATAGTCCCATGCGGTTTTTGACATGCTGGTCATTCCTGAGGCCACGGCACAGACCGGAAAATGCTGTGAGATTTTCCGCCGGCCTGATGCGTAAGTTCGACGATATGGTGCAGCCTTGCGCCATTGAGTGACGCCAGGTGCCCGTGTGTGGCCGGAATTTGAAATTCAATTGTCAAGAAACGGCCAAGACACGATCAAGGGCCTGTTCAGATTGGGTTTTCCGACGATCAAGAGATTGTTTGGAATTGCGTGAGGGCGGTTTATTTCCCATAGTCGCGGCGGCTTTGACGGCCAAATGTAAGACCTAAATGATAGCCAGGGACAAAAGTGGATAATAATCTTGTTCTCATCGTTGAGGATGAGCCGGCAATTGCAATGATCCTTGAAGGATATCTGCAGCGCGACGGCTTTCGCACCGTGCATGCCGCCGATGGTGAAACCGCCCTGCAGCACCATGCCATTCTAAAGCCGGACCTTGTGCTTCTGGATGTGCGCATTCCCAAGCTGGATGGTCTGGGTGTGCTGGCGCGCCTTCGCCAGACCAGTTCGACACCTGTCATCATGGTCACTGCACTGGCCGATGATCTGGACCGGTTGAGCGGCCTGCATCTGGGCGCCGATGACTATGTGGTAAAGCCGTTCAACCCGCAGGAGGTTGTGGCGCGGGTGAGGGCGGTGTTGCGCCGGACACTGGGGGAGCGAAAGGACACAATACGACGGTTTCGGGCGATTGAAGTGGATTTCGGCAGTTATTCGGTTTTCGTCAACAAGGATGGGCAGCGTATTGCCCTGACACTGACGTTGAGTGAATTTCGCATTCTGGCGCATATGATCCGCCATCCGACGCAGGCATTTGGCCGCGCCGACATTCTTGATGCCTGCCTGCCGGAAAGTGACGCGCTGGTGCGCACCGTCGATACACATATCTCAAACCTTCGACGCAAGCTGGAAGAGTTGGGGCAAACCGGTTTCTTTTCCGCCGTGCGCGGCATCGGCTACCGGTTTTCTGATCCGCTATGAGGTTGCCGAGATTTAAAAATCTGTCGCTTGCAACGCTGACAGCCATTGTCATCGCAACGATGTTGTTGCTCAGCGTTGGCATGGCCTATGTCGGGGTCAACCGGTATTCGGCTTATCTGGATGACACCATCAACAGCAACCTGCCGCCAGAGGCCGCAGTGGCCTATAAGGCATTGACCGAAGGCGATGTGCCCGATGGTGCTGGCGTCAAAATCCTTGTTGAACATCTGAACGCCCAGGATGCGCAGACCGATTTGCAAATTCAGCTTGCCGCCCTTGTGTGTGGCCTGCTGTCCGCGCTGGTTTGCGCTATTATCGGCATCTATCTGGCGCGGCGCATCGCCCGGCCGCTGGAAGATCTGACCGTCGCGGCTGAAGCGCTGAAATCGGGTGACTTTTCAGCACGGGTTGCGGTTTCCACCAGCAATACGCAGGAAGTTTCAAGCCTTGTCGAGACGTTCAATGCGCTGGCGACCAGCCTTGATACGATGGAAAAGCGTTTGCGTTTCAACAATATGGCCATTGCCCATGAGTTGCGCACGCCGCTGACCATTCTACAGGGCGCGCTGCAGGGCATGATTGACGGCGTGTTTCCGATGGAGCGGAAGATTATCTCCGACCTTCTGCTGCAGGTGGAGGGGCTGGGGCGAATTGTCGAGGATTTGCGCACCCTGTCGCTGGCGATTGGCCATAAGCTGGTGATGCAACGCCAGCCGCTTGATGTGGCGCAGGTGGTGGAGGCGGTTGTTGCAGCGGCCCGCCCGATGCTGGAGGAGCGCACGTTCGAGATTGAAACCGCACTGAAACCGGCAATGATCTTAGCCGACCCATCACGGGTGCGCCAGGCTGTGCTGGCCCTCCTCAACAATGCCAGCCGTTATGCCGAAAGTGGCCACTGGCTGCGCTGTGAGACGGAAAGTCTGCCCGACGACAGCGTGGTTATCCGTGTTCTCGATCGCGGCCCCGGTTTTCCTGAAGATATGGACGCGGTGGCCGTCAATCCTTTCTGGCGCGGTGATCCATCACGCTCACGGGCAACCGGCGGCACCGGGCTTGGATTGTCTGTCGTGCAGGCCATAGCAACGGCGCATGGCGGCCATCTTGAATTCAGCAACCGCCCAAAGGGCGGGGCGATGGTGGTCATTCATCTGCGCCCGGAGGGATGAAGGCCAAGGCTGACCATATGGCAGCCCTGCCGCATCTCCAACCCGGTGCGGCGGTGATTTTCACGACTTGCTTGGCTTATCAGCGAGAATATTTCCAGTTTTCAATGATGCTGGAAAGTGTTTTGACAGGCGCCTTCTTTTTTCCAGTACGCCCAGGAGGGCAGATGCCGTAATTTCCTGGTGTGCTAATCAATAAGAGCATTCCTTCAAAATCTTCTTTGGCAGATCTTCCGTAAAATTTTTCGAACATCTCTGACCGGCAATTCTTTTTCTGCTCATAACATTGGCGGAATTCGTCTTTGAATTGTTTCGGTAGAACCTCATATAAGATCGCATCCGTATAACCCATGAAGTCTGGTTCTATTAGGCTCTCGGAAACAATTGTCGTTGAAAGAAAAAGCCTTGTGTAGTTTTCCTGTCTGTTCATCAGCGGATAGACCAGAAAACCGTCGCCATATATCCAGCCGATAAATGCATAAGCACTTTCCGGATCTGCCTTGATCTTGCCCCGCAGCACTTCCCAAGCTTTTTGGCAGTCTTTTTTTTGAATGAATATTCCGGCACGTTTGAGGTTGAAGTCCTCTGCATGTGCCGGGGTCGCTGTGGTCATTGCCCATGATGGAAACAGCATGGCTGCAAGGGCGAGCGTCATAACAGGACGTCTCACCGTATTGATTGATTTGAAAAACACGTAGCCCCCAAGAAAAACGCAACCTTTCAAGCCGCAGTCTGAAATCCCATTCAGTTATTCGCCGCTAGTGAAAGGTCTCGCGAATATACAATCTGAAGTAATGGCTTTTTTACGTCAGTTGCAGCGGCCGTCGAATTGAGATTTTGGCGGCTTAGTATATGTTACCGTCATCAACCCCAGGTTTTGTTTTTGTTAAGCACAAATCCAGTCACCAGACTTCTGGTCTTATTGCCGCGCATATCCGTCCGTAGAGGCTGACAGCATCGACATTGTTTGGGCGGAGACTTGCGCGTGCAACATAATATTCAAAATATCCTGCTGGCGGCACTGATGGCTGGCGTCAGCGTTACCGGTACCGGTACCGCGACGCAAACTTATGCGCAGTCAGCACCAAAGGCGCAGGCGGGTGAGGGGCGCGCCTATGAGATAATCGGTAGTGAGGTCTGGGATGTGCCTGATCCGGTTTCCGGCCGCGGTTACCAGGTCTTTGTTGCTTTGCCGCCGTCCTATGCCACCCAGCCAAACCGGCGCTATCCCGTACTTTATGTCACGGATGCTGATTACGCTTTCCCCATTATCCGGCAGATCGGCCGTCGCCTAAACGTCGAGGGGCCGCAGATCAAGGAGTTTATCCTTGTTGGCCTGTCCTATGCCAAGGGTGAGGATGGAAAAGTCAGTCGTCAGCGTGATTATACCCCGACCCCAAGAGGTCCGAGCACGGCAACAGCAGGCGCAGTTCATGGGGAAGGAAAAGCCTATCAGCACTATCTGGCCGATCAGGTCAAACCGTTCATCGCCACCCGTTACCGGACCGACCCGGCTGCATCGTTTTTCCTTGGACACTCCTACGGGTCTTTGCTGGGCGCGCAGATTTTGTTGACGCAGCCTGACCTGTTTAACGGCTATGTACTCGGTAGCCCGTCGCTGTGGTATGACAAACGTCATGCTTTGAAGCTGGAAGAGATGTACGCGAAAAACAACAAGGACTTGAGCGCCAAGGTCTATCTTTATGTTGGCGCTTACGAAGCCTTGCGAAAAGGCGACAGACGCTACAACCAGTCGGTGGATATGGTGGCGGATAACAAGGCTTTCGAAGCGGCTTTGAAAAGCCGTCACTATCCGAACCTGCAACTGAAATCAGTTGTGCTTGAAGATGAGGATCACCTGACCGTTGCGCCGCGCGGTTTCACCCAAGGCCTGAAATACCTTCTGTCCGTGCGTTGAAACTGTACTGACAAGGCTTTGGTGTTCTTAATCAAAATCCTCATCATCAAGAGATGTTTTCCACGCTTCAAAGGATGAGAACAAATCTGTTGCGGGCCAAAACGGGTCTGTTTCCTGTCGCCATGTCAGATGCACCTGCGCAAAACAATTGTCCGGAATTTTGAAGAGGAAATCATCGCGCCGGTCTTTTCGTCCAACTGCCTGTGCGGGAACATTGTAAAGCACGTGCTGCGGGCACAACTCCCGTTGCAGTTCCTGCTCAAATTGCCGGGCAGATTCCGGGGACGGCGACAACCAACCGGCAGGAAGCTCTAACAAATCCGTGCTTTGTTTTTTCAAGGCGTCTGGTGGCTTTCGCTGGTGAGGCTGATCTTCTGTTTGCGGGCTTTGACTGCGCGGTTGATGGCGCGTTGGAATGGGCCTTCCAGCAGAATGGCGAAGACCAGGGTGACGAGAGCGGTCACCGGAATGGTCAGCCAGGGCGAGAGTTCAAGGCTTTCACGCATGTCCGCCATGATTGGGAAATGCAGCACGTAAACGGCGTAAGAGACCGGTGCCAGCAAGGCAAATGGCGCAAATAGCGGCCGGAAGCCTTTCCAGCCGTTGAGCGACCAGACAAACATGGCAAGCGCAATGACCAAGGCACCCGCAAAGTGGCGAAGTTCCAGCAACGGAAACAGCACACTTGAACCGATATCAATCTCGACATCGCTGTTGGAGGCCAAAAGGGCAAGGCAGAGTGCCACAAGAGCAACCGGTAGCAGCGCCAGGAAAAACTCCTTTGCCTGCGCGCGGCCAAGGTAGATTTCACTCATGACAGCACCTAGCCACCAGATGCAAAAGTAGGCCAGAAAGCGGCTGAGTTGATTGGGGTAAGCCAGCATGCCCAGGAAAAATATCACCGAGGTGATGCCGACAACGACGGTTCTGTGTGCCGGCGGCGTAAAGCGCACCAGCATGTAATAGAACAGGTAAAAGGCCACTTCGTAGGACAGCGACCACAGCGCCTGATTGCCCATGTAGGGTTCAACAATGGTACCAAGGCGAGGGCGGTCCTGCAGCATCAGCGCATTGCCGATAAAGGTGCCGAGGTCGATGTCGACCCATTCACGGGCTGCCAGTGCGGTAAAGAGATAGGTGGCAAGCAGTGCGACCAGAAAGATCGGCATGATGCGGACCAGCCGGTCGCGGGCAAAAATGCGGAAAGTCTTTTCTGGCCGTTGCGACCAGGAATAGTTGATTGAAAAACCTGACAACAAGAAAAACAGAATGACCGCCTCCTGCCCGAAGCGGAAGGGAATGGACAGGACGTAGGAATATTCCTGGACCTCTGGCCGCAACACATGGAAAACAACCACATAAAGAGCTGCAAAGCCGCGCAAGCATTCAATCTCGAAGAGGCGATTTGTCTTCGGGTCTTTACTGAAAATCAATTGCGGCTCACCGTAGGGTCACGTCATCGCTGCTTGGCGGAAGAGGGGTGTTTTCATGCTGTTTCGTCTTCTGTAACACCCAGATTAAAGGCCAATTGTTAATTAGCCGGAACACGCGGCTTTTAAAAAATGGCGGCCCACGCTGCTGTGACAAGATAGATTATCCCCAACATCCTTGCCAAATGGCATAACTATGTTATTTATACGCCAGAATGTGAGGTTGCCATGTTGTTACAGCCAATTGTGCCCACGCTGGCCGATGCCAGTTCAACAGACATCAGCGATGCGGAAGCCGGAGCTTTGGCACGCACCACGGTAAACCTGTTTAATGCCTGGAAGCTGACGGATGCGCAGGCCTGCACGTTGCTGGGCGGGCTTTCCGCCCGCACCTGGGCACGCTGGAAAGAGGGCAGCCCCGGCCGCATAGACCGTGATCTACGAATGCGGATGGCGCATTTGATGGGCATCCACAAGGGAGTGCGTTATCTGTTCAAGGATGTGGCGCGCGGTTACGAGTGGATCAAGGCGCCCAACGCCGCCTTTGCGGGCAAGTCGGCACTGCACATCATGCTGCAGGGCGAGTTGTCGGATCTGGCCGTTATGCGCGAATGGCTCGATGCCGAGAGAAGCGCATGGTAGGGCACCTGGCCGTTCGCGCCCATGTGCGTTCGCAGACCTACCGCATCATTCGGTCTATCTTTCCCCCCATCCATCTGTTTGAAGACATTGCTGACCCGCGTGACTGGGAGGCGCTGGTGGCCGTGGAGGAAAAGACCAATCCACGGGTGCGTTACGAGGTGGGTGATCTGGGCAAGGTGCCGGCCGAGAGGCGGGTGTCTGGCCCCGGCTCCAGCCTTGTCATGGCACCCTTTTTGCATTGTTCCACCGATCGGCCGGGTCGGTTCAGCGATGGCAGCTATGGCATTTATTATGCCGGCGGCACGGAAGATGTGGCGGTGGCAGAAACCGTGCATCACCACCAGAATTTTATGCGCGCCACCCAGCAGGCACCCGGCTGGACATCCGATTTCCGGGTGCTGGTGGGCCGTATCGACAGGACACTGGATGATGTGAACGCCGTGCCTGGTGTGCTGCATCCCACGGATTACAGTGCATCGCATGTTGAGGGAAAGCGGCTGCGGACCGCCGGCAGCGACGGGTTGTTATGGGACAGCGTACGCATGCCGGGCGGGCGTTGCATCGGCGTGTTCTGGCCTGACGTGATTAGCATTCCCGATCAGGGTCGGCATTATTGTTACCACTGGAATGGCAAACGCGTGGACTATGTGCGCCAATACGACACCGGCGCGGTGCTGAAGGTAGATTGAGCAGGGCGGGTGCGCTGAGGCAAACTCTGTTTCGTATCCCATGCTCACAGATGCCATGCGTTGGAACGTTTATTACTTTCCTTCGAGCCCGGTGTAACAGGTGCGCAGCGCGGAAACCGCTTTGTCTGATTGGTCGGACCCGAAACTATAGGGGCCGATGCTGATGGTGCCGGACTGGGCGGATTGGGCGACCTCATTGAACCAGTCGACATGTCCCTCCAGTTCCACAAGGAAAACGCCACCCTTTGGCTGGGCTCCTGCCGCAATCGGTTTGTCGTTTATGATGACGGGAAAGTATTCGACATCATCGGGAAATTCCTGTGTCACAGAGACCATGACAGACAAACGCGGTGCCTTCTGGTCGGCGGTTGCCTTGACCACAAGCATGTCAAAACTGCTGTCACCGGAACCCGGCAGAGACAGCATGCAGGAACATTTTGCGTGAAACAGCGTCCATGCGCCGAAGGATTGTTGCGACAATGCGTTGTCGCCATTTTCAGCGATGCATTCATTCGCGGCGTCTGGTGGCAGGGCCGTCACTGAGGTGGCCAACACGACTAAGCTGTAGAAAAATACAGGCATCTTTCACCAAAGGCTATTGTGAGGCCGCAAACGGGAGCGCGCCTTCAAAAAGAAAGTCCCGGCTGGTGAGAGCCGAGACCTTCGAGGTTAACCCTGTTACGTCTCAGATTGGGTTATTGCTTCGTCAGTGCTTCAAACGAAGCACAGCGGTCGGCAACCGTCATTCCGGTTCCCTGTGCAATATCTTCCATCGACACGCCGGAACTGCCGTCAAAGCTGTTTCCCTTAGCGCCTTCCGCTTCATACGCGTCACCTTCCGTGGTGCTAGCAGGGGTAGGCAGAACGCTTACGATATTCTGGTAGGCTTTCACTGTATCGTCGCTCAGGTGGCCTTGCTCAACGCAATATTTGATCAGGCCAAGCTGGTTTCGCGAGCTGTTGTACAATTGCTGCGTTTCATCCGCAGATGCAGCCGATGCCAGCATCACGAGCGGTACAGTTGCTGCCGAGAGAAGTGCCAGGTAACGGTTTATCATCGAGTATCCTCTTCCTGTATCGATTATTTGCCGGCTTTGTTTTTTGCCATCATGCGTCCAAGGGTGATTTGGCCCCGGTACTGGCCGCAGACCTCATCGACGCTAACGCCATTTGCCGCAGCCAGATCTGTTAGTGACTGTTCGTCGCCCTGAAGATAGGAAATCCCCTCGCGGCCCTTCTGCTCATGCAGCTCGGCTTCGGGCGTGTTTTCGACTTCGCCAAAAATCTCATCCGTGCCAACCTTGAAAAACTGCTCCGCATCTGGGTCCAGCAAACCCTTGCCACTGCAATATACAACTATACCGTGATCGTTTCGCCGCTCCAAATAGGCGGAATCCGCTGTTCCTTGCGCGGCAGCGCCGGATAACGAAGCCACAATCGACAGTAAAACAGACAGGGCAAAGACTGGCGTTTGAAAAGTATTTTCGGTCATATGTCGACACCTATGTCTAGGCCTCGTCAAGCGAGATCGACGTTGCCTCTTCCACATTCATCACTGTGCTTTTCACCGTGTTGCCGTCTGTTTTTGCAAACCAAAGATCAGTTGTAACAGCTTTTTTGCACTATTGGCGGCTTATGGCTTAAATTTTGGGCAAATTCAATACTTTTGGTACGTTGTTTCGTTTTTGATTAACGTCATGGTTGCGTATCAATTTTCGTGCTTATGTCTCGGAAAATATGGCCAAAACCACTGCTGTTGATGCCTGACCGCCAAGGCGAAATCTTGAGAGGCACGTCTTGATACCGGGGTCTTCATGCCGGAAATCCCGGCGTCAAGGCGAGTGAAAGAGGCGTCCGTGACAGTTGTGCTTTTTGTGAGCGTTCGGTATGGGTGGCAATGTATACATCTACTTTAACGTGTTTTATGCGTAGCGGGGAATGGGTGTCATGCCTGGAATGCGGGTGATTTTGTACGTCTTTGGTTTCTGCGCCGCGAGTTCATGCTGGGCGCCGGGCCATGCGGCTGGTGAGGCTTATACGCCGACAGGTGAGGGATTGGCCGCGTTGCGTGCCGAGGCGAAATCTCATTACGAGAAAGGCGACAAACGTCAGCTTCTGAGGCTTTCCGGCGTATTGGACCCGATGGGGAAAGATAAACGCATCGATATCAGTTGCCGACTTGCCGCGACGGGCATCGCACGCGAGCTGAAGGGCTATATCGGCGGGCTTGATGCGCGTGATGCGGATGCGAGGAAAATCGCTGAATCACGGATCCGCATCGCTGCAATCTCGGTCAAGCGCGACCTCGCAAACTGCGAATAACTACAAGCAATATATCATCGAAAGGATAGATCATGTCGAATTTTCGCTCTGCACTGATGGCTGGCGTGCTGCTCCTACTTGTGCCGGGTGCATCTCATGCACAGGAAGCGGGCTTGGCGGAGCGCCGTGCCATTGCGGCCTACGCCAAGGAGACATGGCCGTCTTTGGAGAAGGCAATCCAGACTGCGGCAGGGTTTGCGGTGCCCGTCACTCTTGATCAGAAAAGCCTGGCGCTGCCAGGCTTGGCGGAATCATATGCAAGCGATGACTATCTCCGTAAAACCATCATCGATCCTCTGATCCAGTCTCTTACGGACATTGCTTCGAGCGACATCGGCAAGGACGCGCTGCAGGAAAAACTGAAATCGATCGTCATCCACTATGACGAGGCGTCAGCGCCGGCTTCGAACTACGCAGACGGTGTTTCATTCGATGACGGTGTTTTGACCGTGAACTGGAAGCCATTCACGAATGTTGATGATATCCAGCCGCGCACAAAGGCGCTGACAACAAAGCTCGAACAGAAGCTGTAACCGTCGTCTCATGCGCTCGCCGTTCAAGAACGGTTGGCCACTCACCATTCTGCGCCGCAAAGATTGGTCCTTGCGGCGCAGGCTTTAATACAGGTGCTGTGATTTTTGGGGCAGGGATTGGGAGTATAACCGTGTAGCTGCCCGTTCATGCACTGTAGGCACCAACGGGCAAGAAAAATTCTCATATTCACTGTAGGATGTGGTCGCAATTCGTTGAAATTGAATATTTTTTACACTGAGGTGTTGAGTGGATACTGTGACATTGTGGAGGCCTGTGGGTCCCGTTGAACTGGATTTGATCAGGCAGAGTGGCATGACGGCGTTTCCGCCACGTTTGCCTGATCAGCCGATCTTTTATCCTGTGCTGACCGAGGATTATGCCATTCGTATTGCGCGGGATTGGAATGTCGGTCGAGATGGCGCGGGCTATGTCACACGTTTTGACGTTCAGGCTGCGTTTCTTTCCGCCTATGCTCCGCAAGAGGCTGGCGGCCAGGCGTTGAAGGAATACTGGATACCGGCGGAAGATCTCGAAAAATTCAATGCTGCGATTGTCGGCGAAATCGTCGTGACCAAAAGCTTTGAACGGAACCAGTGATATCGAAAGCATGGCGCGCGAATTCGGGGTGATTTTCAAGGCAAGGGTTTAACATGCAACATGACATTCCAGACGACGTTAACGGCGATGTCCTGCGCAGATTGGTGGCAGACGGAGACAATCTGTCCGCGCCACGGACACTTGATTTCCAGATCATATTTCCGGATGAAAAATCAGCGACACGATTTGCAGAGGTCGTCAGTTCGAAATTTGACCGTGTCAAAATAAAGCTTTTTGAGGAAGGCACGCCTGGATTTGCCTGGGATGTAGCTGGCAGTCGAATGATGCTTCCGGACCATAAAGAGATCACGGAAGTGGAAATGTTCCTAGAAGACGCGGCAGCTCCGTTCGGCGGTGAGAAAGACGGTTGGGGATGTTTTGCAGTTGAGGATTGAACGTTGGACACTTTGACGTCGCGTTCCTTAGTGGCTTCCTTGCATGTGATTATTCGCGAGGGAGGCGCTTCATTCTTGAGCCCGCCCAAGCCCACATATAAATCGCATAAGATATATTATGGAACTTATTCGTATCGGGTAATAGCCCAGAATGCCTGAAAACCTGGTCTTGGACGCTTTGGATGTTGCCTGTCTTACGCTGTGGGTTTGCTGACTGCCATATGCTTTGCTGAGTGTCGCCGTTCCTGCTGTGTCATCCTCCGCAACGCGCTACGACGCGCTGCGCTGTGTTGAGCCAATGTTCATTGCGATGCGACGATACGCTACATCAGCCTCGATGAGCTTTCCAAACCAACGATGATGAATGAGCCGATCTATACCAACATCCTGCAGATGGTCTTGAATGCGCGACAAGCAACAGGTCTGGCATACTCTCAGTCAAATCATCAATACGAAAGTCATACATCTGCCATGCAGCCACCAGGCTTGGCTGGCCAGCGCTGAGAGCAATTGCGGGCTCGACCAGCCAGCCGCATGCGCGCATTTGGTCGTTGATTGAGTATCGCCGCGTTCGTATCGGCTCGTCGCTTTGTACGGCGTTGTCTGTGCGTTTCCGATGCGTGTTCGCATGACACTAAGCTGATGATGTTCAGACCATTCTTGATCGCCGTTGCGTGGCGTAGAATGGTCGTGCGCGCCGATATGCAGACCTGTTTTATGGCGTTGGTTTCGCTGTTTGTTGGTGTGGTCGAGAAGACCTGAATAACTGAAATGCCAGGTTTTCAGGAGTAGGGCGCTCCCCTACCCTTTAGCTCTTATCGTACCTGTGGATGTCAGACATGAATTTTCTATCATTCCTGTTTAGCAGTGTTGGTTAGTTAATTGAAATAATGTAGAAAAATGTATTCTGATTTCGTTGGTTTCTGGTGTTGATGGCGCGTTTGACCATTTCGCATAATGTGGATTAATACAATGAAATACTGAACTGATTTTTCTTATTAAATGACATTTCCAGTTCTGAATTTTTCATCGCTGTCTTTATAAGGGGTATGGTGCTGTGGATGTGAAGGAATATGCCGAGATATGGGGATGGTGTCAGCAGTTTTCGCATAAGCCCGGTACAGCCTACGACCATGAGGCTGGCAATTTTTTCATACGTGTGGAGCCAGAAGACATCGCTGACTTCAAGGATGAGTTCGGTGATATCCTTCCGCCGATATATGAAAAGTTCCTGTTGGAAATAGGGGCTGGATGTTTATCCAGAAACGTCAATTCGAATGTTTCAATTGCTTCTTACAATGAGTTTCCAGATCTCGGCCAGATAGCTGCCATCTTGCGAGAAGAAACGTCCGATGGGGTGGTTTATCCTGATTTTATTGCCAAGGATGAAGTGCCGATTTTTATGGCCTATGCACATGCAGTATTTGTACTGCGGCCCCGGCAAGAAGCGGTTTTCTTTCCGCATTCGGATAGGAAATTTGCCTCTTCATTTTGCGACTTCTTACGCAGGCTGATGCTGGATACGTCGTTCCATGAAAAGGATCAGCTACACTGATTTTGCTGTTGCGGCAGGCCGCAGATGCGTCTAGCCGTTCCACAATTGCGGGCAGGGTTTCCCCTGCCCGATTTGTCTGCCTTTAGCTATGAGGGTTTGTCCTGCGGGTATCAGAAGTCTTGCCGGAACTTGCAGGCAATGCCCACAACTCGTTTTCCGTCGCTGCTGGAACTTCAGACGGATGGTGGAGCAGGCCTGAGCAATCCTCGATGTTAGCGGTGCAATTCCTCACGCGTTACTCTTGGCCGCAAGTGTCTGTTCGAAGGTTTGCAGACATTGGCGCGCTTTCGTTTGCCAGTCGTAACTCACCAGCACGCGTGCTCGTCCAGCCTCGCCCATCACACGTATGCGAGCGGGATCGTCCATAAGCTGCTGTATGGCATCCGCGAAGCCGGCAATGAAACTTGCCCGGTCGATGGGGTCTACCAGAATACCGTCGACGCCATCCTGCACGACATCCTCAGCGCCACCCCAGCGCGTTGCGATGACAGGCACACCGGCCGCGAGCGCTTCCAGGCAGACATTGCCGCCCGCTTCACGCATGGACGGCAACAGAAGTGCGGCTGTATCCTGATAAATTTCGACAATTTCCTCGTGGCCCTTGAAGCCAACGAAGGAGATGGACCCCTTGCCGCTTGCCGCAAGCTTTTCGAGGCGTGGCCTCTCCGGCCCCTCACCCACGATGGTCAAGCGTGCCCGCCCCTCCAGCCGATGGATTGCCTCGATGGCGAGGTCTACCGCCTTCCAGTCAATCAGGCGGCCGACATAAACGAAATGGGTCGGATCAATCGCACCGCTACGATCCACGTTCTGCCAATTGGCAGCGTCGATCGTGGCGTCGAAAGAGCGAAATCGAGGCACGTTCTTCGTGGCCACGGGAAGGTTGGCGAGTGTGCGGTCGTTTGCGTAGAACAGGCCTGCTGCGTTGCGTTTTGCCGGAAAGATGTAGTGCAACGGCTCCGCAATGTACCGCCCCGCTGCGATCAGATATTTTCCGGCTTCGCTGGTCTTGTCGCGCATGCCAGGCGGATAGTCCATTACGCCGTTCAGCGGACCGAAAAAGACGGGAACGCCGATATCCGTGATCAAGCTGATCGCCTTGGGAGAGATAGGTATCGGCACGAATACGCAATCGATATCACGAGCCTTCGCGCGTTGCCGAAGCTCCTTGCGCTGTCTCGCCTCTGTGGCGAGGCGGATGATCTGATCCGTATAGGCTTCGCGCACGCGGCCCGGCAGGTAAAGGCCAAGACGGTAGACAATCTTTTGAAGCTTGAGGTCGGAGAAAAGCGTGACATCGTTTAGCTCATCCGCTGTCAGCGACGCACGAAGATCCGGCTCCACTCTGGCATGCGACAAAAGCTGAGGCTTCAGGCCGAGTTGGCGAAACGCGCGGAAGAAACGCAGCGGAATGGCCGCCTCTCCGCCCTTGGTGAAAGATGCGTTGTCGCAGACTATTGCTATTTTCAACGCACTTCCCCCCGAAACGCTTAGCAATAAAGATAGAATACAAAACGATACTGATGGCGCGCGGGCATGTATATAAGTTGCTTAAAATAAACGAAAATAAATATACCGTTATCGCGCGCTTTGGCTTTACGAATACTTTTGGTATCTCCTGTCGAAGTCGTCTACGCCTTTGGCTCGGCCGGGAACCTGCCTACAGGTGCTAAAGATCACTCCTCCTTTGCTGCCGGCTTGGCTTGCCTTAAGCGGGCGTTTTGACGTGTCGGGGCAGTTCCACGCCGACGCTATGGCCATGGATGACGAACAGGTGCTCTTCTTCAGTGAATGGAATGTTCAGGCGAATGAGGATGTCGCGGAACTGTGCTGAGCAGTCTTCAATTCTTGGCGGTATCAATTGTCCTCTATGATGTGCGTATCTTGGATCTACCTTCAGCCATTCAATGTGCAGTCCGAGTGACGCTTCAGGTGTCCTTGCCCAATCACCGTAGGAACTGCCTACAGATTGTGGATCTTCCGGTTCTTCTGCATCATAGAGGACGTCTTTGTGCCAATAGCTGGGTGGGAATGGCATCTCCTCATAGATAGCGGTACATAACTTGTACCACTTGGTATCGTTCATGTGGGATGTCAGACCACGCTCGGTCAGTGCGTTGTGTATCTCTGCGCGCAGATCGTCATTGATGCCGCCGATGTAAAACATGGTCTGTATCCGGGCGTTCGTTTGTACTGTTGTGACGCATCATACGAAAACGCGCGAGAGTTGCAATCGGCGAGATTTTTGATCCTTATAGCAACTGCTTTTCTCCTCACCCCTACCCCCTAACCTCGGTTTTATCCTGGTGTCAGCACTGCGGGCGCGCGAAACAAAGCGGTCGAAGTCGGTGCTGCTGCGAGCGATATGCCTCATCTGACCCTGCTATCTGCGGGTTGTTTGAAGTCCGATTGATCTCAAATTTCGCTATTGCAACTCATTCGCAGAAGTGCCAGGCTGCATGTCGCAACACCATGTTGCGTGTGAGTGTCGGCATGAAACGTGATTTATACTCTCAACCAGGTGACATCTGTCCTGCAGGCCATCGCGCCGAGGATGGTCGACAGAGGTCGCTCTCACCACTCAAGGCGGTCCTGCCCTCATCGCGCAGTGTCTCGGTTCTGTCGCGTTGCGTGATTGCTGCGACGCTGCTGATTGCTTTTGTCGATGGAAGAATTAATATTGTAAAACAAGATTTTGTGCCAGTTTCTTCAAGCGGTTATTCAACCGATAGATAGATGAAAACCACCTCAAAGCAGTGCTGGATGGCGGTTTAAGCCGCCATCAGATGTTCGTAGAGGATAGACGAACCAAGGCCAATCAGCACGATGCCGGCAATGCCTTCGGCATAACGGCCAAACCGTTCACCCAGCAAACGACCGACCATGATGCCGCCTGAGGCGAACACGAAGGTCGCAAGGCCAATGCCGAGGGCGATGACGGCAATGTTCACATCAAGGAAAGCAAGCGACACACCAACGGCCATGGCATCAAGGCTGGTTCCTATGGCGGTTGCGACCAGCACCAAGAAGGATGCCTTGAAGGTGGATCGTTCGTCCTGCTCGTCCCCCTTCAGTGCGGAATAGATCATATTGAGGCCAACGGCACCCAGCAGCACAAATGCCACCCAATGGTCGATGGTGGAGATATAGGCGGCAGCGGCAACGCCAGCTGCCCAGCCGATCAACGGCGTGATGGCTTCCACGACACCAAACACGATGCCGGTGCGCAACGCTTCCCTGAATGGCGGGCGGCCGAGTGCCGCGCCACGCCCCACGGACACGGCAAAGGCGTCCATGGACATGCTGATGGATAGCAGGATGATTGCCATGATAGACATAACAAGACCTCGCGGACATAGACCCCGGGCGTCATCTGCCCGTCCGATATGGCAGATCTCAGCCACGGTCTCGTTGAGCCGAATTAATCGACTGAGTACGCCACGTGCTGCTGCACGAGTATGTTGACGCACTCCCGCTGAACCTCAGCGGTGACTACTCCCCGATGCGCCGGTGTTTAAAAAACTGCCCTTGATCTGTCAATGTGAACTCTGTGAGAAATACGTGAAATATCTCTAGATAACAATGACTTGCAACTGCAATCAGAAGTGTTTTGTGCAGTTCGGAAGCATTCTCAATTGTGGGTGGGGAACATGGGTTGGGGCGGTGGTTGGTTCGATGTCTTATCGTTATGCGCGCCCGGCACTCCAACCGCCCTCATTCTCGCACTCGTTGCGGGAATCTAGTCGTCACGCGTCTGTGTGACGGAAGATGTCTTTCCAGCCCCAGTACTGGGGCTGGCTGGATGCCTGTGGCCTCCCCTCGGGTCAAGCCCGAGGACGAGGCATGAGAGTCGGGTGTTTCGCCGGCGGCGTCAAACCATGAGCGTTGTGCAGCACATAACCCCTCACCTGAAAAATCTATGACTTGGCTGAAGCCAAGACCATGATTTTTCTTCCTCTCCCACAAGGGTAGAGGTAAGGGGTGCCAAGCGGCGCCGTCTTGTACCATCTCAATAAAATTGCATTAGATTGGGCTCCTCATCCGTCTCAGCAGTGATGGCTTGCTGGATGGGCGCGGCACCCACCCATCTCTACCCTTGTGGGAGAGAAAGCGATTTCAACATCTTGGTACGAAGGTGCCAAGTGTTAGAAATCGCAAGTGAGGGGTGGATTCGAGACCTCAGCACTATGCACGACCTCCGTGCATTGACCTGCCTGTTTTCCGGGCCTTAGCCACCACACCGTCACGCCGTGAACTGAATGACCTGTTCCATGATCAGCAGCAGCGCGATGGTGATCATTGCCGCACCCGATGTTTTACTGACCAGCCGGGCAACACGCGGCCGAGTGCGCAGCACCGCACGGGAACTGGCCGACACTGCCGTATAGATGACAGCGCAATTGACGATATGGGCAAGGCCGAGCGCTGCGATCTGGCCGGAGATGGGCCAGGTGGCGGTCTGGCTGGTGAATTGCGGCAGGATGGCCAGAAACAGCAGCAGTGCCTTGGGGTTCACGCCGCTGACACCAAAGCCACGAATGAGCCAGTTGGACCATGAGGCAATGTCAGACTCTGTGGCTTGCGGCACTGGTGGGTTGAGAAAAACACCCACGCCGAGATAAAGCAGATAGGCGGAGCCTAACAGCGTCAGGGCTGTCAGCATCAACGGCACACTGGCGACAATGGTGCCAACACCGGCTGCCACCACGGCGGTAATGGCGACATAACCCAGCACCATGCCACTGACGGCAGGTGCTATGGCGCGGTTGCGCATGCCCGCCGAAATCGCATAGGCCCAGTCTGCACCTGGTGTCAGAACCAGCGACAATGACAAGGCCCAGAAAGCACCAAGCAGACCAATTTCCATTTCATCTCTTCTCCGTTGCGGCGAGCGAGATGTATGAGATTTGTTTGAGAAGGTGCTCCCTATTTCTTGCCAAACACAGCCATGTTGAGGCAGAATATCCCCCATGGATGCTACAGATCGCAAGATAATCGCAATATTGCAAAAAGAGGGACGCATTTCTGCTACGGAACTGGCAGATCGCGTTGGCCTTAGCCTGTCTCCTTGCCACCGACGGCTACGGGCGCTGGAAGAAGCTGGCGTGATAACCGACTACCGGGCGACGGTGGATCCGTTGAAACTCGGCATCGGATTTTCAGCTATTGTTTATGCAACGCTGCGCGAGGCGAGCAAAGACAGCGTATCGGCCTTTGAGGCGGCGCTGCTGAAGGTGCCTGAGATCGTGCAGGCACAGCGGCTGTTTGGCGAGCCTGACTATATGCTGCATGTGGTTGCCAAGGACCTTGCGGCTTTCCAGCGGCTTTATGACAAAAGCCTGCTCGGCCTGCCGCATGTTATGCGGCTCAACTCCACGCTGGTAATGAAAAATGTCATCCCCAGCCGGCCATTTCCGATTTAGAGCAAAGGCGCTTGGTGGCGTGCTTGGCACCGTCGCTAAAGCATTTCTCCGTCGTCATTCTCGGCTTTCCCTAGAATCTAGTCACGTCGCGTATTTGGCGCGGGCTTAGATCCTCACTACCGCAGAGAGGATGACGTGGATAGGTTGGTTTTCCAGTCGCTACCGGCTTTCGAACACCGACGTTATGTCCACGAAAAAGGAATAGGCGTCAGAGAGTACGCACTACCATCAGCCCCAACCGCCCTCACCCCTGTGCCCGTCACAGGGGTCCAGTTGAGCGCATCTGCGCGAAGGAAGAGTCTTTTCAGCCCCTAGACTGGGGCTGGCCTGGATCCCCGTGACAAGCACGAGGATGAGGGGGATTGCGGGTGCGCCATTCGTTCCTCGTGAAGGTTCCGGTACTGGGTTTGAGAGGGTTTGAGGTCGCTTCCTCTCCGTCGTCATTCTCGGGCTTGTCCCGAGAATCTAATCACGTTGCATATTTGGTGCCGGCTTAGATCCTCGCCACAGGGGCGAGGATGACGTGGATAGGTTGGTTTTCCAATCGCTACCGGCTTTCGGATAGTGACGCTTCAACCTTAGAAAATGCATGAGGCAGAAAGTGCGCACTGCCATCCACTCCGAATTCCCGTCCTTCCCCGTCTAATCAACGAAAACAATCAGCGCATTGCCTCGGCAATGCGCAGCAGTGCGGCGTAGATAACATCAGGGTCGTCAGGTGCCACGGCGTTGCGCACGTCCGTTTCGGCATTGGCGGCAATTTCGTGGGCTGCTCGCACGGCCAACCGCCCGTCGTCTGTCAATTCGGTGGTCAGGATTCTGCCATTGTCCGGATGTGCCACCCGTTTGATGAGACCGGCCTTTTCGAGCGTGACGATGATGGCCTGCATGGTTTGCGGTGTCACGAAGGCGCGGCGCGCCAGGTCGGCATTGGACAGGCCGCTGCTTTTTTCGAGCCCGGCCAGAACAGAATATTGCGGTGTCGTCAGCCCAATGTCGCGCAGCGCCGTATCAAGTCGGCCGCGCAACGCCTGCTGGGCGCGCTTCAAGGCATAACCAAGTGAACGATAGGTATCGCCGACAGGCGGGTTTATCAGGCTGGACATATCAGGGCCCTTATATTATCTAGATATCAGCACCCTGATAATATCGGATGGTATTGAAAAAGGAAAGATAGAGATGCCGAAACTGATTGGACCCGACTTCATTGGCATCCAGACGAAAGATCTGGATGGCGCCCTCACCTTTTATCGTGATGTGGTTGGCCTGACGCCTTCGCCCAAAGCACCGCCGGGCGCTGTGGTGTTTGACACAAAACCCATTGCCTTTGCGGTGCGTACGCCAATCGAAGCGTTTGATGATGGCGAAAAACTCGGTGTTGGCATCGCTATCTGGTTCGGTTGCGATGATGCCGATGCACTGCATGCGCATTTGCAGGCCAAGGGTGTGGAGATTGCCTTTGCCCCGAAGGACGGGCCGTTCGGGCGATACTTCGCTTTTGTCGACCCGTTTGGCTACACGATCACCGCCCATACGGTTTTGCCGATTTGAACTGAACGCTAACGAAGCGCCCATCTGCGTAGATGGGCGCTTCGATTTACTCGCCTAGTTATGCCTCGGCGCGGACTTCTGTCGCAATGGAGTGCTGGTGGGCGCTGGCAATGTGGCTGCCAATCTGCAATGCCCTGACAAGGCCCGCTTGCGACGAGGCTGTGTCCAGCGGCAATATCAGTTCCGTGCCGATTACCCGGGCACCGATGTAGCCGAAAATACCCTGATCGATCTGGGTTTTCATGGCCTGCGAATATCCGCGATGCTGATAGGTGCGCTCTGTTGCGCCGCCAATCGCAATGGTCTGCACGGACAAGCGGTTGAGCAGACGGATGGTGTCCTTGCCGCTTTCGTCGAAATAGGCCCAGCCTTGTGTAAACACCCGGTCGATCCAGCCTTTCATCACGGCTGGCATGGTCCACCAGAATACCGGATAGATCAGGATCAGCGCATCGGCGCGATCGATCCTTACCTGTTCTGCCAGGACATCATCCGGCGGCGTGGCATTTTCGCGAAACACGGCATAGTCGGCGGTGTTGAACGTTGCGTCGAAGCCGCTTGTTGCGAGATCAAGCAGTTCATATGTGTGATCAGGTGTGGCCTTGATACCGGCAATGACTTCGCGGGCAACAGCGTGGGTATAGGCATTCGGTTCCGGTTGAGCCGTGACAATGAGGGAGTGCATGAGATAACCTTGTTGCATGAGTTGAATCGAGTGGGAGCTCGATATATACTCATAGTAGGTTACTATTGGTAGGTTGATTGTCAAGTATGCAGGAAACAGCGTCACCCCGGCGAAGATTGTCACGCGATGAGCGGCACACGCAGCTTATTGAAACGGCACGGCATCTGGTGTTGCAGGCCGGAACCGACAGTCTGACGCTTGGCCGTCTGGCGGAAGAAGCCGGCGTGTCGAAGCCTGTGGTCTATGATCACTTCGAGACGCGCAATGCGCTGCTGGCCGCGCTGTACCGAGATTACGATATTCGCCAGTCGGAGTTGATGGACAGCGGCCTGTCCACCTGCCCGGCCACCTTGGCCGACCGCGCCAGTGTCATTGCCAATGCCTATGTAGACTGTGTGTTGACGCAGGGTCAGGAAATTCCAGGCGTTGCCGCCGCACTTGTCGGTTCGCCGGAAATGGAGGCGGTGATCCGCAACTATCAAACCCGTTTCATAACCAAGTGCCGTGAGGCATTGGCACCCTTCAGCCAAGACGGTTCCATCCCCCTTGCTGCCCTGTGGGGCATGATGGGGGCGGCTGACGCCCTGTCGACGGCAACGGCCTATGGCGAAATTTCCAAACAGCAGGCGCTTGATGAGTTGCGTCACACGATCATGAACATGATCCGGCGTGAGCCTGCGCCACAAGGATAGTAACGACAACTGACTGCTGTGCGAAGCGCAGATTTTTCAGCTGTGGTTGCAACCATTCCCTGATCAAATGAATTGCCACCTTGTCGTGCCCGCCAAAAGGCGCGGTGAAGTTTAATGTTCATGGAGACTATCCTGTGCGTCCATCGTCCACGTTATTTTCGGCAGCTGTGTTGTCCTCAGCCGCCAGCCTGCTTTTCATGACTGCTCCCGCCCATGCGCAGAATGATGATTTTCATCTGGCCTACCATGTCGAACGCACGCCCTCTGAAAAACTCAGCATTGAGACCTGCGGGTCCGTGGTAGCGGCTGCGGCACAGAAGGTTGGGTTGAATGTCGGTTCGCAAAACTTCCCCGGCCAACTGGTTCTCGTCAGTGGCGGCCTTAAAGGCAAAGGTGCCTTTGTCGTGCAGTGCATTTCGGTAGAGGATATTACCGTCAGCGTGGTGCAGGGTATTGATTACAGCCAACAGAAAGGCGCACTCGGCAACTTCGCAGACAATGTGCATGAGGAGTTGAAGGCGGCCGCCAACTAGGTTGGTGCCATAGTGCCGTCGCGCAATACAGCGCGACGGGGTGGTGGTTGTTCGGACCTGCGCCCTGCTCATGAAGCGGTAAACCGCAGCCGTGAAAATGACTGAGGTGCCATGAAGTGGACACTGTTATCAGCCCCACGCGCCCCTCATCCTCGTCGTCGGGCTTGCCCGAGGACGAGGATGAGGCGCGCGTGGGATTCGGATGTGCCGGAATTGATTAGCCGCGGCTGCAGTTGGCTAAACGCGAAAATGAACGAGGCGTGAGAGAGTGGACACTGCCATCAACTTCGAACTGCCTCGTCCTTATTTTTCTGTCTGTATCTGGATATCTGTCGGGCTTGAAGGCCGGAATTTCATGATCAGTTTTGGGCCGTCGTAGAGATCGATCTCCGTACAGGGCTCTTCAAATTGCACAAGCCTGCTAAAGTGCAAATGAGCTGGTTGGGGTGTCTTTGTGATGACGCCATCGGGGACTTGCAGGACCACTTCGCACATGGTGCAACCACCAACGACCGAAGCCGAGGGCCGCAGATTGTTGTGATAGTCCCATGGCGTTTCTTCAAGCCGGAACACGTTGCCGGATATTTTCATCGCAACAAGATGCATGAACCCCTCATCAACACTTTTAAGCCCGACTGTAACAAACCACACCAAAACAAAAGAGCGGGTAAACCCCGCTCTTTCAAGCTTTTGCAATCGTTGAAACCCGATCAGCCCTTTTTGGCTGTGGCGGTCGTTCTGCGGCAGCGCCAGTTCCAGTCACGTGCTTCGCCAATGTCCATGTGTACGGATTCGGTGTGGCAGTAGGTGCCAACGCCGCCACGGTTTGGCAGCGAACGCAGGTAGTTGGCCAGTTCCCACTTGGAAACGCCCTTGATCTGGATATCGGCGGCTTCACAGGTGTGGTGTTTGGAACCCTGGCGCACGCCACCCTTGGGCGGGCGGTAACCTGAGGTGACGATGGCCTTTTCTTTATAGTGGTTTTCCACCGCGTTGATCATCTGCACCAGTTCCGGCTTGAAACAGCCGACATTGACCTTTTCGGTCTGCAGAACCAGTCCATTGGGGGCAACACGCGTCAGGCCGGACAGCGAGGCCAGCTTCATCAGGCCGGCCGGTGCGTCATCTTCTTCCAGATGTTCGTCGTCAAATTCGTCACCCATGGTGGCGCGGCCCTGCAAGGCAATGCCCATCTGGGATATATCAGTGGCGGTGTTGGTTGGCAGTTGCGCCACTTCCACACCGGCTGCCTTTTCTCCGGACTGTTCGCCGTCTGCGGCTTTGCCCGTGCGCTTTTTGGCAGCGCCGGCAAAAAATGCCGCAAGCGTCATGCCGGATTTGCCTGTTGGTGTTTCATCACTTTTTGCCGTTGTGCTGGCCGCGACCGGCGGCGTTGGCGCGGTCAATGTGGCCTGTGGTGCTGCGGTCTGCGCAGGGGCCGCGTTGGCGGCTGCTGCGGCATTCATCGTGGCGGCCTGCGCCTCCAGCGTCTGTGGCTGCACTTCGGCAATCGGCGGTTTAACTGGTGCCGGCGCCGAATAAACGCTTGAAAGTGACGGGTTTACGCCCGGTACCGGCACGTAAGCGGTGTCAGGCGCGCTGACGCCTGTCTCGCCTGCCACGGGCATGTCCTGCACAGGTGCCGCATTATTGGCGAAAATGCTGGTATTGCCGGCGGAAATGGATGTGGACTGGTGAACGGCGCTGGCCAGATCCGGCCGCGCTTCGTTCATCTGCTGACCTTCTGCCATTTGCGGTGCACTTGCCTGCTGTGCGCCACCAGACGCAACCAGCGCCGGGTCAACATAATCGCCATTGGCGGCAACAGCCTTGCCCGTGGCGGCATTATTATTGGCAGTTGTATTGGTGTCGCCCTTGTTCAGTGCCGTTGCGGCATTGACGGAGGGTGAAAGTGACGCCGTATCGCCGTCTTCGGTGACCGCAGAAACGCAGCCAGACAACGCCAGAAGCGAGACGGCGACCAGCAATTTATGCCGCCAGACAGTCGTCAAGTTCCTTGCTTCAATCATGGATATTGAGACCCCCGCTCAGTTCGTTTTTTCTGCCGGATAACACTTTAAAGGTGTATCCGGCATAGCTAACTATCTGCCTGAAAAGGCCTTTTCGATTCGGCGGCACTATGCCCCATGACGCGCATGGAACGCAATACAGGCTTTGTTTACCATTTTTATCCCCGATATCGCAGTAGCATTTGACGTCTAGGATTTCCTGGGAAGCCTGCCTTTGCCGGTGTTACCAGGCGCCAGTGTTCTGCATAGATATCCATGGCTCGGCTGGTGCCAGGCTTGCGCCTTTTTGCAATATCTCAATGGAAATGCCGTCTGGCGAACGCACAAAGGCCATGTGGCCATCACGCGGCGGGCGGTTGATCGTGACGCCAGCGTCATGCAGTTTCTGGCAGGTCTCATAGATATTGTCGACTTCATAGGCCAGATGACCGAAATTGCGGCCGCCCTGGTAATCTTCCGTATCCCAATTGTAGGTCAACTCAAGGCACGGCGCCTTTGCGTCCTTGGCCACAGTCACGTCATCGCGCGCTGCAAGAAACACCAAGGTAAAACGGCCCTTTTCGTTTTCAATTCTGCGTATCTCCTCAAGACCAAAGATATTGCAGTAGAAATTCAGAGATTGATCCAAATCTCGTACACGCACCATGGTGTGCAAATATCGCATTTTGTTTTCCTCCTTTGTTGGGGTACCTTGCAAGACATGCGTCGAAAGTCAGCTTTGGGCAAGCCCGGGCCTGTAGAAACCTATGGGTAATTTCCAAACTGGGCTTGCGTTAAACCGTTACCAAGATGTTAATCTAGCCCGCAGGAATCAGTTAACCGTAGTATGGCGCGTAATCGAGGGGTTGGCAGGATATGACGAACAGGGTTTCATCGAATAACGTACTAGATTTCGAAGACCTTTCGGGCGATCCGGTTGAACTGACCGAGATCACCGGCGTTGTGAAATGGTTTGATGTTGCCAAGGGGTTTGGTTTTATTGTGCCAGACAACGGCATGCAGGACGTTTTGCTTCACGTGTCCTGCCTGCGCCGCGACGGTTACCAGACTATTCTTGAAGGCACCCGCATTGTTGCGCTGATCCAGCGCGGCGGCCGTGGCTTCCAGGCGTTCCGCATTCTGTCCATGGATCAGTCGACCGCCGTTCATCCTTCGCAGCTCCCGCCCGTGCGCACCCATGTTCAGGTGACGGCATCGAGTGGTCTGGAACGCGCCATCGTCAAGTGGTTCAACCGCACCAAGGGCTTTGGCTTTCTGACGCGCGGCGAAGGCACTGAAGACATTTTCGTTCATATGGAAACGCTGCGCCGCTATGGCCTGGCAGAACTTCGCCCCGGTCAGGTGGTGCTGGTTCGCTTTGGTGACGGCGACAAAGGCCTGATGGCGGCGGAAATCCACCCGGACAATCCAAGCCCCATCAACATGGCGCACTGAGATGATGACGAGATTTGGTCTTATGATGAGAAGCGTCGTTGTGGCGCTTCTTTTTTTGTTTTCAGGCCTGGCCTCTTTGGCCAGCGCGCAAGGCTCTGAGACATTTGATCAGGAACCGCTGATCATCATGAACTCCAAGGGCAGCCAGCACCGTTTTACGGTTGAGCTTGCCCTTGATAATGGCCAGCGCCAGCAAGGGCTGATGTATCGCAAGACGATGGCTGCCGATGCCGGCATGTTGTTCGACTTCGGCACGGACCGTGATGTGACCATGTGGATGCGCAACACCGTGCTGCCGCTCGACATGCTGTTCATCAATGCCGATGGCAGCATCCACCATATTCACCACGATGCCGTGCCCTACTCCGAATCCATCATCAGTTCGCGCGGGCCCATCCGTTTTGTGCTGGAATTGAACGCGGGAACGGCGGCAAAACTCGGAATCAACCCAGGCGATCGTGTCACCAGCCGGAGAATTTCTTCAACAAAATGAAGCGGTAAGGCGTTTTTCCTGCCGTTTTGCTGCGATTGCGAAATTGCGCACAGGTTTTTTGAAAAATAATCAGAATTCTTGCGAAAAATGTCATTTTGGGTGTTGCGGAAACAGAATGAACGATGTATCTCCGCATCAACACAGCGACGGAGTGTAGCGCAGTCTGGTAGCGCATCTGGTTTGGGACCAGAGGGTCGGGAGTTCGAATCTCTCCACTCCGACCACTTTCTCTAAAAAGAAAGAATGTTGTTGTGTCGACGCGGATAACTTTTTACCATCCCGTTCTTGCCTTTTGCATGGAGCAGTTTTCAAATGTCTGCCAAGATTTATCGCCCCGCAAAAACAGCAATGCAGTCCGGGAAAGCTAAAACTCACCTCTGGGTTCTCGAGTTTGACGCTGAAGCACCGCGCAAGATCGACCCTATCATGGGCTACACTTCCACGACTGATATGAACCAGCAGGTCAAGCTGACGTTTGATACTCTTGAGCAGGCCGAAGGTTATGCGCAGAGAAACGGCATCGAATACCGCGTTATTCAGCCACAGGAAGCCACACGCAAGACTGTCTCCTATACCGACAACTTCCGGTTCTCGCGCAACCAGCCTTGGACCCACTGATCTAAGCGCATTTTATTTTGCCATTTTGGCCCCTTAGCTCAACTGGATAGAGCAACTGCCTTCTAAGCAGTAGGTCGCAGGTTCGAGTCCTGCAGGGGTCGCCACCTCTATGGCCCGAATCATCCGTTGACTGAAACGACAATCCTTTGCGATTGGAAGACCCAACGGATGAGAGTCGGCTTCGTCGTAGGCCTGATTACTCGAAGTTGTGTATCCTTATGGCTTAGTGTGGTACGACCTCTTTCAGAGCTGAGGTTCCGTCATACACAAATGTAACGCTGTAGCGGGCCCTGGTAACTCCAACGTACAGCTCTGGTTTGACGCCGTTTACAAGTTCATAGTCTCCCGTCTTCAGCCATTTCTGCGCCTTCTTATGCGGGAATATTAGTATTCGGTCGAAAGTCATGCCCTTCGACTCTCCAAAGTTCAGCGCTTGAAAGCCAGCGCAGTCCGTTGTCACGGATAATCGTAGCACTTGCGGCTTAAACTTGTTGACGTACTCGGTAACGTGTCCTGTCTTTATCGAAAACACGCCGTCATGACCGGTCAGGTTCTCGTTTCGCGACTGTGTCTTTTCGTGGTCGGGATAAAAGCTGTCGGCTAGGTCGGCGATCAGTTGGTTGCACCGATGGGTCTCGATCAGATGCTGCAGTTCTACGAGCTTTTTTTTCTCCCACTCCTGAAATTTCTTTATGATATCGGGCCCGCGAAAACCTTTATGACGGTTGGAATTGTTGGTCATGAAGGTGGATTGTCGGGGATCGCCCACTAGAACCACTTCAAGATTGGACCTGAGCATCAGCTCAAGGATGTCGAGGTCATATCCAGCGAAATCCTGAATTTCGTCGATGTAGACACGTTCAAAGCGGTGCTCCAACCGACGCATTATCGCGTTGTCGGATGCCGCGTTACAGTCGCAGACGAACTCCGCGAGCTTGTTCGAGTAAATGGTCGACGAATTTCCGAAATAATAGCGGCCAGCGTCCGATTTGGGAGCGAACCTGTCGACCGTCGTTTCTGTCCAAAAAATCCCGTCTATGCGTTTGTCGTATTTATGGTTCCTGTAAGGCCTAGCCATTTCGCGGAGAAGGAATGTGTACCAGGGGATGATCTCTACGTTTTGCGGGATGGCTTGCGCACGCTGATAGAACTTGGCCAGAATCTCGCGAACATTGTTTCTGGTGTAGGTGATGATTGCTGACCGGACTGACTTGTCAGCCAAGACCTCGTCAACGATCCGTGTTGTCTTTCCACCACCTGCAGCAGCGATGACAATCCGGTTAGGCGACCGCATGGTTGATATACTCCGGCACGTTCCACGCTTTATCTGTTTCGAAAAGCCGTAGAGCGACCTCGGTCTTGTTATTTTGCATGAACTTCAGCAACTCTTCGTCCGTGGTATACGCGGTTCCCAAAATATCATTCAACACGGTCCGGTCATTGGC
Organism: Rhizobium sp. CG4; assembly: GCF_023701965.1. Taxonomy (NCBI): domain Bacteria; kingdom Pseudomonadati; phylum Pseudomonadota; class Alphaproteobacteria; order Hyphomicrobiales; family Rhizobiaceae; genus Rhizobium; species Rhizobium sp. CG4. The sequence continues at coordinate 99,762 of NZ_JABAEG010000010.1, read as the reverse complement.
CTTGAGAAGCTGCGGTTCCAATGTCCTCGCATGCTCGTCGGGATCGTACCGAACTGCTATGTGTTCATGCGTGAGATAATCGGCGTATTTTTGCTGGAGCCGAGCCACGTCGCCATCGTTGTCGGTCACCACATCGACCTTGGTATTTAATATGTTCGCGATTTCCAAAAAGCGTTTGAATGCGAGAGAGCTGACACTGATAACATCGACGCCAGCTTCAATTGGCATCTTTCCGTGCATTCGATGAAAGGCCTTCTGCACAATAAGCTCATCGGATGGCCCTTCAACCAGGATCGCACGCTTTGAGAGGACCAGTCGAAGCGTGTCGTAGCCTGGCAGTTTCAGGAAGTAATCCCGGGTCTTCGGATCGAGCGCCGTTAGCTTGGTCGCGATGCCGTTCATGAACATCAAAACCGAATCCACTCCGAGCTTGTTCATTACGTAGCTGCTGTGTGTGGTTATCAGCAGCTGCCGGTCTCCACGTTTGGCGGCGATATGAGCGATCAAGCTTGCGAGATTTGTAAATGAAAGATGGTTCTCGGCTTCCTCGATCAGGAAAATGTGGGAGTTGTCCGCAACATCCAGGGCTAGCTTGATCTTGACGGCGCTTTGCTCACCCTTGCCAATAAGCGTCATCGGAATCTCATCAAGGTGCGGCATCACACCTGACTCCCAGCTTGCCCGAGCCGAACTGTCGAGCGACACGGTGATCGCCTTGTCAGAAACATGCCCTTTTTTCGCCTCAAGGCCTGAGTTGATGGCTGCAACCTTAGGGTCGGCCAGAAAGCGATCTTTCATCTGCCGATATGAGAGAGCGAGACTAACCTGCTCCTCACGGGTCAGGCTGTCCTTGACCACATCCAGGACGTATCGATTGGCAACACCATTGTTCCGCAGGGTGCTCGCGTCGATGTAGCTTGGTCGAACTGGAATGGAACGTGCTGTCACATCGTTGTCAGCGAAATCGCGCCACCGAACAATGTAATGCTCTACCGGAATTGTTCGGATGAGTGAGGGATCGGCGATATAGTCCTCGTACTCAGCCCGGTAGCCTTCATTGAATTCGATCAGCATTCTGACGCCTGGGACGTCGAGCTTCAGGGAGTTTATCCGCCCTTTTAGCTTTGTCAGCGCTGGATCGTCTGAGAAGTAAAGTTCAATCAGAATCGGCGGCGGCGGGCCGACATACTTCTTGTGCAGTATCGCAATGTAATGGCTGACCACCCTGGAATTGAAAAGATAAGGGTGCAGTTCGCCCTGGATAGCACGGCCATTGATCTGACCGCTCAAGGCGAGGTGTATTGCTTCCAGGAGGGTCGATTTTCCGCATTCATTGTCGCCGACAATGACATTTAGGTTTGGATTGAGATCAACGGTCGAATCCTGGAGACAACGGTAATTTTTGATGACGACTTTTGTTATGTGCACCGAAATCCCCCAGATCCATCCTGAAAGCCGACGAATCGGTTCAGCTTCAATTGTGGATTTCTACCGTGAGGGAGGCTCATGATACAACTGTTGCGTTTAAGCGGCGACTTCAATTGCGTCGCCGTTCAGTCAGTTTACCAGTATATAAGCGGGATATGGACAGGAGCTCTACTTCGACGTGATGACCCCGAAGCTTATATAGCCGGTTATTTCCCGCAACCAGCATATGCAGGCACCGTAAGTGTCGCCAGCGCTAGTGCCGATACGGACAGTAGCAGAATCTTCATAAAATCTCCTTTTGGTTGAGGAAGCACAAACCAAACTGCACCTGGTTTGTCGAGCGGTTGGCCGATCACTACCAAGTGTTTGGCTGTATCTCGGACGATTGTTGTGCGGGTCCTCAGTTTCTGGAACCCAGCGCCAGGCGGCAGGCGAGACCGGCAAACACCGTGGCCAGCAGGTATTGCGGCAGTTTTTTAAAGCGCATGCGCGCGCCGACTTTTGTCCGGATATGGCCGCTGAGCAGAATGACCGTGCCGTTGACGACAAGGCCTGTTACATTCAGCACCGTGGCAAGAACCAGCATTTGCAGCGGCAGTGAACCGGATTGCGGGGCCACAAATTGCGGAAACAGCGCCAGCACGAACAGGGCCATTTTGGGGTTGAGCAGATTGGTCAACAGCCCCTCGCCCAGAATGCGCTGCATGGAAAAGCGCTTAAGCCCCGTGGTGGGTAAAAAGGGTGTTGCGTCCGAACGGATGGTTTTGAAGGCGAGATAAAGAAGATAGGCGCAGCCGGCCCAGCGAATGGCGTCATAGGCCATGGGCACGGCAATAAACAGTTGCGAGAGGCCGAATGCGGCGGCAAGTGCGTGGCAGTAAGTGCCAAGGGCAATTCCGGCATAGGTGAGAAAACCGGCGGCACGGCCCTGGCTGATACTGCGCGAGGCAATCAGCAACATGTCAGGTCCGGGCGTTGCAGTCAGAACAACGCAGGCGGCGGTAAAAAGCATAAGGGTGGAAAAATCCGGCATATCGTTTCCTTCGAGTTGGCCGGAATTCCGGTCTATCAAAAGCAGCCGGAATGGCAAGCGGCAACGCGGCCGATTTCACAATAAAACCTGTGGGGCTGCTGCCGGTCATGTCGTCGATTTCCGTCATGCCGGGTCTTCAAGTGCTGAGGTCAGCGACTTGAACCGTTTGATGATATCGCCGGCATGCGGATTTACCCTGAGGATGGCCTGCAGTACATCCGGTGCATCATGGCGCACCATATCAACCGCCGACATCAGCGCCTGAAAGCTGCGCGTGGTCATGCGCGTTTCTCTGATATCCATTTTTACCAACAGGTTGGCGACAAGGTGGGTCAGTCCCTGCACCTGTGCAATCTCGCGGTCATGGTCCTCTGGCGTGGTCATGATGACCTCAAGGCCGGCCTTGCGGCAGAAGGCGGCGGCGCGAAAACGCGGCCCCCGGATGGGACATATGGCAATTTGCAAACCACGAAGGCCGTTACCGGCGCTTTTGGGGCCAAACAGCGGATGGGTGGCAACAATGTCGACGGTTGGTGGCAGCAGTTGCGCCATGATGGCGGCTGGTTCAACTTTCACGCTGCCGACGTCCAGCACCAGTGTGCCGACTTTAAGAAGCGGCGCCAGTGCCGTTGCCACGCTGCGCATGGCGCTGACGGGCACGGCGACAATGACCACCGGACATTTGGCCACGGTTTCAAAGGGCGCAACGGCAACATCAAGGGTTTTGGCCGTGGCGAGATCAGGCGCGATATCGCTCACGAGGACCTGAAAATGGGCGCGCAAATGCTGGGCAACCAACTGGCCAAAGGCACCAAAACCAATGATGCCGACCGGTCCGTTAAAGGATTTGGGAAGAGACTTAGACATGACATCCTCATAGGCCACACGGCCAGAGGCATCCGTCAATATCAACCGCTGGCCATGCAGCGGTTAAACAATATGATTTGCCCGCCGCTATTTCAGCAGCGCATAATACAGACCGGAAATGGTTGCAGCGGTAATCATGCCGCCCGGATAGCAACGCAACCGGGCCCTGTCAATTGCCGCCGCGACTGGTGCAGCAGAGACTGGTTCTGATCCAGGTTTGGTTCAGGCGGAGATATCAGCTACTGGGCGTATCGATTGTCTGCGTCAGCACGTCGGTATTGTCTTCACCTGCAATGCCAACGATGTCCTGCGTGACGGCTGTTTTGTCGAGCGACAGATGCTCCAGCTTTTCCCAGCTTTCATCCATTGGCCAGGCGGTGGAGACATAGGGCAGACCAACATGGCCGTAATAGAAGGACAGTTGGCCCTCTGCAAAATGTTCGCTCTTCTGCGCCACCCAGTCGCTATAGAGCGCAGAGGCCAGGCCGGATCGGTCGGCACCGGCCTGGCAATGGATGAGAATGGGTTTGGGCGCGGATTTCATCACGGCAACCAGTTCGGCTGCGCGCTCAGGGTCCAGTTCCTGGGATGCGCTCATGCGGAAATCAATGTGTTTGATGCCCAGTTTTTTCGATGTTGCGATTTCTTGTCTGTACCAGTCTGCGGTGTTTTCACCGCGCAGGTTGATGACGGTTTCAATGCCATGGTCGCGGACATACCGTTCCAGCTGCGCCGAGGTCGGTTGTGCCGAGCGATAGAGTTGACCCGCAATGACGGTGTGGAAGTTACCCGAAATCTGCAAGACACCCGCATAGGCTGCCAAACTGCCAAGCACCAAAGCAATTGCTGTTGCTGCAACACGGGTCTTTGAACGTTTCATCATTGGGTCTCCGATCAACTATCGTAGAGCCCAAATGCCCACCATTCCTGACAGGTAGCTGAATGTCAGTGGATGACGTCGTTTCTTACATTTTGCCGGCTAAGGTCAGCTGAAACAACGCGCCTGTACGCGATGGCAGGGCCAACACATTGCCGCCATGCAGTGCAGGTTCGATGGACAGTTGGTGTGCCGTTGCCAGTTGACGGTGTTGGTAGGAGCAGGACTGCACTGACAAGGACAAACAGTCTAAGCGTCAGGAACGAAAAGAAATTTCGTCGCGTTAAGGCGTGGACGCAAAAATGAGCGGTAATAATCGCCACCTGCAATGTTGTTGCAATGCGCAGCAATCAATGTGGTGGTCCGGTTTCTGACTGTGCACCGTTCACCGGCATGCGGGGGTCCTCCAGTCTCCATGCCGGTGGATGGTGCATGTGCCATTCCGTTGTCGTTTCATTGTTGTCTTGATGTCGTTCAGGCGTCGTTCATGGGCGCAACGGCAAATGTCGAAGCGACCGCCACCCTTCTGCCCGTAATGGAGCCTTTGCATGAAACCCACCCGAACAGCCCTTCTCGCGGCATTGCTGATCCCTTCACTGGCCGTGGCGGGTCCGGCATCGTCACAAACGCCAGAGGCGCCCGCCGGTACACCAGCAAGTTCGCCAGCAGGCACGGCGTCGGGGGCTGCCGCTGGCAAGGTGGAACTGGCGGGTGTTGACGTGACAACCGTTGCCGCCCGTAACCTGGGCAGTGAAGTGCGTGTGTCCGGTTCGCTTACCCCCATCCGGCGCACCAGCCTGACGGCGCGGGTTGCCGGCACCATTACCGAATTGCCGGTGCAGATTGGCGATGTGGTGAAAAAGGGTGACCTTCTGGTGCGCATCGACACCGAGGGTCTGGCATCGGCGCTGACGGCCCGTAATGCCGAGGTGGAAGCGGTTGAGGCGCAGTTGGAGCTTGCTGAAAATGTGCTCGCCCGCAATGTCAGCCTGCGCGACACCGGCGCGACATCAGAGGCGGTGCGGCTGGAGGCCAATGCCAATGTGCTGAACCTGAAGGCGCAGTTGCGGGCCAAACAGGCCGCTGTTGCCGATGCCGAGAGAGCCTTGAGTGACGCGCAGGTGCATGCCGCGTTCGATGGCGTGGTATCGGCGCGGCCAGTGGAACAGGGCCAGACGGTGCCTGTGAATGGTGAGCTTTTGACCATTGTCGATCTGCGCCGCATGGAGGTGGATGCCGGTGTGCCGACCAGCCGTATTCCGCGTGTGCGTATTGGTCAGCCGGTAGAGCTGACGGTTGAAGGTTTCTCGGACCGCAAATTTACCGGTGAAGTCACCCGCATTGCGCCCACGGCGGTCGCAGGTTCCCGTGCCGTGCGTGTGTTCATTGCCATAGACAATGACGACATGCTGCTGAAGGGCGGCATGTTCACCACGGGTGTTCTCAGCATCGACCAGCAGGACAATGTCATTGCCGTGCCGATTGCTGCCGTGCGCCACGATGCCACAGGCACTTTTGTGCTGAAGGTTGAGGACGGTTATCTGCGCCGCCAGGATGTGAAGCTTGGCACCACATGGAATGACCAGAACCTGGTCGAGATCAACGGGCTGAGCTCGGGAGAAGTGGTGGTGTCTGCGCCGTTGCCGCAGCTGGTGGCCGATACGCCCGTGACCGTGGTGGGGAAATAAGCCGATGTTCCTTACCCGCGTCAGCGTCAAACATCCGGTTTTTGCCACCATGATGATGGTGACGGTGCTCGTCATCGGGCTGTTTTCCTACAGCCGCCTTGGTGTCGACCAGTTTCCGGAAACCGATCTTCCCATCGTTGTGGTAACCGCCGCTTATACCGGCGCGTCGCCGGAAACGGTGGAAAGCGAAATTGCCAGACCCATTGAATCCGCGCTGAACACCATTGGCGGTATCGATACGATTACCTCGGAATCCTATGAGGGTCGCGCCGTTGTGGTGGTGCAGTTCCAGCTGGATGTGGATTCGCAGGCCGCAGCGCAAGAGGTGCGTGACCGTGTTGCCCGCCTGCAGGCCGGTTTCCCTGACGCGGTTGATACACCGCAGGTTACCCGCTTCAACCCGGAGGATGCGCCAATCCTGTCTTTGGCGGTCTCCTCCTCCACACGCACGCTGTCGGAAATTACCACGCTTGCCGACCGGGTCATTACCAGCCGCCTCAACATCATTGCCGGCGTTGGCCAGATTACCCTTGTTGGCGGCAGTGAGCGGCAGATGCTTGTCGTGGTCGATCCTGACCGGCTGGAAGCCTATGGTGTCGGCGTCGCCTCTGTGATGGACGCCATCCGCCGGGAAAATCAGGACCGTGCCGCCGGTACGCTGATTTCCGGCATCAACCAGCGCATTGTCACCGTTGAGGGACGTATTGAAGATACCGCCGGGTTCAACAGCATCATTGTTGCGCAAAGCGGCGGTTACCCGGTTTATCTGTCTGACGTGGCAACCGTGCTGGATACCGGTGCCGAAGTCACCAGCCGCGCCACCTATCAGGGCGTGCCATCGCTTGGCATGGATATCGTCAAGGTTCAGGGCGCCAATACCGTGGCGGTGGCCGGTGATTTGCGCAGCGAGATTGACACGCTGAACACCGAGCTGAAGGCCGAGGGTGTGGAACTGACCATTACCCGCGACAATTCCCGCGCCATTGCCGCGCAGGTGTCTGAAGTGCAGAGAACGCTGATTGAAGGCGGCGTGCTGACCGTGGTCATCGTGTTCCTGTTTCTCAATTCCTGGCGCTCGACCGTCATTACCGGGCTGACGCTGCCGATCTCTGTTATCGGTACCTTTGCGGTGATTTATGCGCTGGGCTTTACGCTCAACACCATGACGCTGATGGCGCTGTCGCTGTCGATCGGTATTTTGATCGATGATGCGATTGTGGTGCGTGAAAACATCACCCGCCATTTGCAAATGGGCAAGGACCATGTGCGTGCGGCGCTTGATGGTACGAATGAGATTGGTCTTGCCGTGCTGGCCACCACTTTGTGTATCGTTGCGGTGTTTTTGCCGGTTGCCTTCATGGGCGGGTTGATTGGCCGGTTCTTCCTGCAATTTGGCGTGACGGTTGCCGTGGCGGTGCTGATTTCGCTGTTCGTGTCCTTCACGCTCGACCCGATGCTTTCAAGCGTCTGGTATGATCCGGATTCGGAAAAGAATGCCAAGCGCGGGCCGCTTGGCCGCTTGATCCATCGGTTCGATGTCTGGTTTGAAAAGCTGGCAGACCGTTATCGTAAGCTGATCCACTGGACGTTTGGCCACCGCAAGACAACCATTGGCATTGTGGTTGGCATGTTTGTCGCCAGCCTGATGCTGGTGCCAAAAATCGGTGCCGAGTTCCTGCCGGTCACCGACCAGGGCGAAGTGTCTGTTTCACTTGAGGCCAATCAGGGTGCATCGCTGGAATATATGGCCGCCAAGGTTGGGCAGGTTGAAAATGCGCTGCGTGAATTCGATTATGTCGACACGATCTATTCCACCATCAATGCAAGCGGTGCGCGTGGTTTCAACCAGGCCAATGTTGCCGTGCAGCTGGTGCCCAATGAACAGCGCGAAATCAGGACATCGGAATCGCTGGAACCGGTGCGCCAGCGTCTGGCCCTGATTGCCGGATTGAAAGTTTCTGTCAGCCAGTCGGAAGGTGGTGCGACCGCCAAGCCGTTGCAGCTTTCCGTGCTGGGGGATGGTGACGAGCAGTTGCGCAAGATTTCCAGCCAGATCACCACGGCCCTGTCGGCCATTCCTGGTGCGACGGAAGTGGAATCCTCGATTGAAAATGAGCGCCCTACCCTTGCCGTCAAGGTACGGCGTGAAGCGGCCAGCGACCTTGGCGTATCGATATCGATGATTGGTGACACGCTGCGGCCACTGGTGGCGGGTGATGCCGTCTCGGTATGGAATGCGCCTGACGGTGAGACCTATGATGTGATGGTGCGCCTGCCAGCCAAGGGACGACAGGATGCCGCGCAGCTTCGCAACCTGACGATTTCCACCAACCGCACCGATGAGGACGGCAAGCCGATTACCGTGCTGCTCGATCAGGTCGCCGATGTCGTTGAAAGCACTGCGCCTGATGCAATTACCCGCAAGGACCTGTCGCGTGAAATCCGCATTTCCAGCAATGTCGAGGGACGTCCGCTGGGTGATGTACGGCAGGATCTGGATGCAGCGATTGCCAAGATGGATATTCCCGCCGGTTACCGTGTGTCGTTTGGCGGTGACGTGCAGAGCCTGAATGAAAGCATGGGGTATGCCGTGCAGGCCTTGGTACTGGCGGTGATCTTCATCTACATCATTCTGGCGTCGCAGTTTGGCTCGTTCATCCAGCCGATTGCCATCATGATGACCCTGCCCCTGTCGCTGATCGGGGTGCTGATCGGCCTTCTGGCCACCGGATCGACCCTCAACATGTTTTCGATCATCGGTTTCATCATGCTGATGGGTCTTGTGACCAAGAACGCTATTCTGCTGGTCGATTATTCAAACCATGAGCGGCGGGACGGAAAGTCGTTGCAGGAAAGTCTGGCCAATGCCGGTGCCGTGCGTCTGCGCCCGATTGTCATGACAACGCTGGCGATGATCTTCGGCATGTTGCCCATGGCAATCGGCATTGGTGAAGGCGGAGAATCCCGCGCACCAATGGCCCATGCTGTGATTGGTGGTTTGATTTCGTCGACGCTGCTGACGCTGGTTTTTGTGCCTGTTGTGCTGACCTACCTTGATGCATTCAGCCGTCGTTTGTCGGCGCTGTTTCCCAAGGGGCCGGACCATCAGGCGGCAGAAAAATCCCTGTAAAGCCTGACAAAGCTGCGTCGGTGGGTTGGGCCTCACGCCGCGATACTCTGGCAGGCATGGCGTAATCCCTGACTGGTCTGACCCGTCTTACATCGGCGCCACGTAGAAACGTAGCGCCGGTAAAGTCAGGCCCATCAGCCCTTTACGATGATCTTGGCGCCCGGCGTGACGCGCTCATAGAGGTCCATCACGTCCTGGTTCATCATGCGAATACAACCGGCCGATATGCCCTTGCCGATGGAGCTTGGATCATTGGTGCCATGGACACGGTAATAGGTGTCCTTGTTGTCCTTGTGCATGTAAAGCGCGCGTGCACCCATGGGGTTTTTCGGGCCGCCATCCACGCCGTCCTTGTGTGGGCCGTAATGGGCGGGGTTTCTCTTGACCATGTCAGGGGTTGGTATCCAGCGCGGCCATGCGGCCTTTCTGGCAATGATGGCCTCGCCGCCGTCAAAGGAGCGCGCGACCGGGCCAACACCAACGGCGTAACGGATGGCCTTGTTGCCGGGCTGGATCAGATAAAGGAAACGGCTGTTCTGATCGACGATGATCGTGCCGGGCTTTTCTTCCGAGGGATAGCTGACGACTTGACGCACATATTGCGGGTTCAGCTTTTGCACATCGATGGCGGGAATTTCAAAACCGCCATCGGTTCTGGCCGCATACATTTGCACCGGGTCACTGCCGACAGATTTCAATGCGTCGTCTTCGGCGCGTTGCTTGACCAGCTGTGGCGTTGGCGCGGAACTGCCGTCGCCTGTGCTGGCACATGCCGACAGCAGCAGGGGCAGCGCAATCGCCAACGCCTTGCGAGGAGAGAAGAGAACACGAATCATGGGGGGCCTGCCTAATGCGGATTGGAACTTTCCACGCTTGGCTGACGCCCCCACCTTAACACTGCCTTAAGATTGGTAAAACTAACGCAGCTGTGAACAGCTTCATTCGCCCGGTAGTGTCAAAACGACAACGAAGCCAGTCGTCACCGCGCGAAAATCCAGCCTGCCGCCCAGCTTTTTCATGGCCATATCGACAATGGCCAGACCGAGGCCGCTGCCATCAGCCGTTGGGGCGTGGCCGCGCTTGAACCGTTCCCGCACACTGGCCTGATCTTCCACGGCAATGCCCTGCCCGCGATCGATCACCTCGATCTGCATAGCGGCATTAGTGGTTTGAAAGCGGATGGTGACACTGGTGTCTTGCGGCGCATATTGAATAGCATTTTCAATGACATTGCGCAGCGCCAGACGCAGCAGATTGATGTTCCTGACAACCACGTCCTGTTGCTGCGGCAGGTCAAATTCCAGTGACACCGAGCGTCTGCTGCTTAACCCTTCGAGGTCGCAGCGGATGTCCTCCAGCACACGGTCAAGGCGCGCTACCTCAACCTCGTCGCCACGGTCGGTGGAATCGACCGAGGCAAGGTCGATCAGCTGGCGCACAAGGCGGCCGGTTCTGTCGACGCTGGTCGAGATATGCGCCAGTGCCTTGTTTCTGACGTCCTCCTCATGGCTTTTCAGCGCCACCTGCGCCTGGGTTTTCAGACCCGCCAGCGGTGTTTTCAGCTCATGGGCGGCGTAGGCAATGAAGGATTTTTCGCGCTCGCGCGCTTCCTCGACCCGCAGGAACAGCGAGTTCAGCGACTTAAGCAGCGGCTTGATTTCGCTTGGCGCATCCTTCTGCTCAATGGCGTGCAACTCGTCGGCCGTGCGCATGCCCAGCAAGGTCGCGATGCGGTTGAGCGGCCCCAACCCCTTGCCCACACTGAACCAGATCAACAGCGCCAGGATTGGCAACATGGCAACGGCCGGCACCAGCTGGCCCTTGACCACATCGGCCACCAGCCGGTCGCGGATTTCAAGACTGTCACCGATCAGCACCCGCACATTGAGGCTGGTGTTGACCACGGCAAACACCCGCCAGCGCACACCATCCACTGTCGTTTCGCTGAAACCGCTGGTGTTGTCGGTCAGCGCATCATCCGGCGCACTGGCCGAGCGGCTGACCAGCTTGCCCTGCAACGACCAGATCTGGCAGGACAGCTGTCGGCGGTAATCGCCCTGCACATCAAAGGGCGCGTCGGAGGAGCCTAAAGCATCGCTTGCCTTGGTGTCGTCAATGGCGGCGGCCACATCGATATGGTGGTCGGTGATCAGTGAACTGACCATGCGGGCGGCTTCCATCAACCGTGCATCCAGCACGCGTTCCACCTGATGCTGCACGCTGAAATAGGTCCACAGCACCGCAAACAGCCACACGGCACCGGTGGTGGCCAGCAGGATGGCAAACAGCCGAAGACGTATCGAGCGCATCACCCCATCCCCAGCCGGTAACCGACGCCGCGCACCGTCTCGATGACCGACGTGCCGAGTTTGGCGCGCAGCTTGTGTACATGCACCTCTATGGTGTTGCTCTCGACATCTTCCTGCCAGCCATAAAGCCGCTCTTCCAGCGCCTGTTTGGAATGGATGGCCTGCGGGCTTTCCATCAGCGCATGCAGAATGGAAAATTCCCGTCGCGACAGGCCAATCTCCACGTCGGCGCGGCGCACCAGCATCGAAGCCGGATCAAGCGTCAGGCCACGCAGGCTGATCTCGGCACTGGCGCGGCCGCTAGAGCGGCGGGTGATGGCGCGCAGGCGTGCAGCCACCTCATCCAGATCGAAGGGTTTGCCAATATAGTCATCGGCACCGGCATCCAGCCCGTCAATGCGGTCGCCCACCTCGTCCTTGGCGGTCAATAGCAGCACGGGAATGCGGTTTCCGGCCTGGCGAATGCCGCGCAGCACATCCAGCCCCGAGCCATCCGGCAACATTCTGTCGAGGACGACGGCATCAAAACGCCCGGTTTCCAGCGCCTCGGTGGCGTCGGCAACCGTGGTCACGCCATCGGCCACAAAACCGCTGAGTTTCAGGCCTTCGCGCAGGCCATCCAGCAGAATCGGGTCATCTTCGACAACAAGTATTCGCAAGTCACGTCTCCGCAAGCGGTCTATTCAACATTTCGTCCGGATTTTTAGTCCGATTTTCACCTTAAGGCTGCCTTAAGCTGCCGGTCGGATCAGTCCTGATAACAAAATGTAGACGAAAGGACATGGCGGATGCGCATATTGGCGTTCACGTTTGCGATGCTGACGCTGGTCGGCATGACACTGGCTGGCCTTGCAACGCCAGCCGTGGCAGTGCAAACACCGCTTGAAATGGATCAGGCCTTCAAGGTGTCGGTAGAACAGGCAGCGGATAATCGCGCCGTGATCCGCTGGACCATAAATGACGGTTATTATCTGTACCGGGACTATCTCAGTGCCGAAGACAGCGCCGGAAACAAGCTTGAGCTGCAGACCTTGCCGGGCAAGGTCAAGGACGATCCAAACTTCGGTTCGACCGAGATCTATTATTCCACTGCAACGGCCTCGGTGCTCAACGCACCACAGACATTTCGCCTGACCTATCAGGGCTGCCAAGAAGACGGCCTGTGTTACCCGCCAACGACCAAGGTCGTGGATATGGCAACATTGTCACTGGCTGGTGATCACGCTGGTAAAGGCCTGTTTTCACAAGGCGGATTTGCAGCCGCAGCCAAGGCATCGAACGCCTTTTCCAGTGCGGCCAGCACCGGCAATGCCATTGATCGCCCAGATGACAATGGCAGCTTTACGCTGGCGGATGAACATGCTGAAACTGCCATCGACCGTATGCTCAGTGATGGCGGCTTGGCCCTTTTGCTGGCCGGGTTTCTGGGGTTTGGCGTGCTGCTGGCCTTCACGCCCTGTGTGTTTCCCATGTATCCGATCGTTGCGGCCATGCTGGCCCGCGAGGGTGAAAACCTGACGGCACGGCGTGGTTTTACCCTGTCATCAGCCTATGTGCTGGCACTGGCCTGCGCCTTCGGGCTGCTTGGTATGGTCGCGGCATGGTCGGGACAAAACCTGCAGGTGGCGTTGCAGAGCACCACCACGGTGGCGGCCATTGCCATTCTCTTTGTGGTGCTGGCGCTGTCGAATTTCGGTCTGTTCCACTTGCAGCTACCGGCCTTTATCTCGGCGCGGTTCAGCAAGGGCAAAACAAGGGCCGGCACCGTGCCGGGCGCCATGGCGCTTGGGTTTTCCTCCGCGTTGTTGATTGGTCCCTGTGTGACGGCACCTTTGGCCGGGGCGCTGCTTTACATTGCCCGCACCGGTGACATTGCCATCGGTGCGGCCGCGCTGTTTGCGCTGGGGCTTGGCAAGGGCATTCCACTTGTGATCATGGCGACAGCCAGCGGCAAGGCTTTGCCAAAGGCCGGCCTATGGATGGAAAAGGTGCGCCAGATCTTCGGTTTCCTGTTTCTGGCAACCGCGCTGTGGCTGGCGACACCGCTTATGCCGCAACCCCTCGTGTTGCTGGGCTGGGCCGTGCTGGCGCTGTCCTTCGGGGTGTTTGCCTTTACCGCCGCAAGCGGCACCACCGGTTCCGGTTTCAGCGTGATCTCGCGCAGTGCCGGTCTGGCATCGATCGTCTGGGCGGGCCTGCTATTTGTCGGTCTCGGCCTTGGTGCGAATGATCCGCTGGCGCCGCTTAAGCCGCTGCTATCAGGCAATGGTCCGCAGGCCGTGGCCAGAATAGAGAAGTCGGACTTTACCAAGGTTGGTTCGCTGGCTGATCTTCAAAACCGTATCTCGTCTTCGCCGGGCAATGAGCCGACACTCGTTTATGTCACCGCCGACTGGTGCGTGACCTGCCGCACCATTGAACGTTCGCTGCTGACCAGCCCTGACGTTGTCGACGCGCTTGGCAAGGTCAATCTTGTCAGTCTCGACCTGACGCAGCTAAACGACGACAAACAGGCCATGCTGTCGGCACTTGGGGTTATCGGTCCACCGACCATGATGTTTCTGAGCGCCAAACGCCGCGAACCGGCGGCAACCCGTTTGGTCGGCGAATTTTCCGCCAGTGATCTGGCGGCCTCTGCCCGCAAGGCGCGGGAGGACAGTCTTTGAACAGACGTCATCAGCACTTAAATCAGCACATAACGCGGAAGGAGAATTCCGATGTTGTCACGTCGTGAAGTCCTGGCAGGCGGGCTTGCGACTGCCGCAGGTCTGACTTTGCCTGGCGTGAGGGATAGCGCCGCTGCGCAAATGAGCACAAAGGAGATATTCTTTGACAAGGATGCGCCGGTGCTTGGCAACCCCAAGGGATCGGTAACGGTGGTCGAATATTTCGACTATCAGTGCCCCTATTGCAAAAGCTCCCATGCCGCCTTGAAAAAGGTGGTGGCGGCGGATGGCGATGTGCGGCTGGTGCTGAAAGACTGGCCGATCCTCGGCGATGCCTCGGTGTTTGCCGCGCAGGCGGTACTGGGTGCGGCGCAAATCGGCCACTATGAACCGGCAATGGAAGCGCTGATGAAGACCAGAGGACGCCTGTCGCAAAATCAGGTTGAAAAGGCGCTGGCCGGTGTGGGCCTGACGATGGAAATGCTGTCGGCCGCCGTCAATGAAAACAACAGCAAGATCTCCGCATTGCTGGATCGTAATTACAGCCAGGCCCTGTCGTTCAATTTTGTCGGCACGCCGTCCTTTGTCATTGGCAAGGATGTCTATGCCGGTGTTCTCAGTGAAAAGGCACTGAAAGACGCCATCAAACTGGCGCGTGCCTGAGCCATGATTGGCCGCACGCCCCATACTCCAAATCTTGAAAGTAACGTCCATGTCCCGTTTCTCCCTTACCCGCCATCTCATCGCTGTCACCTGCGCGCTTGGCCTCTTGTCAGCCCTGCCCGCCCGTGCCGAAGACAAGGCCGATCTACCGCCAATCCTGCGCACCATTGAGGGTCAGGGCATCACCATCCTCGGTGAAATGAAGGTGCCGGGCGGCCTGCGGGCCTTTGCCGCCAAGGCGGGTTCACAGCCGCTTGCCATCTATCTGACGCCTGACAATGAACATGTGGTGGTTGGCACGCTGGTTGACGGTTCCGGCCAGGACATGGCCGAAACCCAGCTGAAGGAAATGGTTGAAAAGCCGATCATGGAAGATGGCTGGAAACAGCTGGAACAATCCGCCTGGGTGGCGGATGGCAAGGCCGATGCACCGCGCATTGTTTATACCTTCACCGACCCCAACTGCCCCTATTGCAACAAGTTCTGGCAGGCCGCACGACCATGGATCGACAGCGGTAAGGTGCAACTGCGCCACATCATGGTTGGTGTGATCCGGCAGGATTCTCCGGCCAAGGCAGCCGCCATTCTCGAGGCCAAGTCGCCATCTGAGGCGCTGACGGAAAATGAGCTGAAGCACAAAAGCGGCGGCATCAAAGCCCTGTCCAAGATCAGCGAAAAGAGTACCGCGAGCCTCAACAGCAATGCCGAGTTAATGACCAGCCTTGGTTTTAACGGCACGCCGGCCATTGTGTTCAAGAAGGATGATGGCAGCATCGGCACCGTTTCCGGCTTGCCCGAAGATGGCACGTTAACGATGGTTCTGGGGCCCAAATGAATATATGGGACGAAACTGACGTGATGACTGAAGTCCGTTGGATAAGGCCATCAAGTGGCTTTATTCATCGCACAACTTCAGGTCATAGATAGCTTTGGAAACATCATATTTGAGCAGGTCCGGACAGATGAACATGAATATAGCAGCGGGTCATATTTCGCGTCGGTTGGTGTTGGGTGCCTGCCTTGCCCTTGGTCTGGCAGCCCCAGTGCTGGCGCAAAGCACTGACGATGCCGTTTTGAAAAGCCTGCTGCCCGACAGCTATATCGGGGCTGACAGTGCACCGGTGTCGCTGATTGTCTATTCCTCGCCAACTTGCAGCCACTGCGTTGATTTCCACGCCAATGAACTGCCGAAGTTGCAGGAAAAGTTTGTCAGCACGGGCAAGCTGAAAATCGCCTACCGCCCCTTCATGCGCAACTCGCTGGATGCGGTCATTTTCATGTTGGCGCACTCGCGCGGTGCAGACAAGTTCGATGAGACCGTCTCGACCTATATGGACAAGTTTGACGAACTGGCCGCCGCACAGGACACGGAACAGGCGGTAAGGTCGATTGCCGAGGGAATGGGCATCGACAAGGCCGGTTTCGACAAGGCCGTGGCCGACCAGCCCTATTTCGACCAGCTGAATGCAGCCACCAAACAGGCGCAGGAAGAGTTCAAAGTGGCGGGCACGCCGACCTTCTTCCTTGACGGTAAACAGCTGGAGATTGCCAGCAGCTTTGAGGAAGTGGGAACTGCCGTGGAAGCGGCCCTGCCGAAGCCCTGATCTCGCGCTGTCGGCGTGATCAAAGAGCCCATCATCGCGCGATTGATTGCCAAAACGACAAATATCCAGCCGCCCTTATGGCGGCCGGTTTATATCCAGTCATATTGCAAGCGGCCAACAGGGTCGGCCCACCGGCAACTATGCGTGGTTTCGCCGTGATGGTGGCGTCAGGTTTGCTTCGCCCGCGGCAAGCATGAACCGCTCACGCGCTTCTTCAGCTGATTTTCTGCCGTCCAGTGCAGCGCGGCAAAAACGCCGGGCCTCGACATAGGCCGGTCCGCGTGCATCCGGCCATTCATTGGTCAGAATGGCAAGAGCGGAATATGGGCCATGGACAGTCTGTGTGCCACTATGCGGTGTTTTCACTTCGATTGGGTTGCCCCAAGATAATGTCGGCATCTGTTCCTCCTCCAGAACAAGCCTAAAACGGGGCGGACCGAAAAAGGTTCCGTCCTTTAGCGAGACTATTCTAGCCTCGAGAAACGATTTCGTTAAGCCCCTTCTAATAGGGCTTTGTTTTTATGGTTTCCGGTCGGATTTTCGCGGTGTTTTTGGGCCCTGATCAGGCCAAGACGGACCAAACTTTCGGCGGTTGCGCTGATCGCCTCTTCCCGCGAACGCGGCGCCCACTAAGCCATTTGTCATGGTGGCTGTCCGCTCATCAATGTCGGTTCATCCACAACTGTGCAAGTTCAAAGAAGGTCTTGGATGGTCGACCACCTCTGGCATCTGGCGGCGTTTCATTGTCCGTCGAACTCAACGACTTTCTAATGTCCAGCGCACCGGAAGACGCTTGCTGACAGATAAAATTTGCAGATTGCCGATCTCCGGCGGCGATCCGCTCAATCACTTGCGTCATATGATAGCGATAGGGTTGGTTTGGTGCCTCGGCTGCTATCGCGTCGTTCAGGCTATAACCACTCCACAGGCCCGTCTGGCCTTGGCAACGTGCCGCAAGTTCGAGCATTTTGATGGCGACCGTGTCATGCCCATCTGTGTCTGCGATCGTTAAGTGCATCAATGCCGGTGTGTCGCAAGTAAATGCACCAGTAAAATGGAAGCTGGCGGGCATTTTGTCATTGCCTGATATTTGGAGGATCGACCAGAGCAGCTGATCCCAGGCGACAGGTTTAGCTCGTACCTCGATAAAGCCTTTTGAGCCGCGGCGCGGATGCACCGCAAGCACTGAACCATCAAGACGCTTCACGAGGGTGTCGTGCTTTACCGACCATCCAGAACCTTTTGCCGCTCTACGCACAGCGGAATTCAAATCATCTTTCATAGAGGTCGGTCGAGCTCACTTCGTTGCCGGTGTGCGAGCGGTCAGCTTGTTGCCGTCGGGGTCGCGCAGGTAAGCGACGAAAGCACCGTTGGGTCGTTCGGTGGGTGGCGTTTCAATGGAGGTGCCGCCATTGGCGATACCCGCATCATGCCATGCCTGGACATTGGCGGCTGTTGCGGCGGCAATGCCGATGGTGCCGCCATTGGCCGGTGTTGCCGGTTTGCCATCGATCGGTGTGGTGATCATCAAACGGCTACCGTCATGCAGATATATCAGGCGACCTCTGGCATCCATTTCACCCGGTTTGCCGCCCAGTGCCGTGAATGTCGCGTCGTAGAAACGTCTGGCCTGTTCCAGGTCATTGCTGCCAATCATGATGTGGGTGAACATGTGTTATCTCCTGTTAACGGCCCGGCGGGCGTGGTGTGAAGCTAACCGCAATCAACCAAGAATTCACTGCGAAAAATCCGCTAACTGTGCCGGCATCCGTTTCGAGCAGTTCGGATGCCGCATCCAACGAGCCGCATGACCGCTGCAACAACGGCTGATACCCCTACATGCAAGGCTTGAGCACTTGTAAACAGCGCTCAAGCCGTTGTGGTTTGCTATGGTTTTGCCGCGACAAAACCGTGGCGCTTTGCCGCCGTTGCTAGCGCCAAGGCAACAAGCAGCAGCGCAAAGATGACCCAGGGAAATGAGGCTGGGCCGATATGATCAAGCAGCAGGCCGCCCACCAGACCACCACCAGCAATGCCGCAATTCCAGGCCGTCACGAACATGGCCTGCGCCATATCGGTCGCCTCACCTGCCGCCTTGGCCTGCGCGGTCTGGAACAGGGTTGGCGCAGCGCCGACGACACCGCCCCAGATAATCACGGCGACCAGAATGACGGATGGTGACGTTGTCGCAAAGGCGAGCACGAGGGCAATGGTTGCAAATATCAGCAGGCTGCCTAGCACCATCACGCGCAGGTGACGGTCGATGAATGTGCCGGCCAACCACAGCCCGATTATACCAGCGACACCGAACAGCAAAAGCACGAGGTCAACACGCGATGTCAGGCCCGAAGGCTGCAGGAAGGGTGCGATATAGGTGTAGAGAATGTTGTGCGCGACGACGAATATCAACATCGTCGCCAGGATGGCAACAAGGCCTGGAAGCATCAACACATGGCGAATGGACACATGTTTGCCACGCTGCTGGCCGGGGAAATCTGGCAGCAAGACATAGGCTGACAGCACAAGTGCCAAGGCCAGCACACTCATGCCGCCAAAGGCCAGCCGCCAACCGAATATCGTGCCCAGGAATGTGCCAACGGGTACGCCAAGGGAAAAGGCCAGCGGGCCGCCAATACCGGTAATGGCTATGGCCCGGCCGATGAGATGCGCCGGTGCGATGCGTGCCGCGTAACCGACCAGCAGCGCCCATACCATGCCGCCGAACATGCCCGCGAAAAACCGCGCGACCAGTGTCAGCCAATAGAGATGAGACACCGCCGTAACGGCGTTGACGATGATAAACCCGACCAATGCGGTGAGTAACAGCCCGCGTCGCGGCAACGTCTGGGTCAGTGTCATCAAAGGAATGGCCGTCAGCAAAGAGCCAGCGGCATAGGCGGTGACAAGTTGGCCGGACAGGCTGTCGGTTACGCCAAGCCCGGTGCTGATCTGCGGCAACAGGCCTGCGGGCATGACCTCCGTCATTAAGGTGACAAAACCTGCGCAGGCAAGCACCAGCAACCTGCCAAGCGGCAGGCTGTGCGGCGGTTGAGCCGGCGATGCGGAGTTGGTTTGTGTCGTCATGCTTTACAGCCTTTCGAAATTGGGTGGCGGCCAGCTGTAAAGGCTCGTCAGACAAAGAAAAATTCTCTACAATTCACAACACTTTGGAATTTTTGTCGTGCATGGGAGACGAGTTTTGGACAGTTTCGGGGCGCTCCACGCCTTTGTTCAGGCCGCCGATACCGGCGGTTTTACCGAGGCAGGTCGCAAGCTCGGTGTCACGGCATCGGCGGTAAGCAAGGCCGTACAACGTCTGGAAGAGCGGCTTGGCGTGCAGCTGTTTCATCGCTCGACCCGCAGCATCACCCTGACAGAGGAAGGGGTGATGTTTCTCAAACGCTGTCGTCATATCCTCAGAGAGTTTGAGGCGGCCGAAACCGAACTGTCGCAAACGCGGCAGGCACCGCAGGGTAAACTACGCCTCAGCCTGCCGTCCTTGGGCAGCCTGTTTGTGCAGAAGATTGCCGGGTTCAAACGGCTCTACCCGCAGATCGAACTGGAACTCGATTTCACCGATCGTATCGTTGATGTGATCGATGAGGGTTTTGACGCGGTGATCCGCACCGGAGACCATGCCGACAGCCGCCTGATGAAACGCACGCTTGGTTATTACCGCCGGGTGATCATCGGTTCACCGGACTATTTTGGCGATGCCGGTATTCCAGAGCGTCCGCAAGACCTTGCCACCCATCCCTGCCTGATCTACCGCTTCGCCACCACTGGCAAGCTGGACAAATGGCCGCTGTCCGATGGCGGGAAACCGGTTCATGTCGAGCTTTTGAACAGCGCCGTCATGAACACGCTCGACCCGCAAATCTGTTTTGCCGAAAATGGTCTTGGCCTTGCCTGTGTTCCGGATCTTGCCGTGCGCAACCAGTTGCAAAGCGGCCGTCTGGTCAGTGTCCTCGATGACTATCTGCCCACGAAAACACAGATCAGCGTCATGTGGCCGACGAGCAAACATCTGTCGCCCAAACTACGCGCCTTCGTGGATTTTGCCGCCGAACATCTGCCGGGATGATGGGCGGCGGCAATCCCCTCGCCGCGCCCGATTAGGTATGCCGTCTAGTGCTGACCGATGACATCAAGCACGATCTTGCCACGGGTGCGCCCGGCCTCGGAGAGATCAAAGGCCTGGTTGATCTCTGCAAGCGGCAGCACCGTTGCGACGGTGGGTTTCAGTTTCCCTGCCTCAACCAGCTCCCTGATCGACATTAGCTGTTGTGCATTGGCTTTGCAGAAAACGCGGGCAGCGCCAACACCATATCTGTCTGCCTCATCGGCGGGGAACGCCACGGCAGTGACCAGAAAACCGCCCTTCTTCAGCGGCAGGAATGCCTTGTCGAAGGTGTCGCCGCCGACCGTGTCGAACACCACATCGATGTCCTTGGCCATGGTGTCTAACGGCTGGCTTTCGTAGTCGATGAACTGATCTGCGCCGAGGCTGCGGATATAGTCCTCATTGCGGGCTGATCCCATGGCGGTGACATGCGCACCTTTGGCCTTGGCAAGTTGCACGGCAAGCGAACCGACACCGCCAGAACTGTTTGTGATCAATAGCTTCTGGCCGCCCTGAAGTTTGGCGAGATCAAACATCGCCTGCCATGCGGTCAGTGCGCCAAGTGGTATGGCGGCACTTTCCATGAAATCGAGGTTGGCCGGTTTGTGGGCAATGTCGTCGGCCTTGGCAATGGCATAATCTGCAAACCCGCCGGTCGGGATAATGCCATAGACCGGATCACCAGGTTTGAAGTTGCTGACGGCATCGCCGCATTCTTCGATGGTGCCGGCAATTTCTCCGCCAAGATGAATGGGCAGCGACAGGCCCATGCGCTGGCCAAGGCCGCCACGGATTTTCCAGTCGACGGGATTGACCCCTGCGGCGTGGACCCTGACCAGAACCTCACTTGGCCCCGGCACCGGGCGATCAACGTCGGTGTAGTCTACCACGTCATTATTGCCGTATTGTCTGATGACAACCGCTTTCATCTCTCGTTCCTCATTTCGGGTGCTTGTGCCGCTGGGCTTTGCACGCGCTCGACCTTTGATACTGGCCATGATAGACCAACGGCTTGGCGATGTGACGCCAATCCGCATCGCGCAAAGGCCAAACCGGATGCACAAACCGCCCTTTACCCTGCACCGTGGTTTCAAAGAGCGTGGCATGGGCATGCCGACCCACACCCATGAAGAAGCGCAGCTGACCTTTGCCGCATCCGGCATGGTGCAGGTGTTGACGGAGGCCGGTCGCTGGCTGGTGCCGCCGCAGCTTGCCGTGTGGATACCGGCCGGTGTTTCACATCGGGTCGAGGTGCTGACCGATGCGGAACTGTGGATGGTCAACTGGGAACCAGCGGTGGCCGAGGCATGGGCGCCGCCAACCCAGCTGGACCGGCCGTTTACGCTGAGGGTGACGCCGCTGATGCAGGCGCTGCTTGACGCTGCCTTTTCCGACACGACCGGGCCGGACAAGGTTGAACTGGTCGCAAGGCTGATGCTGCATGAACTGACCGAGACGGCGCACGCCCCGACCTTTCTGCCCCTGCCCGTCAGCCAGATTGGCAAACGGGTGGCGGATCTCGCCTTCGAGGACCGCCGGAACGCGATGAACATCGACGAACTGGCGGCACGGGCCGCAACCTCGGTGCGCACGGTCAGCCGGCTTTTTCCGGAGGAAACCG
The DNA here is from genome assembly GCF_023701965.1 of Rhizobium sp. CG4. Lineage (NCBI taxonomy): Bacteria > Pseudomonadati > Pseudomonadota > Alphaproteobacteria > Hyphomicrobiales > Rhizobiaceae > Rhizobium > Rhizobium sp. CG4. The sequence continues at coordinate 77,753 of NZ_JABAEG010000010.1, read as the reverse complement.
GCATGACGCTGAAATCCTGGCGACAACGTGCCCGCATCGTGCAGGCCATGGACCAGCTGGGCCGAGGTTATGCCATTGCCCGCGTTGCCAGCGAGTTCGGCTTTTCCAGCACGGCGTCCTTCTCCTGCGCCTTCCGGCAGGTCACGGCCATGACACCGACGATGTTTCTTGATTATCCCGGCTGAACTCGACCACCTGGCGTAACGCAACCTCACGCAACGGCAGCCATATCTCACCCATTGCCGATATCGCGGCTTTTGCTAGGATCGACTTATGGCCAACCTCGATCCGAAAGATTTGTCCGACGCCAGAGACCGTCTGCTTGATGTAGCCACGGATCATTTTTGCGCCGATGCGGATGTACTTGGCCTGTTTGTGTCCGGGTCGCTGGCGGCGGGCAGTTTTGACGCCTATTCCGACATAGACCTGCGGGTTGTGGTGCGGCCTGAACGTTACGGCTGGTTCGTGCAAAACAGGCGCAATATTCCTATGGAATGGCCGGGTTTCCTGTTCAATGAATGGATGCCCGGCACCCGCCACTGTGTTTCGCATTTCGCACCATTCAACAAGATCGATATCTTTTATCTCGATGCGGCGAAACTGATGCCATCGCCATGGTATCGGCTTCCGGTGATCGTTCTCCACGATCCGGAAATGATCGTGGCTGGGCTAGTTGAGGCATCGCGGGAATTGCCGTTTACCGTCACTGCCGACGAGGTAGATATCTCCATCAGTAAGGGCATTGCGGCCGCGCATGAGACATTCCGGCGGGCAAAACGTGGCGAGCTGTTTTACGCCCAGACCCTGCTGGATGAACTGCGCCACCATATGATGCTGGCCGATGACTGGCTTTATGAGCGCACGGCAGAAACGACTGTGCTCGCCAAGTTTGACCAGCGTGGCAGTGCAGATGTGTTGCAGGTGCTTGGCAACTCCTACTGCGCGCTTGAGGCCGATAAGATTTTGACTGCACTTAGTGGATTGGTGGCGAACTATCGATTGCAGGTCCAAGGCCTGCATGCACATTTCAAGCCTCGCCGCCCGATCGACAATGATCTGGCGGCGCTCGATATCATCAGTCAGTGAGCTCCGGTTTTCGTGCGGTCATTGACAACTGGATACCCGTTTATTCTGCGAAACAGGGCAGCACGTCCTCTTCGAAATAGGGCTGCTGGTTGACCCAGAACATGTAGTTCACTTTGAGAAAATCTGCTGCGAAGGCGTGTAGCATCGGCACCAGATTTTTGCGCTTCTTGACGACCTTTTCAGTGCCGGTTTCGCCAATGTAATTGCCATCTTGCACCGCAATGCCAAGCGGTACAGCGAAGCTGTTTTCATGCATCATGGCAAGCGCGTGGTTCAGCTGGTTCTTGCGGGTTACCATCAGGTCGGGTGCACCAAGGCCAACGCCGATCTGGTTGCCAAAGTCGTAGATGCCGCGCAGATATCCCTTGTCGTCCCACGGCAACCATTCATCCGGCATGAAGTTGGCATAGATCATGGTCGTCGATTTCGGGAATGCGGTCTTCAACGCCTGCATGTTGGCTTTAATGCCCTCAATGTAACGCGCGGCCGAGAAGGAATGATCGGACTTGGCGGTGACGCCAATTGCGGTTTCCTGCAGGTTTATGCCTTCAATGCGGCCATCGAATTCCTTGCCGAGTGCCAACAACAGGCTCTCGAAGCGCGCATGAACAGCGTCGTTCCAGCGTTTGGCCACCCAGCCCTCAAGCTTGCCGTCATCGGTATATTGGCCGGTAACGCCTCCGTCGAATTTGTCTGTCAGCAGGTCGTTTGGCACCGGCTTGTATTCGGGGGAGAATGACGCATCCTGCAGCTGGATGAACAGCTTCTTGCCATGTTGGGCAAGGTAATCGACATCGGCCTTGATGTCGGAAAAGTCATATTGCCCTTCGCTCGGTTCAAGGTTGCGCCAGGAATACATGATCTGTGCGCCTGAAAAACGTGCGTTGGTCAGCAGCGGATGGCCCTGGATTGCTTCACGGTCGCGGCTGAAATAGACGAAATTGCTGATGCCATCCGGTTTCACCGGGCATGTCGCCTTTAAATATGGCTCAGACGCTTTCAGATACCGGTTGGCGATGTTGTCAGCGGCGCTGGCAGGCGTGGCCATAAGGGCAGATATTGGCGAGGCAAGCGCAATGGCAAGGCCAAACAGGAGCTTTACGTTCATTGGTTTTCCTATCGAATGAGCAGGCTTTGTGGTGCCTGCCTGGCCTGTCTAGCGCGCATCGCCCGCTGGTTCGCTCTTGGTGTCGTGCAGCTTTGGTGCAGATTGTGTGCAGAGATCAGTCGCCTGGAAAGAATATCTCAAAGCGTGCGCCCTCTTCGTGGCGCACCGGACGCAGCGTTCCGCCGTATAGATCCAGAATGGCAATGACGATGGCAAGCCCTAGGCCTGTGCCGCCCTCTTCCCGCCGCGTTGTGAAAAACGGTTGGCCAAGCCGGGTCAGATCAACATCGGCAAAACCGCGACCATTGTCGGTGATGATCAGTTGTCGGTCATTCCAATGCAACGACAGCCTGTCGGCACCGTGGTGGCGGGCATTTTGCGCCATGTGGGACAGAATGGTGCGGCCATGCAGCAGTGAAAGCGGCAGTGTCGCCTGATCGCTGTTGACGGAAATTTCCAAGCCATCTTCCGCCGGTAACATCTGGGATAAGCGGGTTGTCCCATGGCTGGATTGACCTGAAACCTGCTGCCGTGCCCGTGTTATTTCCCGCAACTGGTCCAGCAGTCTGGTCATACGCTCGCCCTGCTCGCGGATTGTGGCGGCCAGCGCACGCTGGGTTTCTGGTGGCAGGTCGCCGTCTTCAAGCAGTTCGGCAGCCCCGACGATGGAGGTGACCGGAGATTTAAGCTCATGCGTGACATGATTGGTGTAGATGGCAATTTCTTTGGAGCGTTGTGACAGGCTGCCGGCCATGGTCAGCAATGCGTCACCCAGTTGCGCTATTTCGGCGATGCCGTAATGGCCAAGCGGCGCAAGGTCGGTATCATCGCCATTTGCAACCCGCCGCGCCTGATTGCGCAGGGCAAGCAGCGGCCGCAGCACTGCCCACACCAGAAACGACCCGATGATCAGCGCGCCGAGCACCGTCACCGCGGCCAGCGTGAGGAAGGCGGTTGCCTCCTGCGAGGAATAGTTTTCAAGCGGGCGCGGCGTGCGTGAAATATAGACCGCGCCAATTACCCGGTTGGAGCTGATGACGGGGTATGTGATCAACACACGAAAGCCCGTGCCGCGGCTGACAGATAAAAACGGCCAGCGGGCATCGGCATCGCTGTGCCAGCGAAGTGCTGCACCCACCTCACCCCGCAGTGCCTTTTCGACCTCTGGCACACTGGCAAAGCTCATCGGTGTGGCCGCTTGCAGATCAAGCCCCTGAAAATCCACAAACACCACGCTTGAAAGCGTCGTGCGACCGGCCCGTTCCGCCAAAGTCTTCAGTCCGTCTGCTATCTGCCGGTAGCGTGGACCGAGCGTCTTGTCGCTTTCCACCGCATCTGGCCGGGTCGGTTCAATGGTGTTGACGCGCAGATCCAGCAGCGAATTGAAGGTGCGTGCTTCGGCATTCCAGAAAACGCGAATCGGCGGCGGCAGGTAGTACCCCGGTGTGGCGGTGTCGGCTTCGGTTTTTGTCGCCTCAAAAGCCTGCGCATAGGCGCTGGCATAGATGGCGGCCTGCTTGAGCAAGGCGGATTCTGTCTCGCGCATGAACCAGTTGGTGCCAAATTGCAGGGCAAAAATTGCCACTGATGGCACGGCCAGCAGGCTGGCGCAGACCAATGTCACGACCAGTGCCATGCGCGGACGCCACTTGTTCGGCACACGGTTGATCAACGGCCTTGTCATGTGTTTTGCCCATTCGAGCCAAGTGTGCAGGGACCAAGCCGCAGGCCGACACCGCGTACCGTCTCGATGATGTCTGCGTAACCCAGTGCGGCGGCTTTTGCCCTGATGTTTCTGACATGGCTGTCAAGCGTGCGGCCCGACAGGCTGGAATTGTTGCCATAGGTCTCTCTGATCAGCATGTTGCGATCCAGAACGAAACCCGGTCGAGCCAGCAGAATGCTGAGGACTGAAAATTCGGTCGCTGTCAGGTCAAGTGCCTGGTGGCGCAATGTGCAGGCATGGCGGTTGAGATCAACCACCAGATCGCCATGACTGATGACACGGGTGCTGACGACGTGGTCCTGCACGGGCCTGACCCGTGCCAATATGGCCTTGATGCGCAGCACCAGTTCGCGCGGCGAAAACGGTTTGGTGACGTAATCATCGGCACCCAGTTCAAAACCCAGCACGCGGTCTATTTCGTCATCCTGGGCGGTCAAAAACAGCACCGGCACGTTGGAATTTGCGCGGATGGCGCGGCAACAGGCAAAACCATCCATGTCGGGCATGCCGACATCAAGCACAACCAGATCACAATGATTTTCAGCGACTGCCTGCAGCGCGCTGCGTCCATCGCGGGCTTCCGCCACAGTCGTGCCCGCCTTTTCCAGCGCCACCCGTACCACCGAGCGGATGGCGGGATCGTCATCGACAATCAAAATGTCCGGCTTCATCATGCCTCCCGGAACGCGTATTTATAGAGGCATCGCTGCCAGTGCGCCTGATATAACAGGCCGCCTTGCCGTTGGCGAGTTTGAAGCTTTTTCGGTTTTTCGCTGTCCGTTCGGGGGAACGGTTTTGTGGCTATGGTGAGATGCAACCATGGCGGAAATTCACTCTTGCATTCACATAAAATGCGATGCAATCACAGGCTTATGATAACTATAGAACTACCACCGAGCATTGCGTTTCTTTGCCAAAAAATGGAAACCAACTGCTTGGCTGAATGTTGCGGCATCGCAGCGTTTGATTTTTCCCCCTTCAATGTCATCCCTCACCTTACCTATCGAGGTGCGAACTTTTCTTCAGGGGCTGACGGTATCCAATCCGACTTAGATGCCTTCAGGACATATATCGAAACCTCTATCCCACCCGAAGAAAAGATGGTTGTAGACCAGCTCAACGCGATTTTATCGGTCCGTCAAATGATTCTTCTCATTGATCAGATTGGTTGGACTCTTTCAAAAGCGCGTAAAATCTATGCCCTTGAACATGAGCGCCTGAGGAATAGGAACTGGAAGTTCATGCAAAAAATGAACTCGATGAACTGACGGCAGCGGCTCCCCCGAGCGAATTTGAGGTGTTTTAGCAGTCAAAACCAAAGGGCGGCGCAGGAAATGCCCCGCCCCTTGTCTCAAGATGTTTGTGCTAAAATAGTCTGAAGCATTTCCAGCGAAACCGGTTTCGAGCGTCGCTGGAGCTGCTCTAGTGATGCGAGGCGATCTCGTTCAGGCCCTTGTGACGCGCCATGGCGTTTTGCAGGTCCTGGAGGTTTCTGTTGCCCTCACGGTAGAGATTGAGGCAGATCTCGGCGGCTATGCTGACATCGGGATCGTCCTTTGCCAGTGCATAATGACTGCGCCATGCCTGCAATGCAGTCTCGATGATTTTAAAATCCTTGGGTCCAAATGTGGTTTCCAGGAAGGACGACATTTTACTGCGATCTCCACGACGCGCGGGCCAAAAGCCGCTGTGTCGCACTGCCAATGATATGTTGTTGCTTAATCCGTGGTGGCATTCAAATTACCGACGGCGGTGGGTAAGAGAAAAGCGGTGGCCAAGCTGGGCGGCAATCATCGGCACGGCTGTCGCACCAGCGGCACCCAGCCGGAAACGGTCTACGATGCGACCGAGCACGAAGGTTGCAGCGACCGTTGCAGCAATGCGCATCCATGGGCGATCTTGGCCGATGGCAAGAAAGGATTCCGGTTCCTTGCGGGATTTCAGCGTGGCAAGCTGCTTGCTGAGGTCTGCTACCTGCTTTTGCAGCTGGGCAATTTCGCTCTTCAACTGCGTAGGGGTGAGTGATTTGGCGCGGGTTGTTGTCGTGGTTTTCATCCCTAATTCCTTTACCTTGAGTACGTAAGCGAAACAGCGAAAGCGGCAAGAAGTTCCACACGCTGCGGTGTATGTTGGCTTGCCGCTACTGGTCCGCTTGATATAGCCGTCTGCGTGGCCAGGTGTTCGATTTGGCCACGAGATCAGCGAGCGACAGCCCCCGCCTCACATGTGAGACAGGGGCTGCCTTCTTCAGGGGGAGCTTGGTTACTTTCTGTAGGCGAGACCACCCCAGATGCGACCTTCGTCGCGGTGACGACCACCGTGGACGGCACCAATGTAGGCGGCAACCGCTGCAACAAGGGCAGATGCACCCAGCAGGAAGGCTGTGAGAATGCCGGTGATACGGGCCTTCTCGGCAGCATCAGCTGCTGCAGTCTTGGCATCTTCGACGGCTTTTTCTGCCTGTGCCCGGACTTCAGTCAACTGTTTCTGGGCTTCGTCGATCTTGGCCTGCGCTTCGGTACGCACCGTCTTTACACGCTCTACGGTTTCAGCAACGCGTACTTCTGCATCGGTTGGGCTAAGACCTGTGCGGGCAACGATCTGGTTTGTCAGCCAGATGCGGTCACCATCACTGATTTCACCTGTCGACAGCAAAGTGCCGAGGATACCGCTGACCTGACGCTGGGTGTAGGCCATGTTCTGGGTATCATCCATCTGTGAAATCTGCGGGTCTGTGCGCAACAGAACGTCGGTGAAGTAGTCAACCGGGTTGGCCTTGAAGCCGCCTGGCAACATGTCGTTGACCGTAGGGGCTGCAGCCTGACCAACGCCCTGTGCAACACCGCCAACGGCACTGCCTGCACCGGAAATGACGCCACCGGCAAGCTGTCCAGCACCCTGTGCAGCGCCGCCGACTGCTGAGCCGGTTGCTTCGATTGCGGTGGCTGCAACATTTCCTGCTGCCTTGACGCCGCCAGACACCAGACCAACCGCCAGAAGCGTTGAAATGATGGTGCCGATGCCCCAGACTACTAGACCATTGATGCCATCACGGAAGGTCAGTTCATCGCGCGATGTCTCTACAGATGGGTGACGCATGCGCCCGGTTACGTAACCGCCCAGCATGTAAGAGCCAACCATGGAGATAATGACGAACAATGCCGTCAGTACCAGCCATACTGTGCTGATATCGCCGCCATCATCCGCCGTGATTGAGCTAAGTCCCAAAGCGCCAGCAAACGTCGTCAGAACGGCCATGGAGCCGGACGCGATGACGGCGCCGGCAAAAATGGCCGGCCAATCGACATAGCTACGGTTTGGCGTTTCCACCGGGGGAGTTCCCACTGCGGGAGTTTCAACAATGGTGTGATCGGTCATCAGCGTAGTCCCAGGAACGAGAGAATGAACATGACGATAACAACGAGGCCGACTAGATAGATAATGGAGTTCATAGGGTTATCTCCTCTCCTGAACGAGCCTGACCCTCCGCTTGGAAGGCGGATCGCGAACAATTGAAGTGCGAGCAATTCGCTCCCTGCCTAAACTCCCAGATGGTGAAAAGGTTTCAGCATTGTTCAAAAATGCGTGACTGTGCGTGATGACGGACCGTCATTGTCCGCTATCAGACAAAACGTGCTGATATCCTAGAAGTCGATGACAACGGATGGTGCACTGCGTTTTGCCTCACCGTGGAAGACGGCTTCAATATTATTGCCGTCAGGATCAAGCACGAAAGCGGCGTAATAACCGGGATGATAATTCTCGCGCTCGCCGGGCGCGCCATTGTCCTGCCCGCCGTGGTCAAGTGCTGTTTTGTAAAACGCATCCACCGTGGCGCGGTCCTTGGCCTGAAAGGCCAGATGGTGCCGGCCGGTCAACACGCCCAGTGCCGCCGGACTTTTGGATGAAGATACGACCAGTTCGTCGGCCCAGAAAAAATCCTCTGCCGTTTCGACAACCGGAATGTCGAGTACAGCAAGAACGGCGGTGTAAAAATGCTGACTGACCTTCAGGTCACGCACGACAAGCTGGATATGGTCGATGAGCCGACCGCGATGCAGTTGGTTGGTTTCCATGCTCATTCCCACCTTTTGTTATCCTCACCAGTGAGAATGCGGCATCTGGGCGTATCCGGCAAGGTGAAAGAGTTGGGCCTGAAACAGAAACGGGCCGGAATGACCGGCCCGCACTGTCTTAATTTTATCCGGCGAAATAACCGAAGGTAATCACCGGGTCTGCTGCGGTTTCCACCCAGATGCTCTTGGTCTGAGTATAGGCCAGAAGCGCGTCGCGACCGCTGGAGCGGCCGTAACCGCTTTTGCCGAAGCCACCGAATGGCGACATAACGCTGATGGTCTTGTAACCGTTGATCCAGAAAGTACCGGCACGTACCTGCGAGGCCACACGGTGGGCGCGGGCCACATTCTGTGTCCACACGGCACCGGCCAATCCGTAAGGATTGTCATTGGCCAAGGCGATTGCTTCTTCCTCGCTGTCAAATGGTGTGACACCAACCACCGGGCCAAACACCTCTTCCTTTGACAGTGTTGCCTGTGGCGCGACATTGTCGAGAATGGTCGGAGCGAAATAATATCCGCCCGTTGCTTCCAGTTCTGATGGTTTGCGGCCGCCGGTGGCAAGCGTTGCGCCTTCCTTGAGGCCGGTTTCGACCATTTCACTGATCTTGTTCCACTGGCGCAGGTTGTTGATCGGGCCGATCTGGGTGGTGTCCAGGAAGGGGTCGCCGACCGGAATGCGCTGGGTGGCCTCGGTATATTTCTCGACAAATTTCTGGTGGATGGAGCGGTGTACCAGAAGGCGCGAACCGGCCACGCAGCTTTGGCCTGCACCGCCGAAAATGGCAGACTGTGCGCCCAAGATAGCGCGGTCGATATCGGCATCGTCAAACACGATATTGGCGGATTTGCCACCGAGTTCCAGAATGCATGGCACGACGTTCTTGGCGGCTTCTGCCGCGATGATCGAACCGGCAAAGGCCGAACCGACAAACACAACAAGGCCGGTCTGCGGGTGGGCAATGGCGGCCTGACCGGCCGTTGTGCCCTGCCCTGCGATAACATTGACCAGACCGCGCGGTGCGCCGCCCTTTTCGCACAACACACCCAACAGAATGGTGCTGAGTGGTGTCAGTTCCGATGGCTTGATGACCACGGCATTGCCAGCGCAGATGGCCGGCGCAATCTGCCAGCCGCCGGTGTTGAGCGGCGCATTCCATGGGGTGATCTGCACCACGGTGCCAATTGGCTCATTGCGGGTGTAGTTGAGGTGGGTTGTCGGCACCGGAATGACATCGCCATGCAGCTTGTCGCACCAGCCGGCATAATATTCGAACATTTCGGCGACCTTGGTCACCTCGCCCCTGATGTCGCGGATCGGGCGACCGGCAGAGCGGCTTTCTACTTCGGCAATCACGGCGGCATTGGCGCGGATCTGGCGGGCGATTTCAAACATCACCCGGCCACGGCCAGAGGCTGTCAGCTTCATCCATTCCTTCTGGGCGGTGGCTGCAGCATCCATGGCGGCGTTGATGACCGCCTTGTCGGCATCCTTGTACTGCGCAAAAACCTTGCCGGTGGATGGGTCTGTCAGCGCCAGTTCGGTGCCGGAACCGGTGATGAATTCGCCGCCGACGAAGCTGGCAATGTCTTGCGTACCGGTAATGGTTTTGTAGATTTCGCGGATGCGGGCGCCGGGCTCATTTGTCATGTTCAGATTATCCATTGATATCGCTCCTTAATTGCCTGCCGCCTTGAAGGCGCCCATACGTGTGAAATCATCGCCGTCCGTAAACTCGGTGGTACCGGCCCACAGTTTGGCAACGGTTTGTGCGACAGGCAGATCGGCGCCGGTGCTGGCGGCCAGTTCACTGGCAAGGCGCACGTCCTTGCGCATCAGGCCCATGGAAAAACCGCTGTCGAAGCGGCCCGACATCACCCAGGTGGGGAAATGCACTTCCGAGATCATCGAACGGCCGGACGCAGCGTTGACGACGCGCAAGGCAGCTTCGGGATCAATACCGGCGGCCAGCGCCAGTTTCAGGCCCTCGCGGGTGGTGACCATGTGGGCTGCGGCCAGCATGTTGTTGACCAGCTTTGCCACGTTGCCAGCGCCGCTTGCGCCAACATGCAGTGCCTTGGAGGCCATGGTTTCGATGGCAGGGCTGGCCAGTGCCACGTCTTCGGCCGTGCCGCCAATCATCATTGTCAGTTTGCCGGACGCTGCACCGGCCGGGCCGCCGCTGACCGGGGCATCGAGAAAGCCATGACCAAGGGCGCTCAGGCGCTTGGCAAGCTCACGGCTGACATCCGGCTCTGACGTAGAGGTGTCGATAATGACCACCTTGCTGCCCTGGCGTGCTTCCAGCACATCGACATGGTCATTGACCACACCGGCCACATCCTTGGCGGTGGGCAGGGAAAACACCAGAAAATCACATTTTTCAAACAGTTCGCGGATGGCGGTAACTGGCACGATGCCGGACTTTTCCGCCAATGCGCGGCGCTCTGCCGACAGGTCAAAACCCAGCGTGACAAACCGCGCCACCAGGGTTTGCGCCATGCCCAGCCCCATGCTGCCAAGGCCGACAACCCCGACCGTTTGCCTGTTTTCTTCTGACATTATTCCACCTCGTTTATCCGTTTTTCGCCGCTTGTGCGGTCGATCCGTCGGCAAAGAGGCTGTCATCAAACAGGGCGTTACGGTAGTTGGGCAACCGGGAACAAAGTGTTGCCGGTGAAGCAACACGGGGATGGAAATCAGGCTAAGAGGACGGTGTTATTGCTGGAAAGCGGCCATTTCGGCGGCCAGAAAACTGCTGAGACGTTCCACCGAATTTGGCAGGCGGCGACGGGCCTTGACCATGAGGTGGGCACTGGCCTGCACCAGAAGCGGGTCATTCAGTTCCACAATGCCAAGTGCGCCGCGGTTCAGTTCTGTCGAGACGGCAAAGCGCGGCAGGAAGGTCACGCCAAGGCCCGCCATGACAAAGCGGCGCAGCACGTCGATCGACGGCGTGTCGATGAGCGGCGCGACCGCAATGCCGTGGTCGACGGCGACGCGCGACACCAGCTGGGTGACGCCATGACCCTTGATCAGCAGCGAATAGGGAGACTGTGTCATGCATTGCGCCAGCGACACCGACTGTTCTTTCAGCAGCGGATGGTCGAGCGGCGCAACAAGGCACAGCGGCTGGCGGGAAATGGCCAGCGAGCGGATGCGGGTATCGATGACGGGGTTATAGGCAATGCCGATATCAACATCGCCATTGGCGACCTCGTCCTGCACCTGATCGGTGCTGCCAAGTTTCAGGTAATAGCTGATGCCGGGATAGACTTTCACGAATTTCGACAGTGCGTGTTCGATAAGGTCGCCCAGAAACCCCTCGCCGCAGCAAATGCGCACCCGCGCCTGCTGGATGCCGCGCAGCTGGTCCAGCTGTTCGGCCAGCCCGCCGCTGTCTTCCAGCACACGCTGGGCATGTTCATAGACCAGCCCGCCAGCATCCGTTAGCCCCACACCACGGCTGGTGCGGTCAAACAGCGGCAGGCCGACGTTCTTTTCGGTATCGGCTATCTGCCGGCTGACGATAGAGGCTGCCACGCCGAGATGATCGGCGGCACTTCTGATCGATCCGCAGCGGACGACAGCGATGAACATGCGCAAGGCTTTTGCGTCTAGCGTTTCCATAAGTGTATTTTCGTCAAAACGTTAGGCCAGTCAACGTGGGTTCTGTCCATTGCGCCCCGCACGCATAAGCACGAGGCGCTGCTGGCTCAGGCCTTTGCCAGTTGCCCTTCAATCAGCGCACCCCACATGGCCACACCGGTGGGCAACAGTGCATCGTTGAAGTCGAAATAGGCAGAATGCAGGCCGGGGTTACGTCCTTCACGCTTGGCGCCCAGCCAGAAATAACAACCGGGCTTTTCACGCAGCATGAAGGCGAAATCTTCCGCCGCCATGCTCGGTGGAACCTCCACCACATCCAGTCCCAGCGCAGACTTGGCCGTGGCACGCACGATCCGGGCGCTTTCCGGGTCATTGATGGTGGCGGGGTAACGATACTCGTAATTGAGCGTTGCTTCGCACTCAAAACCTGCGGCAACCGCAGTGGCCAATGTTCTGATACGGTTTTCAATCTTGTCGCCAACCGTTTCTTCAAACCAGCGGGTGGTGCCGCGAATGACCACCTCTTCCGGAATAACGTTCCAGGCGTCGCCGCCATGGATCTGGGTGGCCGAGACAACGGCCGATTCCAGTGGTGAAACATTGCGGGCGGCAATGGACTGCAGCGATGAGACAATCTGCGAGGCCGCAACAATCGGGTCTGCACCTTCATGGGGCATGGCGCCGTGGGCACCACGGCCGACCACCTTGATTTCAAAGGTGCCGAAGGCCGCCATCATGCGGTCATCGCGTGCCACGCATTTGCCCAGTTCCAGTGCCGGCCAGTTGTGCAGGCCGAAAATGCGGTCCATGGGGAAATCTTTAAACAGCCCCTGCTCCACCATGGCGCGGCCGCCGCCTTCGTTTTCTTCTGCTGGCTGGAACACGAAATGCACCGTGCCATCAAAATCGGTCTTGCTGGCAATGCGTGCTGCGGCAAGCGCCATGGCCACGTGGCCATCATGCCCGCAGGCATGCATCTTGCCCGCCACCTTGGAGGCGTAGGCAACGCCGCTCTGTTCAAGAATGGGCAAGGCATCGATATCGGCGCGTATGCCGATGGCTTTCGTTGAAGTGCCCTTGGACAGCGTGCCGACAACGCCGGTTTTGCCGTAACCTGTGGTGACCTTGAAACCCCAGTCGGACAGGTGTGAGGCGATGAAGGCCGCGGTATTGTGTTCCTCAAAGCCGAGTTCGGGGTTTTGGTGGAGGTGGTGGCGCCACTTGATGGCTTCCTCGATGTGTTCGCCCTGCATGATCGGCTCCAGTACACGTGTTTTATTCAAAAAGGCCGCCCGTTGCGGGGCGGCCAGATGTGATTCAAAGGGTGAGCTTACATGCCGGTGAGGCGCAGCGAAATATCCGCAATGATGACGGAGCCGATATAGGTGCCGAACATCACGCAAATGGCGACGATGACGATTTTCCAGCCGGACCGGCGGGCAATATCAAACTCGCCTTTGGTCAGCGCCAGACCACCATAGGCCAGTGCCGGGGTGGCCAGTGCCAGGAAGTTCAGCGCCTCAACCTGCGCCAGCACCCAGGCAGAACCGGGAATGGCTGGCACCGTGACCAGAATGGCCAGAAGCGAGGTCCAGGCAACGCCTGGCAGGCTGAGCGGGATGAAACGCGCCATCACGATACCGGCGACTGACAGCAGGTACAGAACGACCATGCCGGGCAGCGCCGTCAGCGGGCTTGTGCCGGTTCCGACCCAGTTGGAGATGAGACCGATGACACAGGCAACCAGAAGCAGGACGGCGTAACGTGCCACATTGACCTTGCGTTCATCTTCACCGTGCTGGGGAATGACGTCTTCCATGGATGTTGTGTGCGCGGTGCTCATGCTGCGATCTCCTTGGTCTTGTAGTTCGCCGGGTCATTGGGGCGTGCCTTGCGGTACAGCCAGTCGGTCAGCGGCAGGGCCACGAACAGGCCAACATAAAGGCCGGTGGCGTAGGTCAGGATGTTGCTGGCGGCAGCAAGGGCCAGAATGACATCCTTGTTGTCAGGCATGATGGTGACGAGACCGCCGGTGCAGGCGGCAAGCATGCTGCCGGAACCAACGCCGCAGGACATGGCAAGCGCACGGAAATCAAACCAGCCGAGCGAATGGATCAACGGTGGCATGATGGCAAAAACGAAGGTGCCGATCAGCGTGCCGGTGGCGTAAACGCCCATGGCGCCAGCGCCTTCCGGGCTGTTGAGGCCGTAACGGTCAGCAATCAGCGCAATGTTTGGCTCGCGGTCGATCGAATAGGTCGCACCGATGGATTCGCGGCCCATGCGCAGCAGAAACACCGCAACCGGGAAAGCAACGGCGATGGTGCCGAGGTTGCCGAGTTCCTGAATGACCAGTGCCGGACCAGCTTCGATAATGGCATCGATCTGCGGGCCAACGGTGGTACCGAACTTGGCGATGAAGGGCATGATCGCAATGGTGATCATGGTGCCCGACAGCTTGACCGCGCTTGGCGGAATAAGGGCTGCGGTCTTTTTGAGAATGTGGGGGTTAAGGATGATGCCCATCGCAAAGGCATACAGAATTGGCAGAAACACCACCGTGCCAATGCCGATCGGCAGGCGTTGTATGCCAATTAGTTCCGCGATGATGACAATGCCGATGACCACGCAATGTAGCCACCAGCCATTCCCGGCTGCTTTACTCATGTCTTGTTCCTCTCGTCGATCACGCCGATCTTCTAGTTTTTTGGAGGCGGATAGTCGAGGATTATGGGCGGGGGTTATTTGATTGGTAGTCGGCGTCAGAGCAACGATGCGTTGTTAAGACAGCAACGCCAAAGCCCCTGTGCCGACGTGAGATGCCTGCTGCAAAAGGCTTTTTGCGTCATCTGCCGCGCGGTTGAGTTGTCCAGCGGTGCCCCTGAAAATTCCGGTATCATCAGGCGATTTTTCCACAGGTTCAGGTTTGCCTTGACTCTCCTGTAAATGAGAACATAAATAGAACAAATAGGTGCTGGGGCATCGATCATACGGTCAACATATCAGGTGAAATTTGGCTCTTAAGCAGGAGAACGGGACCGTGCGCCCTGAAAAAAATATCGACGTTGCCGACTATATCCTGTCCTGCCACGACGGTGATCCCAAGGCAGCCATCGAAGCAATGATCGAGGAGATCGAACATCTGCAGCACCAGTTGAACATTGCCGTGGCGGCCATGGGTCATGGGTATACACGCGGCTGGAAACCGGAGGCATCACGCGGACCGGAACAGGCTTAAAACCCCTGCCCGACCTTTTATAATGCCCGCTGGAGGACGAGATTGGTTGCGATTGCAGCCACGGATGAGCGACATTTTTCGCCAATAGCGCGATTTGCGTAGCGTTTTACTTAATCGTTTAACGTGTAGGCTTGTTCGCAGTGCTACATATTAGGCGAAGGAATCGCATAGGGGCGGTGCACATGGCACCTGCCTGACAATTGGGGGCTGGATCGGGTGTTTCTGCGTTTAATGCTGTGGGCGGTTGTCGCCTGTCTTTGCTGGTCGAGTAGCGTCCGCGCCGAGATGACATATGAGGTCAGACCAATCAAAGGCGATGCGCCTTATTTGCTTGTCTCGGGCACGTTCGAGCCGTCTGATAATGCCGACCAACTTGCGCTTGAGGTCGCCGCCAGCGGTGCAGAAGGCATCGTTTTTGACAGTGCGGGCGGCGATGTCGCAAAGGCGATGGAGTTTGGCAGGGTAATCCGGTCTCTCGATCTGATGACAACACAGGTCAAAAATGTGGAATGTTATTCCGCTTGTGTCTACGCATTTATGGGTGGTGCCTATCGCTATGCGGGAGAAGGCTCACTTGCCATCGACAGGGCGATGTTCGACGGGAATGACAGCCTTACGACGAAAGAGTCTCTCCACGAGTTTGGCGGCAGTCTTGTTGATTATAGCGTTGAGATGGGTGTCGATCCGAACGTATTAAAACTCGCCGGATCGGTACCAGACGGTAATCCGCACTTTTTGACCGAAAGCGAGATGAAACAATATCTGGTAACAACACTTTTTATCGATGACGATGGCAAGGTTCAGCCGGCACTGGAAACCACACCCAAAACAGCACAAACGCAACGACCCGGCAATGCTCCTTTGCCAGAAACACCAGTCCGTTCTGCAACACCAGAACAACGGGCTCAGGACATGATGTTGGCCTATCTGCATGCACTGCGCCGGGGAGACGATGAGGCGCTGGATTTTCTGCAAAGGTCCTACGCAGACAAGGTCAAGACCGATGATGGCATGACATCAAAAGCGGGCTTGCTGAAAAAGAAACAGGCATTTTTCAAACAGTGGCCAGTACGGTTTTACAGTTCAGACCTTGGTTTGACGAAAACTGAGTGTAAGGCAACCTGTGCGGTTAGCGCCTTCGTCATGTGGTATTGGAAAAACGCTGCGACTGGAGAGGCCCGCTCCGGAATGTTAGCGACTGTTTTGAACTTTGATCCCAAGACAAACAAAATAATCGGAGATGTTGCCCAACTCAGTGGTGAGCGAGAGGAAAAATTCGGGCCAACCCATATGATCGCTTCCTGGGGTGTTGTTGAAGGAGACTGCCGTCTGCAGTCCGGTGACCCTGCAGAACTCAAGATCGCATGCCAGGTTCAGCAGGAGATTGAAGCGTTTTTAGCGGATATTGGCTGGTGTTACGGCATAGCAGGCAAAGCACGTAACGAGCGCTGGCATGAATGTGCCGTTGGTGGCGCAAACGGGCAGATCAAGGTGCCGCAGCTTTCGGATTATCCTGCAAGCCAGTACAAGGGAAAGTCCGTGTCGCCTGATTTCAAAGGGCGAGACGTCAAGTTTCGTAATGCCGCCACCATCATTCGTGACGAGATGCGTGAAGGGCCAAATTTTGCCGGGCATTACAGGCTTATAAAAATTGATTGCAACAACGAAGGCTGCCCTATGTACTTTGTTGTCAATCACAAGACAGGCAAACCGATTGCCCTGCCGAGACACAGTGATCGGGAGGGAGTGCGTGTCGGTTACCGCCCTGACAGCAGACTTATGTTCATGCAATACATATCTCCGGATAGTGCTGGCTGCATGATTGATGCTGTTGAAATCGCTGAGAGACAGGATGCCAGTTCGAACTGGAGGCTCATTGATAGGCTTGATATTGGTGATGCCAAGGCCTGCGATCGTCCAATCATGAAAAATCTGACGCAATGACATGGACCCGCGACCTCTCGCTTTAGGTTGCGGTTCTCGTAAATTTTGGTCGTGGTAGCGACGTGATCGACGCCATGTTGAATGAGAGAAATTACCGGGTAATTGGGGGCTTGGTCTGGTGTTTGTGCGTTTCATGCTGTGGGCATTTGTCGCCTGTTTTTGCTGGTCGAATAGCGCCCGGGCCGAGATTACCTATGAACTGGTGACGACAGACGGCTTTTCACCCTACCTGGTGATCAGTGGCGAATTTGACGAAGAATATGATGTCGAGCAATTGAAGCTTGATTTCGCCGGATACGGCGTAAAAATTGTCTCCTTCAACAGCGATGGCGGGGATATCATGGAGGCGATGAAATTTGGCAGAGCCATCCGCGATCTTGGCCTCAACACCATTCAGGGCGTCGACAATAGCTGCGCTTCTGCCTGTGTTTACGCCTTCATGGGCGGCATTGAGCGAGATGCCGCCGAGGGTTCGCTTGGTGTGCACCGGGGGATTTATTCGACAGATGAAGACGATGCAGATGTCGATACTGCAATTGAATATATGCAGGAAACAACGGGTGAACTGATCGGCTACCTCGATGATATGGGTGCCAATCCTGCATTGTTGCGGATTTCGTTATCCGTCTCACATGATGACGTCCGCTATCTAACGACCAGCGAAATGGAAAAATATCGGATAACAACCCCTCTCCTGTCCGTGCGCGAGGTTATCGATCGGCCGCCGGTGGCATCCACGCCGCTTTTGAAGGCGCAAGAGGAAAAAGCCCGTCGTTTTATGATGAGTTACATCGAAAATCTGGGACGCAACGACAGACCAGGCATGGCGTTCTGGAACAGGGCCTATGCCGGTGTTGTGGACAAGGGCGATATCGAGGCTGACGGAAAGACACTCAAGGCGGATGTGCTGAAAAAGAGACGGCAACTGTCTGCGGAGTGGCCAGTGCGGGCCTACACGCTGAATGAAGGCATATATCACATCATCTGCGAGGACATCTGCGTTTTAGAGTTTTCTGCGGATTGGTTCCAGAAAAATGCTGCCGGTACCAGCTTCCTTTCCGGGGTGACGATGTACAGCGTGTCCTGGAACCCAAGAACAGAAAAAATCACCGGCGAAATGGACGCGCCCCTGTTTGCCGAGCCGGACAGGAGCAGACCGGTTTCGATGCTGAGCCGTTGGGAAAGAATGGCTCTGGATTGCCGTAAGGGCGACAGACAGACGCGGGAGACGAAGTACGACTGTGACCATCACGTCGCGCTGGAGAAGACGCTGAAGTCCAATGGCTGGTGTTACAGGGAAAAGGGGCAGTCAGTTTCACAGTCGCAGTGGTACGCATGCGAGATGCCGTCCATTGAGAAAAAATCTGTCACCTACAAAGCCTGGCACAAGGAAAAGCCGGAGCCTCAGCAACAGGAGGTGGTATCGGTGCCCAAACCCAGGCCGCTTGCCCCACCCCAGGATTTTCTCGAGGTGACCGGAACCAAGGTTGCAGTACACGACAGCAAATTTGACGTTCCAGACCGGGAGGACTTTCCCGCCACGCGCTATACCGGGCAAACCCTGAAGCCGGATTTTCGCGATCGTCTCGCCGATGATAAGGCCGCCCAGACCGCAGTCCGCACGGCCATGTTAAGGCGCCCGAATTTTGCTGGTCAATATTCGCTCGTTGACATCAAGTGTTCGAAAAACTGCTCACCATTTATCGTCGCCGATCACAAATCAGGTATTTTGATCGACCTGCCGGGCAGCAACAAACAGGGTGATGTGAGGGTCGATTACCGTCGCGACAGCCGACTTCTCGCTGTGCAGTCCGTCGATCACCAGTCCAAAAACTGCGTTTTGCAATATTTCACAATTGATGAAGACGCTAACGGCAAGTCCAAATGGACTTCGGTCAAGGACATCACAATCGGCAAACCGGAGCTGTGCAAACACTCCATCGAGAAAAACCTGTCGGAATGAAAGCCCTTGCGGCGCAGCTTGCCAATGAGACCATGGGATTGCCGGTCAGTGCAAGGTTTTCAGGTAGTCCTCAAAACGTTTTCCCTTTTCTGGACGGAAGCGGTCTCCAGTGCGTGTCGCGGTGTCGATACGGTCGACGCGCTCGATGGTGATGTGTTTGCCGATCTGGCTTTTGCCGATAGTCGTAGCCGGGCGGAAGGCATTTGTGCCGGCTGGTTGGGACAGGCCGAGTGTGACGCCTTTCCGGCGCTGATCGAACCCGTCAGCATGGAGTTCGGCACGGTACTCTGAAGAATAACTGGCGTGGGTTGTGATCCGCCCTCGCCTGCATATCGCAAAACAAAGCCGCCCTTGATGTCTCAGGGCGGCTTTGGTTTTCAGGAGATCGCTATCACTTGTTGATGGCCGTGACGGCAAGATTGGTCATCTTGCTGTTGGCTGCTTTTTCCTGGTCGAGAATTTCGCTGAGCAGCACATGTGCTTCTTCATTGCCCAGCACCTTTGCCCATTCACGCAATGAACCGTAACGGGCGATCTCGTAATGTTCGACCGCCTGACAGGCTGCGAGCAGACCGGCATCCAGCGCCACGCCTTTGGCTTCTTCCATGATGCCTTCGGCTTCCTTGATCAGGCCATCGGTCGCATCGCATTTGACGCCTTCTGGCTTTACGTTGATGGTCTTGAACACCTTGTCGAGGGTCTTGATCTGGCCCTTGGTTTCTTCCAGGTGGTGGTCAACCGCTTTTTTGAACTCGGCGCTTTTGACCGCCTTCGACACTTTGGGCAGTGCTTTCGCGATCGCGTTTTCCGCGTAGTAGACGTCTTTCAGGGTGTGCTCGAACAGTTCTGCCAGTGTTTGCATGACTTCCTCCGTTGGGTGATGGGGTATCGGTCTGAATGTGCCGATTTGGAGGCTGGAAAACGTGTCGGCGCCCTATTCGTTCCAGAACCGGATGACGTGATTTGGTTGTGTACGCTGGATTACACCGCGCCGTAACGTAAGGTTACGTAGCGCAAGGAGGCAGTGTGAAATACCTAGAAAGCGGCGTTTTGACTTAAACAACCGTTCACCACCCTGTTTGACGGAATATTTGCGTCCGCTGTGTAAGGTGACGTCAAAACAGGGAAAATAAAAAAATGAAACAACTTGCTGTCACATCGAAAATCATCAAGTCAGTCTATTTCAGCCCTGAAGACGGGCAGCTCCGTATCTGCTTCAAGAACGGTGAAGAGCGCAATTTCCGTGATGTACCGGAAGCTGAAGCCACTGCCATGTGCGCAGCACCGTCTCCCGGCCAGCATTACATCAGCAAAATCAGAACACATTATCCGCGCATCGCGGCCTGATCATTTCAGGCAATCGCTGAAACGCAAAAGGCACGCTCAGGTGTGAACCAGTAAGCGTGCCTTTTGAAGTCATTTGGCGGAAACCGCCTTTCCTCACCGCCTGATATTAGCGGATGCGGATATTGATGGGCGCGCGACCATAACGTGCCGAAATATGCAGGTGTATATTGGCTTCTGGCTGGTTGTTGCGCCATGCGCGTGCACCGTGGCACAGAAGCAGATTGACCAGATCCTTGGTCTTGGCTTTTGATCTATTCAGGCCAACGTCAGCAATACGCATTGCCACCTCATGCAGAGGGTGCAAAACCGAGTTACCTCTTTGTACGGGTGCGGTTGTCATTGCTTCAGAGTAGTTTTCGTTGCTCGCCATTTTTGAACCTCGTTACGCAGAACAAGTCGAGGAAGGCACTGGCATGTCGAGAACAACGTCATGCCAGCAGTTGATAATCATTGAAGGGAAGCCCAGCAGCTGATGCCCTTCTTTTTCAATGCATTGCAGGCATTGACTGCTTTGTTCTGGTCAGTGAACCCGCCGAAGCGTGCACGGTAGACCTGAGCACCATCCTTGCTGAAAGCGACGGTGAAGGGGGTTGCGGAGTTGAGAACGTTGCCACCCTTGTCCTGTGCGTTCTGCAACAGGGCCATGGCGGAGTTCTTGTCCGGAGAAGCACCGATCTGGATAACCCAACCGGAAGCCTGGCGGGTGGAAGACGTGGTAACTTCATCAATATCAACAGCAGCTGCCTGACGGCTCTGGGCAATAGCGGCCGGTGGAACCATTGGTGCCGGTACTGGTGCCTGAGGGCGGGTTGCAGCTTCCATGGCCTGTACGGCGGCACGGGACGATGTCGGTGCGAAGGCACTGGCAACTTCGTTTTCGTAACGGGCCTGTGGCAGCGGGCCGGCATTTGGCAGATCCATACGCGATGCGGCGGATGCAGCCGAAGCGGATGCTACAGCGGTGTTACCAACATCAGCAGATGGTGTGTTGGCAATGAGGTTGCTGTTGGCGCCACGTGATGCCTTTGGCAGGTAGGTCGCAACCAGCTTGCGCATCTGTGCATCACGGCTTGCACCCGATGTACCGCCGATGACAACACCAACGATCGAACGACCATCAATCTGTACCGAGGTTACGAGGTTGAAGCCAGCTGCACGGATGTAACCGGTCTTGATGCCATCAACGCCAGCAACGTTGCCAAGCAGGCGGTTGTGGTTACCGATTGTCTGCTTGCCGAACTGGAAGGAACGCGTTGAAAAGTAATGGTAATATTGTGGGTAATGCTGACGAAGCGCAATGCCAAGGCGAGCCTGGTCACGGGCTGTCGTCATCTGTGCTGTGTTTGGCAGACCGTGGGCGTTGCGGTATGTCGTGCGGGTCATGCCAAGGGCGCGTGCCTTGTTGGTCATCATGCGGGCAAAACGATCTTCCGAACCGCCAATGAACTCACCGAGAGCCGTTGCCATGTCGTTTGCAGAACGTGTGACCAGTGCCTTGATGGCCTGTTCGACGGTGACGGTGCCACCGGCACGAACGCCTAGTTTGGATGGGGGTTCCTTGGATGCATTGGCCGAAACCGGCACTTTGCTATCGAGAGAGATGCGACCTGCACTCAACGCTTCAAACGTCAGGTACAACGTCATCATCTTGGTCAGCGATGCGGGATAACGCAGGCCATCCGGATCATCGCTGTATAAAACCTTGCCGGTTTTCGCATCAATGACGATGCCAGCATATTTGGGATTTGCAGACGCCTGTTGCACAGAGCACGAGGTCGCAAAGACCGAGGCCAGCACAAACATGAAAACCTTAAGGAAAGACATCGAGGAGCCTTTTTCGGACAATACTCTAACCGTTTTTGGCACAGCTAAACTCACTATTTGCATCTTGATGTTCCGCCCGGACACATCCCCCGCCCGACCGTTCAATTTTTGTGACTTTAGTGCCACTGCGTTACCAACTGGTTTATGAAACGTATCTTTGATCGGTAAAATGAAGCTAAAATTCGCCGAAACCGTTAATTCGATTCAGGTTTTTCGCTTTGAATGCGCTGCTGCAGATAGTTAACGATGCCGTCGTCCAATGCCTGCCATTGGTTAAGAAGACTGACCGGGAAACGGTAGAGTACGGTGAGGTCCTGGCCTAACCGCACGTCGCGCTGGCAGTCACCACTGGTGGACGGGCGCTGCGGCGTTGGCATCAGGCAACGCACCACATAATCCGGCAAACCGTCACGTTTTGCGGTCAAAAGCACCTCGTCGCCATAACCGGCGTCCGGTTTGAAGCGGTACAGTTTCAGCCCAAACTTGATGTCCTGCGGCTCACCCTGCACCAGATGCGAATAGATGGCCTCAAACCGGCCGGACATGTCGCGCGACATGGTGCTTTGCGACAGTTGCAGGAAAATAACCCCGGTGCTGTCGGCTTTCGCATCAAACAAGTCCTGGTTTTCTTGCGTGTAACCGGCCAATTGTGGCCAGGTCAGGTACATATCGACCCGTTCAGTCTTGCCAGATTTGCGCTGGGTATCGAATCGAATCGTATTGGCCGCCAGTTTCAAGCGGTCCTGACCGATGGAAATATCAAAATTGTCTGTTGATGTGGTGTGGCCCACCGCCTTGGCGCTTTGCCCGTACCAGCCAACCGCCAGATTGGCGACTGTGGCGGCACCGGCCAGCACGGCAAGAAAGACGACGGACTTCACAAGAAACAGTCCTGAAACCAGCTTCTGTTTTTCCGGCATCCAATCTCCCCTCGCCCTTCGCTGCCTGTCTTACCGTGACGTCTGTGGCCATTTTGAGGGGCGTCAGACTTAAAATCTGCTGCGCCTCGGTTTTCCCCAAAACAGGCAGCGATGTCTCGCGGCGATGTCTTGCGGCGATATCTCGCGGCTATGTCTGATACAAAAACACCCCGTCTATCCTGGGGGATAAACGGGGTGTTTGTTTAGCAAAACATGGGTTCAGACCTTATTCGTCCGATGCTTCCGTCTGGGTGTCGGTACCGTCGACAACTGCATCGGCATCAATTTCCGATTCGACGTCATCTTCACCTTCCGGCTCGCTGATGCGCTCCACGGACACAACCTTTTCATCCTTGGCGGTTGAGAAGATCGTGACACCCTTGGTGGCGCGGCTGGCGATACGGATGCCGTTGACCGGCACGCGGATCAGCTGGCCACCATCGGAGACGAGCATGATCTGGTCGCCGTCTTCAACCGGGAAGGCTGCAACCAGCTCACCGATTTCCGTGGTCTTGGAGGTATCCGTCGCACGGATACCCTTGCCGCCACGACCGGATGTGCGGAAGTCGTAGGAGGAAGAACGCTTGCCGAAGCCCTTTACAGATACCGTCAGCACGAACTGTTCGTGGTTCTTCAGGTATTCGTAACGCTCATCGCTGAGCTGACCTTCTTCGGTAACTTCTTCACCCACCAGCGCAATATCGTCTTCATCGACACCGGCTGCACGGCGCTCAGTCGCGGATCGCTTGAGGTAAGCGGCACGTTCCCAAGGCTCGGCATCCACATGGCCAACAATGGTCATGGAGATGATGCGGTCTTCTGCACCCAGCGAAATGCCACGCACACCAACCGAGTTACGGCCGGCAAACACGCGGACGTCATCGACCGGGAAGCGAATGCACTGGCCAAGCGCCGTGGTCAACAGGACGTCATCGCCCGGCTGGTTGACGACCGGATCGGAGCCACGGCAGGTTTCAACAGACAGGATTTCATCACCGTCCTCTTCCAGCTTCATGGCGATCTTGCCGTTGCGGTTCACCTGCACGAAGTCGGAAAGCTTGTTACGGCGTACCGTTCCGCGTGTGGTGGAGAACATCACATCCAGCGTTTCCCAGGTGGTTTCATCCTCTGGAAGCGGCATGATGGTGGTGATGCGTTCGCCCGGCTGCAGCGGCAACATATTAATGAGTGCCTTGCCCTTGGACTGTGGCGTGCCGACTGGCAGGCGCCAGACCTTTTCCTTATAGACGATGCCACGTGAGGAGAAGAACAGAACAGGGGTATGGGTGTTGGCCACGAACAGACGGTTGACGAAGTCTGCATCGCGCGTTGCCATGCCGGAACGACCCTTGCCGCCGCGACGCTGCGCACGGTAGGTGGTGAGCGGCACACGCTTGATGTAACCAAGGTGCGATACGGTCACGACCATTTCTTCACGGGCGATGAGGTCTTCATCGTCCATGTCAGGACCGCCTTCGACAATCTCACTGCGACGTGGGGTGCCGAATTCGTCACGGATGGCGATCATCTCGTCCTTGACGATCTGCTGGATGCGAACCCGCGATGACAGGATTTCCAGATAATCGCGGATTTCGTCGCCGATCTTGTTCAGCTCGTCGCCGATTTCGTCACGACCAAGAGCCGTCAAACGGGCCAGGCGCAATTCGAGAATGGCGCGGGCCTGTTCTTCCGACAGGTTATAGGTCTTGTCGTCATTGATGCGGTGGCGCGGATCGTCGATCAGACGGATCAGGCTTTCCACATCTGCGGCCGGCCAGCGGCGGGTCATCAGCTCTTCACGGGCAGATGCCGGATCTGGCGCACTGCGGATAACGCGGATAACCTCGTCGATGTTGGCAACGGCAATGGCCATACCAACCAGGACGTGGGCGCGGTCACGGGCCTTGCGCAGCAGGTACTTGGTGCGGCGGCTGACGACGTCTTCGCGGAAGGCCACGAAGGCACGCAGCATATCAAGAAGTGTCAACTGCTCCGGCTTGCCGCCATTCAGCGCCACCATGTTGCAGCCAAACGAGGTCTGCAGCGGCGTGTAGCGGTAAAGCTGGTTGAGGATAACCTCGGCATTGGCGTCGCGCTTCAGCTCGACAACCACGCGGTAGCCCTGACGGTCGGACTCGTCACGAAGGTCGGAAATGCCTTCAATGCGCTTGTCCTTGACCAGTTCGGCCATCTTTTCAATCATCGTTGCCTTGTTCACCTGGTAGGGAACTTCGGTGATGATGATCTGTTCGCGGTCGCCGCGCATCGGCTCGATGGTGGCACGGCCACGCATGATAACCGAACCACGGCCGGTTTCATAAGCGGAGCGAATGCCGGCACGGCCGAGAATGAGCGCACCAGTCGGGAAGTCCGGACCGGGGATGATCTGCATCAGGTCCAACAGATCAATGGCCGGATTGTCCATCAGGGCAATACAGCCGTCGATCACTTCCGACAGGTTGTGCGGCGGAATGTTGGTGGCCATACCCACCGCGATACCACCGGCGCCGTTGACCAGAAGGTTCGGGAACTTGGCGGGAACGACAACAGGCTCTTTCAGCGTGCCGTCATAGTTCTCGCGAAAATCAACCGTTTCCTTATCGAGGTCATCCAGCAGCGCGTGCGCCGACTTCTCCAGGCGGCACTCGGTGTAACGTTCAGCCGCCGGCGGGTCACCGTCGATCGAGCCGAAGTTACCCTGACCGTCGATCAGTGGCAGGCGCAAGGACCAGTCCTGCGCCATACGGGCCAGCGCATCGTAAATGGCCGAGTTGCCGTGCGGATGGAATTTACCCATCACGTCACCGGTTACACGGGCGCATTTTACGTATTTCTTGTTCCAGTCGATGCCGAGTTCCGACATGCCGAAAAGGATGCGGCGATGCACGGGTTTGAGGCCGTCACGCACATCAGGAAGAGCACGGCTAACGATAACGCTCATCGCGTAATCGAGATACGACCGCTGCATTTCTTCCATAATCGAAATCGGTTCGATTCCGGGAGGAAGTTTTCCTCCGCCAGTAGGGCTATGCTCAGTCAAATCAGATCACATTCTATTTTAAGAATCGGATGGATTTTTATAGCGGAAAGAGCCGCATAGCGCCAATTTCACGGAGAGTTTTGAACAACCTTTTGCGGCATTTGCAAGGTGAAAACGCTTTTGTGGCCTCTGGTTGAGAAAATGCGCGACAAGAAGGCGAGAGTCAGGCAGTTTTCGGGGCGAAATTAATGGCATGACGTAACGAAAGGGACACAAAATGGTTAGCGGAGAAACATTGCTCAATGCCTTGACCACCCTTCTCGTTACGCTGGACCCGCCAGGTCTGGCGCCGGTTTTCCTTGGTTTGACGGCTGGCATGACGCGCGCCCAGCGCTCTCAGGTGGCGCTGCGGGGCACGCTGATTGCCTTTGCCATTCTGGCGGTGTTTGCGTTGTTTGGTGCCGCTGTGTTGCAGCTGCTTGGCATCTCGCTTGGTGCCTTCCGCATTGCCGGTGGTCTGCTGCTGTTCTGGATCGCGTTTGAGATGATTTTTGAAAAACGCCAGGAGCGTAAAGAAAAGACCTCGACCATCGCCATCACCAAGGACCACATTCATAATCTGGCGGTGTTTCCGCTGGCCATTCCGCTGATTGCCGGGCCCGGTGCCATTTCCGCAACCGTGCTGATTGCCGGTTCCATGCAGACCTATCTCGACAAGGCCATTCTCTTGGCCGTGCTCGCCTTTACACTGCTGGTAGTCTATCTGGCGCTGGCCATTGCCGACCGCATGGACCGTTTCCTTGGCAATACCGGCCGCGCCATCCTGACCCGCCTGCTCGGTGTTATTCTCGCCGCCCTCTCTGTGCAGTTCGTGGTGGATGGCATCAAGTCAGCCTTCAATCTGGCGTGAACGGCCGCTTTGCGCCAGAAGCGGACATACCTGGATAACGGCCATTATGGGGCTGTTATTTGGTTATGCTCGTTGCAAGCGAGTTTCGACCATCGTTTGCACCATGTCGGCATCACGACGCGGCGGCTCCCCGAAAAGGCGTTTATATTCTCTGCTAAATTGCGACGTACTCTTGTAGCCCACAGCGAACGAGACAGATGCTGCGTCGGCCTCTTTCGAAACCATCCGGCGGCGGGCTTCCTGTAATCGGATATGCTTTTGGTATTGAAGCGGGCTAAGAGCGGTAACGGCCTTGAAGCGCCGGTGGAAAACGGACTCGCTCATGCCAGCAACCGCCGCCATATCCTCAATGCTGAGTTGCTCAGTGTAATGCTGGCGAATCCAACCCATCGCTCGCCGAATGTGGGACAAACGGGAGTCGACACCGGCTATCTGGCGCAACATCTCCGCATGCGGGCTTAGCATCAGCCGAAACATCAATTCATGCTCTAAATGCAGGGCCATTACAGGGATTTCCTTTGGGCGCTCGCAAACTTCTAGCAGCCTTTGCCAAGCGCCGATCAGTTCTGCATTGGCCATGCTGAATGCGAAGCCCGGCTGCATTTGCAGTTCGGGTGTCAACGAAAGGTAGAGCACCACATTCATAATCACGGCGGGATCAAGATTGAGATTGATCGTCAGAAACGGCTTTTCCGGTGATGCCTCTATAATTTGGCCCATGGCGGTGATTTCGGCGGCTACGACCATGGTCTGTCCGGGGCCGTAATCGAACACCTGATCACCAATGATTGTTCTCTTGGTACCTTGCAGCACAATGGACGCCATCGGGTCATAAACCAATGCGCTCAACTCAGTTGGTTGGGTGACACTGAGGATGCTGAGCCGTGGCATGCCGGAGTATTTCACGCCAGCATGGCGTAGCGCCAGAGCGCGGATTTCATCGAGTTTGTCCATGTTTCATCATGGGCGCCTTTGCCTGAAAAGATCAATACCCCGACGGGATCAGGCAATTATTCGAGATCATCAGGCATGGCGAACGTCCTGCGAATGGCCCAGTTTCTTATCACGACAAAAAAGGAAATCGACATGACCACTCCCATCGAACTTGTCTCTGAATTTTGCAATGTCTTCACGACGGATCACGGCAGAACCGCAATCAAGCGCTGGTTCACCCCAAACACTGTTTGGAATAACGTAGGCATTGCGTCCACCACGGGCATGGATGACGCGATTGCGTTCATCGAAGAACTTGAGACGTCCATGGGCATCGCTACGGTTCACATTGAAATGCTCGCGATTGCGGCAGACGGCGACCGCGTGCTTACCGAGCGGCTGGACATTTTCGAACGCGCTGACGGCAGCGAGATCGGCAGGGTGACCCTCATGGGCATCTTTGAAATCGAAGGTGATCGCATTGCCGCTTGGCGCGATTATGCGCACCCGAATTCAATGACGATGACGGCTGCCAGCTAGGCGCTGACTGTTCGCCGCACCCTCACCCTCGGAACGCGTTCGCGGGCACACAGCCAGTCATGTATCTATATGCGTGGTGCATCGATTTCTGCACAGCTTTTGCACCGTGCCATCTCAATAGCTTGGCTGATGCTAAAGTCAGGTGCATCTTGGCGTCCGCTTTCACCCGATAGCGGACGTCGCTCGTTACGGCGTCATTTGGCGCTCAGCCTGATCTGCCGGCACCTCCGCCTGCGCGGCCTGAATGTGCTGGCGCAAAATGGTGACGGCCTCGTCCGTATTGCGGGTGAGATAAGCGCGGTAAAGTCCCTGATAATCCGGCGCATAAAGAATGCAGCTGGCGCGCAGTTTTTCCACCATCATCAGCTGGCCATTGCCGACCGCATGGACCGTTTCCTTGGCAATACCGGCCGCGCCATTCTGACCCGCCTGCTCGGCGTTATTCTGGCCGCCCTTTCCGTGCAGTTCGTGGTGGATGGCATCAAGTCAGCCTTCAATCTGGCGTGAGCGGCCGTTTGGCGCCAGACGCGCCATCCCCTAATACGCGATTAATCGCCCCCGAAGCTGATTGATAGCGCGTTGAAAGACGGTTGGATCATCCATCGCCCTGGATAGAACAATTGCACCTTGGATTGAAAGAACGGCCTCCTCCGCAAGGATGCGTGATTGCTCAGCCTCCATGCCCCGCCGAACAAGCGCTGACTGCAATGCGTCTATCCAAGTTGCGAAATAACCTCTGATAGCTTTGGCGAAGAGGTCACGAGTGTTGGAGACCGCCAAAGCACCGACGAGGCACACGCGCTCACCGGATTTGAAATATCTGTCCGTGGAATCGAGCATTTCACCGATAGCCGCATTGGCATCGCTCCCGTTGCGCAGAGGGGAATATACGGCATCCTCGAACCATCTCTCGATTTCGGCGAGTACAGCCTGAACCATCTCTTCCTTTCCGAGTGGAAAAAAGTGATAGAGGCTGCCCTTGCCGAGACCGGTAGCCTTGCTGATCAAAGCAAGGCTTGCTCCTTCATAGCCATGTTCGCGGAACACTTCGGCCAATGGGGCTATGGTGTCGGACCTTTCCGCGACCATTCGTGCCATTGTTAAAGGCCCAAATCGCTGAGGCTAGCGTGGTCGTCCGGTCGACGGCCAAGAGGCCAACGGAACAAACGATCGCCTTCCGCGATTGGCATTTCGTTGATGCTTGCATGCCTGTGCGCCATCAGACCGTCCTCTGCAAATTCCCAGTTTTCGTTACCGTAAGCGCGGAACCAACGCCCACTGTCGTTACGATATTCATAAGCGTAGCGAACTGCAATGCGGTTGCCAGTGAACGCCCAGAGCTCCTTGATGAGGCGGTACTCGTGCTCCTTGTTCCACTTGCGTGTCAGAAATTCCTGAGCTTCTTGCCGATTTGTCGCGAATTCAACGCGGTTGCGCCAGCGTGTGTCGAGCGTATACGCCAGAGCGACTTTGGCGGCATCGCGGGTGTTCCAACCGTCTTCGGCCAGGCGAACTTTTTCGATAGCACTTTCAAGAGTGAATGGGGGAAGTGGAGGGCGAGACATGACAAAGTCCTTTCCAAGACAACAGATTGTACCTATGAGTAATATCTTTACTGATCGGTACAATGCTCTTCAATGGTTCGTCTGTCAAGTGGATCTTCATTTGCTTTAACGGATGTTCATTCAGTGCCGAGAGCTGGTTTATCGCCGAACTGAACGTCAGGATTTTCATCTATGCCAAGACATTTGGCATGAGGTGTGATGACTGCTTTCGGCCGATAGCGGACTTCGCTCGTTAGGGTGTCATTTGGCGCTCAGCCTGATCTGCCCGCCCCTTCGCTGTGCGTTTAGCGAAGTTGCGTCTGCGCGGCCAGAATATGGTCGCGCAAAATGGCGCAGGCGGTATCGCTATCGCCAGCACGATAGGCGGCAACCAGCCGC
The DNA here is from genome assembly GCF_023701965.1 of Rhizobium sp. CG4. NCBI lineage: Bacteria > Pseudomonadati > Pseudomonadota > Alphaproteobacteria > Hyphomicrobiales > Rhizobiaceae > Rhizobium > Rhizobium sp. CG4. The sequence goes on along the minus strand of NZ_JABAEG010000010.1, from coordinate 47,605 downwards.
TCATGGTCATCCAGCCAGCGGGCGGTTTCCGTTGCCAGTTGCTGATAACCTGTGGCGTGGAGAATGCAGCTGGTGCGCAGCTCCTCTATGAGTGCCAGCTGGCGGTGGCGTCCGGCTGGGGCATATAATGTCTGGTGAAACAGCCAGTCACCGGCCTGCCAGCCGGGACGTCCGGCCTCCAGCGACGATTTTTTCAGCGCGTAGTCTATCTCGACAAGGTCTGCCGCTGTGGCCTGTTTGATGGCACGGGCCAGAAGATCACATTCGAGCATCACCCGCAGATCGAAGATTTCATCCAGGCTGTGGCGTGACAGGCTGACGACGCGTGCACTTTTGCCGGGCAGGACTTCAACGATCTTTTCGCCTGCCAGCATTTGCAGCGCATCGCGCACCGGAATGCGGCTGACGCCATAACGTGCCGCCAGTTCAACCTGCGACAGCACAGCGCCGGCCTCAAATTTTCCGCTGAGGATATCGGCGCGGATGCGGTCTGTCAGGTTCATTGCAGGTTCCTTTGCCAGCGGTGTCAGCGTGGCTTCTTATAATGCGTACACATGTATACAAATGTGCAAAAAATGGATCAAGCGAATGATGTCTGGATATTGCTCTGCTCATCATCATCATCATCGCCGTTGCGCAGGGACAGGCTTTCGTGGAAAGAGTTGATCATGTCGCGAACCAGCCGCCTGTTTGAAATGCTCAGCGTTCTGCGCGCCAAACGCACGCCGGTGACTGCGCAGGACCTGGCAGACGAGCTTGGTGTTTCGCAGCGCAGTGTTTACCGCGACATTGAAACCTTGCGGCTGCTGGGTGCGCCCTTGGATGGGCAGGCTGGCGTTGGTTTTCTGCTGAAGGACGGTTTCTTTCTTCCGCATTTTGCGTTTTCAGCCGACGAGCTGGACGCCATACGGCTGGGGCTGGAATGGGTGCAGCAACGCGCCGACCCTGCCCTTGTGCAAAGTGGCGAAAGCGCCATGGCCAAGATATTGTCGGCGCGCAGTGACAAGGCGGCATCAAGCGCCACAGCAGTGCCGTTGATGATACCGGCGACCGCTTCCGAGCGCACGGACCCGACCCATGTTGCGGCAATGCGTGACGCGATCCGCCGGCAGATGAAGATGTGCATTGATTACAGGGATGCTGAGGGCAGTGTCACGCAGCGAACCATCTGGCCAATTGCGCTGGTTTATTTTGATGATGTGCGCATTCTGGCTGCCTGGTGCGAACATCGCGCCGGCTTTCGCCACTTCCGCGTGGACCGGGTTAGCGCCGCGTCTGTGTTGAACGAACGGTACCCGGAGCGCCGTCCCGTGCTGATAAAACGCTGGCGCGAGCAGGATCGCGATTGGCGCTCGCTGCTGACAGTTTCTGACAAACAGCCACGGTAAACCTGATGTTGAACCCACGCACGGTGTCACATCAAAGGAATAGCCATGGTTACGATCAATCAAACCGCCCTCACCGACTTTCTCTCCGCCAAGGATGATACCCCCATCGTCATGTTGAACCTTCTGCGCTTTGAGCCCAATGGCGGACGGCAGCGGCATTTCGAATATCTTGAGATGGCAGCACCCATTCTGGCGCGCTTTGGCGCCAAGATATTGTTTCGTGGTGATGGCCTGCCGGTGCTGACCGATGGCGACGTAAAAATGTGGGATGCGGTGTTGCTGGTGCAATATCCAAGCCGTGCCGCCTTCATGGCGATGGTGGAAGACCCGGACTATCAGGTGGCGTTTCAGGTTGGCAAATCAGCCCTTGCAGACATCGTGCTGCAGCCGCTGAAGCAGACCGAGATTCCTGGCTGAAAGCAGTTCGAGGGGTGCCGCGCAGATCGTGGCGACCGATCTGCGCCTGCCCACCCTTGATATCGCAGATTTTTTACCCTTGATGGCTCAAAGCGCTTCAGGATAGGTTTGCGTCCAATAGGACCGCTTATTGTGTGGGAAACTGCCTGACGCAGCGCCACGTCTTTCAAATCCGTTCGAAATCGATTGTGAGTAGATATGACGTTTGAAGAAAGCCTCGATTTTCTAGAAACCTATGAGCCAGACGATTTCCGATCGCTAAAAACTGCCCAGGAAAACTGGAAATCACTGATCGGCGAAGATCGTGGCAACGTTGAACGACTGTACGATATCTACTTTGCGACGATCAAAGCGTTCCTCGGTGAAAAGGACGCTTTGGCCCTTAGCGGTGTGAAAGCCTATAATTTCATTCTTGCATTTTCCGGCACGACAACTGTCGCCAGCCATGGCGGCAAGGAAGAAGCGTGGCGCATTTTGAGCGCGCGGCACACCCAACATCTCGACCTTCTCAAGCGCGCGATCGAACGACCCAATAGTGTGGTCAGCGAGAAATTCAGCCGGACACGAACGGGAACCTGGGCGGATATCGTGACATCGATGCTCGACCTTTATTATTGGCACAAGCCTTACAGCAACCACGACGAAACGTTGCGAAGCGAAGCAGCCATGCTGGTGCCCGCGATCTACCGGGCGTACCCGCACCATAAGAGTTTTCTGCTGCCCGACCATCTGATGCTGCACCCAGATGCAGTCCGCGAGGCGGGTGAGTTGATCCGGTTCTACATCCTGGAAAAAGGCCAGCAGGAAGCGCCTCTGCTGGTGGACCTTGCTTACGATATGTTCGGGTTCCACAGCGACAAACGCAAGCCGGCCCACGCCCAATCCTCGGCAATCCTGCAGCACGCTCTCAGCGACGCATCGTCCTGGACGGAGCAACAGCTCAAACAGTTCCTGGAGGAGGTCATCCTCACGCCTCTGGATATCCAGACATATTCTCGCCAAGAGGCTGAAGCTCTCCAGCAATCGAACATCGCCAATTACGAACGTCTGCTGCGGAAAAATAAATATGAAAGCCATCTCGGCACGTCAGCCCAAACCTACCGCGAACGCGACGAAAAAACCCTTCAGGCGCATCGCGCAACCCTGACTTTGATCCAGAGTGATTTCGACGCCTGGAACAGGAAACGTCGCGACAAGGCAGTGCAACGGCTCGCCGTTTCCGCAACAACCCGCAAGGCGTTCAAGGTTGCCAAAACGAAGCTCCCTGCCCCTTATGCCGCACGCATCGGCGCGCTTCTCAAAGAGGCTGCGGACTATTCAAGCCGGCCGAAACTCTATCCCCCTCACAAGCCATCGGACAATCGGTTCAAGGACTTTGGCTTGAAGCTGTTGGTCATCGAAGAACTGATGTACCGGCAGAAAGTGCTCCAGCCGCAATTCGATATCCACCTGTTTGCCAAGGAATATGAGAAGCGGGAGATTTCCGTCGAGATCGACGGATACGAGATCATCCCGGAGGTCGAGACCTACTTCAAAAATCTGCCCATATCGGACGAGCTGCTGGCCAAGGTCGTAACGCTGCATCAATCCAGCGGATTGGACGGTGGTTCCGAGTTTATCTATCACCTCTACCCCTTCTGGGACCCCGGTAGTGGCGATGAAGCCATTCCCGTCAGCAACAAGGCGATTACTGACCTTGAGCTTTTGCCAAACCTGAAATCGATCAGTGGGCTGGAAAACAGCAAGCCCACCCCAAAGCTGCTGAAGGCGCTTGCTGCGCGCGACATCAAGGTTTCCACTGAGGAGTAGCGCCTGCTCTGGCGTGCTTTGGCTGGTGCAATATCTTGGCCGCGCCGCCTTTATGGCGATGGTGGAAGACCCGGATTATCAGATGGCGTTTCAAGGGTGGAAAATCAGCCCTCGCGGATATCCCGCGGCAGTCACTGAAACAGACGGTTCCCGGGTCGAGTATTCCAAATGCCACGTAGATGGCGGCCGTAGATCTCGCGGTTGCGCGCCTTGCGGCCGCAGACTGGTGCCGGGCCGACTGGTGTTCCAACCTGTGTCAAGCCACTTCGGCTGCTTCGCGCCAACTGCGGTCATTGTGCCTTGGCGGAAATCACCTTCGTAACACGGATAATCGCGAATCTGGGCGTGCTGGATGTTGTTGAAGGTGGCCTACGGTTGGTCGAACTTGCAGATTGGGTCTCCAAAGAGGAGCTTCATGCCGCGACCGACGCCACCATCATCGGTAGAAAGTCACAAGGTCGGGTGGATCAGTTACCGTCTGCCCGTCCCCGGTCCGTCGAGTATTTCTGTCGAAACTTTCGGATAGATACTTTTGAGAGTAGTAAAACGAGACGTTAGCTGTCTATTTTCGCTTGGAAGTGGTAAGTCAAGACTCCGTCATTTGGATTCGCTCCTCTCCAGTTGCAGCATGGACCACGATTCGAAGTTCAAAATAGCCATCCCGCTAGACAAGAGCCGCTCCGACTTTCGGGAAGTCAAAGGCCGTCTTCTTGAATCGCTTGTCGGGCGTTTCCTCACCTATCAGAGCTACGTTGTCAAAGAGCGTGTTCGTGATGTGGGTAGCGAAATAGACCTCAAATGCCTTAACCGGCTTTCTGGCGACAACGCGATTGTCGAATGCAAGGCGCGCACGGAAACTGTCCAAACCGACGCGGTTAACAAGCTCCACAGTGATGTCAGTCTTGAAGATGCCGACCATGGCTGGATTTTTTCGATATCCGAAATCGGGAAGGAAGCTCAGGCGAGACTGGACAAATTCAACGCAAAAGCTGGGAAGAACGTTTTCAAATTCTTCCCGCCGCATGAACTGGTGACACTTCTAGTCGACGCCAAGGGTTTCGAACTTCCGGCGTTGCCGGGCAGCAATGGGGCCACCGAGGTTTTCCTTTGCTTGTTGGAGGGACGAGAGATTTGGGCTGTCCCGATGTGGACACCTAACAGGGAACTCAAGGGTCTTCTGGCTTGGGGCGCTAGTGACGGGTCTCCGATGAAACCAAGAGACTTGCCGGAACTAGCCAACACGGATTTTCCGTATCCCGAGGCGATCTGGCTAGACCACAAGCACGTGGAAGGACCTCCAAGCAAAGATGTACAGCCCGTCGTCGAAGTTATCCCCGGCGAAGAATGGAGCGATTATCGCCCATCGCGACCTGTAGACTTCGTGGGTCGAGAGGGACTGATCTACGAGATACGGGATTTCTTTGATCGCATCCGGAAAGGTAAGACCTCGTCGAGGCTTTTCGGCATCAAGGGGCAGTCTGGTTGGGGAAAGAGCAGCCTCGCGCTGAAGCTTGCCGACGAACTACGGAAGGATAAGATTTTTATTCTCCCGGTCGATTGCCGAGCTGCGAAGACTTCGTACTACGCCGATCTGGCAATGTTGCGGGCATTGCAGGCCGCCGAGCAGTATATATCGCCCGGGCCGCTGTTCCGCAGCACTCCGAAGATCGAGACGAACCCGTTCAACGATCCGGCAGTGCAGGAACTTCTGGCGCAGGCCCAGTCGCAGAACGCGGTAGTCTGCCTGATCTTCGATCAGTTCGAGGAAATCATCCATCGCTCCGAGCTCAGCGCGGCATTCAGCCGTATGCGGGACTTGGCACTGGCAGCGGATGAAGCGCGAGCGCCTTTCGCTATCGGCTTTTCCTGGAAAACGGATGGTACCGTCGGCTCCGATTATCCCGGATATCACCTGTGGCACTCGCTGTCGGATCGTCGAAAGGATTTCGTGGTCGACAGGTTCGCACGTGAGGATGCGGATGGCTTTATCGTACTTGCACAACGCGAGTCGAAGCAGGCCCTGAAATACAACATTTCGAAGTTCATCGTCGAAAACTACGCGGGCTACCCGTGGCTCCTAAAAAAGTTGGTGCGCCATTATATCGAAGATGCCAAGGCCGGCCGTGATCCGGGACCGTTGGGATCGCTCCCGAGCCTTGAGACGCTCTTCAACAACGATCTCCAGGAACTGTCGCAGGCCCAGACCCGGGCTATCCGTTTCATTGCCCAGAACTCTCCTGTCGAATACGGAGCTACGGCGGACAAGTACGGTGCTGACAACGTCGCGTCGCTTGTGAACCAGCGGCTCGTCATCAATACAGGTGGCAAGCTAAACCTCTACTGGGACATTTTCCGGGACTACATTCTCTATAACGAGGTGCCTCAGCTTCCGAACACATACATCCCGACGATCTCGGTCCGTCGAATTAGGGGCATTCTTAAAACTGTGCTCGGAGCGGACCGGCTCGACTACGAGCACTTCGCTGCAAGCTTGAATCTCAGTCTCACGACGACCGACAACGCCGTCCGCGACCTGGTCAACATGGGTATCGTCAAATCGAACCGTCTGGAGCAATATTTCGAAAGAGCTTTTGAGAACTCGGCGGCGGCGACGGCCAAGATCATCGAATTCCTGCTGAGCAATTGCATCTTCATCAAGGCCCGAGAGCTCATTGCCGCGCAGGGAGGGGCAACCTTCGCGGAAATCTGCACGGCGTCCGCACCGGAGTACGCCTTCCTTTCCATCGATGAGCAGACGTTGCAGCAGTACAATCGCCGTATCCTGGCGTATTGCTGGCACTTCGGTCTCCTGTCGAAAAACGGGATGCATTTCGTTCTCGGCGTCCCCGTTTTCGACATCATGGAATCCGCCGAGCGAGTGGCGAACATCAGCGAAGTCGATATTTTCCGGGCGGCTGCACCGCCGGAGCGCGTGATCGAACTTGTTGATCAGGTCAGGGGCGGTGTCTGCAAAACCAAGAAGGAAGCGGAGAGCCAAGGTCTTCGCAACGCGGTCTTCGCTGCAAGCACCCTTGGACTGATCGTTCAGCAGAATGGCGAGATAAGCATCGCAGATCATGTGAAGGACGACATGCCGACGTCAATGCTTGTGCGGCAGGCCCTCGTGCAAATCGAGCCCTTTAAAAGCAGTCTGGCCGAAATAGAATATCCCGGCCTTCCAGCCAGCGAGCTCGGCGCCATCATTGCCGATCTCTACGGCCTGAACTGGTCTACGGGGTCGTGCGAGCGTCACGGCTCGGCAATCAAGCGCTGGACGTCCTGGATGGCTCAGTAAGGGATTAGTCGCAATCTAGTAGTACACGTGCGGAGCGCGTGACGTCCTACCGCCCGCACGGGTAGTATCCGAGCCCCGGCCAGTTTCTTGAACTCCGGTAGTACGTCGAAGAGATCGGCCACGTGGCCGTTGTTTGTGCCTGGGTCGGTACCTGTGTGCTAGACGGAACCGCCAAACCATACGGCGACGGCACTTCGGCCATATGGGTGCCAATGGGCGTTTCCTGAGAGTTTTCACACCGATTTATCCTTGTCACTGCAAGGTGCCACAATCCCATAAGTCACCGACCACGCTAGGCACACTACTTGTCAGCAGCATTTGCATGGCCTTTTTCAATGTGTATACATGTATACGAATTTGAAGAAAAAGGATCGCCCCATGGCACATGACTATACATCCACCATCATCTGGACCGGCAATCGCGGCAATGGCACCAGCAGTTATCGCGCCTATGACCGCACCTGGGATGTGGCTGTGCCTGGCAAGGCGGTCATTCATTGTTCCAATGATCCGTTGCTGGGTGGCGACCCCACCAAGATGAACCCGGAAGACCTGCTGCTTTCGGCATTATCGGCCTGCCACATGTTGTGGTACCTGCACTACGCCTCCGAGGCCAAAGTGGTGGTGACGGCCTATGAGGACAGCCCTGTTGGCACTGGTGAAGTGGAAAAAAGCGGTGCCGGGCGTTTTACTGCAGCCATTTTGCGGCCCCGCATTACCGTGCTTGATGGTACCGATATCGAGGTCGCGACTGCCATTCACCACCGCATTCACGAGGTGTGTTTCATCGCCCGATCGGTGAATTTTCCGGTGACCTGCGAGCCGACATTTGAGTTTGTGGCCAAGCCTGAAAGCTGAGGTTGCACAGGCTGTTCAGGCAATAAAAAAGCCCGGAAGCGTTTGCTGGCCGGGCTTTTTTATAGGGATTAATTGGTCGATCAGAACGGGATATCGTCGTCCATGTCGTTGGAGAAGCCGCCCGCAGGCTGGCCGCCGCGTGCACCACCACCGCCGCCGCTGCGTGCTGGCTGCTGGTCGTAACCACCGCCATAACCGCCACCGGAGGAGCCGCCGCCGTAATCATTGCCGCCGCCGCCAAAGTCGCCGCCACGGCTGCCGCCGCCACCGCCTTCACCGCGACCATCCAGCATGGTCAGCGTGGAGCCGAAGCCCTGCAGCACTACTTCAGTGGAGTAACGGTCATTGCCCGTCTGGTCCTGCCACTTGCGGGTCTGCAGCGCGCCTTCGATGTAGAGCTTGGCGCCCTTCTTGACGTATTGTTCAATAACCTTGCAAAGACCTTCGTTGAATACGACAACCGTGTGCCATTCGGTCTTTTCTTTGCGCTCGCCGCTGTTGCGGTCACGCCAGGTTTCGGAGGTGGCAATACGAAGATTGGCAATTGGGCGTCCGTCCTGGGTGCGGCGAATTTCCGGGTCCGCCCCAACATTACCGATCAAAATTACCTTGTTTACACTGCCTGCCATCTCGTTATCCTTGCTCCGTGCATTTTGCCCGGAAAACTTTCTTTTCTAAAACTGGTGAGATCATAGACCATAGAGGTGGCCAATGGGCACCTTTACCGCCACACAATCCACAAGGAATGTTTGCATACAATTCACCGGGATTGCTTTCACGTCAAGTTTGTTCTTTCTTTGTTCCAATAAATCTCTATTATCCAGCGGAACAGAATCGAAAAGCAGCTATTCCATACGATTAAACTCGACACCGGGCTTGGCCGCACTACATAAGTGCCCGACCCTGCCCGCCAACATATATTCCGAGCCTTGTCATGAGCGAATTGAAGACGATTTCCATCCGTGGTGCACGAGAACATAACCTGAAAGGGATTGATCTCGACCTGCCGCGCAACAAGCTGATCGTGATGACGGGACTGTCCGGCTCCGGAAAATCATCGCTGGCATTCGACACCATCTATGCCGAGGGGCAGCGCCGCTACGTGGAAAGCCTGTCGGCCTATGCGCGCCAGTTTCTGGAAATGATGCAGAAACCGGATGTCGACCAGATCGAGGGTCTGTCGCCGGCCATTTCCATCGAGCAGAAAACCACCTCGCGCAACCCGCGCTCGACGGTGGGCACCGTAACTGAAATCTACGACTATATGCGCCTGCTGTTTGCGCGTGTGGGCGTGCCCTATTCGCCGGCCACCGGCCTGCCGATTGAAAGCCAGACGGTGAGCCAGATGGTGGACCGTATTCTGGCGTTTGAGGAAGGCACCCGTCTTTATATTCTGGCGCCAATCGTGCGCGGCCGTAAAGGCGAATATAAAAAGGAAATGGCCGAGCTGCAGAAAAAGGGTTTTCAGCGCGTCAAGGTCGATGGCCAGTTCTATGAAATTGCCGACGTGCCGGCGCTGGACAAGAAATACAAACACGACATTGACGTGGTGGTGGATCGTGCGGTGGTGCGCGCCGATATGGCAAGCCGTCTGGCAGACAGCCTTGAGACATGTCTGCGGCTGGCCGATGGTTTGGCGATTGCCGAATTTGCCGACAAGCCGCTGCCAGCTGAGGAAACATCGGCCGGTGGTTCTGCCAACAAATCCCTGAACGAGACCCATGAGCGGGTGCTGTTTTCGGAAAAATTTGCCTGCCCTGTCTCCGGTTTTACCATTCCGGAAATCGAGCCGCGGCTGTTTTCCTTCAACAACCCGTTTGGTGCCTGCCCAACCTGCGACGGCCTTGGTTCGCAGCAGAAGGTGGATGAAAACCTGATCGTGCCGGAACCAAACCGCACGCTCAAAGACGGCGCGATTGCCCCTTGGGCAAAATCGACCTCACCTTATTATAACCAGACGCTGGAAGCGCTGGGCAAAGCCTTCGGTTTCAAGCTGTCCAGCCGCTGGTCGGACCTGTCGTCGGCGGCCAAGGGCGCCATTTTGCAGGGCACCGAAGACAAGATCGAATTCCAGTATGAAGATGGCGCACGCTCCTACAAGACCGTGAAGAATTTCGAAGGCATCGTGCCGAACCTCGAGCGCCGCTGGAAGGAAACCGACAGCGCATGGGCGCGTGAGGATATCGAGCGTTACATGTCGGCTGCGCCCTGCCCGGCCTGCGCCGGTTACCGCCTGAAGCCGGAAGCGCTGGCGGTGAAAATCAACAAGCTGCATATTGGCGAAGTCACGCAGATGTCGATCCGCACGGCGCGCGACTGGTTTGACGTTCTGCCTGAGACGCTGAGCGCCAAGCAGAATGAAATTGCCGTGCGCATTCTCAAGGAAATCCGCGAACGTCTGCGCTTCCTCAATGATGTGGGCTTGGATTACCTCAGCCTTTCGCGCAATTCCGGCACGCTATCGGGAGGTGAAAGCCAGCGTATTCGCCTGGCCTCGCAGATCGGTTCGGGCCTGACGGGTGTGCTTTACGTGCTGGATGAGCCATCGATTGGTCTGCACCAGCGCGACAATGCCCGCCTGCTGGACACGTTGCAGCACCTGCGCGACATCGGCAACACGGTGATTGTGGTGGAGCATGATGAAGATGCCATCATGACCGCTGATTATGTGGTCGATATTGGCCCGGCCGCCGGTATTCACGGTGGTGAGGTCATTGCCCAGGGCAGCCCTGAAGCCGTGATGAACAATCCCAATTCACTGACCGGTAAATATCTGTCTGGCGAAATGGGCGTGCCGGTGCCGGCGGAACGCCGCAAGCCGAAAAAGGGCAAGGAAATCAAGGTGGTTGGCGCACGCGGCAACAACCTGAAAAACGTCACGGCCTCCGTGCCGCTTGGCGTGTTTACCGCGGTCACCGGTGTGTCTGGCGGTGGCAAGTCCACCTTCCTGATCGAGACGTTGTACAAGTCTGCGGCACGCCGCGTGATGGGTGCGCGCGAAATTCCGGCCGAACATGACCGTATCGATGGCCTGGAATTCATCGACAAGGTGATCGATATCGACCAGTCGCCGATTGGCCGCACACCACGCTCCAACCCGGCCACCTATACCGGTGCGTTTACGCCGATCCGTGACTGGTTTGCCGGTCTGCCGGAGGCCAAGGCGCGCGGTTACCAGCCGGGCCGTTTTTCGTTCAACGTCAAGGGTGGTCGCTGCGAGGCCTGCCAGGGCGACGGCGTCATCAAGATTGAAATGCACTTCCTGCCCGACGTTTATGTGACCTGCGACGTCTGCCACGGCAAACGTTATAACCGCGAAACGCTCGATGTGACCTTCAAGGGCAAGTCGATTGCCGACGTGCTGGACATGACGGTTGAGGAAGGTGTCGAGTTCTTCTCGGCGGTTCCGGCGGTGCGTGACAAGCTGCAGTCGCTGTTTGATGTGGGCCTTGGTTACATCAAGGTCGGCCAGCAGGCCAACACGCTGTCTGGCGGTGAAGCGCAGCGCGTGAAACTGGCCAAGGAGCTGTCGAAACGCTCCACCGGCCGCACGCTTTATATTCTCGACGAGCCGACCACCGGCCTGCACTTCCACGACGTCGCCAAGCTGCTGGAAATGCTGCATGAGCTGGTCAATCAGGGCAACTCCGTGGTGGTTATCGAGCACAATCTCGAGGTCATCAAAACCGCTGACTGGGTGATCGACATCGGCCCTGAGGGCGGTACCGGAGGCGGTGAAGTGGTTGCAACCGGCACGCCGGAAACCATTGTCAAGGAAGAGCGCTCCTATACCGGCCACTTCCTGAAGGAGCTTCTGGAACGCAGACCGGGCAAAACCCGGGTGGCGGCAGAATAAGGGGAATTGTCATGACGGCTTCATCTGGCACGATCAGAACCGGCATTGGTGGCTGGACCTTCGACCCGTGGGAAGGCACTTTTTATCCGGAAAAACTGGCCAAGAAACGGCAGCTGGAACATGCCAGCCGCCAGTTGAGCGCCATTGAGGTCAATGGCACCTATTATGGCAGCCAGAAGCCGGCAACCTTTGCCAAATGGGCCTCGGAAGTGCCTGACGGTTTTGTGTTTTCGCTGAAAGCCAGCCGTTATGTCACCAACCGCAAGGTGCTGGCGGAAGCCGGTGACTCCATGGAAAAGTTCCTGACGCAGGGTCTGACCGAGCTTGGTGACCATCTTGGTCCAATCCTGTGGCAGTTTGCGCCAACCAAGAAGTTCGAGCCGGATGATTTTGCGGCGTTTCTGGCACTGCTGCCGCAAAAGCAGGACGGACTTACTTTGCAGCACGTGGTGGAAGTGCGCAACGAAACCTTCATGGTGCCGGAGTTCATTGAGCTCCTGGCCAAACACAAGGTCGCTGTTGTTTGCGCCGACCATCACGATTATCCGCTGCTGCCAGATGTGACCGCTGATTTCGTCTATTGCCGCCTGCAAAAGGGCGAGGACGATATCGCAACCTGTTATCCGGAAAAGGACATCAAGGACTGGGCCGGCCGTTTGAAAACCTATGCGGCGGGCGGTGTGCCCGATGACCTGCCGCTGGTGGCACCAGACCGCAAGCCGGAACAGAAAAAGCGTGACGTCTTTGCCTTCTTCATCACCGGCGGCAAGGTCAATGCACCGAATGGAGCGCAATATCTGGCCAAGCAGGTTTGATGGTTGATAGTGGGTGATGCCTCAGCGGCGGTATGAACCCCTCACCTGAAAAATCTACGACTTAGCAAACTAAGCTGATGATTTTTCTTCCTCTCCCACAAGGGTAGAGGAAAGGGCGCAAGATGCACCGCCCCAATCCCTGACGCGGTTGTTTGTCGTTCGGTGGGTACCCACGACTTCCCTCTTCCCTGTGCTCGTCACAGGGATCCAGGCAAGCCCAAGTGATTGGGCTGAAAAGACTCTTATGTCGTGCCGACGCGTGACGGCTGCATGCCTGTGATTGATCCTCGGGTCAGGCCCGAGGACGAGGCATGAGGGTGGCTGAGGGAATGTTTGCAGAAAGAAACGCTGACCTTGCAACCTGTCTCAACGTCTTCCTCTCCCACAAGGGTAGAGGAAAGGCGCCACTACTCACAACCTCAACCCGCAGCTTTCAGCGATGTGGCTTCGAAGTCGATTGCAGCGAAGGCGGCTTCGATAACCTCTGGCCCCGCACCTGGCTTGGTGGCGTCTGATGACAGGATCTGGCGGAAGCGGCGTGCGCCGGCAAAACCCTGGAACAGGCCAACCATGTGGCGGGTGACGTGGTTCAAACGACCGCCAGTGGCGATATAGTCGGCAGCAAAAGTCATCATGGTCTGGCAAATCTGCTGCCAGTCCGGTGCTACAGCCGGTTTGCCATAGATGACATGATCGACATCGCCGAGAATATTGGTGTTGTGATAGGCCGCGCGACCCAACATCACGCCATCGACGTGCTCAAGATGTTTGCTGGCCTGAGCGAGATCGGAAATGCCGCCATTGATGCCGATGAAGGTGGTCGGATTTGCCGATTTCATGGCATAGACCAGATCATAATCCAGCGGCGGAATTTCGCGGTTTTCCTTCGGTGAAAGGCCCTGCAGCCATGCCTTGCGGGCGTGAATCCAGATGGCATCAGCACCAGCCTCGATCATGCGGGCTATAAAATCCGGCAACACATACTCAGGGATCTGATCATCGACGCCAATGCGGCATTTTACGGTAACAGGCAGGTCCGTCACCGCTTTCATGGCCGCCACGCAGCGCTGCACGGTTTCCGGTTCACGCATCAGGCAGGCGCCAAATGTGCCGGACTGGACACGGTCTGATGGGCAGCCCACGTTGAGGTTGATCTCGTTGTAGTTGTATTCCAGCGCAATTTTGGTGGCTACGGCCAATTTTTCCGGCGCAGAACCGCCCAGTTGCAAGGCAACCGGATTTTCCGCATCATGATGCCTCAGCAGCTTTTCCTGCCGGCCATGGATGATGGCATCGGCAACAATCATCTCCGTATACAGCAGCGCATGATGCGACATCTGACGGTGCAGGTATCTGCAAAATTTGTCAGTCCAATCGATCATAGGTGCAACGGCGAAGGTTTTTTCGCGGTTAAGATACTGATTTTTCATTATTTTCCAAAGTCGTGCCAAAGCGCTGGACAGGCCGCGCTACGATGTTTGGCCACTGTCTAACACAGCTCAAGCCTGGAATCCAATGAAAGCATAATTGGCATGTTTCCCTCGGTAATCACCATGCGGTTACCGGCGTGGTCACAACAATTTCGGTTGAGTGGTGGAATTATTCCACTCTACCTAAAATTGGATATTGATTTCCACAAATAACCTTTGCTAGAAACCTGTCGTATATTGCACGATGTTTTCAGGTATTGCTTTTTTAGCAGCGTCCACCCCGGCCTTTTGGCTGGGGTTTTGCTTTTAAGGGCGTTTGATAACAAAGAATATCCGGATAACGACCTGTCAGAAGCTGCGTAGCGACTGCGACAGCGCCGTGCTGATCAGCGTGTTGGCGTAAAAGCCTGATGACAGGATGATGGCGAAGGCGGCAAGCGCCGGGCCCCAGTCGCGCAAAACCGTTGCGGTCCATGATCTGGACTTAGAACGGGCTGCATAGATAAGCGACTTCATGGTTGCCATACCCTGGGAAATTTGGGATCTGGCGGAACAACCCGCAGGCTGTAAAAAGGTTCCGATAATTCTGAGCGGTTGCAAATGATGTGTTTGCCGACCGGAATTTTTACCCCGCCCCCGTGATATGACGGGCGGGGGTATCGTGATGTTGGCCGTTGTTAGCGGCCGCGTGCTGGGACTTACGAGACCAGCACTGGCTCGTGCTGAACGCGGAAGATGACATTGCCTGCACCGGCGATATCGCTTGCAACGTTGATAGCGCGGTAAAGGTCCTGTCGGGTTTCAACCGTTCCGCTCAATACAACGCAGCCGCCTTCAACCGTAACAACGATATTTGTACCGGAGAAGTTTGGCAGATAGTGCAGTTCTTCCTCGATTGCGGCGCAACGGGCTGTGAGATTTCCGCCAGCGCCAAAGCTGAAGGCATTGGTATCGTGAAGAGTGCTCAAAAACATCGCGTGGCTCCAATTCAAAGATGAACGTCAGATGAATGAACTGTTATCTTACATTCATGTTCCGTTCAGAATCTTAAAAATTTACGGTTTTTACGCAAAAGTGAACGGTATGTTACAAAGCCGCAGCGCGGTAATAACGCGGAACTTGATTTCGCGTTGCAGCGGGGCAGTGTTATTTAGGGGCTGACTAGCTGTTTTCGTTGGTTTTTTCGACGTCTGTGCGTCGACCTCCATCGAGCATCACCAGGGTCATGCCGCGGCTCTGTCATCACGTAGTATTTCGCATTTGCGATATTCCGGAGGCTGTTTCAAGCCGTTTTTGCTGCCACATTTGGCATGTTGCCCGTTCATATTCAGATTTCGCGTTAACGAATCTGTTCATGTTGGAGTGATTCGAAAACTGTGACGACACCCAATTTCCCCGCCTGTCGCAGGACCTCGTGACGGCCATTTCTTAGCGGAAAGAGCTTTTTGGTCGCTTAGACGTGCGTCGACTGGATATCTGTGTCAGGCACAGCAATGAGGGCTGGGTGTTGCGACTGCTGGCGGCAAGAAACGCTGATCTTGCGACCTGTATCGACGTCATCCTAGCCGCAGTAGTGAGGATCCAACCACTCCAGCCACATTCGTTTCGTTTGGCGAAATGGGGTTAGATACTTGGGACAAGCCCAAGTATGACGGTGGGTATGGCTGAGGCAGAACAGGACCCCTCACCCGAAAAATCTATCACTTCGTAAGCTGAGACGATGATTTCTCTTCCTCTCCCAGAAGGGTAGAGGAAAGGCGCAAGCGACGCCCCAATTTCCTTTATTCCCGCACTGTTGCCGGAATGAAGCCAGCTTCAGTCTAGGGCACCAGATGCAATAGTTGCGCAAGCCAAGGATTGCCGCGTATCAGTCCTGCCGAACAATTGTGCCTATGGTGTTGACGAGAATGCGCGACGCTGTTAGCGCCGAGATGCCATCCACACCGGCTGGCGGGTAAAACTCGACAAGGTCAAAACCGGCGATCCGCGCCTTTTTGCCGACGCCTGAAATCAGGTCGATGATGTGCGTATAGGTCAACCCGCCCGGCGTGCGGGCCGCAACACCGGGCATGATGGCGGGATCGATGCTGTCGCAATCCAGCGAAATGACCACGTTTACCCCATCAGGAATATGGTTCAGCGCCGCTTCAACGCCGTGGCTCTGCATGTCCCGCGCAGTGACAAAACGGCTACCATAGGCAAGTGCGTCGTTGACATCGCTTGGGCGCGCACTGCCCACACTGCGCAGGCCAACCTGCACCATGCCAGCCACCTCAGGCATTTCGCTGGCGCGGCGCATCGGGCTGGAATAGCCGTAACGCTCGCCCCTCACCTCGTCGCGCCAGTCAATATGCGCGTCGATCTGCAGCACCCAGATTGGGCCTCGTCCGGCAAAGGCCGCCAGGAACGGAATAGTGACAGAGCAATCACCGCCCAAAAGGATCGGCACGGCCTTCTGGTCCAGCACCTGGCGGGTCTGCGCTTCGATGCGCGCGCGGTTGCCAGCATTGTCGCTATGCGTGGTGTTGATGTTGCCAATGTCGATGCAGGACACCGGCTTGCCATCAAACACCGGTCCACCAAGATCAAAATCGAAGTGGTCGATCAGCGGCGCGTCTTCCTGGGACGCAGCCCGGATGGCATCAGCCGCCAGCGCATGGCCAGTATCTTCACTGCCGGGATAGGCGCTGCCAAACCCCGCCCCAAACATCACCATGCGCGGCACCGCACCACCAAGCGCATCATCATCAGCACTGTTCGGAAGCCCCAGAAATGTGGATGAAACGCTCATGATGAAACTCCAGACTGCACTGCGCAGGCACGCGACAGTAGGAGGTATAACCTCTGTTTCGTGTCGTCAACGCTGACGCACAAGCCTACGACCAGAGCTTTGGATCCAAAGCGCTCGCGCACCATAACTCCGTCTTTTATCTTAAATTTGCATAGGGAGCATTGTCATGCACACTACCCGGCAGCTTGAGTGACAACCCGTCTCCCCTTAGAGCGCAACATGGAACGATTCATGGAATTCGCTCAGTTTTGATTGGGTGGACCTCCTGTAAGGGCTTCAAGCCGCTTCATCAACATTGCCTCAAGCCCAGTCAGGTTAGCGTACTCGGGGCAGTTGTAGGCCGCGATATCAAAATGGATGGTGGTTTCTGCCTTTCGGTACATCGTGACTCGCCGACCAAGCGCATGAGCGTAACCAATCTCATAATAAACGCTTGGTCTTTCACCTGTGATGTCTGCGATAAGAAACTCGGCGGTTTTTATCTCATCAAGTATGCGCTGAGTGATCACGTCCTCATGCTCAATATCATCAGCACGGACAGCTTTGATGCCAAATCGCCTAAAACATTCTTTGATCTTGTTGCATGCGTCCTCCAACTCCGGATGGTCTTTAGATATCCACATCATAATGAATGCCGTGTCTGGACGGTACCCAGCCGCGATTGGATGCGAATTTTGGCGAGAAATATCCTTCCCGTCTGCGGGCCTCAAATCAGCAAGTTCAAGCCTACCGACCAACGATTCGCACCATGAACTAAAATTGAGGTGCGCCTCGAAAGGATCGACTAAACGTTCACTTTCATGTGCGGCCTGAATCCCAAGTACCGAGCCCTCGTCGTGCAGCACTTGAACATCCTCAAATTTAAATTGTCGAAACCGCAGCGCGGAACGCATACCTTTGAACGCGTGGCCAGCTTCTCGCTCATCTGCCTCGGATAAAAGTGGAGATCGACGTATAGCGGGAGCAGTTTGCTGTGCTAGCATTGCCAATCGAGAAGCTATTGACTTGGCCTCGGTTTGGGCGCCTGACGACAGTTGCGCCCAATAGTCTGTAGGAGATTCCCAGTGCCGAGATTTTTCAGTCTCGTCCCAATAGCCGTTCAATTTCAACATCGTACCAGCACTTTCAAAAAAGGAAGCGGCATCAATGTGTATCTGTTGGAGGCTATCTAGTATTGAAGGATGTTCCATCTTGTTGCTTCGGCCCTAAAGTAAGTGAGCATAAGAATTCAAATATTCAGTGGCAAATCATGTCGCTATCGGCTTACCCGCTGGACATGACTTTTGAAGGACGCTGTCTAATCATTTGATAGTACATGCCGGTGTCGCTGCGTCTCTGATATGGGATCATTTAGGAACCGGACCAGATCGTGAAGAATTATGGCTTCGAATGCATGTGCACCAGAAACGGAATGGGCGAATGTATGAGTCGTACCATGTATCTGCCTATGGTGAGTTGTATCTTCATCCAAAAGGCTGGTAACATCGAACATTTCCCGCCACTTTTCACCCAACTCCCAAGCCACGGCGAGGCCTATGTCTTTCGTATCCTTAACGCCAGACTGTAGTTCCTCAACAAGTCCGTCGATATTGTATTTGTATTCTAGTACTTTTACTTTCGTTTGCATCACATGTTCATCATGGAATATTTCTTGATCTAACCCCAGGGGGTTGTTATCGCCGCGTATAAACTTGTCGAATGGGGGCGCCATTCGCACTCGGTACAATCCGTCATATTGGTTGTATTGACTGCTAGATATCAGCTGGATACCTCGCACAAGACCAGAGGAAAGCATCTGATTAAACAATGCGACCACGTCTTGTTCTACTAGTGGTTCAGAGCGAATAGGAAGCTCCTCAGTAGGCATGAAAAGTCCAGCACCTTTCACAATGAGCGAGTGATCTTGCTCATGCGCCTCTTGTGCCTTGATCCATTGATCTACCTTGAGTTCATCGTCAAAGATTTTTGCCATGCCAGGCTTGCGTAGAAGATGATATCGACGCCGAAACGCCGTGACGGCAGAAACTGCAATTTTTTCTGCTAGAGCCACAATCTCCGGCTGGAACCCTTTGCGGCCTAGGTCCGGTTCTGCATTATCAAAATGTAATATGACGTGCGCTAGGTTTTGAAAGCCAATGTTGTTTGTCATGGGGATAGTAAGCGGCACGCCTTGCGGCATACCGCGTGTAGCTAATTGTAGTCCGCCATGGAGTGCGCGAGTGCCCTTTCGGAGCCTGAGCACATTGTCATTTAAATTGTCCCAGAGTTCCGTTGAGAATGCGAGATAGACGTAAATATTTAGACCCGCATCTTTAGCAAGCTGTCGTTCTGCATTGTCCAGTCGCAGATTTATAGGCGATGACTTACCGTTCTCTTTCAACAAATCGTCTGTAGACCACTGTCCCCACAAACCATTCAATTTCTGAAACTTCGGCGGGACTCTAGCTGTGTCTCGTCCAGATGCCACGGCTTGTTCTTGAAACGTAACAAACTCCCTAAGGTCTGCGCTCCTACCAACTAGTTTATGTGGGTACAGATACTCAGGGCTAGACAGGTTGGCTATCGTCGATTGTCCTGTACCGTCAATAACAGTAACCTCGACTTCAGTATTAGGCGCTTTATCTGCTCCGAGGTATATACCTCCAACCGGTGTCATGATTTGAAGCAAGCTGAGCCATTGTTCAGCCGTTGTCGCCTGGTACCAAGTTAAGTCGCTTGGTCGTATCCGGTCACCGGACAACTGGAGACTCACCGTGGTTCCGTGCTCAAGGCCAGCGAGAGGACCATAATCTGCTGGACTGGACACGATTTTAGGTCTGCTCACCGTACCTGATTTGTCGTCAACCCACCTGCGACCATGCTCAATCAAGCCCGAATAAGCTTTCCCACCCTTGGTGCTGATGACGCGAAGATGATTGAAGCCATAACCAAGGTAAGTCGCCCCAACGCCCTTGCTCCCGCGACTTACGGCTCCCGTTTTGAACGATAGGTTAGGCCTAAGGAATTGCCTAAATTCATCAAAGCTCATGCCACAGCCGTTATCCGTCACGCTCACGGAATGCGTCTTCAAGTCAATCAAAACCCAAAGCTTTCCCTTATATTCGGGATTTGGTTGCTCGAGAGCTTGTCGCTCGACCGCATCTAGGCCATTCTGTAGAAGTTCCGCAAATAGATCGTAATAGCCGGTATAGCTACGAAGGATGTTGGAGATTTCTCGTTTCTGCGCGCTTATGAATACACCAGGGTCTAGCCCGCCATTTTCTTCAAGCGGGTCCCAAGGCTCGAACTGTTCAAGTGCAGCAGACATTCAATCTCCCCAGAATATTCAATAATTTAGAATGTGTGATAGCAGCCAACAAAGAAATAGAGAACATAAAACCATGCTGCTACGACGATTAAGGTGGGCCAGAGTGCCCTGTTTGGATTATTCTTCATTTATCAGGTAAATCGTAAAGTGGGTCAAATCCGATGAACAACAATATTTCGCGAAGGGGTACATGATTCGTTTCAAGCATCGCCTTCCCCCGGAGGGGGGCGAGTGTCACTTCTTTAAACTTCGACATATTACCTAGGGCTCGAAGGCCTGTCCGCACGAGTATATCTTTGCGGACATTCATTTTCACCGCGACGTAGCGTCCGAACGGCTCGACTTTCATCATCGGACAGATGACTCAAAGGACGACTTCATGTCGAACGCCTCTTGTTCGTTGAGGCCGCAAATACCTTGCGGTCGTTGGAGCAATAATCAGGCCGAGAAATATGTCGGCGTAGCAATAGCGAAGGGCGGTTTTGCTAAACCGCCACGTCGCCTCACCTACCTCATCAACCAATCAGAACTTGACCTTCCAGCCGGAGCGCAGCCACACGGTTGGGTCGTCGCCCTGCGTCGTGACGTTGACGCTCATTGAGGCTGTGCCACCGGCGACATCGACTTCCGCGCCCAGACCACCGCGCAGCCAGAACTGGTGGGTTTTCTGTCCGTCGAAACTGAAGTCTGACAGGCCAATGATGGTGCCGCTGGTGGCGGCGGTTTCATTTTCAAAGCGGTAAGCGGCTTCGGCACGGGCCAGAAGGCGGATGTTATTGTGCAGGGTGTGAACGCCATCCAGACCCGCGCGCAGTACCGTGCTGTGGTCGCGCATTTCATCAAACATGGCCGGGAAACCACCACCGGTTTCGGTATAGGCATCCAGCTTGGAGCGGGCATGTGTCAGGCTGGCGTAAGGGGTCAGGTTCCAGCCATTGACGGTGGCGGCATTCAGCCAGTCCAGGCGCAGTTTTGCCGCCCAGCTTTCCACATCCGTTTCACCCCTGGAATAATCCATCACGCCGCCATTGTTGTACCCGCGGTTGATGGTCAACTTGCCCGGCGCGTAAAATGCGCCAATGGTGGCATAGACATTGCCGGCCACCGGAAGCGTGACTTCCGGCGAGATATACAGGCCCTTGCTGATGTAATTTCCGCCGGTTTCGATGTCCTGATCGGAATAAACACCACCGAAGGTCATGCGTGCCGTGGCGCCGCCTTCCAGACCAATGCCGTAACCGAAATCGCCAAGGCCAAAGCCGCCATCGCTGGCCGCGCCATTGTCGTAACCGATATCCGACGTAACCCAGACGGATTGCTGGCCAGCATCTAGCAGGTTGCGCATCGGCTCACCATGTGCGCCGTTGAGAATGGTGCCGGCGAAACTGAGGGCAACGCTGGCAGATGGTTTGGCGGCCAAGGAGCTGGCAAATTCTTCCACCTCGATAATGCCGGTGCCTTCTGACGACAGGCGGGCAATAAAGGCGGTGTCCTGCGTTGTAGACCCCACAATGATGGTGCCATCAGCGCTGACGCCACGCGCCACATCTGTGAAATCCTGGGCCACGGTCGCGCCATTGCTGCGCAACCAGTCCTCCACCGAAATCATGCCTGTTTCATTTGTCCAGCGGAAGGCGCGTTGAATGTTTCCAATGCCATTTTCGGCAGAACCAACGACCACGGTGCCATCGGCATTCACCGCCTGTGCGGAGGAATAAGTGCCGTTGTTCAGTTCGCCGATCCTGTCCATCAAACCGGACTCTGCTGTCCAGCGAAAGGCATGTTCCACCTCGTTATCTATCACATAACCAACAATGACAGACCCATCGTAATTCACGCCTCTGGCCGCAGACGCTATTGTGCCGAGGCTGACCATCTGGTCCACCTCGGTCCAGCGGAAGGCGCGGTCGCTCATGTTCTCATTCCATGCCTGTCCGATGATAACCTTGCCATCGCCGCTGATACCGTTGGCGCGGGAAAAACCACCGTCAACGAGGCTACCAAGGCTTTCTATCTGGCCATTTCCCGTCCAGCGCAGAGCGCGGATCTTGCTGGGGCCGTTATATTCACCATCGTCACCATAACCGACAATAACGGCGCCATCGGCGCTTACGCCTGTCGCACGCGACTCTCGCCCATTATTAAGCCTGCCAAGGTTGGTGATAACGCCATTTCTCCAGACAACGGCGCTGAGATCTCCGTCGTTAGCATCGGCCGTGCCCACGACCACTGTACCATTGGCATTGACAGCCTGTGCGCTGGCGAAAGTCCCACCTTGAAGGATTCCGAGATCGACCATGCCAGTTTTGCTGCTGGACCAGCGAAAGGCACGGTCATCCTGGCCACTGTACAGCGTTGCCGAACCGACGATGACTTTGCCATCGGCACTGATGCCATTGGCAACGGAATAACGGCCGTTCAGCAGTGTTTTGAATTCCAGATAGCCTGCCTGCCCCTCTGCCCCATGAGCAATGCCTGCCGCAAAAAGCCCGCAGCCGCTGGCAAGTAGGGCGAGTGCCGTTGATGTCTTCAAGACGTTTGCACGCAGATGAGTGCCGATGTGGCTCAAATTATATACAGTATTCATAAAGTAACAGGTTCCCCATTCCAGTCCACCAAGACCGAAAACCCTCAAGTAGAATCGATTTTAAATAAATCAGTACTTGCGATGTTGATGATCACTGCCTTCAAGTCAACTGGATTTCAGCCACTTAAAGTAGTGATTGACGATGGCACACCCGCCCTGCGCCAGGCTTGTGTTGCAACTTTTGCGATTACTTGGAGTCTGATTTTGACTTCGCACCGCCTGGCGCGCAGCGTATTCTAATACATGGTCTTCTGGTAATCTTCTTCCAACCCTGCATCGATCTTGCGCATCTCATCCTCGCCCGGTGAACCCGTGGTTTCATCCAGTATCATCTTGATCAAGGATGGCATTTGGTGGCGGTCCTGCCGGTGTTCTGGTTCCCAGATGCGCGAACGCCGGAGCGCCTTTGCGCAATGCAGAAACACTTCGTTGACCCGCACCACGATTGCGAGTGTGGGAACGCGGTTGTTGACCGACATGGTTTCGAGAAGTTCGGGCTGCGTGACCAGTCTGGCAAATCCGTTGACACGCAGCGTGTCATCAAAGCCGGGTATCATAAACAGCAGCCCCACGGCCGGGTTGGCGATGATGTTTGACAGGCTGTCCAACCGATTGTTTCCCGGACGATCGGGTATTGCCAATGTTTGATTGTCGAGGATTTTCACGAAGCCAGCCGGGTCGCCACGGGGGCTGACATCGGCCCGGCCATCCAAATTCTGCGTGCCCAGACAAACAAATGGTGACCGGCGGATGAATTCCTGCGCGTGTACACCAAGCGCTGGCTGAAGTTTTTGAACCGCAAGCGCATGTGTCGGCGGATAGAGTGCCCGCAATTGCTCTTCACTTATGATGGCAGAACCGTGTTGCATCGTTCCCTCCTCCCAGAGACTTGATGCAGAATGAGGTACGTACCTCAGATTTGTCAAGAGCTACCTGCGGCGAGAGGATGCGGAGGTTTTGGCGCAACCTGCGTCGGCAATTCCGGCCAGTCATCGAATATCTGCATTTCTTCCAACGGCCGGGTGGTCAGCTTTAAAACCACTGACGGCAACGGCAAGCTGACCCGGTTGTCATCAGCCTTAAAGATGGCAAACCCGTCTCAATGTCCTGGCAATAAAGGACAAAACCGCCCTCTTCTCGTTGCAGAGAGAGGGCGGTGTCACTTACTGGAGATATTTAGGCGACGGGGCGATATCGTTCGGCTGGAACGGCGTTTCCGAGGTTGGGGACCATCGCCTTGCGTGCGCCATCAAGGGCCTCCCACAGGCCCAAATCATGCAGCGGCGGGATTGTTACCGGTTCGCGACGGTCAAAACCAACCAGAGCCGCATCCACCAGATCGCCCACTTCCATGACATTGCTCATGCTGTTGACGTCAGCGCCAACATGGTCCCAGATTTCCGTGCGGGTTGCGGCGGGAAGCACGGCCTGAACGTAAACACCCTTGGGCCCAAGTTCCTGCTGCAACCCCTGCGACAGGAACAGCACGAAAGCCTTGGTCGCGCCATAAACCGTCATGTTAAATTCTGGTGCGAGGCCGACCACCGAGCCGATATTGATAATGGACCCCTCACCAGCCTGCGCAAGACGCGGTGCGATGGCGTTGGCAAGCCGCACCAGTGCGGTGGTGTTGAGTGCCATCAGCCTGGTCAGGTCATCGGCGCTTTGTTCGATAAAGGCACCGCCGACCGCCATGCCGGCATTGTTGACGAGAATGCCGATGCGCGCGTCGTCCCGCAATCTGGTCTCGACCTGTGCCAGATCCGACGTCTGGGTCAAATCGGCCTTGATGATATCAATCTTGACGCCGGTTTCCTGGCGCAGGTGGCTTGATAGCGCCTCCATGCGGGCCACGTCTCTGGCCACCAGCACAAGATCATGTCCGCGCCGTGCGAAGCGTTCGGCATAGGTTGCGCCAATGCCGGTTGAGGCACCCGTTATCAGAACTGCAGGAATTTCGCTCATTGGATTGCTCTTTTCTCACATCGATCTTATATTCATGATGGTTGTCATGATTGAATTTAAATATGATAACCATCATGTAAAAGTCAACTGTCGTTGCGGAGAATTTTGAACATGAAGGTCAGCCGGGAACAGATGGCGCAAAACAGAGGCCGTATTCTTGAGGTCGCCAACCAGCTGTTTAAGGACAAGGGGTTTGATGCGGTCAGCGTTGCCGAGGTGATGAAGGCCGCTGGCCTGACCCATGGCGGTTTTTATGGCCACTTCAGTTCAAAGGATGATCTGGTGGCCCAAACGATCAGCCACGCCCTGGGTGCAGACAGTGTTGCCGGCGGCGGCTTTAATGATTTCGTTGGTTCGTATCTGTCGCCACGTCACCGCGACAACCCCGGACGAGGATGCCCGACAGCCGGTTTGGCCGCCGCCATTCGTCACCAGACACCGGAGGCACAGGCCGCGATGACCGATGGTTTGCGCGCCCAGATCACGCGCATTGAGCAGGCGCTTAAAACCGCTGGTTCAACCGAGACCCGCCGCGCCGCGATTGGCAGTTGGGCAGCAATGGTGGGTGCCGTTATTCTGGCCAGAGCGGTCAATGACCCGGAACTGTCGGATGAGGTTCTTGCGCAGACCCGCGCCTGGATTGATGAGCGTCGCGAATAAACAGCAGTGGCGATAAAACCACGGATGGAGCGGCACCCTGCTCTCACCCGTTCATTGTCACCGTCAGGAGACTGGGCGCTGTCTTCGGAACAAAAGGCGGTTGCGTTCTGGAAGGTGGCGCGCAAACACAAAACCCGCCTTCTGCAACACCCTTTGCGAGCCGCCGTTGTCCGGATGGGCCATCGCCCAGACCTCGGCAAGTTCAAGCTGCTTATCGGCAACGGCGAGTGCTGCGCCGACAAGTTCGGACGCATAACCCTTGCCCCAAACATCAGGGCGAAAGTAATATCCCACTTCGAAATTCCAGCCGGGGTCGAACGGATCTTCGTACAGGCCACCCCAGCCGATGATGCGCCCATCTTCGCGGCGCACCACCACCCAGGGCGCACAGCCATCCCGGCGTCTTCGCCACTCGTGAACCATCACGCGCCGCTGGCACTCCCGCAGCGTTTTATCGCTGTGGGTATGTTGCATGGCCACCGGGTCTCCAAGAAATTCAAACAGTTCTGCAATGTCTGCCCTGCGGGATGGGCGTAAGATCAAACGTTGAGTTTCCACCATGGCTCCGACATGTCTCTGGGCGATAACAAGACAAACATCGTCAATGCGCCGCATCCGTCAACTGATTTTCTCATCAATTGAAAAGCTTAGAGCAATCTATACCCTATCGATGCGCGGACGAATGCTGAGGTTGGAGACGAGGCCATGGCCGGGTGGATCGGTTCTGTGAAACAATGGGCACGCGCCATCAAGCGTGACGTCATGGCGCTTTGGATCGCAGCGCGCGACCCGAAAACGCCAATGGCCGCGAAACTGGTTGCCGGTGCGGTTGCCGCTTACGCGCTGTCGCCCATTGATCTCATTCCAGACTTTATTCCGGTACTCGGTTATCTTGATGATCTGCTGATCGTGCCAGTTGGCATTCTGTTGGCTATTCGCATGATACCGCCCGATTTGATGACGGATTTCAGGCAGCGCGCCGCGTTACAGCAAAACAGGCCCAGCAGCCGTGCGGGGCTTGTCGCCATCGTGTTGATCTGGCTTGCAGTGTCGGCCTTGGCCGGTTGGGCGGCCTATCGGTATGTTTATGCGGTTTAAGACAACGACCAACCCGCACACTCGTCATCGTCACGGTTTTTCGCGGTAGCGGGCACGCGGGCGGATGATTTCGCCGCTTTCCTGTTGTTCCATGGCGTGGGCAACCCAGCCAACCAACCGGCCGGTGGCAAAAATTGTAAAGGCGGCCGTGTCGGGCAGGTTCTGCGCCGCGCTTAAGGCCGCCAGTGCCGCATCGATATTGGGTGGCAGGCCCAACTGATCCGACAGTGATGTTATGGCGCTGACCACCGCGCCATTTTCCGCCAGGCGATTGAGAATGATCCGCGCCCGCGGATCACCATCCGGATAAAGCGGATGCCCAAAGCCGTAGCTGTAGGGTGGCTGGTTGGCATGTTGCGCCAGAAAGTCCTGGGTTTTGCCACGCAAGGCGGCCTGTAATGCACGCCGTGCCAGCGATGCGACGCCGCCATGGCGCGGGCCACTGAGGGTTGCGAGGCCGCAAAGCAGAGCGGCGGGCAGGCTTGCTCCCGTTGAGGCTGCAACCCGCACCGCGAAAGTGGATGGGTTCAGCTCATGATCACTCAACAACACCAGCGCGCAGCGCAGATTGTCCAGCCCCGCTGCATCGACACCCCATGCCTGCCCCAGCCGGTGATGGATCGGCCCGGTGGCCTCAACACCCAAAAGCGCATTGGTAACGATGGACACCAACCGGCCGCCATGACGCGCAATGGTGTTGGCCGCACTGTCATCAAGATCAGCGGCTTGCGGCACCTCATGAGCGAGTGCTTGCAACGCCCTGCCAAGTGGGCCCAGCGCGGCATCAGGCCCAGCGGACGGATCAGGCGCATAACCGCTGACGAAGTCGGTTGGTTCAACAGCCCAGAGATGGGCGGCGACACCTTCAACTGTCAGGTGTTCGGCACAGTCGGCAATTGATTTGCCCCGCAGCCACAACATGCCGTCACGCACTTCCGTCAGCGAGGTCGTGAGAACCGGCTCTCCCCAGCGGATTGCATGTTCAGCAATCTCGGCCCTCGCCCGTGGCCTGCGGCGCAGCCGGGCCAGATCCTCGACATCAGACTGTTTGTAGAGACTGTGGCGGGCATCCTGCGCATCGGCCTCGGCGCGCAAAAGACCACGACTGACATAGGCATAGAGGGTTTGCGGTTTGACCCCCAACATGTCGCAAGCTGTTGCGGCGTCGATCCAGTCTGATTTTTTCATATTGATTATGTTGATCAAGATTTACGGCGTGTCAATTGCGCGGCACCATCTGCTGACCATGTGAAGGAGATGCAAAATGGCTGATGATTTCAACCGGCAAATCAACGAAGCGCTGGGCCTGGATTTGGCCGACGATATCAAGGTCGTGCAACGCGGCAGCGGCGAGCTTTACGCCTGCTTTCGGGTGTCTGACATGGCCGAGGCGGCGGTGACGGCCGCAACGCGTGAGCTGGCCGCCTTGCTGGGCGCGCGGGAAATTTCAATCGACCGCCGCTTATGCCTGTTGTGGTTTGGCATGACGCTTCGCCCATCAGGCTGGAGCCTGCCATCGGCCTGGGACCCGTTGGCGGGAGATTACCAGACCGCAGACGGCTGGATACGCCTGCATACCAATGCCCAGCATCACCGCGCGGCGGCGTTGCGGGTGCTGAACTGCGATGCCGACAAGGCACGGCTGACAAAGGTGATAGCCGACTGGAAAAAGGACGATCTGGAAGACGCGGTTGTCGATGAAGGTGGTGCAGCCGCCGCCATGCACAGTCTTGCCGAATGGGCAAACCACCCGCAGGGGCAACAGGTGCGCAGCGAACCGCTGATTGCCTGGCATCAGTCTGGTTACGGGCGCAAACTGACAGGTCTGCGCGGCCGCCGCGTGCTGGATCTCACCCGCATCCTGGCGGGACCTGTGGCAACACGTTTTCTGGCGGGTTTTGGTGCGGATGTTTTGAGGCTTGATCCGCCCAACTGGCATGAGCCGGCGCTGGAACCCGAGGTGACGCTGGGCAAACGCCGCGCCGGTCTGGACCTGCATGTGGTCAGCGACCGCCAGATTTTTGAAAGGCTGATTGCGCAGGCCGATGTGCTTGTTCACGGCTACCGCCCCGGCGCGCTCGACAGGCTTGGTTACGACGCCGAGACACGGCAACGCCTGTCGCCCGGCCTGATTGAGGTCAGTCTGAATGCCTATGGCTGGGGTGGCGCGTGGAAAGAGCGGCGCGGCTTCGACAGTCTGGTGCAGATGAGCTGCGGCATCTCACATGAGGGCATGCGACGGGCAAAGGACACAAAACCGGTGCCCCTGCCCGTGCAGGCGCTGGACCACGCGACAGGATATCTGATGGCAGCGGCCGTTCTACGCGCATTGCGCCACTGCCAGTTGACGGGCGACAGATTGTCGGCCCGGCTTTCCCTTGCCCGGACGGCGGGCCTGTTGGTGGATAGCGGGGTGCGTGATTTTCACGGCAGCCCCATCAGCGACACGGCAGATGACCTATGTCACGACATGGAAACAACATCCTGGGGGCCAGCAAAACGGCTGAAATTCCCGGCCAGTGTTGATGGCAAACCGCCTAAATGGCCACGGCCTGCCGGGTTGCTGCGGGTGGATGATGCGCGGTGGTGATGGGCTTTGATGTGGTCAGCCTTTGGAGACGACAAGCCCGCCAGACTGCTCACAAGATGGTGTGATTGTGGATTCAAACATTGATGTATCTGGCAAATTTTCGTAATCGGGTTAACTCAAGCCTTTGATTTCACTGGCACTCGTGAAAAGGCCAACAAGGAGCCTGAAATCAACAGGGTTCAGCCGCCGATCTGCACAAGGTCACACATCGACGCAACAGTTGATCCCAATTCCCACGAAAGACTGAAAGAATGCATTTCAAGAACCTGGTATCGCCCCTCGCCCTGCCAATGTTCGTCGGCGCCTTTTCCACCCCGCTTTTTGCTCAAGACCTTCTGCCAATCGACAAGGGACGCTACGTGCAATCAAGCCATGCCTGCGACGACCCGAAAGGCACCATGCTGTTCATCTATGATGGGGCGAGCGCCAAGAGCAACAAGACCACGTGTACCTTCAGCAACGTGACCAGTTCCGGAAACATCTATCAGTTTAACGAAAGCTGCTCCTATTACCACCGCGCGTGGAGCATTCTTCCGACGACCGTTACGGAATACAAGACCACAATGGACATTCGAAACAGACAGGAATTCCTGTTGAAACGCGAAAACGAAAGTCTTGATTTCAACGAGCAGTACCGGTGGTGCGCGTCGGAATAGGTCGGGCCTGTGGGTTGCGATGCGCCATATGCAACCGTGTGAACTGTGGTCCAATTGGTTGATGGCGGGTGCGTGACTTTCACGGCAGCCCCATCAACGACACGGCAGACGATCTATGTCACGACATGGAGACAACATCCTGGGGGCCAGCAAAACGCCTGAATGGCCCCGGCCAGTGTTGGCCGTACCCCTCCGGAATGGCCCCGGCCAGCCGGGTTGTTGCGGGTTGATGAATCTAATGACGTGAAAGGGATGACATCAGCCATTCCAGCTCCGTGCGAGCGGAAGAAAGTACGCTTGCGTAGGAGCTGATAGTCGTCAGGTCGGTCCCATATCTTTTATCCATGGAAGGCGCAAAACCTTTACCGATCATCAAGATCTTCAATGGGCTGCTAGATGTGATTGTACCTGACAGGTCATCGCGATATTGCTCGGCTTGAGCAATGTCTTCTCGTGAAATCGCATGGCTGGGGCGCTTGAACTCAATCAACAGATAGCTGTCAGCTAAATCTTGAGACAATAGAAGATCAGGCCGCTTCGATGCTCGCTCACCCGTAAATTTCTTATCACTATGGTTGGCGATGAGGCGTCTCAGTGTGGAGTTCGATGACATCAGAGCGTATTGGCGACCAAGAAGCCACAAATTCGTCTCGAAGGCCTTGTGAACGTCTTTCTCTAAGGTCGCTTCGTTGTTGATAAGCTCTTCAAGGTAGTTCAGAAAACTCATCCGTCTGGTCGCCTGATCTGCGATCACAGAGAGCTCTACCAGACCAAAATCTTCAAGCGCCGAAGCAAAGGAGCTGACATCTTTGCGATCGGTGGCCTTTATCTTGTCGAGTACGGCCCAATATGCGTCATGCTCCATGGCGTCGAGCGCAACCTCTGCAATTGTCGCGATGCGCTCTTCAGATTCTCGATAGAACCGCTGCAGAATCCTTTGCAAGGCTTCCTCCGCGTAACGGCGGCGGTGTTCTGGTAGGTCTTTCAGCCTGGCATCCAACTGCTTTTTCAATCGAGCTAACTGAAGACTCATGTCGCGAGAGTGACTCTCCTTAAGTCCTTCTTTGACGAAAGATTTCACATGCGCTTGAATTTCCTGGAACGACTTACTGTTCTCAATCACGCCTCCCCAATCGGCGGTTACGAAATGGTCGTTACCGTCGAGTTCTACCTCTCCGTAGACCCGTTTTAAAAGCTTGGCGGGAATTTCCTCGTCATCGTCGAGACCAAACATCATCGGTTTCCCGACGACCTTCCCGTCCACCTTCAGTACGATGCCGGGTGATTTCGGCGCTTTCTTGCCGTCTGCAACGGTGAACTTCAAACGAACTGTGCCGATATCTGTGAGCGTGCTTTCGACTTCCCTTATTACTCCCGGCACATCTTCAACTGACAACTGCACGTCATTTACAAATACCTTGAAGGAATCCTCCCGGCCATATTCGTGCACGAGGATTTCGCGAAAACGATCAGGCGTAGGGAAGTTCAGGCGGCTATCAAGGTCGGACAGACTGATTGTCGTGCCCGCACGAGATTCGCCTGCATCTTCCTCAATAAACGGTAGAGGCACTGCTTCTAGGTCATTCTCGTTCTCGGCCAAGACGAGCTTGTCTATAGTCAGGCTGCATTTCTTCCCTCGGGCGACCGCTGAAACATACATTCGGCTTGCCAATGATAAACCTGCGAACTTGCCGATGCCCTTACGCCCCTTGACCTTGCGCTTGAGCTCAGGCGTACGTTCGCCAGTGCGTGCCCGCTTATCGCTAGCGATATTCAGGTACTCGGTTCTCATTTCCAGAGAAGTCATTCCCGAACCGTCGTCGCGAACGATAATCGGATCAGACGACATAGGTGTCGGCAATGTGACCCAGACATTTTTAGCGTCGGCATCCCATGCGTTATCGACCAGTTCCTTCAGGGCTGCTTCGCTCGATCGATAAGTTTCTCCCAGAAGTCTTGTCAGTCGTGTATTAACCGAAAAATGCACGTCATTCATAGAACGCGTTCCTCAACCCCGTATGTAAATCACAGGTAGCAGAAGAATAAATCGTTGTAACCTATCGTCGATAAGCCCCCACAGGAAAGAGCGCGACCTAGTTAAGGAGGGCCAGCAACTTCGCAGTACCGTCGAACGTTACTGCGCGTTGTGTCAGGCGTCTCATTTTATGCTGTTGTAGGCCGCTTTCGAAGCTTTGATGTGCGCATCACCTCAACGTCATTCAATAAAATCGGTTATAATCACCACCGAAATCACCCAGTTCAGCCAACTCAGCCAGCACAACGATCGTCAGTTCGAGCAAACGACGCGTGCGCACCGGATCGTCCCAGTGGTCATAATCGTGTTTACCGCCATGGAAAAGATTGTTCCGCACGGTCTTAGCGCAAAGCACAACCTTGTGGAGATCACTAGCTTTTTTATGAAGATCCAAATCTTCGAAATAAAGCTCTGCGTCACCAACAACTTGGCGCTTCGGATTTTCCGCGATAAGAGCCAGCGCTGACGTCGATGCGATGTAAGCGGTATAATGCGCATTCACGAACGTGCCCCAGTCGGGCTCGGCAGCTGCACCGATACGTTTGCTTTTTAGGTAGCGTCTTTCCTTCAACGCAAACTCAAACCGGGAGAACCAATAGAAAAAATCAAAAGCGAGACCACGCATATCCTGATCCACTTCAATCTGACGCATTTCTCGGCTCCAAGTGAATGGTCTTTGCGGAACACATATTTGAGGTAGGCTAATGAGTGCAGTCAAGTAATCGATGATGATATCCTGACGCTCAACAGACGATATTAGCCAAAATTTGCAGAGTAGCAGCTGGAAATGTTTCTACAACGAAACCCAAAGCAGCATTGGCTTCTGGTCGTCTCGGGCGGTGGTGGCAAGGGACTGGATTTGTAACAGCAGGCGTGCGGCGTCTTCTTCCGTCATGCCGCGCGCCATTGCCTCTTCCTGCTGAGACCAGGTTCTGGCGATGGGGCCGAGGTCATCTGCTTTAAGGTTGGCAAGGTGGTCGCGCAGGTCGTTGGGCAGCACGTAAAGCCATGGTCCGTTTGCCTCGTCCTTAAAGGAATGCGGATCAAGCTCTTCAATGGCGATGGCCAGCGCCGATTGGCCGAGCGCTTCAGCAAGGTCTGACAGCACCAGCGCGTCTAGCCCTGTGGTTTGCAAGCCCGGCCAGTTTTTCGCGCCGGGCCAGTTGGCAATAATTGCCGGTGCATCTTGTGTTGGGGCAATCAGGATATCTGTCAGAACAGCCATTGAACCTCCCAAGCGATACCTTGCGTGTATTCATAAAGCTTGACCAGCCGGATGCCTAGCGGATACCAGCAGCTTTAAATGCAAGAAAACGGATGATCGGGTGACTGATCTGCCGCGACAATGGAGAGCTGACATGATGAAGATCATGGTATTGCTGCACAGTGCTGTTGGCACGGGTTGGCAGGCACCCCCAAAAGGTTCGAGCCTCAAGACGCTTTATGAGGCGCAAGAGCAGGGTTATGTGGAAATTCGCGGGGAATTTCAGAAACGACAATTCCGCCTGACCGAAATGGGTGCGGAAACTGTTGAGCGTGACCGGCGACGCCTGAAGGCGCGCGAGAGCTGACCCCCACAGCCTTTTCGCGTGTGATCATCTGCGACGGGTTTGTTGTCTGCGACGTGTTTTTTTGTCGCCGACACCCCGTCATGCAGCAAGTGACGGCCTGGAAATATTGAGGTGGGTGGTCGGCATTGGCCTGTACTACTCCATCAACTGGCACCACGACCAAAACCAGAAGAAGAAAAACGACGCCCGCGCCGCCCAGCTGGTGGCGGCTGAACACCCGCTTGATGCGCCGGATGCAACGGCCGGTGTTCGCTGACATGCCCGCCACCGTTTAGGCTGGCGTGAGCACGCAAAAGAAAACCCCTGTGACGGCCAATTTACGGCGGTCATCAGGGGTTTAAAAAACTGCCAGCAAATCTACTGACAATAAAGGCTGATCAAGCCGAAGGCTCTATCAAGCAGACTGGCGCAGTGCAGCCGTGCTTTCAGCGCGCGCATGCGTCGCGTTCAGCTGCTTGGCCACGATATCGTGGTTCAGCCACTGCACCGGACCGGTTGGTGCGGTGGACGAGCGGAAAATCAACTGTCCGGTTGCTTCCACCACCAGCGTGCTGAGATGGTCGCTGATCAGCGCCTTGCCATCGCGGTGCATCTGCGAAATTTCATGCGAGGTGCTGATGGTCAGATCCGCCTGTGCCTGGCTGTTTGGCATTGGCCATGCAGAGAAATTGTAGAACGGCGTCATCACGTCGCTGGCCTGCATGGTGTGGATCTTGTCCATCACGTCATCCAGCGTAACATTGTCCACCAACAGCGCCTGGCAGGTGTTCCACTGTTCGTCTGCCCATTCTGCGCCGCCTTCTTTTTTCAAGGCAGACAGCAGCGGGATCAACGGCAGTTCGATACCGGTGAACACGTCAGAGGAATTGGTGCGGATTTCCGGGCAGTTATAGACAGTGGCCTTGATGCCGTTGTCCCATGCCTTTTCCGCAATGCCTTCCAGCCGCATCTTGGCATAACCCTGCGTATAGTTGGTGTAGGTCTGCCAGCGGTACTGACCATCAATCAGGATTTCAGCGCCGTGGTAACCATAGGCCGTGTAACGAACCTGGTTGCCTGCAGCTTCAACGCGCTGGCGAATGGCAGCGCTGAATTCGATCAGGTGGCCAAATGTATCGGCCGACACGGCATCGAAGTTCTTCAGGATCAGCTTGCCGAGATCGCTCTCAAGCAGCGCCTGCGATGACATGTGACGGGCACCGGTGCCCTTGTAGATACGGTTTGCCAGAACCAGGAACACCTTGGCCTTAGGAATGCCACCGGCCATGGTGTGAGCAAAGAACACGTTCTGCCCCTGCCCGATCATGCCATCCAGCTCGGCCATGACCTTTTCCAGCGCATCGGTGAAGCGCTTGGTACCAACCTCATGACACTGCTTGACATAATCCCAGTCCAGCTTGTCCTGTTCCCAGCTGCCAATGGTCATGCCGGACAGAAGGTCTGTCGGGGTCTTGCCACCTTCGGGCGCATCGAGATCAAAACCTGCCATCAGCGGGATGTTGATAATCTTGCCGCCCAGTCTTTCTTCGGCAGCGGCCAGTTCTTCGGCATCCAGCGGGCGCAGCGAATTGTCTTCGTTGCGGCGTCCAACGGTGATGCCAACGATTTTCATGCCGGCCTTGCGGGCTTCATCAATCAATCCCGTGGCGTAACCACGTCCAAAAAGTTCTCCGAAAAGAACGAAGACGTCGCCGCTTTTAAAGAGCTTGTTGTGAGGAAGCTGGCTGGGAGAGGACGAATTTTTCATTTTTTCTAACATTCTTGATTCGAGTCTTGGCGTCAGATTGCATTTCTTGGTGACGTGATGCCCAAATTCGCGCGAATTGGAAACTCATATTGGGTTACAAAACATTTCAATGCGTGAGTGAGATGCCTCTGCGACGCAATTTTCCCCAGAAAACCGGCATTCCTGCCACCTTATATGCCCACAACAATTAACGTTGCGTGCTGGTTTGGTCAGGCGGAATGCATCACCCGGCCCCTTGCCTCAATCCTCATTCACCCAAAATGTCTGATGAAGGCGGGTCATGTGCCGCCAGTGCCTGGCAACTGCTCTGCCTCAACTGCCCACTTCCGCAAGGGCGCGGCGCAGCGGTGTATCACACCAAGCAGCCTGTTATCCTTTGCCACCACGTCTTTCTGACTGATGGGACCGTTTTGGGTGGCTGTGATGTGACTGGCCCGTCAGAATGCATGTCTGCGCTCCAGTCCGGATTGCCATCCATGATGAAATAGACGACATCATCAGGTGTTTCCACGAACCGAGGCGCAGCTTCGAGCGACATATCACCGCCGCTTGCAAGGCGCGCTTGCGAGGCTTCGTATCCAGGTAATGCCATGAAACTGGTCATGCCGTTCATGATGAATTTGGTACCGTCGGGCATTTCGATAAGCGTTGGTGAATAGCCCATGCGTATTTCGTACGCACGGCTACTGGCCTCGCGAACCGGGCGCGGCAGCGCAAAGGGACTTTCTTTCACGTCGGCAATCTCGCTGCCAAGACGGAAATTAATGTGGCTGGCCACAGGCGCATCGGCCTGAACACAGATCATGGCCTTGTCAAAGCGCTCGCCGGCATGCGTTGTGACCTGACAGGGTGTGACGCGTCTTTCGCGGCCGTTGCCATACACATCTGGTGGAGTGGGCCCGATGCTGTCCACTATCGCCAAATTTGCAGCCGACAGCGTGATGGCATTCTCATTCCATGCCAGCACAAGTGGCAGCCGCTCGGGTTGGACATGCGTCAGATTGCCTGGACCTGCGTCCAGATACCAGACCTCTTCGCACACGCCACAGCGAAAGAGTTGTCCACGCCGTAATGTCTGCCATTCTCTGAACGTCGCGACGTGGTTCAGCCCATCTGCTGTCCCCCGCTTAATGGCATGGTGCCAGTTGAACGACAGCAACGAATTTGCACCACAAGCCTCGCATGTAGAGGCGGCTCCAAGGCGCGATGTTCTCAATGTTGTAACTGAAGAATCCGACATGCGAAATTTGTACCACCTTCTGTCACTCGCACGACCCGAAAACATGAAGTAAGACAACAGTTTCGGATTCAGAAATTGCGCAACAAACCCCTTGCCTCAACTGCCCACTTCCGCAAGGGCGCGGCGCAGCGGTGTGTCCGAAATCTGGATGACGCCCTGGAATGGAATGTCCATATCCAGCACCAGATGAAATGCGGTGGCGATGAGGCCGGCGCCCACAATAAATGACGTGACCACCACCGCATTGGCGGGTGCCCGGTATCCGAAACTGGCAAAGATAAGGGTGAGCCATGCCGCGACCAGCGCAATCAGCGGGCGTGGAATGGCGCCCTCGGCATTTTCAACGATGCCCCAACGCTGTTCAACCACCCGGCGATATTGCTGGCGGATGTCCAGCAGCAGGGTTTGATGGAATTGATCCTTGGGTTCGATGGAAAGCAGCGCGTCTCCAACCGCGTCAAGCGCACGGCCTGCATTGTCAGGCATGGCCATGTCGGCCCTGGCTGGGTTGTTGATCGCGTGTTGCAGATAGTCGCGGATCCTGTCGCGCGTTTCCTTGCCCGCCAACCCGTAGGTTCTTAGTGATCTGTCGAGAAGAATGACGTTGGTGGAGAAGGCATGCAGGTTATCGTCTATGCTCTCATAGGTGTTTTTGGCCGAGTTTATCATCAGGCCGAACACGAGCGATGACATGACCACGAAGATGTTGGCGATGAGCCGCACCACCGCACTGGTTTCGTCATCGCGATGCCGCTGGTGCATCTTCGGAGACAGCAGCATTGCACCAATGGATGCTGTCGACAGACACCCGAAAATGATCACGGCAATCCAGACATGGTTCATCAACGCCCCCCTCAGACAATGTCGCAACCGGTGCCACGCAATTATGAGCAGATTTTTTACCAACCGCCAATAGGTGTGATTGCATTAGAGGCGATCCGTCAATTAATGTGTGAAATCATTGTTTTCAGAGAATGTTTTCAGGGATTGATCATCACCTTGCCAGCTGTGTCTTCTTATCTTTTTGCCCCCGCGGCCATGCTTCTTGGCATCTATCTGCTGGTGCGGTGCATCATCATGCTCGGCCGGATTATCTTTCCCCGCTTCCGGGTTCGGTTTGCGGCACGTGCGGAACCATTCCAGCTGACCATACCGAAGCAAGGGCGTTACGTGATCAATGTCTTGATACCGCCTTTGACCTTTTTTGCCGGCACGTCGCATTTCTCGGCCCGGTTCACCATTTCAACATCGCCTGAGGGAAAGCTGCTGCCTTACCGGTCCTATCGACGGGGACTTTTTCAGGTCAAACGCACCGACATGAGCGGCAAACAGGCCATGCCGCTCGGTTCCTTCGAATGCGCAGCACCCGGTGACATCAGCATTTCCTGCGATAATCCCGACACGATCCGCAGCAATTACCAGTTGGAAGTCTCGCGCCACATTCCGCCGCTCAGGCTCGTCTTTCTTGTCGTGGCAACGATTGTTTCATCGACCATGGCAATTGGCGGTTTTGTGATGACCATCCTGTGGATGGGCGGCAAGATCTGAGCGGTGCTGGCGCGTAGTTAAACGCCCTGCCCCGACCTCTCCACGAAAATTGCCAGATACTTTTGCGCGCACCAGATGTAGGCTGGCGATCGTCTGACATCAGGGAGGCGATGATGCCCCGATTTCTTGCACTCTACACCATGAAGCACGAAGACTTTGCGGCGTTCCGAAACCTGCCGCAGGCCGAGCAGGATGCCATCAATGCTGAAGGCCTTAAACAATGGGGACCGTGGGAGGATAAAATCTCCGCCGCCATTGTCGATCACGGCGGCATGGTCGGAAAAACCACCCGCATCGACCGTGATGGTATTGCCCCGGCCAGCAACACGATCTGCGGTTATCTGGTTGTGGAGGCTGACACCGCCGAGGCTGCGGCGCAACTGTTCCATGACAATCCGCATCTCACCGTCTTTCCCGGTGATGCGGTCGAGATCATGCCACTGGTCACGTGATCGCCATTTCAATCCATTGATTTAAAATCATTGTTGAGCTTTTCCACCACCTCAACCCGTGCCGGGTTGCGCAGGATTTTTGCATATTTGTATTTGAAGGCACCGCCGGAGAGATCGACGATCTGCTGCGCTGTCCAGCGCGGTTCCAGCATGGTGCTGGTGTCTTCGCCGGTATGCTTCCAGAACGGTGTCTGGATGCCTAAGGGAGCCACCACCAGCACCTTGCCAATGCCGGGATCGCGCACCAGCGAGGCGCCAAGCATGGCCAAACCGGCCTTGGTTGCGGCGTAAGCCGGTTCCTGTGGCCGGGGCGTATAACCGGAACTTGAGGTAATCAACATCAGTTTCAGCGGCGTTGGTGCCAGAGGTTTTAGCCGTGCGGCCAGCATCATCGGCGCGACAAGGCCGACATTGGTCATGGTCAGCAGCGCGTCATCATCCAGCGTGTCGATGGCGCCGCGCTGCAGAAAACCGGCAGCGTAAACAAGCGTGTTGATACCAGTAAAAGACGCAACCAGACGGTCGATGCCCTCAGTCAGATCAGGCGCTGATGCGGTGATCGGCAGCGGAAAAAAGTGCGCATCCGGCAGGTCAGGTTCGGTGCGGCCGGTGACGCAGACATTATGCCCTTCGCTGACATAATGCCGGGCCAGTTCCAGCCCGACACCTGAACTGCCGCCGACAATAAGGATATTTTTTTTCATCACGTCCCCCCGGTCATTGCTCTGTTGGCAATCACAAAACCGGGGGCACTATAACCGGACAAGACAAGGCTGCAACGGCCTTAAAACAGGTGCGGCGGTTGCGATGCCTCAGACGGATTTGTCGAAGGCATCCGCCTCATCTTGCGTGGCAAAGGTGAAGGTGATCAGTTCACTGTCATCGGCCTGGCGGATGCCAATGGCGGTTACAATCAATCGCGCAATCTCATCCTGCGCTTGCGTGCCGGAGCGGGTCATCGTCACCACTTTTTCGATGGCGGGCGCGAAGACCTCGCTGATAACACCAAGGCGCATATTGTGCTTCATGATGATGTCGCGGTCTTCGATGATCGCAGCCTGTTCTTCCTTGGGCAGGCCGGCATTGTCCATGGCTGAAATGGTGGCATTGGTCGCAAGTTTGATCGGACCTTCGGCAAGCCAGCGCTCAACCATCTGATGGAACTGGCGCATGCGCGCAGCGGGAATTGTTTTTTCAACCGTGAAAGACATCAACATTCCTTTGTCCGTTTTCATGCATGCCGGTGGGCGCTCTCTACAGGGGGCGTGATATTGCATGCATCAAGAACCTGCGCGAGTAGTGCGTCTGGGCCCGAAAAACAAGCTTTCAATGCATGTTTGCCTGATGTCTTCAACGGCCGCTTTCTGCGCGCCTTATCGTGTGATCGATAATGATCTGTGCCGCCTCGCGCGACGGGATGGAGGATGTATCGAGATCAATGCGGTTGGGGTGGTCGATATCCAGCAGGCGATATTCCATGCGCTTTTTGTTGGCGGCTGCGACATCGGTCATTTTAAACCGCTCGGCGCGGTCTGGTGAGGGAACACGGGTTGCGTGAACCTCATCAGAGGCCGCCAGTATCACCGGCACAAACACACTGCCGCGTTTTTGCGACAACGCCAGCGCCCGGTCGAAATATGCCCTGTCACGCGGGTTTCCCTCAATCAGACAATTGGTCAGCACAAAGCTGGCATCGGGTGCGGTAAATTCCTCGATCGCCAGAAAAGCCTGTTCGCGGATGACGCCGATCAGGTTCCAGATACGCTCCGGTATGGTCTTGGCGCCCTCCACGCCAACCAGCGAAAACACCACATTGTTGGCGAGATGATTGTCAAACAGCTTTGCGCCGGTTGCGGCGGTGATTTCCTTGCCGATGGTATATTTGCCGACCCCGTAGTGGCCAATCAGATAGATAATTGCGTTGTTCACGGGCGCTCCCATTGATGAAACGACAGTTGAATTCCGTTACTGCCAATACGTTCCGCGTCGCCTCGAAAATAAGCGGAGAAGAATTGCTTGTCACGCGGTCGTGCGACACACATCTGGCGTTTTGCCATCGTTTCCATGGTGGAATGTCGCGCAAATCAGACTAATAACAGTGCGATCCCTTAAGGGATTTTGCAGCTTGAAATGAAGGTAGATGACGTGAAAATTTGGGGCCGTATCAATTCAACCAATGTCCGCAAGGTGCTTTGGGCCGCCGAGGAAGTTGGCGTAAGCTATGAACAAATCAATGCCGGTGGCGCATATGGCGTGGTCAATGATGCCGCGTATCTGGCGATGAACCCCAATGGTCGTGTGCCGTGCCTGGAAGACGGTGATCTGGTGCTGTGGGAATCCAACGCCATTGTGCGTTATCTCGCCCGGCAATATGGCCGCGAGCCGTTTGCGGCCGCTGATGCCGCCAGCTGGGCTGCCGCTGACAAGTGGATGGATTGGACATCATTCAGCCTTGCCGCGCCGTTTCGCGACCTGTTCTGGAACCTGGTGCGCTACACGCCGGAACAGCGCAACGAGGACGAGCTGAAACGCGCTCAGGAGCAGTGCGCGCAGCTGCTGGCGGTGGCCGACAAGGCACTTGGCGAGACACCTTATCTCTCCGGTGAACACCTTGGCATTGGCGATATTCCCTTGGGCTGTATGGCCTATGCCTGGTTCTCGCTGCCCATCGAGCGGCCGGACCTTAAAAATCTGGCGGCATGGTATGAGCGCCTTTGCGCACGGCCAGCCTACCAGAAGGCCGTGATGACGCCGCTGACCTGACGGTCATCAGAATAAGGTGCGGAGAGCTTGCTCCCCGCACCCTTAAAAAATTCAGCCGATCTTGATGACCAGCTTGCCGAAGTGGCCTGCGTCACGCAGCGCGTCATAGGCGGCTTCCGCCTCGCTGAACGGGAAGACCTGATCAACCTGCGGCTTGATGCCGGTTTTGACCAGCGCTGCCAGCATTGCAACCGAGCCGACATAAATGCCCTGCAAGGTGATGCGTTTTGACAGGATGACGGCCGTATCAATGTGGCCATCAAAGCCGGTCAGCACGCCCATGAGCGAAATGCGACCGTCAAAACGGGTGGCGGCAAGGGTTTTGTTCAGTGTCGCCGGGCCTCCCACGTCCACCGTCAGATCTGCGCCGATACCATCGGTCAGTTTCAAGACCTCGTTCTGCCACTCTGGTGTGGTGTTGTAATTGATGACCGCGTCGGCACCCAGCGCACGGGCACGCGCCAGCTTTTCATCGGAGCTGGAGGTGATGATGACGCGGGCACCGGCCTGTTTGGCCAGTTGCAGCGCAAAGATCGAAACGCCACCGGTGCCAAGCAACAGCACCGTTTCACCCGGCTGGATTGGCCGGCGTTCAAACAGCGCGGCAAATGCGGTAACGCCAGCGCAGGGCAGCGTGGATGCTTCCTCAAACGTCATGGTGTCTGGAATGCGCACAATGCTGTCGGCCGGCACCACGATCTGCTCCGTCAGCACGCCATTCATGCTTTGGCCGCCAAGGCTGGTTGCCTGTTTGGCCGGAGTGATCGGGCCATCCACCCAACCGGGCATGAAACCAATCACCACACGGTCACCGACCTTCCAGCCCTCAACGCCCTCACCCACGGCGGAAATAACGCCGGCGCCATCCGACAGCGGCACATTGTCCTTGGCATTTTTGGCAACGATCAGGTCACGGTAATTGAGCGACGCGGCGCGCAGATCAACGGCGACCTCGCCTCTGAAAGGCTGGCGTTGTGCGCCCGAGGTCAGCTTGAGGCGTGGGGTTTCGTTTCCGGTCAATATGTAGTGTTGCATGTGAGGTATCTCCTTTTCAGGACCTCAACATAGGCATATAGATCCTATCCATGAAGTACGTACAAATTGAGCATGTAGTATCATGAATGATAGTACCCCCCTGAAAAGAACACGTCGCCGGGCCGATCGCACCGGCTGCGCTGTCGAGGCCACGCTGTCCGTTATCGGCGGCATCTGGAAACCGGTCATCCTGTTTCACCTGCTGGAGGGCAAGCTGCGCTTCAACGCGCTATGCCGGCTTGTGTCCGCGGCCACGCCGCGCATGTTGACGTTGCAGTTGCGAGAGCTGGAAGCCGATGGCGTGATCAAGCGCACGGTCTTTCCCGAAGTGCCGCCAAAGGTGGAATATGAGCTGACGCCGCTTGGTGTATCGCTTGCGCCCATTCTCATCACCATGCGGGACTGGGGTAAAAAGCTTCAAAACAGCGAAGGCGATGAGCGGACCAACACGCCTGCATGTGTCTGAAACAGGGCGCAAGAGCGGCATCCGTCACGCTGATGGCCGCTCTTGTCTTGTTCTAACGAGGGGCGATCAGCCCTGCCCGTCGCGGTTTGCCTGATCTAGCTGCAAGGTCAGCGCCAGAATGGTTTCGCAGGTCGGTGTTGGCACACCGGCCAGCTTGCCCAGCGTCACCACCATGCCGGTCAGCGGCATGATTTCCAGCTGTTTTCCGGCCAGACAATCCTGCAACATCGATGTGCGCACCGGGTCATAACCGCCGGGTCGGTCGACCAATTCATCAAGGCTTTTTGCAAACGTCGCGCCAAATGCTTCGCCCACATTTTTGGTTTCGCCCATGACATTGCGTACCTGCGCTGCGGTGTGTGGATTGGCCA
Organism: Rhizobium sp. CG4; assembly: GCF_023701965.1. Lineage (NCBI taxonomy): Bacteria > Pseudomonadati > Pseudomonadota > Alphaproteobacteria > Hyphomicrobiales > Rhizobiaceae > Rhizobium > Rhizobium sp. CG4. The sequence continues at coordinate 4,855 of NZ_JABAEG010000010.1, read as the reverse complement.
TGATGGCGTCCATACGCGAGCGGGTCAAAGCGCTGATCGGGTTAAAGGCGGCGTTGTTGGTCAGCTTCAGCCAGATCTCATCGCGAATTCTTGCCGTTGGCAGAATGTTGAGACCGGCCGATGTCAGCAAGGCCGAAATATCATTCAGATCAGCAGACATGTCACCGGATGGTTCACCAAGGAAAAACCGGCCATTGCCGGACAGCCGCGTTGTGCCGGGCTCAATGACTTCCGCACCCTGATAGGCCACGCAACCGATGACCCGCTGCGGGCCAACAAGGCTCCACAACTGCCCGTCCGGGTCCAGTTCCGGCAGTTGCCGTTCTGCAAAGCGGCTGTGCTCATCGCCATGGAAATACCACCATGGAATGCCGTTCAGAATGTTGATGACGCGGGTCTTTTCATGCAGCAGCGCTGCAATGCCCTTGGCGGCATCCGCCAGTTGATGGCCCTTGAGGCCGGTGATGACAAGGTCCTGCGGCGGCAATTCAAAGGGATTATCCGTGGCATCAACCCGTGCCGTGACTGTCTCGACGCCAGCCTTTTCAATCGTCAGGCCTTTGGCTTTTATCGCGGCAAGCTGCGCGCCACGGGCAATGACCGTAACCTTGACCTGATCACCGATTGTGTTGGCAATGGTTGCGGCAAACGCGCCACCCAGCGCGCCTGCACCGTAAACGCAGATGTTTCGAATTGTCATCACGGGCCTCATTTTGGGGAAACATGCGGGGCATAGGTAGCAGCAATCTCACCCCATGTCCGTGTTGTTTTTCATGTCAGACAGAGCGGCGAAAAGCACCGATTGCGGCTTTGCCAAAACCCTGTATTCATGACGCCAACAGCAATGGGGCGAATGACTGCCGCCTCAACTTGCTGATATCCAGGACATACAGGGCAAGACCGGGCTTCAGATGAGCAACCACCAACGCAACTATATTCTGTTTCTGATTGCCGGTTCCGGTCTGGTGGCGGTGGCGCGCGCCATGACGCTGTCGTTTCTCGCCATCAAGCTGCAACAATCCTTTGGGCTTGGCCCGGCCGTCATCGGTGCCATTCTGGGTGCCGGCCCGTTGGTTGGCGCATTGACGGCACCGTTTGCCGGGGCAATGTCCGACAAGGTCGGGCGCAAGACCATCATGACCATTACCCTCATTTCAATGGCGCTGGCGCTGGTGGGCATGGGCACGGCAGAAACGGTGCTGGCCTTTTGTGTGGCGCAGATTGGCGGCGCTGTTGCGGTTGCGGTTTATGAGCCGATTTCCCGCGCCATGATGAGCGATGCCTGCCCCGAGCCGCAACGGCTGAAATATTTCTCCTGGCGGTACACGGCCGCCAATGTCGGCTGGGCGGTTGGCCCGCTGATCGGTATTGCCGCCGGTGCAGCCTCGACATTTCTGTTCGTAATTGCCGGGGCAATGTATGCGCTGTTTGCGCTGGCGCTGCACCTCTACAAGACACCTGTCATGACCGCGTCAAGGACCGATCAGCAGACCGCATCGATCTCGCTGTTCGAGACGGTAAAAACTGCTGCGCGCGATCCGCGGCTGGCATTTTTTATTGGTGGCGGCACGTTGCTGATTGCCGTTTACGGGCAGTTTTCGGCAACGCTAGCGCCCTATCTTGCGGCGAATTTTGAAGGCGGGGTCGAGATCTTTGCCTATATGCTGTCCATCAATGGTGTTGTGGTGCTTGTTGGTAATCCCTTTGCCCGCCGGTTCATTGAACGCACCGGCGCGCTTCGTGCACTCGTCATCGGCTGCATGTTCTTTTGCGCCGGAGAAATCGGATATCTGCTATCGGGTGAATTCTGGGCCTTTGCCATTTCGATCGTCATCTTCACGATTGGCGAAATTCTGGTGGTGCCATCGGAATACATGCTGGTGGACGGCATTTCCAACGACCGCAACAGAGGCAGTTATTTCGGCGCGCATTCCTTTTCCACTGTCGGCAATTTTGTCGGGCCAACACTGGGCGGTGCGCTTCTAGGCATGCTGGGTGGCCCGGCCATGTTCCTGCTGTTTGCCGGCATGGCCGTTGCAAGCGCCATTCTGTTTACAATCGGCACAAAAATGCCGCCGCCGGCTATTCGCTCCAAGGGACTGGCGCCGACATCACCCGCCTTGCTGCAGGACCCGAAGTTCAGAACGTCACTTTCCAGCCGGAGCGTATCCACACGGTTGGGTCATCGCCCTGCGTGGTGACATTGACATTGAGCGAGGCTGTGCCGCCGGCCACATCCATTTCCGCGCCCAAACCACCACGCAGCCAGAACTGGTTGGTGTTCTGGCCAGCGAAATTGAAGCCGGACAGGCCGGTGATGGTGCCGCTGGTGGCAGCAGTTTCATCTTCAAACCGGTAGGCCGCTTCGGCCCGCGCCAGCAAGCGAATGTTGTTGTCCAACCTGTGCACGCCATCCACACCGGCACGAATAACGGTGCTATGGTCTTTCACCGCATCAAAACTGGCCGGGAAACCACCGCCGGTCTCACTGTAGGCATCGAGCTTTGAATGGGCGTAAGTCAGGCTGGCATAGGGCGTCAGGTTCCAGTCGTTGATGGTCGCAGCATTCAACCAGTCCAGGCGCAGTTTGGCAGCCCATGTATCAATGTCGGCTTCGCCCATCGAATAATCCATGACCCCGCCATTGAGATAACCTCTGTTAACCGTCAATTTGCCCGGCGCGTAATAGCCGCCAATGGTGGCGTAGAGATTGCCTGCAACCGGCAGCGTGAGTTCCGGCGCGAGATAAAAACCCTTGTTGATGAAGTTGCCACCGGCATCGATATCCTGATCGGTGTAAAGACCGCCAAAGGCAAAACGTGCCGTGCCGCCGCCTTCCAGACCAAGGCCGTAACCGAAATCAGCCACGCCAAATGCGCCATCACTTGCGGAGCCATTGTCATAACCAATGTCAGAGGTGACCCAGAGGGATTGCTGGCCGGCCTCCAGCAGGTTGCGCATCGGTTCGCCATGCGCGCCATTTAGAATGGTGCCTGCATAGTTGAGGCCGACATTGGCGGAAGGTTTGTTGGCAAGTGAGGCGTAAAACTCGTTGACGTCAATGACGCCGGAGCCGACTGAGGATACGCGGGCGATGAAGGCAGAATTGTTTTGCGTGACCCCAACCACAACATTGCCATCAGCGCTTACCCCCTCAGCAACTAATGTGAAATCAGAGGCAACTGGGACGCCGGCGGCTCGCAACCAGTCTTCAATAGAGATCAGTCCAGTATCTTCAGTCCAACGAAAAGCACGAGTGCCAACGTTGCTTATTGCTGCTTCACCGACGACCACCGATCCGTCCGCGTTAACAGCAAAAGCTCTTGACGCTAGACCCGGATTCAACGGGTTAAGATCGACCATCATGTTTGATGCCTGTGTCCAGCGGTAGGCACGTTCTAGCGCGTCGATGCCAACCGACCATCCCACCACAACAGAACCGTCGGCGTTTACGCCTCTTGCATATGACAGCTGGTCACCAACTAGCGTGCCAAGGCTCGTCATTGTACCCGAAGTCGAATCCCAGCGGAAAGCGCGCTCATTACCGCCTGCGTTACCGTCCTCAGCATCACCAACGATAACAGAGCCGTCGGCGCTTACTGCGTGAGCGACAGACGACGATCCGTTATTCAGCACACCAAGGTCGAACATCGTGTTAGTATCTTCAGTCCAACGAAACGCATGCCGCGTGCCCAAACCAGCGATAACCGAATAGCCGACCACCACTGATCCGTCGGCATTTACGCCATAGGCAACTGAAAAGGTGCCACCGGGCAGAGCGCCAAGACTAACCATCGTATTGGTGGCCTTCGTCCACCGAAAGGCCTGTGTAATATCCCCTGCACTTCCGTTGCCCGCGAATCCAACGACCACTTGGCCGTCGCTACTCACACCAGTGGCAGAGGAAGACGGTCCACCATTCAGTGGCCCCAGGTTTTGTAGCGTACCTGCGTTAAGATCCCAGCGCGTGGCAAAGTAACCTCCGCCCGAGATATTTGAATTTCCAACCACAACTGATCCGTCGGAACTGATCGAGAATGCGCCGGAACCGTTGCCTCCCAGCGTGGGGAGGATGTCGTAACCATTTCCGTCTGCAGCGTACGCGATATCAATTGAGAAAAGAGCAGTGCCTGTGAAGAGAAATGCCGTAACGAGATGCTTCACCATTTCAAAGTTCCCAATGCCAAGGATGGTTACGTCAGTTCAACCTGCAACAATGCTCGAAATTTCCTGCTTTCGCATGTAGAAATTCACTATTCTTCACGCGACCAATCAGTAGAAACGGAGATGTTTACTTCATGTCCGCTGAATTGTTAGCAGCACATAGATATCTGACGAATATTCATTATACAAAATACGCTTTTGAAAATTTCCTGTAAGTATCATTCATGCCACATTGCGTTGTGTTGCGCTCTAAATTTGGAATGACGGAATGTATCTGATCACCGTAATTTTGGGTTCGGCGACTTAACCTTGTTGTTTAACCACTTCGCAAAACTGTAGTTGTTTATCATCCATAACAAATGCTAGTGACGCGCTGTATATTGTGAGAGGTTTTTAGGTGTGATGTTTGAGCAGGTGTAACCCCGGCCTTGTCGATTGGCCGGGGTTTTTATTTGCTGTTTGGCATGCCCCGCCCTGCCCGGTTTTCATGAATCTGCGCGACGGAAGAAGGTCTTTCAGCCCAAGGACTTGGGCTGGCCTGGATTCCTGTGACGGGCACAGGAATTGTCTGTCCGATTTATGCTTTAATGCTTGAGAAGTTGGATGCTCCCCGAGGTGGCCACCCCGAGGAGCATGCGGTCGTGCGCCCGAACGGGAGTTGGTCTCATCGACCGTCCTCATAATGGGCCGC